>CAZLHR010000031.1:0-30551 GCA_964559685.1 uncultured Lishizhenia sp.
TGGAAAGTTGGTGAAGACCTTCAACAAAGATTCCGAGGTTACTTCTCAGGATTGGGATTTGACGAATTGGAAAAATATACCAGTTGCAGGTGGTGTTTATTTGATTCATGTGGAAATTCCCGATGTTGGAGAGAAAGTATTGAAATTCTTTGGCGGAATGCGTCAGGTTGACTTACAAGGGATTTAAGAAAAGTAAAGAAGAAATTATGAAAAAGAAAATAGTATCGTTCACATTATTTACCATTTTGGGTTCATTTGCTATAGCTGGTAATGAAGACAGGGTCGGTTCTGCAGGAGCTTCTCATTTATTAATGAACCCGTGGGCTAGGAGTTCTGCTATTGCAGATGCAGCTTACGCTAATATTAATGGATTAGAGGCAACCTACTCAAACATTGCTGGACTTGCATTTACAGAAAAGACGCAATTGAAATTTAATTACTCTAATTGGATGGGTAACGCAGGAATAGGCTTAAACTCTGCGGGTTTTGCACAGCGTGTTTCAAGTTCAGATGTAATTGCTGTTAGTGTGCAATCTTTGAATTTTGGTGATATACCGATTACAACGGTAAACAACCCAGAAGGAAATATTGGTTTTTTCTCACCTAGAGCTAATGTTTTCAACGTTGGATACGCGAAAGAATTTTCATCAAGTATTTATGGTGGGATTAATTTTAAAGTGATTTCTGAGAGCATCTCTAATTTACGTGCATCAGGCATTGCAATAGACGCAGGAATACGTTATGTAACTGGAGAACAAGATCAATTAAAATTTGGTATCACATTGAAAAATGTTGGTCCTGTTATGAAGTTTCGTGGAGATGGATTAGCAAATCAGATTACCTATGTTTCTAATGGTAATATTGCAACGTTGGAACAACGATCAGCAACATTTGAATTACCTTCTTTATTAGGAATAGGTGCGTCTTATGATGTGATTTTCAACGAGCAAAATAAACTAAACGTAGCTTTTGGATTTACGGCTAACTCTTTCATGAAGGATCAATTCAGATTAGGATTAGATTATTCCATTGTAAATGATAAAATGGCTTTTAATTTGCGAGGAGGATATTGTTATGAAACTGGAATTTTAAACATAGAAAATAGATCTAATGCATTTATAGGACCAACTGCTGGTTTTTCAATAGATGCTTTAGTAGGAAAAAGTAAAAGTGCACTTGGTATTGAGTATTGTGCTAGAATGGCCGGAGTTTTCGGTATAATTCATACCGTAGGAGCAACCATTAGTCTTAAATAAATATTTATTATTTTTGTTAAAGAGAGGAGTCCATTTGGGCTCTTTTCTATTTCATAAAGTTTAATGCAATGTCACAAATTAATTATTATACAGTCGAAGGTCTACAGAAGTTAAAAGACGAATTACATGAACTAAAAACGGTTCAACGACCTTCAATTTCTGAGCAAATAGCTGAAGCCAGAGATAAAGGAGATTTATCGGAAAATGCAGAATATGATGCAGCGAAAGAAGCACAAGGAATTTTAGAAATGAAGATTTCTAAATTGGAAAATATTATTGCCAACGCTAGGTTAATCGACGAGACACTTATAGACAATTCAAAAGTTTTTATTCTTTCTAAGGTTAGAATAAAAAATCAATTAAATGGAATGGAACTGGAATATACACTTGTTGCAGAAAATGAAGCTGACATTAAAGTGAAAAAAATATCCGTTGACTCTCCAATAGGTAAAGGATTGTTAGGAAAGAAAAAGGGTGATGTTGCTGAAATTCAAACACCTGGAGGCAATATGAAATTTGAGATTTTAGAAATATCGAGATAATGTCGACTATTTTTACAAAAATTGTCAACCGAGAAATTCCTGCCTATATCATACATGAGGACGAAAATCACTTGGCATTTTTAGATGTAAACCCAATTAAATTCGGACATACTTTGGTTATTCCAAAATTAGAAACTGATTATATTTTTGACTTAGATACCGAGAGATTCCAAGCATTATTTAATTTTAGTAGACAAGTCGCTTCTCTATTAAAGGCAAAAATACCATGTAAGAAAATAGGTATTTCAGTTATTGGTTTGGAAGTTCCGCATGCACATATTCATTTAGTGCCTATTAACTCATTAAATGACATGAATTTTGCTAACGAAAAACTCAAACTTAACGCAAATGAAGCAGAAGATTTAGTTAAAAAAATAAAAAATAATAGTTGAGTTGTTGTTCTTTTGGAAAAACATATTAATTTTGTGTTGATTTAATTATAAAATTTTATAAAATGAAAAAAGTATTTATGTTATTGATCGCTTCTGCAGCTCTTACAATGACTGCATGTGGTGGTAAGAAAGATGAGAAAGCTGCTGCAACTTCTGAAGCAACTTCTGAAGCAACTTCTGAAGCAACTTCTGAACAAATGCCAGTTGATGCTTCTGCTGATGCTTCTGCTGAGTAATCAGATAAAGATTTTAATTAAAGGGGAAGACTTGGTCTTCCCTTTTTTTTTGAAAAGAAGATGAGAACAGATTTAGCCAAATGGATTGATTATTTATTATGGAGCCTCATAATAATTATTCCATTGGCCATTTCCTTTTATGACATTCAAAACCTTTTTAGTCCTTTTAAATTTCCCGTTTTACTTTTTTTTACAGGACTTATTCTTGTGCTTATCATTTTGCATAGACGGTTAAAATGCGATAAAATAAGCTTATTAGCCATATTTTGGATATTATTGGTATTCATTGCTTCGCTTAACGCTTATAATCAAGAATTAGCATTTTTGGGATTTTATAATGGTTTTGGTAGATATGAAGGATTCTTATCACTATTTTGTTATGTTCTTCTTTGGATTGCGGCGAAGAACTTTCTCATTATTAACAGTAAAAGAATTTTAATATTTTTCTCGGGGCTTATTCCGTTTTCTTTCTATGCATTAATTCAATACTATGGAAAAGATCCTTTGGTGATTAATTATGGTTTTATTCCAAGAGTATTTAGCACTATAGGAAACCCAAATTTTGTTGGATCGTTAGCTGTAATGCTTGTTGTTCTCTCTTCTGCATTGTTTGTTTTGAAAAGGAAGTGGGTCTATTTTTATTTCGCTATGTTGTTTTTTAGCACTTTGGTGGTTTGTCAAACACGAAGTGCCTGGGTAGCCGGGGCAATCGTAATCACAGGTTTAATATTTTATCAATTTATTATTAAAAAGAACTTTTTGTATCCTTTTTATTTGGTTATAGGTTACATTATAGTATGCTTGATTTTATTCAACACTCAAAAACAGAATACCGTAATTCAGAAGTCTAAGACAATTGCCAAAGAAATGGATCTATCTAATGAATATGGTGGCTCAGGACGATTAAAGATTTGGTCAATAACAAATAAGGTACTCCAACAAAATCCTTTATCTGGAGTAGGGCCCGAAAATTTGAAATTTGCAATTAAAGAAGAACAACCAAAACTACACAATGAATATTACAGAAGAACCAGAACAACAATAGATAAAGCGCATAATGAATATTTACATATGGCTGTGACATGTGGAATACCGGCTTTGTGCACGTATTTGCTACTGATATTTATGTCTTTTAAATCGTCTATTAGAAGCATATTAGCATCAACTTGGTGCATGGTAATTTATTTGGCAGTGACAGCATATTTAATTCAAGCGTTTTTCAACATTAGTGTGATTGCTGTTGCTCCCGTATTTTGGATATTTTTAGGTGGATTGGCCGGTAATCGGTTTGTATCTCAAGAATTGATGGATGAGAATAACCAAAAAAATCAAATCAAAATTGTAGAATAAATCTTCATAAGGAATCGTTATTATTCTCAATCCAATTATTTCATTTTCATTATACCAAACAATGGGTGAGGAAGTTACAGCACCAGTGAGAATACCGTTTACAATAATAAATGGTATTAAAGCGATCGAGTATGTTAATGAAAAATATTGAAGCCAATATGAACGAGATGTTAAGGCATACAAACTCAACCCTGCCGCAATTATACTAGCGTAAAATGTGTAGAGACCATTCACATTAATTATCGAATTAAAAATCGCTAAACAGGTAAATACTACGAAGAATATTTTAGAAAATTTTGAAAATGAAATTCCTTTGAAATATGCAAGTAATACTTCGTATATAAACACACAATTATAAGGGACAACAAAAAAGAACAATACTTCCTCTAACGGTAACCTTCCAAAATAAATACCAAGTACATGATGATCCGTGAATCCCCAAATGCCCCATTGGGTAAAAAATTCGTCCCAAACAAGAAATGGAAACGCGACGATCAAAATAGCAAAACTTACGCTTTTCCAGTGCTTATAAAAAGCTACTTTCTTGTCGAAGCTTAAAAGGAGCGGACCAATAAATGAAGCTAAAATAACCCAGGCATAGGTGCTCATTATTTGGAGAATTTACGTTTGTACGTTTGAATAGCCTCTTTGTAGTATTTTCGGGGAACTATCAACATGCCAAAACACTCACCGTGATGCTTTCCTAGGTGCTTATGATGAACTTTATGAGCTTTTCGAATGGCATAAAAATAAGGATGATCAATATCTCTCAACCATTTAAATCTTCTGTGGATGTAAACGTCATGAATCATAAAATAAGTAAAGCCATATAACGCAATCCCAAAACCTATCCAAACAGCAGTGTAAACTTCATTCATGAGGCCTAGCATGATACACAACCAAGACGGAATGGCGTAAATCAAAAAGAAAACATCATTTCTTTCAAAGAAACCAGGCTCTTCTTGATGGTGGTCTTTGTGAAAATACCACATTAGGCCATGCATTACAAATTTATGTGTGGCCCAAGCCATGAATTCCATTCCGAAGAAAGTTAATAGTAAAATAATCACTCCAAAAACAATCATAAGTAATGCACGTTAAGTACGATAAAAAAAACTACCATCACTATTAACAACACTTCAAAAACTTTGTTCTTTTCTTCTAGTTTTAAACTATACAAAATAGATTGAATAAGAATTCCTGTAATAAACCAACAAACAAAATTATAGAAAGGAATCATATTGTCTTCCCAGTACCAAAAATCAGTATGTGCACAAATTGGTTCAATAATCAAATCTAGAACCGTCATTATGGTGGCACCTCCTATAATTTTAAAATATACATTATAATTTGTTCTAGCCATAACTGAGGAAGCCGCAACAGAAACAATTCCCCAATTTAATCCTATTACCAGTGGTACATCGAAAAATTTAACACCTAAATTTCCACCATATTTGTAATTACCGAAAAGTATTCCACTGTGAACCCCAATAAGTTCAACAGAAATTCCAATAATAAATACAAAAAAAAGAAAAATGAGAAATTTCAGTCTTTTTGTCTTTTTTCCTAAGTAAATTATTGAAAAAGTAAGCAAAAGATTTAAAGGGGTAAGCGAGAGAAACCACTCACTATAAGAATGTAATATTGAACCGATAGCTCCAATTGAATAAAATAAAATTAGAAGGAAAATGAGAAAGTTTTCTTTCTTCAAAAAAAAGTTCACAATATCTTATTTTTAATAGAAAAATCAATAGTTTCTTCAAGTGAATAAAATTTATAATCGATTAAAGATTTTAGCTTTTGTGAGTTGTACGAAATAATCTTGAACGAAGACTTTACAGTGTCCCGACTTAAGCCTTTTTTATTTTCACTAAAAATTTGCAACCATTCGTTCAAATAGGCAACACATAGCGCTAAATTGTGATGAACTTTATACCTTGGAGATTTTGTGCCCATTCGCTTCGTTATTTGAGTAAACAAATCTAAAAAATGAATGTTCTCACCGGTGCATAAAAATCGCTGGTTTTTGATTTGAGAATTCATTAATAAAATCATGCATTGTGCAACATCTCGCGCATCTACAATGGCGTTTGCACCTGGGGTGTAAAATGAAATTCCTTTCGCCCCTGTTTTTAATATAGATAAAGAAGAGTCCTCCCAATTTCCCGCGCCTAAAATTACACAGGGGTTAATAATTACGGCATTTAACCCTTCTTCAATCCCCCTCCATACCTCTTTTTCTGCTAGATGTTTAGAAATGGAATAAGCGCTTGTTCCTTTGGTTAATTCCCATTTTGAATTTTCGTCCGTTAAATTATCAATTGAAGAGCCCACGGCAGCAGTGGAGCTAACATAGCACATCCTTATACTTGGATTCTCAAGACAAGTATTTACAAGTAAGGCTGTTACTTCTTTATTCTGTTTTAACAATTTTGAAAAATCTGAAGAGAAAAAAGATACAAGGGCAGCACAGTGGTATACCATTGTGCAATTTTGTAAAAGTAACTTGACATCCAAAGGATTAGTTAATTCAGCCTTGAACCATTCAATTTTTTCAAATGAAGCTAAAGCTGATTCTCCACCAAGTAAGAAAAATAAACTTTTTACTTGGTCTTTGCGTTTTTCGGAGCGAAAACTCGCTCGAATAGAAGATTCTTGCTCATTTTTTGTTAAAAAATACAGCAGGTGTGAACCTAATAAACCTGTTCCTCCTGTGACAACAATCATTAGACAAAACTAATGATAATAACTATTTGGAATTTCTTTCGAGTAAAAGATTGTACTTTTCTAGAATTTCCAAGTATTTGTTTTTCCAAAATTCGATTGTATTGTTATCTTCTGAACTCCGATGGTTGTCCTCTAGGTGAAGAGCTAAAGACATGTTCCTATATTTTTTTAGTTCAAAAATATCTTCAGAAAAATCATGATGTATGATTTTACCAATTTCAAGAACATATTCAATAGAAAGATTTGGGTTTTCAAAGGCATTATATATCCACCTTCTACTTTTTTTTAATCTTTGTGTAAGTTTAGTTAAGGGCATTCCGCTTTCTCGAACTGCTTTCTCTGTAATTTCTCCTTTGTGCTGCATATCAAAGAAATATTTTCAAGTTAATAAATTCCTATCTCTAGGTTGGAGTCATAATTCTATACAAATTTACTGAAATAATTCTTCAGTATGCATTAAAATATTTCAGTTTTTTTAATTTATGACATACAATTTTTCAACCCAATATTGATTATCCTTGAAGCAACTTTCAAAAGATCATCGTCGTGAACAGAAGAGATAAATCCTACCTCGTAGCCACTTGGTCCAAGATATATACCATTGTTCAATAAAAATGTATGTAGTTTATTAAAGTGAGACATATCAGTATCGATTTCTGAAGCTTGCAGAATTCGTTTTTTTCCATTAAAAGAAAACCAAAAAATTGAACCAATGGCTACTAACTCTACAGCTAATTTTTTCTCTGCACAGAAGGTGTTTATGTCTGAAATAAAATTTTTAGTCTTCAAAGATTGAGAGGAATAAAAATTAGGAACGCTGCATTTTTTTAGTTGAGCTAATCCGGCTGCCATAGCTACTGGATTACCTGATAATGTGCCTGCTTGATAAACGGGACCATCTGGTGAAACAAATGACATAATTTCTTTTTTTGCCCCATATGCTCCAACGGGTAATCCACCACCAATAATCTTACCGTAAGTAACAATGTCTGGCTCAATATTATAGAGTTCAGCGGCCCCGCCAAATGCCACACGAAAGCCTGAAATCACTTCATCGAAAATCAGTAAAATTCCATTGTTTGTGCAAATTTCTCTAACTTCTTGAAGAAACGATTTGTCTTGAAGAATTAACCCGTTATTGGCAGGAATAGGCTCAATAATGATACAAGCAAGCTCGTCTTTGTATGCAGAAATACATTTTTTTAGTGTTTCACCATCATTCAAGGGTAAAACTATGGTTTCATTTGCTAATTGTTCCGGAACACCAGCACTTGAGGATGTTCCAAATGTTACCAGTCCACTGCCGGCTTTTACCATTAAGGAATCTACATGCCCATGATAGCAGCCATCAAATTTTATTATTTTGGATTTTCCTGTATATCCTCTAGCCAAACGAATGGCTGACATTACAGCTTCGGTACCTGAACTAACAAATCTTATTTTATCTATGAAAGGAATTCTTTCTAAAATGAACTCTGCTAAATTGTTTTCATGTTTCGTTGGCGCTCCGAAACTTGCTCCATGTTTCAATGTGTCAACTATTGCCTCAAAAACATCTTGATCATTATGACCGTGAATTAATGGCCCCCAACTGCAACAAAAATCAATAAACTTATTCCCATCTTCATCCCAAAGATAAGCTCCATCTCCTTTTTGAATAAATAACGGAATTCCTCCAACTGATTTAAAGGCGCGAACGGGAGAATTAACTCCGCCGGGGAAATAGGTTTTCGATTTGTCAAAAAGTGCTGCAGACGCATCTCGACTTATTGGTTCATTTTTATTCATTTGTCTTATCTTTGTCACACAAAATTACGAACAATCAAGATATGTTTAAGTTTCAGAATTCCATCGATTTCGCCAGAATAATGGATCAACAAGATGTTTTGAAAGAATTCAGGCAAAAATTTATTTTTCCATCATTTACAGAAAATCCCGTTCTTTATTTTACTGGAAATTCATTGGGACTTCAACCAAAGAAAGCTATGGAATATGTTAAGGAAGAGATGGAGGATTGGGCAACATTCGGGGTAGAAGGCCACTTTTTAGCACGAAGACCATGGTATTCATATCATGAGCAACTTACTGAAATGACTTCAAAAATTGTGGGGGCGAAACCTATTGAAGTAGTGGTTACGCATTCTCTTACTACCAATTTACATTTGTTAATGGTTTCTTTTTTTCGTCCGCAAGGAAAAAGAACAAAAATTTTATGTGAAGCGAAGGCATTTCCAAGCGATCAGTATGCACTTGAATCTCAAGTTTCGTTTCATGGGTTACCCAAAGACCATCTTGTTGAGATTTCACCTAGGACAGGCGAACAATTAATTAGAGAAGAGGATATTCTTAAGAAAATAGAGGAATTAGGGGAAGAGCTAGCCTTAATAATGATTGGAGGCGTGAATTATTATACTGGTCAATTATTTGATATGGAAAAAATCACTTCCGCAGGACATGCTGTTGGAGCGAAAGTAGGTTTTGATCTAGCACATGCCGTAGGAAATGTTAATCTCAAATTGCATGATTGGGGAGTAGATTTTGCCGCATGGTGTGGTTACAAGTACTTAAATTCATCACCGGGTGGTGTTTCTGGAATTTTTGTTCACGAACGGCATGCTAACGATGCGACCTTACCTCGATTTGCTGGTTGGTGGGGATATGATAAATCGAAGAGATTTAAAATGGATTCTGGTTTTGAACCGATGCCAGGTGCAGAGGGCTGGCAACTCAGTAATGCCCCAGTTCTTTCGATGGCGGTTCATTTAGCTTCATTGGAGATATTTAATGAGGCAGGGATGGATGCCATTGGTGAAAAACGCGATCTATTAACGGCTTATTTAGAGTTCATCATTGATGATTTATCCTCTAGAAATCAAGGGAGGTGCACCTTTGAGCTAATTACGCCCCGTGATAAATCTAAAAGAGGAGCTCAGCTTTCTATCATGGCAAAAGGACAAGGCAAAACACTTTTTGAAGCGTTGACCAAAGAAGGAGTTGTTGCTGATTGGAGGGAACCTAACGTTATTCGAATAGCTCCGGCACCACTTTATAATTCATTTGAAGATTGTTTTCGATTTGGAGTAGCTCTGCAAGCAGCTATCCAGTAACGAAGTTTTTGACAACTTCTGGAAAATATTTTTCCTCCAATTCTCTAACTTTTTGCTCAATTTGCTCTACATCGTCTAACTTGGAAATCGAAACTTCAAACTGAGCTATTATTTTACCTTGATCGTATATTTCCGTGACCTCGTGTATCGTTATTCCAGTTTTTGTTTCACCTGCATTGAAAACTGCTTGATGAACATGACGACCATACATGCCTTTCCCTCCAAACTTGGGAAGAAGTGAAGGATGAATGTTTAATATACGTCCATTGTAGTTTTTTATTATATCAGAAGAAATTTTCTTGAGAAATCCAGCAAGAACAATGTGAGTTACAAACTTGTCTTGACAGATTTTATCAATTTGAAGATTTAGTTCGTCCGAATTACCCTTGATTTCAAAGTATTCTACTTTATTTTCCTCACAAAAAACCCTCATTAAGTCATTATTTTTACTAGAGATAACAATGAATTCACAACACAATTGCAAAGGTTTAAAATGAATCAATCTCTTAGCATTTGACCCTGTTCCTGAGATCAATAAGGCAATTTTAGGAGAATACATAAGATCACAAATTTAAAAAACATTGAGCGATTTAGAAATTCTTTCAATTAAGTTGATAAATAATCATGATTTATTTTGTTTTTTGTAAGTTTGTTTTTTTCTTTGCAGGCTGAAACCTTTAAATTATTTAAGATGTCTGAAATCAAAGCTAAAGTTATCGCGATAATCGTTGATAAACTGAATGTTGAAGAGAGTGAAGTAACGAACGAAGCGAGCTTCACAAACGACTTAGGTGCCGATTCATTGGATACCGTTGAGTTAATTATGGAATTTGAAAAGCAATTCAACATTTCTATTCCAGACGATAAAGCTGAAGGCATCCAAACTGTTGGTGATGCAATTGCTTACATCGAGGAAAACGCAAAATAATTTGTTATTCCGATTGAACCATGCAATTAAAAAGAGTTGTTGTAACAGGAATGGGGGCATTGACTCCACTAGGAAATTCTATTGAATCTTATTGGGAAGGCTTAATTTCTGGTAAAAGTGGTGCTGCTCCAATCACACAATTTGATGCAACTCTATTTAAAACACAATTTGCTTGTGAGCTCAAAGAGTTTTATGTGGACGACCACATGGACAAAAAGGAAGCTCGCAAGTTAGACCAATTTTCACAGTACGCCATAGTTTCCGCTACGGAAGCTATGGTCGATGCTGGTCTTATGGAATCAAATCCAAACTTGGATAAAATTGGCGTTATATGGGGGTCAGGTATTGGTGGTCTTAAGACTTTTCAAGAAGAGTCGAAAGATTTCTTTCGTGGTGATGGAACTCCGAGATTTAATCCATTTTTTATTCCAAAAATGATTGCGGATATCGCAGCTGGACACATTTCTATAAAATACGGATTGCGCGGTCCAAATTATGTAACAGTTTCTGCATGTGCTTCCTCAACTAATGCTATTATAGACGCTTACAACCTTATTCGTTTAGGAAAGGCGGATGCCATAGTTACCGGTGGCTCTGAAGCAGCGGTAAACGAAATGGGCATGGGAGGGTTCAATGCATTGAAAGCACTATCAACTCGTAATGATGATCCCCAAACAGCTTCAAGGCCTTTTGACGCTGAACGTGACGGATTTGTTTTAGGTGAAGGAGCTGGGGCATTGATTTTAGAGGAGCTGGGTCATGCGTTAAATAGAGGCGCAAAGATTTATGCTGAAGTTGTAGGTGGCGGCATGTCTGGTGATGCCTATCATATGACAGCTCCGCACCCAGAAGGCATTGGAGCTAGAAACACAATGTTGGCTGCTATTGAGGATGCTGAAATTACTCCTGATCAAATTGACTACGTAAATGTTCATGGTACATCTACACCTCTTGGTGATATAGCTGAAGTCAAAGCTATACAACAAGTATTCGGTGAACATGCCTATAAACTTAATATAAGCTCAACAAAATCTATGACAGGTCATTTGTTGGGTGCTGCTGGGGCAATAGAAGCAATTGCTTGTGTTCTGTCTGTAAAACATGATATCGTACCACCAACAATAAATCATTTCAATGATGATCCTGAATTGGATCAAAAATTAAATTTCACATTTAATACAGCTCAAAAAAGAGTAGTAGATGTCGCATTGTCAAACACATTCGGTTTTGGTGGACACAATACTTCTGTAATAGTAAGGAAATTTAAAGGATAAACTCTGAAACTACCTTTATTTTCAGGAAAAAAGAGCGAGGATGAATTAAAATTAATTTCATTCGTATTGAAGCGCTTTGGTTATAAACCAAAAAATTTACCTTTTTTTTTACAAGCAGTTACACATAAATCAAGTTTATCTAACCCGAATTCAGAGGATTCAAATGAACGTCTAGAATTTTTAGGTGATGCCATTTTGGATGCTGTGATTGCGGAGTATTTGTTTTCTAAATTTCCGAAAGAAGATGAAGGGTATTTGACCAAGATAAAGTCAAAAATTGTAAACAGGAAAAATTTAAGCGATATAGGAAGTGTGATGAAAATTCGCGAAGTCCTAATTTATAATGAGTCAAGAGCTATTAATTTATCGTCATTAGAAGGAAATGCATTTGAAGCTATTATCGGTGCCATTTATTTAGATGGTGGTTTTGATAAGGCGAAAACTTCAATTAACAATTATGTAATTCGAAAGCACATAAATTTAACCAAGATTTTGGAAGAAGAAATTGATTTTAAATCTAAATTATTCATATGGTGTCAAAAAAGAAAACTCTCAATAGAATTCGTTGTAATTTCCGAAACTCATGAGAATGGTCTATGGAGTTTTAGAGTTATAGCAATTATAAATAATACCGAATATGGTATTGGAAGTGGGCAATCAAAAAAGGAAGCAGAACAAGAAGCTGCTCGAGAAACTTTTCAATTGATGGGTGAAATTTAAAAATAACTGGTTGATTTAATAAAAAATTAGTTTCTTTGTAGAAAATAATTGGATATGAGCACATCAGACTTTTTTTGGAATTTAGGAGATTTATTTCAGACTGCTTTTTTGTTTTATGATATGGTAGGGAATTATTTTAATTACTTTTTAATCCTTTTAGGTTTCTTTGGATTTTTTTATTGGATGAATATACAGAGAAAGTTAAGTGCGAAATCAAATATTCCTACTGAAGTTTCAGATCCTAATTTCAAAGGTTGGTATAATGATAATGGCCGTCAATTGAAATAGACAACTTTTTTCTTGAAAGTTAAAACCAAAAAGAAATCATTAAGAAAGCACTATTAATGTTTAATTGTTAGAAACTCAGTGATTATCTTTCAATTATTTTTTAATAAACACTGTGTTTTTAAGATGTGAATTAGAGATAATTCAGCCGACTTGAGAATATTGATGAAAACTTGTCGTTAATGGATTTGTAAATTTGTTAAGATAAATACTATTAAATCTAACAAAAAAAGCTACTCTTTGGTAGCTTTTTATATTTTATGAGGTTGTTGCTTTATTTTTCCGAAGTCAAACTCGCTTTCAAAAATTCTCTATTCATTCTAGCGATATTTTCTATAGATATTCCTTTTGGACATTCCACTTCACAAGCACCTGTATTCGTACAATTTCCAAACCCTTCTTCATCCATTTGTCGAACCATGTTTAATACGCGATCCTTAGCCTCTACTTTACCTTGTGGGAGCAAAGCGTATTGTGAAACTTTGGCACCTACAAACAACATAGCTGATCCATTCTTACAAGTAGCAACGCAAGCACCACATCCAATACAAGCAGCAGCTTCAAAGGCTTTGTCAGCGTCTGCTTTAGGAACAGGGATCGCATTGGCATCCATCGTTCTACCAGAGGTATTAACAGAGACAAAGCCTCCAGCTTGTTGAATGCGATCAAATGCACTTCTGTCCACCACTAAATCTTTAACGATTGGAAAAGCTGCAGATCTCCATGGTTCAACATAGATAGTATCTCCATCGTTGAACATACGCATGTGTAATTGACAGGTTGTTGTTCCTGTATCAGGACCATGTGCACGTCCATTGATATACAATGAGCACATTCCACAGATTCCTTCCCGACAATCGTGATCGAATGCGACAGGTTCTTTACGCTCATTAATCAGTTGTTCGTTCAATTGATCCAACATTTCTAAAAAAGAACTATCTGTTGAAACGTTATTCAACGCATAACTTTCCATTTGACCTTTTGCGTCTTTATTCTTTTGACGCCAAATTTTCAAGGTAATATTGATCATTTTCGATGCCATACCACTTTATTTATAATTTCTAGCAGCAATTTTAATTGCTTCGTATTTTAACTCTTCCTTATGTAAAACAGACTGTTTCGCGTCCATTCCTTTGTATTCCCAGGCCGCAACGTATTTGAAGTTTTCGTCATCTCTCAAGGTCTCTCCCTCTGCATCTTGATATTCTTCTCGGAAATGTCCCCCACAGCTTTCGTTTCTGTGAAGTGCATCAACGGCCATTAACTGACCTAGCTCGATGAAATCAGCTACGCGCAATGCTTTCTCCAATTCCGGATTCATTTCGTTTGCAGCACCTGGAACAAAAACATCTTTATAGAATTCTTCCCTCAACGCTCCAATTTCGTCAATGGCTTGCTTGAGTCCTTCTTGATTTCGTCCCATTCCAACCTTATTCCACATGATTAATCCTAATCTTTTGTGGAAGTGATCAACTGACTTTGTACCGTTATTTGTAAGAAATTTATTGATTGTATTTTTAACGTTATTCTCCGCATCCTCAAACTCAGGTGAATTTGTAGAAATTTTGCCAGTTCGAATCTCGTTAGCTAAATAATCTGACAAGGTATAAGGCAAAACAAAATAACCGTCAGCTAATCCTTGCATCAGCGCAGAAGCTCCTAATCTATTCGCTCCGTGATCGGAGAAATTCGCTTCTCCCGTAATAAAACATCCTGGAATGGTACTTTGTAAGTTATAATCCACCCAAACTCCGCCCATCGTATAGTGAACAGCTGGATAAATTTTCATTGGTGTTTCGTAAGGATTTTCATCTGTGATTTTCTGGTACATCTGAAACAAGTTTCCATACTTTTCTTCAATCCATTTTTTACCAAGTTCTAAAATTCGTTCTTCAGAAGGTGAATGTTCACCTTTTGCATATGCCGCTTGTCGTCCTTTGCTTTTAATTTCAGACGAAAAGTCAAGATAAACACCTTCATTTGTATCATTTGCTTCTATTCCAAAGCCTGCGTCACATCGTTCTTTAGCCGCACGAGAGGCAACATCTCTAGGTACTAAGTTACCGAATGCTGGGTATCTTCTTTCTAAAAAATAGTCTCTATCTTCTTCCGCAATTTGAGTTGGTTTTAACCTACCTTCTCGGATAGCTTCAGCATCTTCTTTCTTCATTGGAACCCAAATCCTTCCTGAGTTTCTCAATGATTCAGACATCAGCGTTAATTTCGATTGATTTGTTCCATGAACAGGAATACACGTAGGGTGAATTTGAACGAAGCATGGATTAGCAAACAAGGCTCCTCTTTTGTGAACTTTCCATGCTGCCGAAACATTACTTCCCATTGCGTTAGTAGAAAGGAAGTAAACATTGCCATAACCGCCAGAGGCGAGCACTACAGCATGAGCTGCGTGACGCTCGATTTCGCCTGTTACTAGATTTCTTGCAATTATTCCACGAGCTTTACCGTCCACAATAACGATGTCAAGCATTTCGTGACGATGATACATTTTAACCCTTCCAAGACCAATTTGACGAGAAAGGGCAGAATAAGCACCTAATAAAAGTTGTTGACCCGTTTGACCAGCCGCATAAAATGTTCGTTGAACTTGCGTACCACCAAAAGACCGGTTGTCTAATAAACCACCATATTCACGAGCGAACGGAACACCTTGTGCTACGCACTGATCAATAATATTTCCAGAAACCTCTGCTAATCGGTGTACATTTGCTTCACGAGCTCGATAGTCTCCTCCTTTAATAGTATCATAAAACAAACGGTATACTGAATCACCGTCATTTTGATAATTTTTGGCAGCATTAATTCCACCTTGTGCAGCAATAGAATGGGCACGTCTTGGTGAATCTTGAAAACAGAAAGCACTAACGTTATACCCCATTTCACCAAGAGAAGCTGCGGCAGAGGCACCAGCCAAACCTGTACCTACGACAATGACATCGATTTTTGGTCGGTTATTAGGAGCCACAAGTTTCATGTGATTTTTATGATTGGTCCACTTGTCGGATACTGGACCCTCAGGAATTTTAGAATCTAATTTCATATTCTTTTCCTATTTGATAAAAATTAATATTGGAATCAAGGCAAATAAAAGCGGGATAATTACTGCAAAACCTTGACCTGCTTTTTTAATCAGCGTATTGTATTTTGCATGATTTAAACCAAGGGATTGAAAAGCAGAAGCAAATCCATGCCATAAGTGAAAGCCAAGAACCCCCATACTTATTACGTAAATAAGAAGATATAATAATGCTTTGTCATTTACGTCAGGATTAAAAAAATCCATTACAACTGTGTGTAAGTCTCTATAACCTTCGGCTAACTTTAAATTGGAGGATTTTAAATACAAATCTGTTCCTTTTTCTTCAATTTGGGCAGTGTCTTTTGGTATAGGGTTAGTACTTGGTACATGCGTGTAGTAATAATCGATATCTGGAGATTGTCCAAGTTTTTCATCAATTTTCACTTTATATGTGTGAAGCGGAATTTCTTCAGAAATTTTCATCTTCCACCAAAAATTTGCCATGTGCGTAACAATAAACACTAAAATTAATGACCCCAAAAGAGCCATCCATCTTGATGGTAAAGATGAGTTTGCTGAAGGATTGTTGTAAACATAGTTAACAGGTCTTGCCTTTTTATTTTGAATCGTCAACAAAATTCCGTCTACTGCATGAAATATGATAGAGGCGTATGTTATGTATGACATAATTTTTATAAAAATGTTATGTCCCATAAAATATGCGTATTCATTAAAGGCACGACGACCTTCTTCTCCGGTTTTCATGATTAATTGCAAATTTCCGAGTAGGTGGCCTACTAAAAACAAACACAAGAATAGACCAGTAACAGCCATCCAGTATTTTTTGGCAATCGAAGACTTTATTAATGCAGAATTACTCATAAGATGATAACTTTATTCGTTTGCAAATTTAACGTATTGAACAACTAAATTTTAAATTAGTTCTTATTTAGAACAATTATAGATAAGTTAGTCGAACTTCCTCTTTAGATACTGAAAATTCAACGCTTGCTCCGATAATCATAGCGCGATTGTCTTCAAAGTGACCACAAGGAAAATCAAAAGCAATTGGAATTTTTGAATAATTAAAATGTTGAAGAATAATATCGTGAATGGATAATCCAATGGAATCAATAGTATCTTCCATATCTGTGAGTCCTCCGATAATCAATCCTTTTATTAAGTCGAATACGCCTGCTTTTTTTAATGCAAATAACATTCTGTCAAGGTGATACAGTTGTTCTGATAAATCTTCGATGAATAGAATAGCATCTTTAAATAGGTAGCAATCTTTTGTGGCCAGCAAGGAGTAAATTATACTAAGATTTCCTCCAATAAGTGTACCTTCGGCTCGTCCGTGTTTAGCTGAATTGGTAGATGTATAAGAGATTTTTATTTCTCGACCGCACAGAGAATCCATAAGAGTTTGCAATGCCTCTGGCGAATTACTCTTGTAGTTAACAGGCATAGTTCCATGAATGGATTGAATTCCTAAATTAAAAAGCCGATGATGAAAAACAGTGATGTCACTGAAACCAACTAACCACTTTGGATGCCTTAACATTGCTGCCCAATTCAGACTGTCAAGAATTCGAATTGATCCGTAACCACCACGAGCACAAATAATGGCTTTTACCTCCTCGTTATCAATTCCTTTCTGTAAATCCGATGTTCTTTCGTGATCGGATCCGGAAAAATATCCAAATTTACCAGTGCAGTTGGGCGAAACTAAAACCCTAAAACCTTGACTTTTAAAAAATTCTACTGCGTAATCCACTAATGTGTTTTCGATAGCTTTAGCAGGTGCTGCAATGTATATTAAATCACCAGGAATTAGCGGTTCAGGTTTTATCATTTGTTCTTTGCGATTAATGTTTCAGCAATCAACATATCCAAACGAGTGGTTATTTTTATATTTTCTTCATTTCCTGGAAGCAGGTGAACAGGTATATTCATTTTTTCTGCAAGACTTGCATCATCGGTGAACAAGTTATTATAAGGTTGTTCGTACAGTGTCTTTAATACTTGACTTCGGAAGCACTGCGGCGTCTGTATCAACCTATATTCGTCTCTTTTTACGGCGAAACTCTTGTCATTCGTTACTTGTCGAATGGATTCTTTAATCGGAATTACTGGTACTACGACCTCATATTTTTCCAATGCTTGAAAACACGACTTAATCACTTCTTGTGAGGTGAATGGTCGCACACCATCATGAACAGCCACAACGTCACCGGTTACTCTTTTCAATGCATTTTTTATCGAATCATAGCGCTCTTCTCCTCCACTAATTACTAAATGCGGGACTCGGAAATAGTGTTTTTCTACTAAAGTTTCCCAAAATCCTCTCCAATCTGCAGGAAGTGTCAATAAAATTTCAATATTTTCATCAAATCGATAAAACAATTCAATTGTATGCATAAGTATGGGTTTTGAACCCAGTAACAAGAATTGTTTAGGTAAGTCGCTGCCCATTCTTTTTCCTATGCCACCTGCTGTTATAATAACACTTCTACTCGCCATTACCCAAATCTACTCAATTTTTTAAAAAACCGATAATTAAAGGAAACTTTAACGAAGACATTCCAATTTTGAAATTATTTCCGTTTAAAAGTTCTCCATCGCATTCTCCAAAAATGTTTTCTTGTGAATAAATACTAATGCTTTTATCAGCGCCATAAATGACTTCTTTATGATCGAGTTTATTTCCTTTCTTTAGGTTACTAATGTTTTTTATGTAATCGAATAAAGAGACTTTTCCAAAAAATGCAAAATGTAAAATTCCATCTTGGATGTTTGCATCAGGTTGAACAATTAAACCATCACCGAACATTGGCCCGTTGCAAACAGCAATCATCAACGATTTCCCTTTGATTTCATAATTGTCAGAACGTAGGTGTAGTTGTTTTTTTCTGTAAGACAAAAATGCTTGAATAATGGATAAAGAATAAGAAAATGCAGAACCAAATATCTTTCTATTTTTATTAAGTTTAAGAACCACTTCGCCACCAAATCCTAAATCGCAAATATTAACGAAATAACGAAGAGAACTTTCATGTTGAACATAAGGCAAATCAACCATCATCATCTTTGGTCGTTTGATTGATTCCATGAAATTATCAAAATCAACTTTGGAATTAACTCCTCTAACAAAATCATTTCCCGTACCGTATGGGATAATTGCAAGTTGCGGTTTACTCGAGTTTTTAACCCAACCGTTTAAGACTTCATTCACCGTTCCATCGCCGCCGATGATTAAAATGAGCTCCTCATTTACCTTTTCAGCGATTTCGCTTGCATGCAATGAAGAGGTAGTTTCGGATAGTACAAATCCGCTACCAAACTCGGAATTACATTCAGAAATAAAGGCTAAAAAACGATTTGATTTCTTTTTGCTCCCATTAAATATGCAGTGAACAGTTATCACAACATAAAATTAACAGGAACTTAGTAGTTAACCTCTAGTTTGCTGTATTTTTTATAGGTTAATCCATTTTTATCCAGTCCGGTGATAAAGTAAATGTAACTTCCAACAGGTACTAGATCGCCATTTTTGTCTAACCCATCCCAGGTAAATTCTTCACCTGTGAATGAATATACAACTTGACCTTTGTTATTTAAAATCACCACTGAGGCTTCTTTAAGTTTTGAAATATCGACGGATAGCATATCATTAATGCCATCTCTGTTCGGTGTAAAAATATTTGGAAGCACTAACTCCAATGTACTCGATTTTGGAAGTTTAATGTCTTCATTTGATGGAGATTGATAATCTTGGATCGGAATATTCGAAATAATTGGTAGCGGATTATCATCATTCGGAAGTTCCACATTTTTCTCTGTCTTACTTTCTTTCAAGTTCTCTGTAACTAATGGTGCGTTAATTTCTTCGACGAAAGTATTACTATTGTTTTCCACAATAACCTCAGAAGTCTTAGTTTGATTTTTAATTTCCTCTTTTTTGATGGTTTCCTTGATCTCAGTGGATGTGGTTGTTTCCTTTTTATTCTCTGTAGGTTGCTTTGGAGTTTCTATTGTTTCTGTTTCGTGTTGATTTTTATCAATCGAGTAATAGAGAACGCTTGTTACTGTTGCTGCAACAACGGAAACTCCAATTGCAATTTTTGTCAATGCGCTAATACCCGCGCCTACAGTGGCAGAGCTAATGGAAATCGAAGAAGATACGTTAGACCAGATATCTACACGCACAGGTGAGTCCAAGTTGTCTAACTTGTTTTTCAATATGTCATCAAATAAATCTCTTTCTTCCATTATTTTTTCTCAATTCGTTCTCTCAAATATGCCCTTGCTCGAAGGTATTGTGACTTTGATGTACTTTCCGTAATATTCAAGTGCTGTGCAATTTCTTGATGGCTAAATCCTTCTATTGCAAACATGTTGAATACCACTCGGTAACCGTCTGGCATTTTTTGGATAAGACTTAGTAATTCAGCTGCTGCCATACGCTCAAGAATTTTATCATCTGATGTTAATTTATATTCTACATCATCTGTCGACTGTATGCCTATTAGTTTTGAATTCTTTCTAATTTGATCTAGGCAAGTATTTACAATGATACGTCTTATCCATCCTTCCAATGAACCTTGGTTTTTGTAGCGATCTAAAAAATTGAAAACTTTAATCATACCATCTTGTAGCATATCTTCAGCTTCGTCACTATTTTTCATGTAACGCAAACAAACCGTCATCATTTTTGGGGCAAACTTGTCAAAAAACGCTTTTTGTGCTTTTGGATTTCCTTTTAAACATTCGGCGACGAGTGTAATTTCATCCATCATGCGTTTTCTAGACTTAAGAATTAAACTAAAAGTTGCACAAACTTATTTTTTTTTTGAAAGTTACGATACAAAGTCCTCTAAAAAAGTCATATTATTTAGGGAAAGGCACTAATTTAGTTTTAATATGACTATGAAATCAGTAGCATTTATTTTAATTGCATTCTCAACCTATTGTTTGTGGGCTCAAAATTCTCAATCAGCGAAAATAGAATTATGGAGAGGAGAGCTCAACATGAATGATCGGTTACAAGTTCCTTTTCTATTTACGCTGGGAAAAAAAGGAAAAAAATATAGTATGACCATAGTAAATGGGGAGGAAAAAATAAACTTGAGTTGTACACAAAAAAAAGATATTATTACTGCTTTATTCCCCGGGATTGATGCTTTTTTAAAATTCAGAATAGAAGGTAACGAAATAAGAGGTTATTGGTTGAATCTGAATAAAAAAAAGTTGCAAAAAATTCCACTACATGCCTCCAATCAACAAAAATTAAGATTTGAATGGTCTGCCAAAGAAATTCCTTCGGATGTGACGACAAAATATAGAGTGGTGTTTGACGACGATTCAGAAAAGAAAACATGTGTTGGAATTTTTAAAAGCGAAAAAGGGTTTATTCAAGGAACAATCATGACGGAGACAGGTGATTATCGATTTTTAGATGGAAATATAAATGGTAATTCATTTAAAATGTCAACTTTTAACGGCACATGGGCTATGTTGGTCGAAGGAAAAATTATAGGGGATAGCGTTGTTGGAAACTTTTATAGCGGTTCGAGTTATCGCACGGGATGGAGAGGTAAGGCAGATGACAACGCGATGCTACGAAAAGCATCCTCACTTACGTATGTAGTGAACGACCAAACTTTTAATTTCTCGTCTATTAAAATGCTTAATGGGAAATCCTATCGTCCTATTCAAAACTCTACCTTGAAACTTTATCAAGTTATGGGCTCATGGTGTCCTAATTGTTTAGACGAAATGGTGTTTTTTAAGGAATTACATGAGAGTTTTTCCAAGGATGGATTAGATATTATTGCTTTTGCATACGAAAATCAGCAAGATATAAGTTCCGCACTGTCAAATCTCAAGAAATTCGCTAAAAGAATGAAGATACCCTACACTGTTTGTTATGCGGGAAACGCTTCTAAAGAGGTTGCTTCTGCTACATTTCCTATGCTCAATCAAATCATGAGTTTTCCAACAAGCATTTTGGTTGATCGAAATGGTAAAATACGTCATATACATACAGGATTCAGTGGCCCGGCCACAGGTAAAGTCTATGACGAATATAAAGAAGAAATGAGGGGAATAATTAAAACCTTGTTAGCAGAATGAGACTTGTTTTTATTTTGTTGTTTTTAAATCAATTTTACGTACTCTTTGCACAGTCTGAAGCATTTGAAGATAATACCTGGAAACGTGGCTTAATAAAAACAGTTCGCACAAGTAATTTTGATTATTTAGAAGAAGTACTTCTAACAAGGGATGCCATTTTAAATTTACAATTAACGGAGGATCAAAAAGCCAAATTATTGGTAATGTATAATTCTAGTTTTTCTTCAGCGCGAGACTTGTTTGATAAACAGATAACCGCACAGCGAAGTCTTGGCATGAGTAATAAAAAAGTGCGCGTAATTGAAATGAGAGTATTAAATGAATCAGGCATATCAAAAAATCAAATCTATATTCAGGTAGTTGCTAAACGAAAGAAATACATATTCCGATTTCCAAATTGCTTCCTTTATAATGGTAAAATCTTAACAACTGGGGAAGTTGATGTTCAATTTATCCCTGAATTATCGGATTAATCCCTTATCAAAAATTGGTATTTATCAATATTCTTTAGTGCTATACTTGTTCCTCTTGCAACAGCTCTTAGAGGATCTTCTGCAATGTGAACGGGTAGTTTTGTTTTAGCTGATATCCTTTTGTCTAGACCACGTAACATTGAACCACCACCAGCAAGGTAAATTCCTGTTTTGTAAATGTCTGCCGATAATTCAGGTGGCGTCATCTCCAGGGCACTCAATATTGCTTCTTCGATTTTAGAAATGGTTTTATCTAATGCATGTGCTACTTCCACATATGAAACCATAATTTCCTTTGGAATACCAGTCATTAAGTCGCGTCCTCTTACAGCAAAATCTTCCGGAGGCGTTTCAAGTTCAGGAAGTGCTGCACCAACTTCAATTTTAATTTGCTCAGCAGTACGTTCACCAACTAGAATGTTGTGCTGACGTCGCATATATTCTTCGATGTCATTGGTAAAATCATCCCCGGCAATTCGAATGGATTTATCACAAACAATACCTCCAAGGGCAATTACTGCAATTTCAGAGGTTCCGCCACCAATATCAATAATCATGTTGCCCATTGGTTCTTCCACATCGATACCTATACCAATTGCTGCTGCCATAGGTTCATGAATGAGGTAAACTTCTTTTGCACCAGCGTGCTCAGCAGAGTCGCGAACAGCACGTTTTTCTACTTCAGTTATACCTGAAGGAATACAAATAACCATTCGTAAAGTAGGATTAAACAAACTTCTTCCTGGATTAATCATCTTAATCATTCCGCGAATCATTTGTTCAGCACTTTGGAAGTCGGCGATTACACCATCTTTGAGTGGTCGGACGGTTTCAATGAGTTTGTGGGTCTTTCCATGCATTTGTTGCGCTTTTTTCCCAATTGCCACAATCTTTCCCGACTGAATATCCTTTGCAACAATAGACGGTTCATCAACTACAACCTTGTCGTTCCAAATTATCAACGTGTTGGCAGTACCTAAGTCTATGGCAATCTCTTGTGTTAAAAAGCTAAATAATCCCATTTCGTGTTCCCACTTTAAATAATAATAGAGTCCTCTTTGTGCTCAGTCGACTAATCAAGACTCCGTATAAGTTGTAAAGATATAAAAGTTCAGTTGAATTTAAAAAATTAGTGCTTAAAATGACGCACTCCCGTAAATACCATTGCCATGTCATTCTCGTTACAATAGTCGATTGACAATTGGTCCTTCAGAGATCCACCAGGCTGAATGACTGCTTGAATACCCTCTCTACGCGCAATTTCCACACAATCAGGGAAAGGAAAAAACGCATCACTCGCCATAACAGCTCCGTTTAAATCAAAGTTGAATGCTTTTGCTTTGTGTATGGCTTGGATCAATGCATCAACGCGCGATGTTTGTCCGGTTCCACTTGCCAAGAGTTGGTTGTTTTTCGACAAAACAATTGTATTTGATTTCGTGTGTTTCACAAGTTTATTTGCAAATAATAAATCGGAAATATCATTTGAAGTTACCTGCCTGTTGGTTACAGTGGTTAAATTACTTTCTGTTTCAGTTTTAAGATCCTTATCTTGCACCAAAAATCCGTTGAGAGCTGACCTTACTTGTTTTTGACTAAATTCTACTTGTTTCTGAATTAATATTATTCGATTTTTCTTTGATTTAAGAAGTTCTAAACCTTCGGAATCATATCCTGGAGCGATTAATACTTCACAAAACAATTCGTTTATAAGCGTTGCAGTCTCCTTGTCAATGAAAGCATTAGATATTAGAATTCCACCGAACGCACTCACCGGGTCAGCAGCTAAGGCATCTTTATAAGCTTCTTTGATGGTGTCCCTCGTAGCCAAGCCACAAGCATTGTTGTGTTTGAGAATCGCGAATGTTGGTCCGTCAGTAGTGAATTCCTCAATCAAATTTACTGCCGCATCCATATCTAATAAATTGTTGTAGGACATTTCTTTCCCGTGTAATTTGTCGAAAAGAGTAGAAAGGTCTCCATAGAACCAACCGCGTTGATGAGGATTTTCCCCGTAGCGTAAAATTTCTGCTTTTTGCTCACTCAATTTTAAGTGTTTACTGTCATTTGCTGTGAAATAATTATGGATAGCAGTATCGTAATGCGATGAAACATGAAAAGCTTCTGCTGCTAGGTTTTTTCTTTGTTCGAATGTGGTTGAGCCATTTTGATTTTTAATTAATTCTAGTAGATGATTGTATTGACTAACAGAGGATATGATAACCACATCGTTATAATTCTTTGCTGCAGCTCGAATGAGTGAAATTCCTCCAATGTCAATTTTTTCAATAATATCTTCATGCGCTGCACCTGAAGCAACTGTTTCTTCAAAAGGGTAGAGGTCAACAATTACAAGATCGATGTGCGGAATGTCATGGGTTTCAATGGCAATTTGGTCCTCGTTGAGGTTTCGTCTATTTAATATGCCTCCAAAAATTTTTGGATGTAAAGTTTTAACGCGTCCGCCAAGAATTTCTGGAAATTGAGTTAAGGTCTCTACGGGTGTAACGGGTAGTTGCAATTCTTCGATAAATTTTTGCGTTCCGCCCGTAGAATAAATTTTAACTCCATTGAAGTGAAGCTCTTTCACTAATTCATCTAATCCTGCTTTGTAATAGACTGAAATTAAAGCTGATTTTATTTTTTTTGATTCACCCATTATTTGGAAATAAAGCGCAAAATTAAAGCAATTTACCGATTGCCTTTTGCAATTTCTATCAACAATTTTAAATAGTTTTCAATGTTAACTGAATATTAAGAAAATAAGTCATTCAATTAACAAAAACATAACCTTTCATTCATTTCAGAATTATGGCAATGCTCTTCCTTTGCAGCTGAAAATAATTCATATGAAAGAAGTATTAAAGAGATTGGTTTTTGCAATTAGTTTATTTGTGACTTGTTTCTCGTTTGGACAGAACGCAAGTATCAGCGGTGTTATTACAGACGCGCTGTCTGGAGAAAAATTATTTAGCGTCAAGGTGGTGATTCAAGGATTGGGTAAAGGAGCCACTACTGATTTAGACGGAAAATATGCCATAAGAGGTTTGGCTGCTGGTGCATACAAAGTGGATGTTCGTTATAATGAATACAACAATTTACTTTTGGATGTTGTACTAAAAGAAAATGAAAACTTTATAATGGACCTTAAGTTAGAGAAAGCATCTCAGTTGGGGCCTGTTACCCTTCAAGGTAAGGTAAAACGAGACGGAACAGTAGATAATATTCGTATGATTCGTATGACGCCAAATAACATCAGTCTTATTAGTCGCGAGGTTATTTCAAGAACACCAGATTCAAAGGTTTCTGAAGTTTTGAAACGTGTGAGCGGTGCAAGTGTACAGGATAATAAATTTGTTGTTGTGCGAGGTTTAAGTGATCGCTATAATTTTGCTTTGATTAACGGGGCGTCCTTACCAAGTTCTGAAACGGATCGAAAAGCGTTTTCATTTGATATTTTCCCTTCTAGTTTTCTAGACAATCTTGTCATAATTAAAACAGCTACTCCTGATCTTCCTGGCGAATTTTCCGGTGGAGTAATTGATATTAATACTTCTGAACCAAAGGACACAAATTATCAAAATATTCAAATCGGTGGAGCATACAATGCTATAACCACGTTTAGGGCTAATCAAACATATAATGGATCCGGCACAGATTTTATTGGTTTTGGTACGGGGGCAAGGGAAATTCCACAAGGATTAGCAAGCACAGAATCCTTCGGAATCATGACAGCGGCAGATAAGGCCGAACAGGCTAAATTGGTAAATACTTCGTGGGGGACCTCTCCTTCAAGAGCTTTACCTAACTTGTCGCTTCAATATAATTTAAGTCATACAGTTGCATTGAAAAAGAAGCGAACTTTGGGAATTGTATTTGGATACATTTATCAAAACAACCAAAGTTTTAGCTTAAATACCCGAAGAGAATTTGAAGAGCAAGCAACGGGTATCATCACGAAGAACGAATTAAAGGATTCTGTATTTACTAATTCAATATTAAACAGTGCAATGTTAAATTTGAAATATACTATCAATGCTAAAAATTCGATTTCATTTAAAAATTTATACTCCATTAATGCTGATGACCGTTTGAGTATTCGTCAAGGAAAAAGAGACATGGACATTGAATCCGTTTACAATGAACGATCAACAAATATGTGGTACACTCAAAATAATTTATTTACATCTCAATTAATTGGTTCACATGAATTAAAAAATAAAATTAAGATAAACTGGAACACAGGAATAAGCGATGTTCGAAGAGAAATTCCATTTTTAAGAAGAACAGTATACCAACAAGTTGATACCACTCTCCCATATTTCGCTGTCATTCAAAACAATGATATTTCCACACTTGGTGCGGGTAATATGTTTTGGTCAACTCTGTCAGAGGGAATCTATAACGCCAAATACGATGTAATATTTCCTTTTGGAGGTGAGAAAAGAGAATATAAAATTAAAGTTGGCGGTTTACATCAATACCGATCTAGATCATTTGCTGCACGAAATTTAGGATTTTCAAAATACGATCCAGCAGGTAGTGCCAGCTTCAATTCTAATTTGCTTCTTTTGCCGGGTGATCAGATTTTTGCCCCTGAGAATATGGGATTAACAGCTGATGGTCAAGGTGGATTCAAATTGGAGGAAGGAACTAACGTTGATGACAGTTATCAGGCTTCTTCTTTTCTCAACGCAGCATTCGGAATGGTCGATTTAAAATTTGGCGATAAATTTAAGGCAGTTGGTGGTGCGCGTGTAGAATCATATAATCAAGTGTTCAACTACATCGAATTTGGCAGTAATGAACCTCAAAATTTAGACACTACGGTTATTGATTTATTACCCTCCATCAATTTAATTTATTCGCTGACAAAGAAAATGAATTTACGTGCAAGTGCTTCAAGAACAGTATCAAGACCTGAATTTAGAGAGTTGGCACCTTTTATTTTCTACAATTTTATAAACGATAACTTGACCTCTGGAGATCCTACTTTACAACGTGCAAAGATTAATAATTTTGATTTGCGTTATGAAATCTTTCCGGGTAAAGGTCAATTGTTTAGCGTGTCGGCTTTCTACAAGCAATTTTACAACCCTATTGAATTATTACTACGAACAGGAACGTCAGGACAACCGGAATTATATTTCGACAATGTTGGTAATGTTGTGAATTTCGGCGCTGAAATTGAATACCGCATGAATCTCGGGATTTTCAAGCCTTCAGATTCTTCAAGTTTCTTGAAAGATATTACCCTATTTTTCAATGGATCTTATATAAAATCCACCATTGATTTAAGCGCATTTCCAGGATTAAATGAATATAATAATGGTTCTCGACCTCTTCAAGGTCAGTCGCCTTATATATTAAATGCAGGAGTATTTTACAATGCGCCCAAAAATTGGAATTTCTCTGCATCATATAATTATGTGGCACAGAGAATTGCGATTTCGGGAAGCACACAAGAACCGAGTGTTTGGGAAAATGGTCGTCATGTCATTGATTTTCAAATTGCTAAAACATGGAAGGAAAGGCTTGAATTAAAGCTGAATGTAAAGGACTTGTTAGCTCAAGATCTTATTTTCTTTCAAGATATAAATAAGAACTACAAATTGGATAAAGGAATAGATAGTGAGTGGCAAAGTATTACCTTTGGACAAACTGTTTCACTAAGTTTAAAATACACCTTTTAGCTTAATTAACTCAAAATTTTATTGGCTACCATTGGTAGCCTTTTTTTTGCCTTTTGAATATTAACAAATTGTTTTAAAATCATTAACGAAGACTTAATGAACATATAAGGATGATGTAACACTATGCACTCTAGTTCATCGGAACTTTGTACCAATAAAAACTAAATTAAAATGAAAAAGATTTACACAATTTTAGCCGCGACAATTTTAACGGCGGCGTCGTTTGCCCAAGATGCGTTTTGGACTCCGACAACTTACAAAGGTGCATTTCCGGTAACGGACAACACACCAGCTACTGATTGGACCTCAGGATGGTCAAATTTTGATCCTGAAAACACAGTTTACCCAGCAACTACTCAAACTGTTTCTACTGACATTTTAACCAGTACTACATGGTCGGGAGTGATTTTGCTAAAAAACAAAGTTTACGTTAAAAATAACGCAACTTTAACAATAGCGCCTGGAACGGTTATTAGAGGTGACAAAGCTACTCAAGGTTCTTTGATTATTACGAGAGGAGCAAAAATCAACGCACAAGGAACTGCTTCTCAACCAATAGTTTTCACCTCGAACGAAGCAGTTGGTTTCAGAAATGAAGGAGACTGGGGAGGAGTAGTTTTACTTGGATTAGCTAAAAACAACCAGCCCGGTGGTGTAGCAAATATTGAAGGAATTGTTGCAACAACGGATACACAATTTGGTGGTGCTTTCGATAACGATAATTCGGGAACAATTAAATATGTTCGAATCGAATTTGCAGGAATTGCTCTTGAGCCAAATAAAGAAATCAATGGGCTTACTTTCGGTTCAGTTGGTTCAGCAACAACCGTTGATTACGTTCAAGTTTCATTTTCTGGTGACGATTCATTTGAGTGGTTTGGTGGAACTGTAAATTGTAAACACCTTGTTGCATACCGTGGATTGGACGATGATTTTGATACGGATTTCGGATACAGAGGAAAAGTTCAATTTGCATTATCTATTCGTGATAAAGACATGTCAGATGCTATTGGAGATTCTAATTCTTTTGAATCTGATAACGACGCCACTGGTTCAACCGCTCAGCCTAAAACCAGACCTATATTTTCGAACGTTACTATAGTAGGGCCTAAAGGAAACGGAACTACGGCACTTCCTGTTGGTGAGAAGTTTGAAAAAGCCTTCCGATTGAGAAGAAATACAGCTACTTCAGTTCTCAATTCATTAGTTACGGGATGGGAAAAAGGTCTTTCAATCGAAGGTGCACCTGTAGTAGCTAATTTCAACGGTGATACTATGGTGTTTGTTAATAATATATTAACAAATTTCGCATCACCAACATGGTCGTCAAACAACACAAACACGGTGTTAAATACAGGTGGTTCTACCACTTCTTGGTATCAGTCATGGTGGGATGCTAAAGGGAACGATTCAACTTCAACATTGGCTCAAGTCAATTGGGTGAATTTGTTTCCGTCTTTAGGTTCAACACCGGATGCAAGATTAGTGGGTGGCTCAGTTGCTGCATCTGGTGCAACATTTACAAATCCGGTATTCTTTAGTGTAGCTGCACCTATTGTTGCTACTACTTCTTTTACTTATTGCCAAGGTGCTAACGCAACTCAATTATCAGCAACTGCTTCAATTGGAAATACTTTAGCTTGGAATACTGTTCCTACCGGTGGAACTTCATCAACAACAGCTCCAATACCTAGCACAGCAACAGCAGGAACATTTACATACTATGTAAGTCAAAAAAATGCGGCAGGTGACGAAAGTCCAAGAGTTGCAATTACTGTTACAGTTAACCCCTCCCCAATTATTAGTTCTAATACATCCATATTGTGTACAGGAATTCCTATCGTATTAACATCTTCACTGGTAACTGGTTTACAATGGCAAAAAGCAACCACTTCTACTGGCACGTATACAAATGTTACCGGAGCTACAGCAAACACTTATACGCCAACTACCATTGGATTTTACCGTGTAATAAGTGCTAATGTTGTTCCTTCATGTAGCACAAGTAATATTATTCAGGTAAGTACAGGAGTTGTTACAACAACTCCAACAATGAGTTTAGTATCTTCTTCGTTAACTGTTTGTGTAGGCGGAAATGTATCGTTTGTTGCAAATACTTCAGCGTCAAATCCAACTTATCAATGGTATAAAAGTACAACTGCAATAACAGGTGCTACATCCTCAACATTTATTGTAAATGCAACATCTACTGGAGCTGCAGGTTCATACAATGTGAAAGTAACCGAAAGTGGAAAATGCCCAAGTTTATCAAGTACAAGCCAATCAGTTGTAGTTAATGCATTACCAGCTACATCAGTAGTTTCCTTAAACGTGGCAACACAAAACAATGCTCTTTGTAGTGGTACCAAGGCATTAAAATCAAGTGTAGCTCCAAG
>CAZLHR010000032.1:0-29730 GCA_964559685.1 uncultured Lishizhenia sp.
CAAGCTTTGTTCATTCAGAAAATAAAAAAAGCACCTTTCTATGAAAAGTGCTTTTATCAGAGTGGAGTCGGAGGGGTTCGAACCCTCGTCCAAACAGTGAGTATTCTAGCTTTCTACATGCTTATTTCTTGATTGATTGTCGGCTGCAGCTCGGACAAGAACACCCAAAACTACAACGTAGGTTTTTAAATTTCACCGAAACTTAAAACCATCACCTCGGCTAGCCCAATGAGATGAACTTCCGTATGGCAAACCGAATGGGCGGCAATCTACCGGAAGTACTTGTTCAACTTACTATGCTTCGGTCGAATTAAGCCAATTAACATTCAGTTAATTAAGCAGCAAGTGCGTATGACGTGTTGTCAATTATTGTTTGTGACATGAGATTATAGAGGAACACCACAACCCTCTGCATGCTGACACTTGACTACCGCTATCGCTGTCAAATCCAATGTCGACCCCAAAGAACGTTTGAACAAAGGTAACGCGATTTTGTGAATAGCTAACGCAAATCTTTAGAATCCTAGAATTGGTAATCAATCTAGAATGAAGGACACGAAATTTTACGGAAATTTTTGGCTTTTTTACGGCATTTTAAATTCATGCCAAGGGAAATTTCATGTGAACCTCCTGTAATTCCATTTCCTAATTTGGAAACTGTTAAATCATACGAGTATCCTAACTTAAATTTCTCAAAGTTTACGCCGAATAACAAGATAAAAGCATCGCGATTTCTATACCAAGCGCCCACCGTAAAATCACCATACTTAATATAGGATCCAATATTCAACTCTTGAAAACCATTCTGGTATTGGTAAATGATGTTTGGTAAAATACTCGTTGTGTTGGTGTATCTACCGCGCTGACCAAGCTTTATTTCTGCACCGGCGTGACCTGTAATGCGCATCGGTAAGCGAGAAGTTCCAAGAATCATAGATTCGTCTGGACGATTCAAGTGATGGGCAGCGATACCGAAATAGTAGTTTTTTCCAAAACCTACAGCGCCTGCAGATACATCAAAGAAACCTCTTCTGCCATTTCCGCGAGGAACATCTCCAGTTTGGTATATAAAGCCTCTGCGCGGATCAATCATGTCTCCGAAGGTTAATTTTTCCCAATCAAGAAATTTCTGAAAATAGGCAGCTCGCGCCCCAACCATAATGGAAAATTTACGGTTTACTTTTAAGTTGTAGGAATACACACCTCCGATCATCGATGTTTGAATGGTTGCCTGACCTTGCATATCGTGCAGCGCAATAATTCCCAAACCTCCGGAGATGCTTTTAACATAACTATCGTATGCAACGGCACTCGTAATGTAATTACCCGTTAATTGTGGCCATTGATTCCGGTAATTGGAAACAATACGCGGACAACCTGTTGAGCCTGCCAAAGCCGGGTTCAAATATATCGGGTTTGAATAAAATTGCGTAAACGAAGGATCTTGTGCTTGCGCTTCCAAACATACGGCTAAAAATAAAAGGACAATGATTGATCTCATAAGGTGATTATAAAGTTATATAGCGTCTTGTTTTCTTACTTGTTTCGGTGTTAAATCGCAACATCAATTGATGCGTGAAGCGTGGTTGTGTTAAACGATGTTGAACACTTGATTGAGCTAGAATTCCAAAACGTTTCGACTGATAACCAATTTGCGCTGTTTGTTGCGATTGGCTAATAGATCCGCCCAGTTTTAATACGTAAATACTCGCGCTGAAACCAACAAACGAATTGAAGTTACCAGCTTTCCAGGAAGAATAGACATAAGGAGCGAATGAAAGACGTTGATTTTGAGATAAGAATTGTGTTCCTGCAATACCGGAAACACGCATTTTAGCATATTGGTAATCGTTTTCTTGATTTGAGAAAATATCATTGAAGTGACCAGTAATATTCTCAGCCTGCACGCCTACATAACCTCTCGATGAATTTAGCGTAAATCCTGCATCTAGGTCGCGATACAATAAGTTACGTCCGATATTTGCGGAAGTATCAAAATTAATGAGTTGTTGTTCACCGGTTTGATATTCCACGAATTGATTGTTATAGCTAGAGATTCTGTTTCCATCCACACGGTAGTTTCCGAATTTAATTCGTGCTGCAGGTTCCAAAGACAAAGATCTGGTGAGTGCTATTTTTGGCGATAATATCAAAGCACCGTCATATTGAGTCAAAGCCCCGTTGCCAAAGTAATGGTGATTCAATTGCAGACCAACTCCCATGCGTGCTGATCGTGAATAACCATCAAGGGTAATTTGATTACTGATTTTCTGTTGTTCATTTGCTTCCATCCATCGCGCTGTTGCGGACTGCTGATAGCGGGTTTGTGAAATCGCGCCTATATTGGAGATCATCACATCAGCTTGATTCATTTCTGGTAACGCATAGGCAATATCTGGAATGTAAGCTAAACCTTTTGAAATTTTGCCCAAGCTTTTGTATATCGACCTCATTTTAAAGGATCCCAAACTAAGATTGATAGATTCTCGAGTCGCCATGTCCTTGTTTTCATCGAGAATACTTTGATCGGCTTCATCAGTTAATACTGCATGTTTTTTGGCAAGTTGAGGTAGGGTAGAGGCTATGTTGCGCGATTCAATTTCTTCTGAAATCTTGATATTTATAAGTTGCTCGCTATTATTATCCGAATGAGAATTGATATTTTCTTTTAAAGATGAATTTGTAAAAGTTGGCTCCTCAATGCTCGCTATGGAAGCGACAGATGTATTATTTTCCTCAACTAATGAGTTTACTTCATAAATACTTAATCTTTCCTCAGATTGGTTTGTTAGAGAAGTATGTTGACTATTTTCTCTGTTTATATTACCGAATCTTCCTGTTTCTTTGCTTTCTTCTTGTATTGTTTCAACAGCTTTTAATTTGTCAGTTTTGGTTTGACTTTTGGCATTTAATCCAGAAGAATTAGCGGTAAGAAGTACCGTTGAATTTTTAGAAGATGGTTGTTGTGTGAATCGTTGAATCAACAAAGAAGAACTTAAGATCAATGCAAGCCCATAAAGTGCATATGCCATTTTGAAGCGTGACTCTTTTCTAAGTAGAAGCGGAATGCGGTCGAATTCTGTAGAAAGTGACGTATCGGCTTCAAAATTACTCTCTCCCCAAGCCTCGAATTCTTCAACTAAATCTGGATGATCTTCAAGAAACGTCTCTAAAGCCTCTACTTGTAGAGGCGATAAATTTCCTTCATAGAAGTCAAAAAACCATCGGTCGATATTTTCCCTTTCAGGATAAGTCATGCGAGTTCGTTCAATTGCGTTAACTGTTTTTTCATTTTCATACGTGCTCTAAACAGATAAACTTTAACTTGTGAGGCAGATATATCCAGTATTTCGCCGATCTCTTCGTACGCATAACCTTCTAAATCTCTAAGTAAAAGAATACTTTTTTGCAGAGGAGGAAGAATGGAAACAACATGCTGAATTGCTTGTTTAGATTCGTAGTGAGTTTGGTCATACGATCCTTTCTCATGCAAAGTCATGTTGAATTCACACGAACGATTTTTTTTCTGAATGTAATTTAACATTGAATTATTCGCACACGTAAACAACCAAGCTTTTATTTTTCCTAGCTCTACTTTTTCTCTGTTTAGCCACAATTTTTCGAAAACATCCTGTACGATATCTTTCGCCTCTTCCTCATTGCGAAGGAAGTTTACAGCAAATCTCATCAGTGGTGTGCTGAATTGATAAACGGCGTTATTGTACTCGTGTGTTTTCAATTAAAATGTTTGCAGTTAAAACAATTTGAACTAATCAAAAGTTACAACCAAATGTAACTTTATCACAAATATACCAAACTGTTGAATATTAGTTTAAATCAAATGATTAAAACAGGTAGATGGATGATTATTTACAGGGACAATTTCCTTGGAGTTGTCGGTTTTTCCATTGAATCCAATATTCTTGTAAATTTTCTTTCGTGATATAGCGTTTGCTCACACGCAGTGAATTACAATGAATGGTTGTTCTACCCGGTTTTTTAAGGTCTTCCAGGCGTTTTTTAAGGTCTGGTGCATGATTCCAACCACCAGAATGATCGAATGAGGTGTAGGCGGCACAAGCACTTTTCACGCGAATTAGTGGAATTTTTAGGGTGTAATGTACGGAATCTTTGTTGTCCATTCCTTTTGTTTTCATTACAATTTTTGATAGATCTACTTTCGAATATTTTCCCTCTTTGAATAATTTTTTCAGTTGTTCGCCAGTAAGTCTTGCTGCATAATTTGAAAGGCGGTGAGCGGTATCGTTCATTTGCCCATAAACGACAGCAAATTCAGGACCTTTATAAGAAAAGAAAAGGTAATTATCCTTTATTTCAGTTTTTACCTCAGCTAAAAAAGTTGGGGTATCATCTAACCTAACTATGGATGTGTCTTTTGCGGAGCTTGATTGATCTGTTTTATTTTCTTCCGAAGATGAACAGCTGAAAGAATAAATTGCGATAAGTATGCTAAAAGTCGAAATTATCGTACCCGTTTTTCGATAAAGCCTCATATTTTTCTTCGTTGAATTTGTATAATAAGGAAGGTTTATGAGGAACACCTCGTTGCTTTTCTTTGAGAGCCGAAACAATCCCCAACTTTTGAACCTTTCTTCTGAAATTTCTTTTATCTAAAGGTTTATCCAAAATACTTTCGTACAACTTGTGTAATTGACTGAGCGTGAACTTTTCGGGAAGTAAGTTAAATCCTATGGGTTGAATTTTTATTTTTTGACGCAACTTGTCTTTGGCCGCTTGTAATATTTCAAAGTGATCAAATGCTAATTCGAAAATTTCATTCACTGGTGCCCACCCAGCTGTTTTTGCAAAAGATGAAGCATGTGGCGAATAGTCAGACATTTTCACTAGAGAATAATAGGCAACGGTAATGACACGCGCTTCAGGTTCCGCTCGAATCGTTTGTAGCCATTCTCTGTCCGCATCTTTGCAAATTCTATTTGGGTCTCCGAAAGCACCAACTTGTTCTAAATAGATATCATTTATTCCTGCCAATTCATCCAATACACGATTCGCTGCTTGGTCTAAGTTTTCATCGTTGTAAATTAAATTCCCAGGTAATGCCAAGCGCGGTCCATGCTGAGTTTGTTGACCTCGATCAATAAGTAAAACAGTCAACTTTTCTAAATCAAATCCAAAAATCACGCAGTCAACAGATACGTTAGGATTTAATTCATGTATTACTTTTTTTTGCATTTTTGAGATCAAATTCGAATTAAAATTTTAAATTTGAAAGTGTTAAATTGACACGAAGTTAAATTAAACTCGTACAAATATATGTTTTTTGTTGTAGAAAGTGGTTCAACCAAGAGTGATTGGGTATTAATTGATAACAAAAATAACCAAACTTTTTATTCTACCATGGGATTCAATCCGTATTTTCATTCCTCTGATTTGATTGAAACGGAATTGAAGGGTCACGAAGAGATTTTTAAATTGGCTCCCGAGATAAAAGGAATTTATTTTTATGGCGCTGGTTGTTCCAGTGTTCAAATGAATGAAATCGTGGAAGAAGGATTACAAAGAGTTTTTCCGAATGCTAGCATTCTTGTTGATCATGATTTATTGGCCTGTGCGTATTCTACATATAGGGGAGTGCCAGTAATTTCTTGTATTATAGGTACCGGTTCAAACTCATGTTATTTTGATGGGCAAAATTTATCTGAAGAAGTTCCCGCATTGGGATATGTTTTAGGTGACGAAGGAAGTGGTTCTTATTTCGGAAAACAATTATTAGCGGCATTTTTATACCATAAATTGTCACCTGAAATTGAAAAAGATTTCGTTGCGACCTATGGATTAGACAAAGATACAATTGTGGACAAAGTTTACCGCGAACCAAATGCCAATGTGTTCATTGCGTCGTTCATGCCGTTTATACACAAGCATAAATCTGATGCTTTCATTCGCAAAATGCTTGTGGAGGGCTTCAAAAGATTCATTGATGTACACGTTACATGTTACGCAAATTACGCTCAAACAGAAATCAATTTTGTTGGTTCAATTTCTGCTCTTTTTGAAGATGAATTGAAAGAAGCAGCAGGAGCATTCGGATTGAACGTTGGCGCAATTATTAGGCGACCAGTTGATGCTCTGGTAAATTATCACATGAATTATATTCTTAAAAACCAACTAACCAATCTATGAAATCGATTGCCTATTCAGTAGTTTTTTTCTCTTTTTTCTTTTCGTTCGGGCAATTCAAAGTTCCTGAATGGTCGAAAAATGCTACAATCTACGAAGTAAATATTCGTCAATTTACACCTGAAGGAACGTTTAAAGCGTTTGGAAAACATTTGCCGAGATTAAAGGAAATGGGTGTAGATATAATTTGGCTCATGCCCATCCATCCGATAGGAGAGAAGAATAGAAAAGGTAGTCTCGGAAGTTATTACGCCGTAAAAAATTACGAAGAGGTTAATTCTGAATTTGGAAACTTAAGTGATTTTCAGCAACTCGTTAAAGATGCCCATGCGTTAGGGATGAAACTTATTATCGACTGGGTGGCCAACCATACTTCTCCCGACAACATTTGGGTTGACCAAGGTCACAAAGATTGGTACACCCTCGATTCAACTGGAAATTTACAGCCGACCATCGGTACGGATTGGTGGGATGTTGCGGATTTAAATTACGATAATCGCGACATGAGAAAAGCTATGATCAATTCCATGAAGTTTTGGTTAACAAATGCTGATATTGATGGTTTTCGTTGCGATGTAGCGGGTTGGGTTCCTATGGATTTCTGGATAGAGGCGCGAAAAGAATTGGATGCTGTGAAACCGATTTTCTTTTTGGCAGAATCGGAAGGTGCTGATCAACACCAAGCCTTTGATATGACCTATGGTTGGGAATTACACCATGTTATGAACGATATCGCGAAGGGTAAAAAAACATCAGCTGATATTTTAACCTATTTTAAAAAGAACAATTACAAAAGGTCAGATTACCGAATGCATTTTACCTCTAATCATGACGAAAACTCGTGGAATGGAACGGAAATGGAGCGAATGGGAGACGCGCGATTTGCTTTGGCTGTTTTTGCAGCTACCGTAGAAGGAATGCCACTTGTTTACAACGGTCAAGAGACGTCATTAGACAAGAGATTAAAATTTTTCGAGAAGGATACAATTGATTGGTTGAAGATGGATTTGGTTACTTTCTACACAAACCTTCTTCAGTTGAAACGAAAAAATCCTGCATTGTGGAACGGAGAATATGGCGCACCAACGCTATTTCATTCCGAAGGAGGATCACCTATTTTGATTTATTCCAGAGAAAAAGGCGCAAATAAGGTAGTGGTAGCGATTAATATGTCGGCCAAAGACGCTTCAATGAAAATTACAGATGCTAAATTATTTGGTAAATACAAAGAACTATTCAGCGGAGAAAAACTTCGTGTTAAAAAAGATGTTTCCCTCGATTTGGAGGCTTGGGGCTACCGCGTCTGGGTGAAGTAACATAAAATAAGACTATGCTAAAAGATAAACCGAAATTGTCCTTTTGGCAGATTTGGAACATGAGCTTTGGGTTCATGGGAATTCAATTCGGCTGGGGGTTGCAGATGGCAAACATGAGTTCTATTTATGAAAATCTAGGTGCCAAGCCAGAAGAAATACCTGCCTTATGGCTAGCTGCTCCATTAACCGGTTTACTTGTTCAGCCAATTATCGGATATTTGAGCGACCGTACCTGGCATCCTAAATTAGGTAGACGAAGACCATACTTTTTAGTTGGAGCTATTTTAAGTTCAATTTGTTTGATACTTATGCCCAATTCTTCGTCCTTATGGATGGCCGCTGGTTTACTTTGGATTTTAGATTCTTCAATAAATATCTCAATGGAACCCTTCCGTGCATTTGTAGCAGATAATTTAGCAGAGACTCAACGCGCCAAGGGTTTTGCTATGCAGAGCTTTTTCATCGGATTGGGCGCAACAATAGCTTCCGCTTTACCGTGGATGTTTACCAATTGGTTCGATGTATCCTCAGTTAGCATCGACGGTCAAATTGCTGATAATGTAAAATGGAGCTTTTATATTGGTGCAGGTGCTTTTATATCCGCAGTTTTGTATACCGTTGCGACGTCTAAAGAATATCCACCTTCTGATATTGAATTAGAAGAAAATAAAGCAGAGGAATCTAAAGGATTCGGAGCGGGTTTTCTTGAAATAAAAAACGCATTGTTTAACATGCCTGTTCGCATGAAAAAACTTGCATTAATTCAATTTCTCACCTGGCCAGGTCTATTCCTTATGTGGTTTTTTTACACACCAACAGTTGCAGCAGATATTTATGGAGGGGCAACAGGAACGCAAACGTATACGGATGGTCAAAACATGGCAGGTCTAACCTTCGCATTTGAGAATGTGATAACATTTATTTTTGCCCTTTTCCTGCCTCTTTTAGCTTCAAAATTCTCCATGAAATGGACGCACTTCATGTGTTTGATAACTGGTGGCCTTGGTTTAATTCTCATCAATTTTGTTGGAGGACCTAGTCAAATATGGATGCTTTTCGTTATTATGGGAATGGTCGGAATAGCATGGAGCAGCATTCTTTCCATGCCATATGCCATGTTAACGGGCTGTTTACCGGAAAATAAAATAGGAATTTACATGGGGATTTTCAACTTCTTTATTGTATTGCCTGAAATTATTGCCTCTCTATTTTTTGGTAAAATAATGGAACATTGGTTGGATGGTTCAAGAATGGCAGCCGTGACTATAGGAGGCGTACTTATTATCTTAGCGGCTTTTCTCACCCTGAGAATTAAAGAAGATGAGTAATAAAATTAAAGCATTAATTTTTGATCTAGATGGTGTATTAGTGACAACTGAACATAACCATTTTGTGGCATGGAAAAATACTGCTGAGGTATTGGGTATTTCCTTTAATGAAGAGGATAACGAGCAATTGAAAGGAATAAGTAGGATAGATTCCTTGAAGAAAATTCTTGAAATGGGATCAAAAATAATTTCAGAAGATTACTTCAATGAGTTACTGACCAAGAAAAATCAATTTTACCTCAATTCAATACAAAGCTTGAATCAAACAAATTTACTACCTGGAGTTCTTGACCTTCTAAAAAAAGCTCAAGACATCGGATTGAAGTGCGCCGTCGGGTCTTCTAGTAAAAACGCAAGATTTATCTTATCAAAACTTGAAATTGACACTTATTTTACAGCAATTATTGACGGAAATGATGTGGCATTCCCAAAACCTCATCCGGAAGTTTTCCTAAAAGGTGCGGAACAAATGGGTATTGATCCTTCACAATGCATTGTGTTTGAAGATGCACAAAGCGGCATTCAAGCAGCAAAAGATGGAGGATTTGTGGCTATAGGCGTTGGTAATCCTTCGCTTAAGGCACATGTTGATTATTACTTACCAAATTTAATTGAATTTAGCCTAGAAGAATATGCATAATTTGTTTGAAATAGAGGAATGGAAAATTAGTGAAAATAGCTTTGATCCGTCAAAACAAAAACAGGCGGAGAGTATTTTTAGTATTGGGAATGGAGGATTTGGTCAACGTGCAAATTTTGAAGAAACGTATTCGGGTCCTTCCCTGCAAGGAAGTTATGTTGGTGGTGTTTATTATCCGGATAAAACACGCGTAGGTTGGTGGAAAAATGGCTACCCAGAATATTTTGCAAAAGTGTTAAACTCTTGTAATTGGATCGGAATAAATATTGAAGTAAACGGTGAAGTTTTAGATTTAAATAAACAAACAATTCTTTCTTTCTACCGCGAATTAGACATGAAACAGGGATTGTTCATTAGAAAATTCAGAGTCCGTTTTGAATCGGGAAAGGAACTTGAAATAGAGTCTACACGTCTTTGTTCAATGGCTGATGATGAGTTGGCTGCCATTCGTTATTCCGTAACACCAATTAATTTCAGTGGAAACGTAAAGTTTACGCCTTATTTGGACGGGAAAGTAATGAATCACGATTCGAACTATGATGAGTTTTTCTGGGAAGAAGATAGTCACAAAGTAGATTTGAAGAAAGGATACGTTTGTACACGCACTAAAAAAACGAATTTTACTGTTTCTACAGCGATGAGATTTTCATTTTGGAAGAAAGATGAACTTTTAGATATTCATCCGAATACGTTTTCAAAAGATTTCTACGTTGAAAATAACTTTGAACATTTCTTGGAAAAAGGAACTAAGTATACCTTGAAGAAATACATTTCAATTGCATCAACACTCAATCATTCTGAATTTTCAGTAATCCCTCGCTCGATAAATAAAGTAAGGGATGCCTATGTGAATGGTTTCGATAAATTACTTGCTGACCACGTTGCAGCCTGGAAAGAAATTTGGGATAAAGCAGATATCATCATTGAAGGTGATACCGCAGCACAACAAGCGATCCGATTTAATATTTTTCAATTGTACCAAACCTATACGGGAAAAAATGAAAAACTGAATATTGGACCTAAAGGATTTACCGGTGAGAAGTATGGTGGCGCAACCTATTGGGACACAGAGGCCTATTGTTTGCCTTTTTACTTAAAAACAGCAAATCCTAAAGTTGCTCGTCAATTGCTAATTTACCGTTACAATCAGCTCGATAAAGCCATCGAGAACGCTCAGAAATTAGGATTTAAAAACGGAGCTGCACTATATCCAATGGTGACCATGAACGGAGAAGAGTGTCATAACGAATGGGAAATCACCTTCGAAGAAATTCACCGCAATGGAGCTATTGCTTTTGCTATTTATAATTACATTCGTCACACAGGTGATGAATCTTATTTGATTCACTACGGAAGACCAGTTTTGTTCGCTATCGCACGTTTTTGGGCGCAACGATTTAATTGGTCCGAAGATAAAAAAGCGTTTGTAATGTTAGGAGTAACCGGTCCGAACGAATACGAAAATAATGTCAATAACAATTGGTATACAAATTACCTGGCAAAATGGTGTCTTGACTACGCACTCGAGGTAAATGAAAAGATCACAGATACATCTGTAGAACGATTGTCAACGACAGAAATTAAAGCTTGGAGAGCACTTACGTGCGCCATTTATTTTCCTAAAATTGAAAGTTTAAACATTTTCTTGCAACAAGATGGATTTTTAGACAAAGAACAACTTTCGGTAAACGATATTCCAGAAAACCAACGTCCGATTAATCAACACTGGTCTTGGGATAGAATCTTGCGTTCTATCTTTATAAAACAAGCTGATGTACTACAAGGAATTTATTTGTTTGAGGATCATTTCGATCAAAAAACAATCGAAGATAATTTTGATTTTTACGAACCAAAAACCGTTCACGAATCGTCGCTATCACCCTGTATACATAGTGTTTTAGCTGCAAAAATTGGTCGACTAGATAAAGCCTATGAACTCTACTTGCGGACTTCACGTCTCGACCTAGATGATTACAATCACGAGGCAGATGAAGGTTTACATATTACGAGTATGGCGGGGACTTGGATGGCAATTGTAGAGGGTATGGCCGGAATTCGCGTGTTTTCGGACAAAATCGTTATGAATCCTGTTATTCCCCAGCATTGGGATAATTACCAATTTCAATTGCTTGTGAGAAATCAACCACTTGAAATTCGAGTGGAAAAGAAAGTATGTAAAATATCAAATAAAGGAATTCAAGACATTGAAATCAAGTTGTTTAATGAAAACGTTTTGATTCATCCTGGGACAACACATTCTGTAACTACAACCAAAACTACTGATTAATGAAAAAAGTAATTTTGTTTATTTGTTTGTTTCTAACTTCAATACTCACGTTTGGTCAAACAGTAAGTATCATCGGAACTTTTACAAATTGGGCAAGTGATGTCAACATGAATTCGACGGATAATACCAATTGGACGCTTACTTACACGTTTAATGCAACGGAGCAAGTAAAATTCAGACAAAATGCCTCTTGGACAGTGAATTGGGGGAATTCAAATTTTCCGTCGGGCACAGGTGTTCAAGATGGCCCGAACATTCAAGTTCCAGCTGGTGAATATAACATTACTTTCAACAGTTCAACAGGTGCCTATAATTTTGAATCAACAAATCCAAATCCACCTTCAAATGTAAATGCGACCAATCGTCAATTGGTTTTACAGGGTTTTTGGTGGGACTATTGGAACAACAATTACCAAAATGGTTGGGCAAATTACCTCACAGAATTGGCGCCGCGATTAAAATCAATGGGAATAGATGCTGTTTGGATACCTCCTTCAATTAAAAATACAGGTACTAATAGTGTGGGTTACGCCCCTTTCGATCATTATGATTTAGGAGATAAATGGCAAAAAGGAAACGTCAAAACTCGCATGGGCGATAAAGACGAATTATTGCGAATGATGGCTGTTTTCAAGGCAAATGGTATTGATGTTATTCAAGATATTGTTCTTAACCATGTGGTTGGTGCTGGCAGTCAAACAGGAAGTGGAGGTCAAGATCCTGCAGCTATGGATGATGGACAAACGAACCGTTATAAAAACTTTCGATATACTAGTTTTGCTACGCCCGGAAATAATGAAACCTCTTCAAATTATTATGCACGCGCTGGTCGATTTCCAAAAAATTGGCAAAATTTTTATCCGAATCCAAACAATCCTTGTTGTACCAACGAGATCAATAGTGCCTATTGGGGGCCAGACATCTCCTACGAAAGCAATGCTTTTGGTCAAAGTAGCAACGCATTAACCTATAATCCAACTCAAACAGCAGATTACATGCGAAGCGGCATGCGCAATTGGATGATATGGTATAAAAAACAATTGGGTTGGGACGGTGTTCGTTTAGATGCCGTGAAACATTTTCCTGCCAGTGTTGCTGAGGATGTTTTATGGAACTTGCAAAACAACGCAGGTTGGGCGAGCGGTGGAACCGATTTGTTTTCTGTTGGAGAGTGGGTTGGAGGTATTAACGAAATGGACAGTTGGTGTAATCAAGTTCAAAATAGATCCGGAACCTTCGATTTTTCGCTAAGAGGAAATCTTCGCAATATTGTGGCAGGAAATGGAAATTACGACTTGGCAACCTTACCAGGTTCCCAACAATTAAATCGTCAGCGCACGGTACCTTTCGTAAATAATCACGATACGTTTAGGCCGCAACTTAATTCTCAGGGAAATTATATTGGATGGAATACTGCTTTGGGAACTGAAGTGGAACCTAACGACGGTCGAAACAGCATGGTGCACGCTATAGCACTTGCCGTTGATGGTGCCCCTCAAATCTTTTTTGAAGACCTTTTCAATATTGGCTACAACGGTAATCGATTTACGCACGATCCAAAGATCGACTCTACTTTGCCCGCTCGAAGCGATATTGAAAACTTAATTTGGTGTCACCAAAATCTACGATTTAAAGAAGGTGCATATTTGGTAAGATGGCAAGCAGCTGATGCATTAGTTATCGAAAGACAGGCGAAAGCATTGGTAGCAGTAACCGATAGTTGGACGCAATGGCAAAATTTAACTGGAGTTCAAACTTCTTGGTCTGATGGGACAATTCTTATTGACTATTCAGGAGCAAACGGTACGGCACAGCGAACAGTTTATGGCGGTGGAAAAGTGGATATTTCCATTCCACCATGCGATGGGACTGCAGCTCAAGGAAGAAGAGGATATTCCATTTGGGCTCCACAAGGAATTACAGAAAATTACCTTCGTCCGGCTGAAAATATTGTGCAAGAATGGGAAATGGCGGACGATTTGGGTGATTCACATATTTCTTCCTTGCAACAAGGCGGAGCACTTCCATCAAACTCAAAAGACTGTAGAACAGTGGGTAGAATTTTCGCGAAAGCTGGAACGGATATGGTTTTCTCAGTTTTTCCTTCAGATACACTAAGTGGAATTGAATTGGTGATTTTGAATAAAGATTGTCAATCCGTTGATTCTATTTCGCAAACAGGACCATATGACTTCACAGTAACAGCTACCTACGATGGTTGGTACACGATGCGAATAAGAAATGCTTTGGAAATACAACCTGGACAAAAATGTTGGGTTAAGGCCAATTACAGAGCACCGGAAGTGGTGGTTACAACTGGCATAAAAAATAAATGTGCATGTACGGCTTCTTTAACAATAGGAATGGAAGATTTATCAAGTTTAATTTTATCCATATTTCCAAACCCAGCGTATAATGAAATCACAATTGAAACTGGGGAAATGGATGAAAATGCGGATGTTTTCGTAACAGATTTATCAGGAAAAGAAATTCTGAAATCTCAAATTGATAAAGGAAGCACGATTACGAATCTTAATATTTCTCAGTTAGAAGAGGGTTGTTATTTTATTTCAATTTCAATTGGAGGAAGAAACATAACAAGAACAATCGTAAAGATCTAAGAGATTTACTTAATTTATATTCATTCGAAAGTCATTCATATTTAAAGGTGGTTTGATTTAGTTATTTCCGAAAGTTAATGTAAATTAGCCTAGTGTTGTACAGTGTAGTCATCCCTGTTTTTAATAACGAAAATGGTCTTCAACAATTGGTGGAGGCCTTGAATTCTGTATCTTTTTTCAAGACGGATACAGAATTTATTTTCATTGATGACGCTTCAATTGACGGTTCATGGGAAAAGCTTAAAGAACTCAAAAAAAATCAGGACAACATCAAAATTATCCGTTTAGGAAAAAACTTTGGACAACATGGAGCGACTCTTGCCGGAATTAATGAATCTAAAGGTCAATTTGTTTTAACCATGGACGATGATTTAGAAGTGCATCCAAATGAATTTAGAAAGTTGATTAGTGCCCTGCAAAAAAGTGAAGCCAGTGTTGTCTACGGAGAATACCAATCGCGGGAAGGAAACGTCAGAAAGTTGTTAAAATGGGCGTATAAACTTTTGTCAAAATCTGAAGGTAAATTAAAGGGAAGAGGCAGTAGTTTTCGTCTCATTGATGGGGATTTAGCGAGGAAATTGGCAGAGACTCATCATTCTTTTGTATTCATTGACGAATTTCTTCTTTGGTACACATCTCAGGTGCAATTTGTCGGTGTAGAAAACTACGGAAATGTAATTACCAAAACGCGATATAAATTCGGGGGGTTGATGCGTACCACCATGACAGTGATGATGTATTCTACTGCAATTCCACTTCGAATAGTTACGCTCACCGGTTTTATCCTCGCCTCTACTAACTTTTTAGTAGCAATTTTTTTACTATATAAATTCTTTTTGGACAAAATAAAAATAGAGGGGTATATTTCGCTTATGGTTGCAATTTTGTTTTCTACTGGTCTAATCTTAATTGGTATTGGAGTTATAGCTCAGTATTTAAGAAACATGATGAAAAACTTAAATCATGCTCCAGCCTTTTATGTGTCCGAAAAGCAATGTTGAGTTTAAAGCAATTTGATGTTGAACTTCGTCGCCTTCAGCTAGAAGATATAGAACTTGTAAGAAAGTGGCGAAATGAAGCACATGTTGCGCAACAAATGATTTATCGAGAATATATCACAACCGAGATGCAATTAAAATGGTTCAATTCGATTAACAATCAATACAATTACTATTTCTTAATCCTATTTAAAGGAAACAAGGTAGGACTAATTAATGCGAAAGATTATAATCTAAAGAGAGGATTTGGTGAAGGTGGAATTTTCATTGGGGATAAAGCTTATGAGAATTCATTCGCTGCGGTTTTTGCTTCTTTGTGTTTACTTAATTTCGTTTTTTACCTTTTGCCACATATTTCAAAATCAAGGATTCGGGTGTTAAAAACGAATGAACGTGCTATTCAGTACAACAAATTAATGGGCTATGAAGAAATTCCTGGAGCCAAAAATGAGCACGATCAACTTTTTGAACTTTCTCGTGAACGATATTTTACACATGGTCTAAAATTAAATAAGGTGGCCAGTTTGTATTGTGAAGGGTCAAATTTAATGGAATTAAATGGCACCAGTAGCGACCTAAATATGAGAGAAATAAATTGTCTTTTTGAAGCTAAAATTCCACCAATGGCAATTCCCGGGCTTTAAAACAATTCATCCATTGCTCTTTCGAGGCAAACGAGAGTAGAAAAGGGTCTTCTAAATGTTGGATTTTATAGTGACTAATTTCTTCTGCGCTATATCCCCATAAAGGATTCGGAATATCGAACATAAGTACAACTCTATTTTCATTTGAATCGTTCCACGCTTCATGCTCGAATGAATCGTCAAATACCACCAATTCTCCTTCTTTCCAAAAGTGAGTTTCATCTCCAACGCGAATGCCGCATTGATTTCCTTCCGGAACAATTAGGGGTAAATGACAGCGAAGTACCATGCGCGTATATCCTTCATGCGGCTTTATTTTAGTTTGGCTAGGTAAAAAAGAAAAATCACAAGAGAGTATAGTAGGAATCGAATAAATCAAATTTGCAGTATGTGGACATAAGGGTGCATTTCGATTACTTTTCATCATGAAAAACAGGAATGAAAAAACTTTCCACGATTTATTATCTTTATTCTCAACGTACTCAGGGAATGTGTTTAACCAACGCTTTCCTTCGTCTAAACTTAAGAGATGTATCAATTCTTTTTTAATAATTTCCCAGTTTTCTACTAAAACCTGTAATTCAGGAAACGTTTTTGGATTGTAAAAATAGCATGGGTTTTTCTCTGTAATAACGTTCATTACTGACGCTTTAGTTTTCCTTGTTTCCAGTCTTGAACAAGTTTAGCCCATGAGTAAGGATTAAACAAATTGTTTACAGGTAACTGACCGTTGGTATATAACTTAGACATTCGTTGGTTATAGGCATTTCCATAGGCTAGCGAACCATCAGCATCTAATTTTGCAGCGACCATCGCCAAGGACTCTCCAGATAATTCTCGTTGAGCACGACGAATTGCGTCATCATAAGGCTCCATATTAATAATATAGGCGTCAAACTGTTCTTTTGTGGGCCATGGATACAAGGTGATTTCAGGGAGATTTATGGTGTCAATCTCCATTAAGTGTATGATGCTGTATCGGTTTTCAGTAAGCGTATCGGGAACGATATAGGTGGAAGGTTTGTAACCAAACGCATTAAAAATGATGCTATCTCCTGGATATGTTACAAGTGAAAAGAAACCGTAAGAATCAGCCAAAACACCTCTTCCTAAGGTTCTGTCGTAAACAGTAATAAAAGGAACAGGGTCAAGATTTCCATCCGAAACAGCAACTCCTGATAGTTGAATCAATCGTTGAGGGTCAATTTCTTTTTTTTGAGCAAAATTTATGGTTTCAATCGCAACAAAAACTAGAAATAAAAATGGTGTTTTCATTCTCACGATAACAAGTTTACAAAAATAGTTCCGTTTCACTTCCGTTTTTAGCCATATTTAACAAATTCTGATTTAGTTAAACTGCTTTTATTTTCTTAAATTTGCCAGAATTTATATTTGTAGATTCACATGTCATTAAATAGCCTTAACAACATCAAAGAAGGATTGACCTACGACGATGTCTTATTGGTTCCTGCGTTTTCACAAGTTTTACCAAGAGAAGTCTCCTTGCAGTCAAAGTTCACAAGAAATATCTTGCTCAATACTCCAATCGTGTCCGCTGCTATGGATACGGTAACTGAAGCGGAATTGGCAATTGCGATAGCGCAACAAGGTGGAATTGGTGTTATACACAAAAACATGAGTGTAGAAATGCAGGCCATGAATGTCCGAAAAGTGAAACGTTCGGAAAGCGGAATGATCATCGATCCAATAACAATTATGGAATCTGCACTCGTTCGAGATGCATTAGCTTTAATGAGAGAGAACAGCATTGGTGGTATTCCTGTTGTGGATGAAAACAATGTTTTAAAGGGCATCGTTACGAATCGTGATTTACGTTTTGAGAAAAATATTGACCGTCCGGTTAAGGAAATTATGACCGCGGAAAAACTTATCACGACTTCAGAATCAACAGACTTACATACGGCCGAAGGAATTTTACAAGAAAATCGCATAGAAAAATTGCCTGTCGTTGATGCGGCATATAAACTAATTGGATTAATAACTTATCGAGATATTATCAAGGTAAAAGAACACCCTATATCATGTAAAGATAAATTAGGTCGTCTACGTGTCGCTGCGGCTGTTGGTGTTACATACGATACTTTGGAAAGGGTAGAGGCGCTTGTTAAAGCTGGAGTTGATGCTGTTGTGATTGATACAGCGCATGGACATTCTGCTGGTGTACTAGAAAAATTGAAAGAAGTTAAAACCAAGTATCCTAAGTTGGATGTCATTGTAGGTAATATTGCCACAGCAGAAGCTGCAAAAGCTCTTGTGGAAGCTGGTGCAGATGCCGTGAAAGTGGGCATTGGTCCAGGATCAATTTGTACAACACGAATAATTGCGGGTGTTGGTGTGCCACAATTAACTGCTGTAAATGATGTAGCTTTGGCGATTGAAGGAACTGGTGTTCCCGTAATTGCAGATGGTGGAATTCGATACACAGGAGATATTGTAAAAGCCTTGGCTGCAGGTGCAGACTCTGTAATGCTCGGCTCAATGTTTGCCGGTGTGGAAGAATCCCCCGGAGAAACAATAATTTACGAAGGAAGAAAGTTCAAGTCATACAGAGGAATGGGATCTTTAGAAGCTATGCAAAAAGGTTCCAAAGACAGGTATTTCCAAGATGCAGAGGATGATGTTAAAAAATTAGTTCCGGAAGGAATTTCAGGACGCGTTCCCTTTAAAGGAAAATTGGCAGAAGTAATGCATCAAATAATCGGAGGATTACGCGCAGGTATGGGGTATTGTGGTTCAGCATCAATTCAAAACTTGAAAGGTGCACATTTTGTTAGGATTACGTCTGCTGGAGTAAAAGAATCACATCCACATGATGTTACCATTACAAGGGAAGCACCAAATTACAGTTTAAAATAAATAAGAAAAAAGATGAAGAGAAAAATTGGAATTATTTTAGCGTCTGGTATTTTGTTCGTCACAAGAACAATTGATGCTCAAGTTACAGATCAGGTCTTAATGGAGATTGATGGAAATCCAGTGACGAAAAGTGAGTTTCTTCAAATATATTTGAAAAACAATGCTGATCCGAAGTTTGACAAAGCTTCTATGGATGAGTATATCCTCATGTTTAAAAAATTTAAACTCAAAGTAGCAGAGGCTGAATCGTTAGGATACGATACCATACCAAAACTTAAAAGAGAATTGGAAGGTTATAAAAAACAATTAGCTAATCCTTATTTAATTGACTCTGCAGCGAATAATTATTTGGTTCAAGAAGCATACGAACGATTGAAAACAGAGATTCGCGCTTCTCATATACTGATAAAATGTGATGCAAATGCATCTCCAAAAGATACTCTTGATGCTTGGAATAAAGTGATGGCTTGTAAGGCGCGAATCGAAAAAGGGGAGGACTTCAATTTTGTAGCAAAGTCAAAATTAGGTTCCGAAGATCCTTCGGTCGTGAGCAATGGAGGGGATTTAGGTTATTTTACTGCATTTCAAATGGTATACCCATTCGAAGATAAAGCATATAACACGCCTGTTGGAAAGATATCAGATCCTGTTAGAACCAGATTCGGTTACCACATTATTAAAGTAACAGAAAAGAGACCTGCAAGAGGAACCATTAAAGTTGCGCATCTCATGCTACAAACTGGAAAAGAATTAACTGAAGAACAAGTGATTAATGCTGAAAAGAAAATTAATGAACTTTACGATAGATTGGTGAAAGGAGAATCATGGGACGAATTAGTCAAAGCCCATTCCGAAGACCAAGGAACGCAAAAGAAAAATGGTGAACTTCCTATGTTCGGTTCAGGAACCTCTCAACGCATGGTACCAGCATTTGAAGATGCCGCATTTTCAATAAAAAAAGATGGTGATTACAGTAAACCAGTAAAAACAGATTACGGTTTTCATATTATTAAAAGATTGGAATGGAAAGACATCGCCTCATTCGAGATCTTGAAAAAAGAAATACAAGCTAAAGTAAATAAAGATGATCGTGCAAAGAAAACACAAGATTATTTTGTAGAGAAACTCAAGAAACAATACAAATACAAGTCTTTTGGAGAGGCGCCTTTGACCTGGTTTGATAAAAATATAGATTCAACTTATTACTCAGGAAAATGGAAGTCGGATAAACTGGTTTCTGACTTGCCAATCTTTGAGTTGAGTGCACCAGGAAAGAAATTTACTCAAAGAGAATTTGCCGATTTTCTTGAAAAAAATTACAGAGGCCTGAAAAAAGAAGATGCTAAATCATTGGTTAGAAAACAACTGAAAAATTGGGAGAAAGCAAGTGTATTGCAGTATGAAGAAAGCGTATTGACTGACAAATATCCAGATTATAAAGCTTTGTTAAAAGAGTACCACGATGGCATTATTCTTTACGAGATAATGTCTGATAAAGTATGGAACAAAGCAACGAAAGATACTGCAGGTTTGCGCGTATTTTTTGAACAGAACAGAGACAAATATATGTGGCCAAAACGATTTGACGCTGTTGTTTACGAGTGTTCATCTGCTGAAAATGCTGCTGCGGCTTACAAAATGTTAAAAAAGAAGAAGAATACATCAAAGGAAATTATCGAAAAACTAAATGCCACATCAGAGTTAAACGTGAAAGTTAAAATGAACAAGCTTGATCCTGATCAATACACTCCACTAAAAGATAGACTGTTGGTGGTTGGAAGAAATAAACCTTATGAATTTGAAGGGAAACATTATGTTGTCGATTTAAAAGCAGAAATTCCTGTAATGAAAAAAGAATTATCAGAAGCTAGAGGGTTAGTAACTTCTGATTATCAGAACTTTTTAGAGAAAAATTGGATGGAAGAAATTACAAGGAAACATACCATTAAAGTAAACTACGACATACTTTACAATTTAAATAAATAGGGAGGATGTCAACCAAACTCATTATACTTTTTTCCTTCTTTTTCAGTTATTCATTTACACAGAGTGAACCAAAAGTTGTAAATAAAATAGTTGCGCAAGTTGGCGATCAAATTATTTTACTTTCCGATGTAGAAGAGCGTAAATTACAATTCATAGTAAACAACCCGAAAGCCACTGCTCCAAGTGATTGTGAAGTGCTTGAACAATTAATGATGGAAGAATTACTGTACAACCAGTCACTAATTGACAGTTTAGTTGTATCTGAGGAAGCGGTAGAGTCCGAATTAGAAATGCGTTTTCGTGTGGCGATAGAAGAAAAGTTCAATGGAGACAAAGCTAAAATGGAAGAGGTGTATGGCAAAACAATTAGTCAGTTGAAAGAGGAATTGCGAGGGCAGATTAAGAAAAAAATGCTTGCGCAAGAAATGGAGCAAAAATTAGTTTCAACGATTTCAGTGACTCCAAAAGAAGTTTCGGCCTACTTTAATAAAATTCCAAAGGATAGTATTCCGTTAATCAATATGAAGTTGAGTTTTCAGCAAATTGTCAATTATCCTTCCATATCGAACGATGATAAAGAGAAAGCGCGCCTGAAATTACAAGAGGTTCAAAAAGAGCTTACTGCAGAGAACTTTGAACTGATGGCTAAAATTCACTCGGATGACATTTCAAGTGCTGTGAATGGCGGAATTATTGAAGCTTCAAGAGGAATGATGGTGCCACAATTTGAATCTACGGCCCTTTCACTTAAACCAGGAGAAATATCTGAGATTATAGAGACGCAGTTTGGATTTCATATTTTATTATTACTGGAGAGAAGAGGTGATGATTATGTATGTCGTCATATTTTAAAAAAACCGGCCTATTCAAAACAAGCATTTAAAAAATCTGCAGACAAAGTAGATTCTGCCTACAATATGCTAAAAATGAATCAAATCACTTGGGAGGAAGCAGTGATTAAATATTCGAACGATGAAATGACCCGTGAAAATAAGGGAATAATTACAAATCCGTATACCGGTGAACAAACGTGGGAAATGGATCAATTAAATGAAATCGACCAGCAAATATACTTGATTACAGATCGAATGGAGAAAGGTGATATCTCAAAACCCTCGATGTATAACGATTTATACGAGCGAAAAGACGGAATTAGAATTGTGCGTTTGTTAGCAAGAATACCTGCCCATAAAGCAAATCTAAATGATGACTACGCACTCATAAAAATGGCGGCGGAAAACGATAAAAAAACACGAACAATCAATGATTGGGTAAATTCGAAAGTAACTTCATCTTATATTCGCATTGACGATTTATATAGATCGTGCACTTTTAACAGCAATTGGAAATCAAATTAAATCGATATGTCAGATAAACAAGGGATTGATAACCTAGTCTTACACTACAAGGAATTAAAAAATGAAATTCATAAAGTAATTATTGGACAAGATGATGTCGTAGATCAAGTCTTGATTTCCATTTTCTCTCGTTCACATTGTTTGTTGGTAGGTGTGCCAGGCTTGGCAAAAACCTTGTTGGTAAATACCATTTCAGAAACCTTGGGATTATCTTTTAATCGTGTGCAGTTTACCCCAGATTTAATGCCATCAGATATTGTAGGTTCAGAAATTTTAGATGAAAGCAAGCAATTTAAATTTATAAAAGGTCCATTGTTTTCAAATGTAATTTTAGCAGATGAGATCAACCGTACACCACCTAAAACACAATCGGCATTGTTAGAGGCAATGCAAGAAAGAAAAGTAACTGCTGCTGGAACTACATACACTTTGCCAAATCCTTTTTTCGTTTTGGCAACGCAAAACCCGATCGAACAAGAAGGAACGTATCCTTTACCTGAAGCTCAGTTGGACAGGTTTATGTTTAATATTTGGGTAGATTACCCATCGTACGCTGAAGAATTGGCAATTGTGAAAACTACCACTTCTGATCACAAACCAACATTAAATAAAGTCTTGGATGCTGACCAAATTATTTATTACCAAGATTTAATACGTAGAATTCCAGTTGCGGATAATGTTTTAGAATACGCTGTTAATCTTGTGGCAAAAACAAGAGTAAATAATCCGCTTGCCCCATCGATTACAAAAAACTATATTACGTGGGGTGCTGGTCCTAGGGCTTCTCAAAACTTAGTCATCGGAGCGAAATGTCACGCTGCTATTAAAGGAAAGTATTCACCTGACAATGAGGATGTTAAGGCAGTTGCAAAGGCGATTCTTAGACATCGTTTGGTTCGTAATTACCGAGCTGAGGCAGAAGGTTATTCCATGGATAGAATTATCGACGAACTCTTATAGCGTAACTTTATTGGGGTGCTGCATTATAGGGAATATGGCGAAAAATCTACCCTATTTAAATGCTTATGTATACTACTCGCCTTATTTTCTTTTGTTGCTTTCTATCAATTTATTCGCAGGCTCAAGTTTCCGAGCAGTACATTTTTGAAAACCTTAAAAAGTATTCTCCGTCAACTTATTATCTAATTTCAACATATAAAAACAGCGGGCCATCAATGTCTTATGGGGGGAGAACGGTGACTGCCGGAATGAAACACCTAGAATTTTCTGATTTATCATCGAAAGAAAGGTTTTTATCCACTTTTTCTACAACCGTACACGAAACCGTTCATGCTTTTGATAGTCACTTACCTCTAATTCAAGCGAAGCAACTAGGAGAAGATCCAAGGATGTCGGATGATGAAGGTTTTTACATTGACGAATCCACAAAATTGGTGTACAAATTCCCAAAGAATAAGCTGTTTTCAGCGCGCTTTTTATCTGAGACAATACCTATAAATTTGCGAACCTTTCGGTATAATTCGTATATCGAAACAAAGCATTTAAATCAATCCACGCAAGTTTCGGGAATAGTTGGTTTAATGGAAGAATTCAACGCGTATTATCATGGCGCAAAAGTCGTATACGATTTATTACCTCTATACCGTGAAATATTTGGTGAAAATTTTCTTTGGCGCTGGTCTTCTGAATTCACCTCAAATGCCGATGCTTTTTATGAATTTGATTTTTTCATAAAAGAGTATCTGTTGTACGCCAGAAGACATTATCCAGCCTTGTATTCAGAACTTAAAAGCGATGCAAATTTTAAGACTATCTATAAAACCATTAGATCTAAATTTTCACTTATGATTGCTGAATATGAGAAAAAATACGATGAATTCACGTTGGTAGCAAAAAAGGGTATAAGGCTAATTTACAGTTCTGAGAAACATTCTTCTTTAATTTTTCCGATACTATCGGATCAGATTAAATCAGCTAGATATGAGGAAATACACAAGATTTTTCTGTCCCAATAGAATTTTTCAACAAATTGTTAAAATGTGGAAAACTAGAGAGGGTAAATTTTTTCCTTCAGCACAAACTCCGTAAATTTATTTAAAATTCGAGTGCATGTTTGACGATGAGGACGACGACTTTCAGGAACAAAATCTAAATGAGGATCTTCATCAATTTGATTTGCATTTAAAAGGTCAGCCTAGTGTTTTTCTTGATAGCGACAAAATTGAAGGTATTCTGGATCATTTCCTAATCAATGGTAATTATCAGAAGGCTAAACAAGCAGCTGAATATGGTATGGATCGTTTTGGTTACAACCCTTTGTTTATGTTGAGAAAAGCCCAATCTTTGAGTGGGTTGGGTCAGCTAAATGAAGCCATGGATTTGATCAATCAATTAGAAAAAATTGGAGATAACCAATTAGAAGTAACCCTTACAAAAGCCGCGTTGTTTTCTCAACTTCGAGATTCTAAAAATGCCATAAAGTATTTTAAATTGGCCATGAATCTTTGTGAGCCAGAGGATCGTGATGAAATCTATTTAGACATCGCCATGGAATACCAGAATTTGGGGATGACCAAAGAGGCTATTGATATTTTAAGTGAAGCGATTTCTACCAATCCACAGAATGAAGGAGCTCTTTACGAGATTGCTTTTTTATACGATCATTTAGGAGACTACAAAAACGCTATCAAGTGTTACACGGATTTCATTGATGAAAATCCATATTCTTACACCGCTTGGTATAACTGGGGAAATGCACACAGTAAGTTGGAAGACTTTGATAAAGCCGTTCATGCCTATGATTATGCTATTTTGATAAATTCGGACTTTGGACCAGCTCATTTTAATATGGCCAATGCGTATTTATCGCAAGAAAAATTTCACAAAGCAATCGAGCACTTCCATGAATGTATAAAGCTAGATGGGGAAGATGCTATGGCGCTATGCTATTTAGGGGAAGCTCATGAGCAACTTCATGAACTAGAATTAGCTCGACACTATTACAAACGCGCCTTGGAACTTACGCCAATGTTGGCAGAAGCATGGTTGGGATTAGGAATTATAGAGGATTTGGAAGGAAATACAAAAGAAGGAATTACCTTAATTCAAAAAGCGCTTCATTACGATCAAGAAAACGCTGGAATTTACCATGTGCTTGCAGGGGCGTATGAGAAAATAAACGAAATTGAATTAGCCAAAGCGAACTATATTATTTCCTTGGAATTGGATCCTAACGACGAAGAATGTCTTTCTGATTACGTTGACTTACTTATGGAAGAATCTCCATTAGAGGCCTTGCGTTTACTCCAAGAGTTTATGTTAGATAACATAGATAACCCAATTGCTAAAGTTTTAGAGGTGAATCTGAGATGGATGCTTGGTCAGAAAACCCAGGCAATTGAGTTGTTTGCGATCTGCTTACAAGAAAACAGTGTAAAGGCAAAAACAATCTTTGAGATTAATCCAAAACTTCTAGACGATCAAGATTTTTTAAATTTGTCGGCAGATTAAGAGACAAATTGAATTCAACATCAAACTCATCTATCATTCGCCATTGTTTAACCATACGTGGTCATGTTGGAGCGATATATGCCATGGAATACGATGGCCAATTTCTGTATAGTGCGGCTGCAGATAAGTTTGTTACGCGCTGGAATTTAGCATCGGGTACACAAGATAAATTCGCCATAAAATTTGAGGATGTTCCGTATTGTATGGCTTTACTTCGAGAAAATTCTCTTTTGGTTGTGGGAACAAATTCAGGCAAACTTCATGTATTTGACTTAGAGACTAAAACTGAAATAAAGTGTTTTCAGCAACATAAAACTGCTTTGTTTAACATAACTGTCAACAAAGTAAATAAGCAGTTTTACACGGCAGATGCGGATGGAAATATCTCAGTGTGGTGTTCTGAAACGCTGGGTTTATTGCTTTCTATTCCCTTAAACTGCGGTAAAATTCGAAGAATGGTTTTAGATGAAAAGGAAGCCTTTCTTTACATTGCAGCGCAAAACGGTCACATACTACAAGTGGATACCCAATATTTTAATTTGATCCTTACCTTTGAAGCGCACCACGACGGAGCTACAGCTATTTGCCTAGATTCTCAAAATAATGTGTTGTATTCTGGGGGAAAAGATGCGTTTCTAAAATGCTGGGACCTCACCAATGGAAAGTTGCTACATTCCTTACCTGCGCATAATTTTGTTATTTACGATATCGTAGCTCTTTCCGAAGATTTACTTGCCACTGTGAGTAGAGATAAATCCATTAAAATATGGAACAAGAAAGCTCTTCAAGTAATGGAAAAGGTTGACGCTTTCAAGCAAGGTCATCATCATTCCGTAAATCATTTGGTTTGTTTATCAGACAATAGAATTGCAACCTGCAGTGACGATAAAACTATTCGCATTTTTAGTTATTAAAAAAGCCCCTTTCGGGGCTTCAATTAGATAACAATTTGTTTGTCTTTGTTGTGTTTGACTTTAAATTTATAATCAAGTAACTTTGAGTCTTTTGGTTTTAAGGTCATTTTCCATTCAATGGTTCCTGTCCGTGCATCCAATTCTCCTTTGCTAAGTTCCATGGCTTCAATGTTGATGTCGCCATTGGTAGTTAACGGTAATTGATCTTGAATAATAAGTTCAATGGTACTTGATTTATTATTTTTTGCTTCTATACTGTAAGCAAATACTCGTTCAATTCTATCGCTGATGATCTTGTCCTTGCAGTCTTTTTTAATAAGGGTTCTTTTGACTACGATATTCGGATCTTTCCCAAGAGATAAGTTTAACGTATCGTCCATTTGCGTTGGATCGATAAACGTTTCACCAATGTATGTTCCGTCAAAGAAAATATTCGCTTTTGCTGGAACTAGTTGCAATTCGTCCAATTTTGTCATTTGTGCAACTAAATACACACCTGCATCCATTTTAGGAACTGCGAAATATTTAAAACTAGTTGCTAGCTCAGCTTGTTTAATTAACACCATATGTTGGTCGTTATTCGATTTGATAGAGTAGGGAAGGTCTATTTTGAATTCTGCCGCGATAAGTTGATGCACTACTGTTGTGAATTGATCAGAAGTAAGCCCCTGTATATCTTCATTTGAATTATTAAGTGTTTGACTGAAAGAAAATCCAGAATTAAATACCGCATTTGGAACGGCACTTGGTTGTGTAAGGTAATCCAAGTTTCTTTTTTTATCTTTTTGTTCTGCTCGGTAGCTTGTATAATCAATATACCATGGGTTTAGTTCGGGTTTTGTTTTATTAGCTTTCGGATTATTTGTGGAAATGCTGATTTTAACATCGTTCCAATCCAGTCCAGTATTTTGGTAGACTTGTGCTTTGTAGGTAAGGCTTAATTTTCCTGTAGTGGCATCACTTCTTAAGTCATAAAGTGGTGTCCATCCGGCATTAGAAGCGACATAAGAAAGTGATAATTTCCCGGTACCTACCTCTTTTGCTTGAATCGTTACCACTATTCTTGGGATTGGGCTGTTATTAGGTTGAGCTGGGCGACTTTGATTTTGGAAGTTCTCAAGGTTATACATCCGCAAGTCCATCTGACTTTTCTTCTCTTGTTTCTCTTGTTTTCTTTTGTTTAACGATAAAATTTTCTTGTTCAATTCAGTTAGTTTCAACATGTAATAATCAACTGCAGATTTCAATAAATTCAGTGAATCGTTTACTTTTCCTTGACTACGCATAACGCCGTTCGAAATAATAATTGATTTGGTAGCGTTCAATACACTTAGTTCATCTTCAATTTCTTGTATTTCATAACCAATACTTCTCAAAGAGTCTTTTAGGAGGCTAATATCTTTTTTAATTTTTAGGGGGATTCCGTCTTCGGTTACCTGCACAGCTTGAGGATAGTACAAGGTGTATTTACTGTCGAGAATAACTACTGCACCTGTTGCTTTCACCTGAATGCTTTTAGCATCTATATACGGACTTATTCCTTCTACAATGATTTCTGTTACCCCAACTTTATAGTTGAAATTTGCCTTGTGGTGCAACTGGGCGCCTTGTGCATAAATGGTTACGTCGCTTAGGGTAGATTTTACGATTTCTTTATCTCCTGCAAATGTTTGTACTGCGAAACTTCCAAACAAAAACAATAAGGTTATTTTCTTCATGATTACTTATTTTCTCTGCGGATACAGCTAAGTAATCGTTTGGTTCAATTTGAGTGAGAATTTTTTACGCTAACGGTTGGCGTGCAGGGGATGCCACCGCCTCGCAAAACTTTATTCAAATCTACAAATATTTCTTTTCAATCTCTGCACTATAATTCGAAGAACTGCGGTGGTATTGTCCTAGGCGCTGTTACCAGCAGTGTTTTTATTCTCACTCAATTATTTGTACATCTTGCAAGTTTGCTTGATTATTTTTAAGAAAAGCGTATGTGATACTATCAACTTTACAATTAATAAATTGAACCTTATTAAATCTTGTATTATACTTGAAAAAAGTATTTTTTATTTCTGCATTTTCGAACTTTACTCCATAGAATGCACAATGTTCAAAATAACAATTTTCAATTTTTCCACTAAAAATAACTTTTGACAAATTTGACTTTAAAAATCTTGTGCTTTTCCAAATCGCTTCAATTAAATTATTCTGTTCTAAATTAGTCTCTATAAATTCACTACAATTAAAATCTGAATTTGAAAAGTTACATTTTTCAATATTACTTTTATAAAACTTTGTATTGGTGAATAGACATTTACTGAAATCGTTTTTTAACAGATTTGAAGTTTGAATTTTAGAATTACTGATATCAGAACTTGAAAAATCAGAAATTTCAATATTGTTTTTCCCAAGTGTTAAAAGTGATAAGTCTGAATTGATAAACTTGCAATTTTTTATATTTGATGAACTTAATTTTTCTTTTAAGTTTTTTAATCCAGAAAAGTCACAGTCGCTCCAATTTCCTTCTGACATTTTCCAACTCCATTCTTCATTTTCAGTTATTGCTACTGTTGGATCTTTAATTTGATTTATCTTTTCATTTTCTGAAAAATAATTTAGTTCAACTTTAAAAATTTCTGCTAAACGATTTAATGTTGTAATATCAGGAATTGATTCTCCTCTCTCCCATTTACCAACTGCTTGAGGACTTATTGAAACAAGATTAGATAATTCTGATTGAGTGAGATTTATTTTTTTTCTTGCGTTGACAATTTTATTGCCTAATGTTTTAGAATTTAGCATCTTGTTATTTTTATTGTGATGCCACAAAGTTATTTTATCTACGATTTTCTGCTTTAATAATTGAGACTACCAATAGTTGTTTTTACACTACTTTTAGTTGTTTGCACAAAATTTTGCAGCATTGCGGGTAACGGTTTCGGGCTTGGCGTTCGGGCGGGTTTCGTAGTACAAAACTGTCAACCTGCACTACACTTGAATAGAAGCACAAAGCTCCAAGTTTGCAAATTACCCCGCCTGACGCAAAACCCGTGTTGAACAAAAGCTTCGCTAGCCTGCATCGTGTTTTCATGACTTAAAAATAGGTAATTATCGTAAACGAAAGTCAACTTTAA
>CAZLHR010000033.1:0-27508 GCA_964559685.1 uncultured Lishizhenia sp.
TTGGTAGGATGGATTGGGCACGAAATGGCGCACGTATTGGATTATTCAAAGAAAAACAATGGGAAACTTTTCGCGTTTATTTCTTCCTATGTTTTTGACAAGAACGAGTTGCGCCGAACCGAAAGGAAAGCAGATAAAGTTACCATCAAACATGGTCTTGGCATGCAATTGTTGGAGGGGGTAAACTTTTTTCACAGAAGCAAAAAGGTTAAAAAAGCCTACCGAGAGAAAAAGAAGAAGTACTACTTAACCCCCGAAGAAATTATCGCGGACATAGAAGATCAATGCCATGACACAAAACATTGATTACCTTTCGATCAACAAAAAAGCTTGGGACAATAAAGTTCCCTATCATATCGCCTCATCTTTTTACGGAAATGATGAATTTATTAAAGGCAAAAGCAGTCTTAAACATGTGGAAATTGAATTACTGAGTCGCTTTCCGTTAAGTGGAAAAAAAGTACTTCACCTCCAATGTCATTTTGGACAAGACAGCATTTCGTTGGCGCGTTTGGGAGCGGAGGTAACAGCTCTCGATTTTTCAATTACTGCTATTGAAAAAGCACGTGAGTTAGCGAAAGAATGCAAGGTAAAAGTAGAATTCATAGAAGAAAATGTGTTAACCTTCAATGCTTCTGGCAACGCTTTATTTGATGTCGTTTTTACATCGTATGGAACCATTGGTTGGTTTCCAGATTTAAGATCTTGGGCTGCTGTAGTTTCACGCTCCATGAAAAGCGGCGGCACCTTCGTAATGGTCGATTTCCATCCTTTTGTATGGACTTTTGACGACGAAATTAAATCGCTAGCTTATGATTATTTTCAGGCCGATCCGATTGTTGAGGTTACCAATGGCACATACGCAGATCGGACAGCTCCTTTGAATGATACAATTGCCACATGGAACCACGGGATGGCAGAAATCATTACATTTCTGTTGGATGCTGGACTTATGGTCAAAGAATTTAAGGAATACGACTATTCGCCCTACGATTGTTTTTCAAATTTAAGGGAAGACGAAGAGGAACGGTTTCGTTTTGCCCACCTTCAGGTAAGAATCCCTATGCTGTATAGCCTAGTTCTCGAAAAACCAAATTTATAAATCGAATTTAATACCTTGCGCCAACGGTAAACTGTCGGAATAATTGATCGTATTGGTTTGTCTTCTCATGTAAATTTTCCAGGAATCTGACCCAGACTCTCGTCCGCCACCTGTTTCTTTTTCTCCGCCAAAGGCTCCCCCAATTTCTGCACCTGAGGTACCGATGTTAACATTCGCAATTCCGCAATCGGATCCAGCATGAGATAAAAACGCTTCTGATTCTTTTAGGTTATTGGTCATAATCGCAGAGGACAACCCTTGTGGCACGCCGTTTTGTAGGGCAATTGCATTGTGTACGTCTCCTGAGTACTTCATCAAATAGAGGATAGGAGCAAAAGTTTCGTGTTGAACTATCGAATAGTGATTTTCAGCTTCAATGATGCATGGTTTTACGTAACAGCCAGATTCATAACCTTCACCGCTTAAAACTCCTCCTTCTACTACTATCTTTCCGCCTTCTTTTTTCGCTTGCTCAATTGCATTCAAATAGTTGTTTACAGCATCTTTATCGATAAGTGGTCCAACGTGGTTATTTTGATCCAATGGATTTCCAATCTTTAACTGGTTGTAAGCCTTTGCTAATGCCTCTTTCACCGTGTTGTAAATGGATTCATGGATAATAAGTCTTCTCGTGGAAGTACATCGTTGTCCGGCGGTTCCTACAGCTCCAAAAACGGCACCCGGAACTACCATTTTTAAGTCTGCGCTTGGCGCGATGATAATAGCGTTGTTTCCTCCAAGTTCGAGTAATGATCTTCCCAAACGTTGTCCTACTGCAGCTCCAACAGATTTCCCCATGCGCGTTGATCCCGTGGCAGAAACCAATGGAATTCTGGGGTCGTTGGCCATTAATTTTCCTATTTCTGCACCACCAATTACTAATCCTGAAACTCCTTCCGGAACGCCATTAGCATCAAAAACTTCTTTGGTGATTTGCTGGCACGCTAAGGCGGTTATGGGAGTTTTTTCGGATGGTTTCCAAACGCAAACATCTCCACAAACCCAGGCGAGTGCTGTGTTCCAATTCCAAACGGCTACAGGAAAATTAAAAGCAGAAATTATTCCCACAATTCCCAACGGATGGTATTGTTCGTACATGCGGTGACCCGGACGCTCGGAATGCATGGTAAGACCGTAAAGTTGTCGCGATAAGCCCACAGCAAAATCACAGATATCAATCATCTCTTGAACTTCACCAAGCCCTTCTTGCAAGGATTTCCCCATTTCATAAGAAACTAATTTTCCGAGCGGTTCTTTGTATTCTCTAATTTTTTCGGCCAATTGACGAATGACTTCTCCTCTTTTCGGAGCTGGCCAAGTGCGCCATGTTTGAAATGCTTCTTGCGCTTTCAATACAACGGCTTCGTAATCTACTTCTGAAGCGGCATGTACAGATGCAATTTTGTTTCCGTCTACTGGCGAATACGAGTGAATTTCTTCTCCTCTTGTCTTAAACCATTTCCCTCCGGTGGAGGCGCCATTATTCACGTTATCAATACCTAATTGGGCAAGAATTTCTTGGATTTCAGTTGTTGCAAGTTCCATTTTTTTCAAAGGGGATTTTAAAAGTTAAAAATCAAGGATTTTTTTCGAATTTTAAATAAAAATAATTACAAAATTAACATTGCATCGCCATAGGAATAAAAGCGGTACTTCTCACGTATTGCCTCGTGGTATGCTTGCATCATTAACTCATGTCCACAGAAAGAAGAAATCATCATCAACAATGTGGAAAGAGGCGTATGAAAATTTGTCACTAGGCAATCCGCTACACTAAAGTCATACGGAGGAAAAATGAACTTATTCGTCCATCCATCGTATGGTTTTAAATATCCTTCGGTCGATACAGAGGTTTCAATTGCACGCATTGTCGTAGTGCCAATTGCACAAACACGACGATTATTTCTTTTGGCTTCATTCACAGTTTCCGCACAAATTTCCGGAATAATTACTTGCTCTGAATCCATTTTATGTTTAGTTAAATCTTCTACTTCTACAGTGCGAAAAGAACCAAGACCAACATGTAAAGTCAATTCAGCCAAGTTGATTCCTTTTAATTCCAAACGCTTCAAAAGTTCTCTAGAAAAATGCAATCCTGCAGTTGGTGCTGCAACAGCCCCTTCAATTTTAGCATAAATTGTTTGATAACGCTGCTCATCTTCAGGTTCAACTTCTCTTTCAATATATTTTGGAATAGGTGTTTCTCCCAATTCAGTGATTATTGACTTGAAATCTTCATAAGGCCCATCGAATAAAAACCGAAGAGTTCTTCCTCGGGAAGTCGTATTATCGATAACTTCCGCAACAAGTGAATCATCTTCACCGAAATATAATTTATTACCAATACGAATTTTTCGCGCCGGATCAACTAAAACGTCCCAAAGTAAACTTTCACGGTTTAATTCACGCAATAGAAAAACTTCAATTTTGGCCCCAGTTTTCTCTTTATTTCCGTACATTCTTGCCGGAAACACCTGAGAGTTGTTTAAAATCATCACATCTCCGTCATCGAAATAATTGATAATATCTTTGAACAATTTGTGCTCAATTTTTCCAGTGGCACGGTGAATAACCATAAGGCGGGATTCATCGCGATTTTCAGTGGGATATTTGGCAACTAGTTCAGGGGGAAGGTCGAAGCTAAACTCCGATAATTTCATTTTGCTCATATGCGTTTTTAAAAGTAAGAGGGCAAAGATACAACATGTACCTAGCGCTTGTCAAGTATCTGAGTGTATTTCTTTCTTATAGAGCGTTTTTGGTGATGTAAATCAGGTTTTTCACTGATTTATTCTCCTTGAATCACCTAGGAATTTTAAGCACTTGACCAGGTCGAATGGTGTTACTCCTTAATCCGTTGGCTTTTTTAATTTTATTGACAGTGGTTCTATGTCTATCGGCAATTTCGGAAAGGGTATCGCCAGATCGCACCTTGTAGTATTTATAACTAGCCTTTGGTGTGGTTTTTTTTGGTTTGGGTTTAGGCTCAACATCGATGTTTTGAGTGGAATCCACCACCACTTGGGAGGTGTCGAGATAGCTTTTTCCGATAAGCACTTTGGGAATGGCGGCTGAATTCCTAGCAAAACTCAGTGTTTGTTCGATACTGAGCGCAAGAAGTTCACCTTTTTTCTCGTAACCTTTGTTTGTTAAATGAATACCGTCAGTTAAGGCATACCCTTCTTTTGCCCAATCACGGATGGTATTTTTTCCTCCGGAAACATCATAAAAATTCCAGAACATACAGTCGTTTTCCCGCGCCATGGTATCCATTAAGTCGCGAAAAGTCGTACATGCATCAATTACCCGTTTTTTAAAGTACAAATCTTGTGTGCTCGTTAAAACAATTAATATTTCAGGATTTTGCTTCCTTAATTTTTCAATAGACTTTAATACTTGACTCTTTAGTTTAGGGTCTATGGTATTGTAGTATACAATGTCATTCGTTCCAAAGTCTAAAACAGCCACATCCGGTTTAAGTACGTCTGCTTGCATTTCGTATTTATCGAACACGAGGAACGATCGATACGCCGCAGAGCCAACTCCAGCGGGGTGATAGACTAAACCTTTGTTCTCTGATTTCTCAATTGATAAACCATAAAAACGAAAGCGTGCGCCTCCGGTTGAATTAACTTTTAAAACAATATCGCGAATGGAATCAGTATAGTTAAATTGCAAACCAAAAGGAGTGTAGGTCAAGTCATGATTTTCATTTATTTGTACTGTATCAATTTGAATTAGCACATCCCGTGTAATAGAATCGTTTTCAAAAAACACGTAAATTTTATGATCGCTTGCTTGAATTGGTTTCTTGAGTTCAAACTTCAAACTTGCCGCAGGATCAATTGATTCTACTGTCATACCACAAAACCCAACAGGTAGAGTACTTGATCGTCCTTGGTAGCTTTTTCTTGACGTCCATTTCCCTGTGTAGGAAGTATTATATACAATGGACCCATAGGTGTTTGCAGCTTTGTAACTAAATAAAAATCCTAAACCGCCATCTCCAAACTTCTCTTGAAGGATATTTCGTGCCACAGCAATTGGTTTACCTGCCTGTATGTGGCTACCTCCAAAATGCACAAAGACTACTTTATCATTCGCTATATTTTCAAAATGGCGTAAAAATTTTGCACCTAAATCGGGATTATGATATTGGAAGTAAGCAAATGAGGTGTCAATTTTAAGTGCATCAGGAGATTGACTTCCTTGCCCAAATACAAGTAAGCCAAGCAAGTAACAACTTAAGACAACTACTAATCTCATGGAATGCTATCAGTTATTACCGTTGTTGAATCAACTACTGGTTTTGGTTTTGGCGGAATATAAACTCCACTTTGAGTTCCCAATCGCCGCATCATATTTACGGTATTCGGATTCATGACGTGATTCATTCCCGGCGCAAAAATGAGGTCATTAATTTTATTCGTTCTAATGATTTCAATTAAATTTTGCTTGGAATAGCGAAGGTCTACCACCCATAATTCCTCGTAATGACTGATTAAGAAAACAGAGAATGCATTCCCCATTGAATTTTTAATAACAACGGCTTTACGACCATTTTTCACATTCGTGGTAATTTTCATCAACGGCCTGTCTCCACCGAGGAAAGTAGAATAAGTGGCTCCACCGGAACAACCGTGCTCAAAAACCTTTGCGGCACTTCCTTTCAATCCGAATTCGCCATAGCGAATGGCAGTTGTTTGAACTTTGGGGATGAAATAGTCCATGATGTCTGGATTTTCTTTCACAGATGGATCCTGCGTCATTTGATACATCGTGCCCAAGAAATTTGTTTTGGTGCGTTTTTCCATTTGTTCAAGCGGAACTGGTGTAAATCCCGCACCTTTACAAAAGGCAACATAGGCATAATATGCACCGATTGGTTTCCAGTGATGATCCGTTCCAAAATACAACTGCTCACCGGCGTGGTTGTTCAATTCTGTAAATACATCACAAAAAATAGCGCCATTCGTAAGGTTGTTGCGTATAGCCTCTAAAGAGCGCTTATTTTGACCATTATAGTGACTGTATTCTGCTGCAGGGATAAAGGCCGATGATAGTGGTGGCACAGCAGTTAGTACACGAACTTCACCCGACAATTGCGCGGCGTATTCAGACACCATTCGTGCGAAATTTGCGGCCAATTTTGGACTTCCTCCACTTCTTGGGTAAACTCGTCCATTTAAAATCAACAAGCCATTGGAATAACTTTCGTCATATTCATCCAAGTATTCAATAGGATTACCTTGGTCATCAAATTTAGGTTGATTTCCTTTTTTCGGTTTGATGTAGACTATTTTTTCTTGATTTTCAACTTCAATTCCACGAAGTTTTCTTAATTCAACAGACCACTCCACGAAGGATTCTCGATAGGGAAAATTGTCGTTTACAAATAAATCGAACGTTTTTGCCCATTCTCCATTCAAATAATTATCAAACGTAAATGGTTGCAATTCGGTTAACTCTCTTTTCTCTTCAGTTAAATATGCTTTTCCATTATGAAATTCTAAATCAGAACGGTTATCTCCAATAATAAAGTACATGACGACCATCGAAGAGATCGAGGCAAAAAACACAATGCTATTTATTAAATTCATCATTAGAATCGGAAATAGATAAATGGATTATGTGTAGCGTTTACCAATAAGGTGGTGGTAATGGCTAATAACGCGAAATTTACTGCGGGTTGAGCAAAGTAGTAAACGCGTTCAACCCTCAGTCTAAAACGATTTTCCTCTGTGAAAATTTCATCCCATGGGATACACAACAAAATGACCAAAATAAAGTAATACAAGTGCATCATTAAGTCACCATAGAAAGCAGGATTCACGCCGTTAGGCGAACTGAACAAATTGCCAATAAATCCAAAGAGCGGACTCCAATCACTTTCATATTTAAAATCTGAATTTTCAAAGTGTGGATTGCTCAAATATAAGGTGTCGAAATAGAAAAGCGCACGAGAGAAAACAATAAGAATAAGCGTGTACGCATGACGAATGATACGAGGGGTTTTCTTTAGCACATCCTCTAACAACTTCTCAATCACCATAAAACATCCGAAATATAATCCCCAAAGTACAAAGTTCCATGAGGCACCGTGCCAAAATCCGGTGAGTAGCCATACAATTACAACATTCCGATATCGATTTTTTCTTCCACCGCCCAGTGGGAAATAGACATAATCTCGAAGAAAAGTCCCCAATGAAATGTGCCACCTTCGGTAAAAATCCCCAACGGATTGAGCCGCATACGGATGTTTGAAGTTCTCATCGTATTTAAATCCGAACATTCTTCCCAACCCAATTGCCATGTCAGAATACCCAGAGAAATCAAAATAAATTTGCACCGAAAACATCACAATGCCAAACCAGGCCTCATAACTCGATAAATCAAAATTACCATCGCCGTGATAGGTGTAAATCATATATTTATCAACCAATTCGGAAGCAATGTTGGCAACAACCACTTTTTTAAACAATCCAAAACAAAAGCGTCCAACGCCACTGCTGATCAAAGCCCAATTTACTTTTCTGTTTTCAATTTGTTCGGCAATGGTAACATAGCGAACGATTGGACCTGCCACCAATTGATGGAAAAGACTTACAAACATTAGGAAATTCAGTGGATTCCGCTGAGCTTTAACTTCTCCACGGTATACATCTACCACGTAAGAGATGGTTTGAAAGGTGTAAAAAGAAATACCGATAGGTAACGTATTTGTCGGTTTTTCGAAAGGAGTTTCCATAGAAGTACTGAACCATTCATTGAAATTCTTCAGCATCCAATCGATATTTTCCCATATGAAACCACCATATTTATAGGCAAACAGAATTCCTAAATTTCCGACTATGGATAAAATCAAGAACAATTTGGCCTTCCAAGTTCCGTGAAATCGCTCCACTAAGATTCCGTTGAAATAATCATAAAACGAACTTATGAGGAGAAGAATTATCCACATAGGCTCGCCCCAAGCATAAAAAATCAAGGAAAAAACAGTGAGCGAAATGTTTCTGTACAATGTATTCCTACTGAGGTAATGAAACAACAAACTCAGCGGAAGAAACACATAAATAAAGGTCAAACTTGAAAAAACCATTTTTACACTTGTGTGTTTTCGAGTTACAATCGAGCGAATTTAAGCAGTAATTTTAACTATTCATACAAACACAATAAAATGTATCAAAACGCACTTGTTAATGAAACTTCCCTCTACCTTAAGCAACACGCTCATAATCCTGTGGAATGGCATGCCTGGTCTCCAGAAGTTTTTGAGGAAGCAGAAAAAGATAACAAACTCGTTTTGGTAAGTATCGGTTATTCTGCGTGCCACTGGTGCCATGTAATGGAAAAGGAGTGTTTTGAAGACGAAGAAGTAGCCAAATTAATGAATGCGCATTTTATTTGTGTTAAAGTTGACCGTGAAGAGCGACCGGATGTAGACATGGTATACATGACGGCAGTTCAATTGATGACACAACGTGGAGGTTGGCCCTTGAATTGTTTCACACTGCCGGATGGGAAACCGATTTATGGTGGAACTTACTTCCCGAAAGAACAATGGATGCACGTGCTTAAGTCATTAGTTCATACATTTCAAACTGAACCCGAACGAGTAAAAGTATATGCCGAAAACCTAACAGATGGTATCACACAAAGTGAACTGATAAATCGACCCCAAGAATTAGTAACTAAGGAAGAAGAAAAACTACATGAACTTGTGGTAAGATGGGCAAGAAGTTGGGACATGATTGAAGGAGGAACCACAAAAGCACCTAAATTTCCTTTACCATCCAACTATTTGTTTTTATTGCGTTACGGTTACCATTTTGACCATCCAAAGACCAATACCTTCGTTCACCTCACCCTTCAGAAAATGGCTCGAGGAGGAATTTATGACCAACTTGGAGGAGGTTTCGCGCGCTACTCCGTTGATATGTTATGGAAAATTCCACATTTTGAAAAAATGCTGTACGACAATGCCCAACTCTTAGAATTATATGCAGAAGCCTACGCCTCAACTAAAAACGAAGAATACGAAAGGGTTTTAAAACAAACAGTATCATGGTTATCTCGAGAAATGTTGGGAGAGCACGGTGCGTTTTATAGTGCGATAGATGCCGATTCAGAAGGAGAAGAGGGCAAATTTTACTGCTGGTCCAAAGAGGAGCTTGGTTTTCTCAGTAAATCGCAACAAGCCTTGGTATATGATTATTTCTCTGTTAATTCCGCAGGATACTGGGAGGATGAAAAATATGTTTTACTGAGAAGAGAATCTGACGAGGCCATAGCGAGAAAGCATGATTTCAAGCTTCCCGAATTTTACGTGCAAATCGATGAGATAATCGATTTATTGTTTCAGAAAAGAAAAGAACGTATTGCTCCCGGAATCGACAAAAAGTCCTTGTGCTCTTGGAATGCTATGCTCCTCACCGGTTTGATTACCACCTATCGCGCAATAAATGACGATGGTTGTTTACTTATGGCTAGAAAAATTGGAACATGGATTCGAAACACCCAATTTCAGCAAGGAATTCTCTTTCGAAATTTTGCAGAGGGAAAAACGGCGATTCCTGGGTTTTTAGAAGATTATGCTTTCAGCATTGAAGCAATGATAGCGCTATATCAGGCCACAGCTGAATTAGACTGGTTGCTTTTCGCTAAGGAATTGTGCGAAATCGTAGAAACTAATTTTCAACACAAAGAGAGTAAAATGTGTTACTTTTCGGCTGATGACGATTCTTTGATTACGCGAAAAATGGAAATTCACGATAATGTAATTCCATCCACGAACGCCGTTATGGCTATGAATTTTCTACGACTAGGAACTTATTTCAAGCAATCAGATTGGTTGTATTACAGTGAACAAATGGTTTCTAATGTATACGAAGGTATGGAGCAATACGGATCGGGGTATTCGCATTGGGCAAATGTATTGTTACTTCAACTTAAGGGCATCAAAGAAGTACATGTAAATGATGCGACTTTGACTAGGAAAAAAATCGTTTCGACGTGTACATGGGGAGAATTAATTGCCTACCACCGAGAAATTCCTATGTCCGAGCTTTACACCTCAAGAGGTTTGTATGTATGTGGAAATGGGGCTTGCTCGCCAAACATCGAATCAATTAGCGATCTTAAAAGGGCACTTTCCTAGGATTTTGTCTTACACGTTTTAAATCCAAAAGGCACATACAAAGGACAGAAACTTACCGTTGAAGTTAGCACAAATACACCGGCTAAAATTAAGCTTACTATCCCTAGTGTTCCTGAAATTACGCCTCCAAGGTTTAGTCCGATTAGGACGCCAGCCAATAATATGCGTAAAAGTTTATCTAAATTCCCCATGTTTTTCATCGCGCTTTTTTAAGTAAAGGTAAAGGATTTGGAAAATGTGGACGTAACTTTTGTTACAAGGAATTACACACGACAACTTTTAAAGAAAATGGTTGTTCATTTTTAACGCCCTGTAGGAAATATACACCATCCGGAACTACGTTTAGTTGGAAAGAATCTGTCGTTTTCATAAAGTTAACGCTTTGTCCATCAACTGATAATACTTTAGTTAGTTGCGTACTTTCTACCCAATAAATCCATTGATCTGATTGAATAGGGTTTTGTGGTAATGAAATATTCAAGTGTTCGATACCAGATATACATGCAGGAGAATCACCTGGTTCGATGGTCAAGGTTCCGTTTTCCACCCACCAATGTTCCCAACTTCCTCCTGTTCCAAGTTGCCAATTCGAAAGGTCGAAAGTAGAGGTTCCCTGCATGGTTCCATTAGCCTTAAAAACCTTTAAGGCTTGATTCCCTTGGTTCCAAGTTAAAGGAGAGCCATTTTCACAAGTTTCCGGATAATTATTCGATATTTCACAATTCACTTGGATGAAATACGCTTGTTCGTCGTATTGAGGATATTCTCCGTAGATTTTTGCTAATCCGTTCGTATCAATACAAACTGCAACGTATTCTTCACAAGCAATACCATAAATAAACTGTTGATTTAGTTGAGTTTGCTTTGCTATAAAAACGTTGTGTCTTCCCCTTCGATCTGGGTTGTCATAATGAGTATCTGTTATCACATTGGATAAAAATGGTAAATTTATAAACGGTTCATTTGAAACCGAAACCAAAGAGTTAAAGGGGTTGTTGAGCGCCACATTACTTGTAACAGTTCCGTTTTCAGCCGTAAAATAATGACCACCAAGAATTGCCATTCCTGCGCTAGTTCCTCCAATAACACAACCACGATTTATTGCGTCATTAAGTGCTGCATTTACTCCTGTATTTCTCCAATAACTAATATAGTCCCATTGGTCACCACCAGCAAACCAAACTGCTTCTGCTTTACTTATTTTATCGATAATAGCAGCATCATTTCCAGAAGATTGATTTAAACACACTACGGTTTCAACAGAGTTAACAGGTATACCCAATTGAGAATAAAAATAAGCGTTATAACCGTTAGAACCACTAGCTCTTAGTACTAAAACATCACCACCATTGGCTTGACCTAAGAACCATTTCATGGCGTTATCATGTTCGGAGGCCCCTCCCATTAGACAAATACCACCTTTAGGTGTTACAAGAGTATCCTGGGAATTTCCGGTGAAATATGAAGTAAAATTTTGACTATAACCTGAAGTTAGAACAATAGTTAAGACGAGAATAAATAAGACGTGCTTCATTTTAGTAAACTTTTTCCGTTCATTTCAACTGGCTGTTGAATTCCCATACGGTCCAAAATTGTAGGCGCAACGTCAGCTAATTTCCCTGACTTTAGCGAAATGGAGGCATCTTTGGTTACCAAAATCGCTGGCACGGGATTCATGCTGTGCGCAGTATTTGGACTTCCGTCCGCATTTAGAGCGTAATCCGCATTTCCATGATCAGCTATAACGAGAAATTCATAACCTAGTTCTTGTCCCGTTTCTACGACTTCTTTTAGACATGAGTCAACTGTTTCTACGGCTTTCACAATGGCTTGATAGACTCCTGTATGCCCCACCATGTCTGGATTAGCAAAATTTAAACAGATGAAATCGGGTTTCTTTTCTTGAATATAAGCACAGATTTTATCTTTGACTTCTAGCGCGCTCATTTCGGGTTGAAGGTCATAGGTGGCAACTTTCGGGGAGTTTACTAAAATGCGTTCTTCATTTGCAAAAGGGATTTCTCTTCCCCCGCTGAAGAAAAATGTGACATGTGGATATTTTTCAGTCTCCGCAATTCGCACTTGTGTTTTGTGATGATTCGCTAGTACTTCTCCTAAGGTTAAGTTGAGGTTGTCTTTTTCAAAAATCACCTGTATATCGTTAAAACTTGCATCGTAGTTGGTCATACTACAATAATGCAGTTTCAATTTCTTCATTTCGTGCTCTGGGAAATCTTTCTGGGTTAAGGCAGTAGTTATCTCCCTTGGGCGATCGGTTCTAAAATTGAAGCAAATGACCACATCACCTTCAGAAATCAAAACCTTATTTGTCAGCAAACAAGGCTCAATAAACTCGTCCGTGATTCCTCTATCGTAATTGGCTTTAATTGCGTTTTCTGCATTGGAGTAGGAAGTTCCTTTTCCATTTACTAATAAATGGTATGCTTTGGCAATACGTTCCCATCGGTTATCGCGATCCATCGCATAGTACCTTCCAATTACCGAAGCAATTTTTCCACCGGTAACAAGAAGTTGTTTCTCTAATTCCTGAATAAAACCAAGTCCACTTTTCGGATCACAGTCTCGCCCATCAGTAAAGGCATGAACGTAGACATTGTCCATATTAACACCTTGTTTTTTTGCGAGCTCACATAGTGCATATAAATGTTCTTGAGAACTGTGAACCCCCCCGTTGGAAACAAGTCCGATGAAGTGTAAATTGGCACCAGATTCGGTTACTTTTTTCATGGCGTTCAATAAGACGGGGTTCTCATCGAAATTTCCTTCTCGTATGTCTTTGTTTATTCGAGTAAGCTCTTGGTAAACAATTCTACCTGCTCCAATATTCAAGTGTCCAACTTCTGAATTTCCCATTTGACCTTCAGGAAGCCCAACAGCTTCGCCAAAGGTGGTTAAGGATGTTGTAGGAAAAGTTTGCATTAACCCATCCATGAATGGCGTTTTTGCATATGCAATTGCATCAGAAGAAGTTCCGTCCCCAATACCCCAACCGTCTAAAATGATTAAGCCGAATTTTCGATTCATAAAGGTAAAGTTACCTCAAAAATACTTCCTTTTGGTTGATTTTTTCGGTAAACGATTTGACCTTTTTGTAAAGAGACAAATTCTTTGACAATGAAAAGTCCCAGTCCACTTCCAGAAGTTGAGCGAGTTTCTTCCTTTCCAACACGATAAAATTTCTTGAATATGTGTTCGTTCTCTTCAACAGCTATTCCAGGACCTTCGTCAGATACTCCAAAAACAAATTCGGAGGTTTTATGCAGACAATAAAGAGAAATATTGGATTTCTTGCCCGCATATTTAATCGCATTTTCTAAAAGATTGCTTATAATTGCTTCCAACATAAATCGATCCCCATGAATCAAAACATTTACTTGACAGTCAAGTGTAATGAATTTTTCTCCGTGTCGCTTATGTAATAGATCACAAATATTCTTCGCTAAGTCAAGAAAATTAATTTCGCTTTTTATGGCTTGAATAGCTTTACTTTCAAGTCTTGATGCATTTAGAATATTGTCTATTAAATTCTCTAATCTAATATTTTCATCCAATGCTTTTGAGATAAGTTCGTTTTTTTTCTGTTCTTCGAACTGGTGTTTTTGGATCGTTTGTAAGGTCAACTTATTTGCCGCTAGAGGAGTTTTTAATTCATGTGTTACAGATAGTAGAAAATTATTTTGCCGCGTGGATAGCTCAAGTTCTCGTCGAATAGCACGGTTTATTTGCCACAAACCAAGTCCCAAAATCAATAGAAAAACGCTGCCTTCTCCAACAATCATCCAAACACGTCGGTTAACATTTACTGTCTGCGGGTCTAATTCATAGCTTAATTGTATTAAATGATATCCCCACCATAAAAATTGAAGAAATACATAAGCACTTAAGACATAAAAAAGAAGATGAGTTTGTTTCTTCATTTCTCTATTTCCTTCTTCTTTTTTTTGTCGTTTTCCCAACAAGAATACTTCCAACTTCTCTACCAATTTTTTGAATAGTTTCAACGCCAGCGGCAATTGGAGTCGCAGAAATATCATCGTAATTTGCATACAGCGAATCGATTTCTAACGCCGGATAGATAAATACAACGTCATGCGTCGGACATGCTTTTTCGAGTTTTCCTGTAAAACCATCTATTTCAAAACTATAAGAAACGGCTCCTTTTCTCGCTAAACACGTAATTATTAAATCGTTTTTATTTTTGTTATATTTCAATAACGCGTCTTCAAAATGTTCGATTTCATTGAACTTAATAGCTGCCTCGATTTTATTTGCAGGTCCAATTTTTTCGAAACGCTCTTTTGTTGCATTTGTACTGAACAATTCTATTATTAAATTAAGTTCTTTTGCCAGTCGGAAAATGCGTTCTACCCATATTGCAAATGAGTTTTCTAACTCACATAGGGGAGGAGCCATAACCACTACATGAGTGTATGAAACCATCGATTTATCAAAGTGACAAAAGAATATAGTTTTATCGCAGACATCCATCAAATGATCACGTTCATCGCCTACCATTCGTTGAATGAAATTGAAATTGCGGTTGTCGTTCATCACAACAATATCTGCTACTAATTCCTTTGAGACACGGGCAATTCCCGATGATAAATTGTAATCAATTGTTGCTATTGTATTTAATTTTGATTCATGTCCGGAAAAGTGTTTTACAATGTCTTCTAGCGATTTTCGGGATTTCCGAATCATCATTTCTGCCTTTTCGTTATTGGGATAAACGCTCACTACAGATATTGGATTGATCACCTTTGGATCAGAAATAATTAGCGAAAAGTCTATTAGGCTTTCATTGCCTTTTAATTCATTCATCGAAACCATGATGTGTTGATTTCTCAATTTCGTCTCATTCAACTCTCCTTCACCAGATTCATTTAACTGAATCAATAATTTTTTCCCCGCACTTTCAGTAACAAAAGAGGCTGTCATACAAGTGAACAAGATCAGCAATACTGTGCCGTTCACAATGTTAATGTCAAGGATTCCATTTCCTTCGTTATAGCCTACCATAATTATGGCGAGTGTAGCTGCTGCATGGCTAGTACTTAATCCAAAAATCACCTGCCTTTCCGTATTTGACATGTTGAATAAAAGCTGCGTGACAAATGCGGCGAGCCACTTACTAAAAATTGCAAAAGTTGTCAGAACTCCAGCAATAACAAGAGGCCAAGTTCCTTGTAAAAATGCTCGGTAGTCTACCACCATCCCAACGTAAATGAGAAAGAATGGTATAAAAAGAGAATTTCCAATGAAATCTATTCGATTCATAAGAATGGAATTATGGGGAATAAGTCTGTTCAACACCAATCCCGCCACGAAGGCACCAATGATGTGTTCAACACCTGCCACTTCTGCTAGGAAAGCAGCAAAGAAGACAACGGAAAGCACAAAAATATATTGAGACGATTTTTCACTATCTAATTTGCTAAAAAACCAACGTGCAATTTTAGGAATTCCATAAAACATAATTATGGAGAATATTGTCAAGGAAGTAATCAACCTTAACCAAAAAGCTCCATCTAGATTTCCTTCAGTAGAACTGGAAATAATGGCCAAAATAATTAAAACTGCTGTGTCGGTTAATATAGTCCCGCCTACCGTAATCGCAACGGAACTATGTTTGGCTAAACCATATTTGCTAATGATTGGGTATGCAACCAAGGTATGTGTAGAGAACATACTGGCAACAAGTAAACTCGCTGTCGCATCTAAGTTCAATGCATAGTAGCAAATTGGATAACCTAATAGCAAGGGTAGAATAAATGTGAGTAAACCAAATGTTAAACTCTTATTGAGGTATTTTTTAAATTGATTCAAGTCAAGCTCAAGGCCTGCCATGAACATGATATATAACAATCCAATTGTAGAGAAAAGCTTGATAGAACCTTCAGATTGCAAGGCATTGTATCCGATCAATCCAAGGGCATGAGGACCAATAATTAATCCTGAAATAATAAGTCCAATAATTCCGGGGATTCGCAATCGACGAAGTACTATTGGGGAAAGTAAAATGATAAATAACAATAAGGAAAACACCAACACCGGATTGGTTAATGGAAGACCGAATTCAGAGATGAGGTGTTTTACAAAATGATCCATTAGTTAATAGTACTGAATTTCAGGCCTTTTTGTTTCAATTCGACAATAATTTCTTCCAATACACCTTCAAGGTTAAATTTTGCTTTTTCGCTGTCGTGAAAAACTAATATATCCCCACCTTTAATGCGTTTTGCCTGCTTTATAATTTCTTCCTTCGGGCAATTTTGATCGAAATCGTAACTTATCCATGACCAAAATACCACTTTTAATCCAAGCGTTTTCAGTTTTTTAAATTGACGGAAGGTGAGTGAACCATATGGAGGCCTAAAGAGCGATGAATGGATGTTTTTTTTAGCCTGAATTACGGATTCAATGTATTGTGACGTTGTGGAATGCCAACCTCTTTCGTGAAACATGGTATGATTTCCAACGGCGTGTCCTGCATGAAGAATACGCTGAAATAATTCTGAATTTAATTCCACGTTTTTTCCAATACAAAAAAAAGTAGCTTGAATTTCATGTTTTTCCAAAAGTTCCAACACCCATGGTGTGACTACTGGGTTTGGACCATCGTCGAAAGTTAGGTATACTTCAGATTTTCTTCCATGCCAAACTCCCTCTCGGTAGTTCCAACGAAGAAATTTTGGCACCCTGAAGAAGCGCATCTATTTACCTATTTTCAGGTTTTGCTTTTCCTCTACCCAATAATGACCTCGCATCAGTTGTAAACGTCTATCTAAGGCTGCACCCTCTTCCGATCCAGAAAGGGCATCTACGATAGATTTAGTTAAATTTTTATAGATATATTCTATTTTACTCTCTGCTTCTTTTGCTAGTTTGGTGTGGCCAGCATTCTGAGCCGTTGCTTGGATTTTAAAACAAGCATCTAGTGCAGCATGAAGATCTTCTGCATTTTCTGGATTTGCAGCCAAACTTGGGTCGCTATTTTGGAAGAATCCAAAAATAGTTTCATAACTTCCTAAAATCTTAGCGGCCAGTGCGGATGCTTTATCGAATTTCTTAATCAACGTATACAACTGAACATATTCGTGTAAATGACCACTTGCATAAGCCTGTACTTTGCGTTCTGGATCATAGTGACTGTGCTCGCTGTTCAAACTCAAAGATCCGAGCGGGTCGATTGCTCCTACCTCACCAAAATCTAACACAGTTTCAAAAGGTAAAATTTCCATTGCCATGTCGAGAAGTTTTTCAGTTTTGGCAAAATTATCAGCCACTTGTTTTCTCCAAGCTTGTTTTTGAGACTCCGTCGCAGGTTTAATACTTGCTGAAACTTTAGTAACGGCATTTAGTGAATCCTCAGCTCTTTTACCTCTGAAATAGAATTCTTCCGCTAATTGTAAGAAGCATTGTCTGTATTGTGTCGTATGTCTACGAGCATAGTAATCTGTTAAAACATCAGGGTTTTTCAAGTCTCCATAAGAATAAACTTCCGTCATGTTTTTATACATTTTATCGGCGTCAATTAAAGATGGCATGCGTGTATATTTGTTGAATTCTCCGCGAATAGGGCTAAGTTCAAAGGCAACACCTACCTGTTTGATATATCCTGACTGCAAAAGGGCGATTGATAAATTTGACCCTCTATTACTCGAGAAATAAATTCCTCTTTTCCAATCGTTGTTCGCCAAAACATCCAGCATCATGATTTCACTCTTAGTAAGGTATCGGTCTCTGTCGTAGGCAAAGTTTATACGATCAGGGCAAGCGGCCAATTGGTTAGCATTAATTGTTCCCGTTGCCAACGCATTTTGTTTATTAACTTTTAATGAGAATTTTTTAGATGGAAAAAATGCAAGCGCCTTCGAGCCATTTTCAATTGCATTCGCATCGTTTCTCACAAATTCCATAGCTTCTGATAAATCAACGGAGGACCAATCACGTAATTTTTCAGGAGGGGTAGCGTAGCCATATTGATCCACGAATTCCATATAATCAGGATACTCGAAATCTTGAACTAATAAGCCTAACTGTTGCATAATTTGACCATTCATATTTGATTTATCAACCGATGCTTCTAAGTAGTTGTATCCTTTGAATTTGTTAATGATGGTTTGTTTGATATTCGAAGTGTCTGTCGACATGAGCATACCTTTTGCCTTGTTCACATCTTCATCAGCGCTGTTAATTTGGGCTAAGAATTGAGCTGCAGAGGCGTCGAAATAACGAACAGCCATTTTAGCTTTATCTAAATTGTTCTTCAATCGTAAATCTAATACAGAATTGATAAGTTTATCGTTGTTTGAATTCACTAATTCCTGCATGCTTAGAAAGTAAATTTGATCTGTATTTCCTGCCAACATAAGAATTTGATCTTCTCTGAACTTAATTGGTAAAGGATCCGAATCGTACGCTTTCATTTTCATTTGATTCGTGTACCAATCTGTCCCCATTAAAGACAAATTACACACGCGCACATCAGTTCTCTTGCCTTCCACCTCTTGCATGTACCAAAGTGGGAATGTATCATTGTCACCATTAGTAAAGATAATCGAGTTTTTAGAGCACGATTCTAAATAATTCAACGCTAGGTCTCGAGCTGAGGTTTTTCCACTTCGGTCATGGTCATCCCATCCCTGAGTGGCCATTAAAAAAGGTGCAATTACACCAAGTACCCCTGATAATCCGGCAGAAACGATACCATTAGACACCCATTTTTTACTGGTTAGAATGTCATATATGGCAAAAACGCCAATACCAATCCACATTGCGAAAAAATAGAATGAACCTGCGTAAGCATAATCTCGTTCTCGAGGTTCAAAGGGCTTCTGATTAAGGTACACCACAATGGCAAGTCCAGTAAATAAAAAGGCCAATAAGAGAACGAAAGCATCTTTTGGAGATTTATAGAAGTGGAAGAACAAACCAACGAGGGCAAGAATAAGCGGAATAAAATAGAACTTGTTGTTTGATGGGTTTTCCTTGGTATAATAAGGCGCTTCATCTTGGTTTCCTAAGCGAGCATTATCGATAAACCCTATTCCAGAAATCCAATTTCCGCGCATTTGGTCTCCGTGACCTTGAATGTCATTTTGTCTTCCAGCAAAATTCCACATGAAATAACGGGAATACATCCAATTTATTTGGTATCGGAAGAAATAGCGTAGGTTTTCTCCAAAGGATGGTAGTCTATTGCCGTCTTTTCCAGTTGCTGATGAACTTCCTTTAGTTGCGTCATATCCTGACCAATTTTTATAACCGCGAACATGCCTTTCTTCATCAGAATACATTCTTGGGAATATGGTTGTTTGATCTGATGGATAAGTGGCTTTCATGGGTTGGTAAACCACCTTATCTTCCCCTACAAGCGTTCGGTTGGAAGCGAAATACTTTTCTTCTACTAACCCACCTACTTCTTCAGCATATGCATTAGCTTCATCTTCTTTTGTGAATGCTTTAATTTCTGCGTTATCCTTTATCACTACGAATCTCCGTAAGTAACTAGGAGAAGCATTTTCCCATTCGTTCTGATCGTTTTCTTGTGAGTTCCAATAGGGGCCGGAAAATAATGGAGTGTAACCGTATTGCTCGCGTTTTAAGTAGGAGTGCAAGGTTACCAAGTTTTCAGGATCGTTTTCATCAAGTGGCGTGTTTGCATTCGATCGAATAACGATAACTGCAAAAGATCCATACCCGATGAGTAGGAATACCAATCCCATCAAGCTATTGTATAAAATAGTTTTTCCTTTTTTTCTGGCATATTTTACTCCCCAGAAAATACCGTACACCAAAAGTCCGAAAAAGAAAATAGTTCCTGAGTAAAAAGGCATTCCCATTGAGTTCACAAAAAATACTTCAAAGGAACTTGCCATTGAGATGGAGCCAGGAATGATACCTTCTTGAATAAAACCGAGAGCAAAAATAGAAACCAATCCGGTGATAATCATCCCTTTCAAATTCGTATCCTTCACAACACGGAAATAGATAATATATCCAATGGCAGGAACAACTAGGATGCCTAATAAGTGAACCCCTATAGCCAAGCCAAGTAAAAACATGATGAACAATAGCCATCTGTTAGGTCTTCGATCTAATTTCTCCCCAGCTTGATGCCGTGCCATTTCTTCGTCCCATTTGAGAATCGCCCAAAAAATAACTGCTGTAAACAAAGATGCCATGGCATAAACTTCTCCTTCAACAGCTGAAAACCAGAAGGAATCTGAAAAAGTATACGCCAATGACCCGATAGCAGCTCCGATTAATGTGACCAATTCATCTCCTTTGTCTAATACTGGTTTTTTAATATGAATCATTTTCCGAATCAATAAACTCAGAGACCAAAACATGAAAAGTATCGTAAATGAACTCGATAGTGCAGAGACGGAATTAATCCACACGGCTACGTTTTCAGGCGCAGCGAAAAAAGAAAACAAACGGCCTAGAATCATGAAAAATGGAGCTCCCGGTGGGTGACCTACCTCTAATTTATAAGCTGCAGTAATGTATTCACCACAGTCCCATAGACTGGCAGTATCCTCTAAGGTAATTAGGTAAACTGCGGTGGCAACTGCAAAAACACTCCAACCGACTAATTTATTCCATTTATCAAACGTCCAATTCATACACTCTTATTTTAAGGAGTTTTGCGAATTTAGCAAATTTGAAGGACTCAGACGAAATATTGACTATTTAGGCTAGTTTTTTTAAAGATTTTTTTGGTTGTATTTGAGGAAATTCAAATTTTGTCTGTAAATTTGTCCCCGCGTTCGGCAAGATAAAGAACGAAAACTGACCCATGGTGTAACTGGCAACACGTCTGATTTTGGTTCAGAAGAGTCTAGGTTCGAGCCCTAGTGGGTCAACAAAAAGGAGCTAAACAGCTCCTTTTTTTATTTGTTGCGCAATGCTTCTATAGCCATGAAAACCATTTCAGAAATTTCTTCTTGAGAAAGCGAGTTTCGATTTGTTAAACTTACACCTGCTACCGCTACTTGTAAGCGTGTGATTTTTTTAAAGTTTCTTAACCTGACTCTATTTCTATATACTCTTTTCTTTTCTTGATCGTAGACTTTTAATTTAAGTAAAACGAAGGGTCTTAAGCGAGAAACATTTGTACCGTAAACATCTCCTATAATGGGCCCTCTGGTGCTTCCAATTTTAAGCAACACATCAGCATAATAATCTCTTTCGAAAGCTAGTAGCGCTTTTTTTCTTGTACTAGAGGGTAGGCCTCCAACAGTTTGGACTGTATTTCTTGTAGAAATCTGCCTCCCATTTCTATCTGTTCTATAAACACACTTAGCCGTTGAAGGAACTTTTTCTCCAACGAGTACCTCGATAGCTCTTGTTACAGAATCCAGCATATTTCGGGAAACAAAAACGAGATCAAAACCATCACCTCCAATTCCGTCGTTGGGAATGTCGAACGTAGTCCTATTCACTAATTCTGGATCAATAAACCAATCGAAGTCGTAAATGGCAGTTGTCGAGGTAATTTCTGTTTGTTTGTTTGCTGAGGAAACTTGTGCTGTTGCCAAAAAAACATTTACTGTCAAACAGAAGATAAAAACAAATTTTGTTGTCATATTTAATTTTTGATTATTACAAAATTACAAGTTGTATGCCAGTAAAGAACTATTAATCCTTATTTAGAATTATTCTAAAATACCATTTTTTTGGTATTGTGGTGTTTGATAGAACCTGCCAACTTTGTACCATGAAAAAAATCTTTTCCATTCTTTTTAATTTTACTCCAATAATCATTGGTTTTGCTCAACCTAACATTGAAGACACAACAAAGTCAAAGGAAACGGTTGAAATATTATTGCGAAAAGATGCAAGGGATCTATTGCGGATGCAGTCAATTGATGGCCTGCGCATCATGGCGGGTAAAAAAAATGAAGTGATTCAATTTTCGGCCTTAAATGCAGACCTTTCCACGAATAATTACCGCCAAATTATGGGTAAAGTACCAGGGATTTCTATTTGGGAAAATGATGGTTCAGGTATTCAAACGTCAGTTGCTGCAAGGGGATTAAGTCCTAACAGATCGTGGGAATTTAACGTTCGCATGAACGGTTGTGATATTTCATCAGAAGCTTTCGGTTATCCTGAGGCATATTTTACACCACCGGCAGAAGCTTTAGATAAACTAGAAATCGTAAGGGGAGCGGCATCTTTGCAATATGGAACTCAATTTGGTGGACTTATGAACTACGTGACAAAAAAGTCAATCGGAAACAAAGCATTTTCTTTTGAAACTCAACAGACTATTGGAAGTTTTGGGTTGTTTAACGCATATAATGCTATTGGAGGAAAGATTAAGAAGTTTTCTTATTACGGATATTTACACCACAGAAGCGCAGACGGTTGGCGAGAAAATAGTCATTATAGAACTACCACAGGACACGCATCCTTGTCTTATGCATTCAGCTCAAAATTTTCTACCACCTTTGAATACACGCGCATGGATTATTTGAGTCAACAACCAGGAGGGTTGACGGATTCAATGTTCAACGAAAATCATCAGCAATCGGTGCGTGCAAGAAATTGGTTCTCTACGCCTTGGAATTCAACAGCATTACATGTTGACTATCAGATCAATAAAACTGAAAAACTTAAGTTGAGCATTTTCCATACGTATGCACAGCGCAATAGCGTTGGATTTTTGAAAGATATTAATTTGCCCGATTCGTTGAATGGAAGTTATTTTAACCCGCGTCAAATTGATCGCGATTGGTACAATAACCTTGGAGCTGAGATGCGCTACTTGAAGCTCTATAAATTATTTGGTCAAGAATCTGCACTCTCCGTTGGCGGTAGATTGTATCGAGGTAGCACGATTCGAAAACAAGGCGGAATTGGATCTGTGGATAGTGATTTCGACTTGACAATTTCACAGCAACACACTTCAGGAAATGGAAGTTTCGATTATAAAAAAGATCAGCAATATGGAACACAAAATGCCGCTTTTTTTGTGGAGAATATGTTTCAACTATCGAAAAAGCTTTCTTTGACGCCAGGAGTACGAATGGAATATATTCTATCTTCTGCAAAGGGATTAATTGATAAACCTTCAATTGGCGATACGTTGAGGGTGCCTAATCAAGTAAGAAATGTTGTTCTTGGAGGAATTGGTGCAGAATATGATCTAACGAAAAACACCTCATTTTACGGGAATTTCAGTCAAGCATTTAGACCTGTAACATTTTCAGAATTAACACCTGGGGCAACAACAGATTCCATAAATCAAAATCTGCGAGACGCCAATGGATATAACATAGATTTCGGATTTAAAGGATTTATTTTAGGCGCATTGAACTTTGACCTTGGTGCATTTTATTTGTTTTACGATAATCGAATAGGGACTATTAATGTTAATGGTAAAAATTTAAAAACAAATATTGGTGCATCGGTTAGTAAGGGAATAGAGTCATTCGTAGAACTTGATGTGTTATCCTTGATCAAAAATTCTGAGTATGGTAGTCTAAAATTGTTTGCTAATGTCGCATGGATTGATGCACGCTATACTAGGTGGGATGATCCTCAAGCACTAAGTGATTCCACGAAAGATTTTAAAGGCAATTTTGTTGAGAATGCACCAAGAAATATTAATCGTTTTGGTGTGAGCTATAAATACAAGCGTTTTTCTGCTACTTTTCAATTAAATCAAGTTGGTGAAGTTTACACCGATGCATTAAATACAGAAACCCCAAACGCTAAAGCAACCATAGGCAAAATAGATGGGTACCAGGTGATGGATTTTTCATGTACTTATTTAATTAATGGAAAATACAATGTAAAACTGGGAGCTAACAATCTTATGAACGAGAAATATGCGACGAGAAGGTCTGGTGGCTATCCAGGTCCAGGGTTATTACCAGGAAATGGAAGAACCGTTTACTTCTCAATTGGAGCGAAGTTCTAGTGAAAAATTAAATAGCTGTTTTCTCTCTAATTACCCTCGCATACGGGAATCGTTCAATTAATTCAGTTTTCGCATATCCGTCTAAGCCATTAATGGCAACAACGTTTCCTCTGTCAAGTTGAATCCAGTAATCATCGTTGAGCATCGATTCGTTTACAAATATCTTTTCAATAGAAGCAATCACATGAATTGTTCCGTTTTCGTGAATGGTGTATTCGTTGAGGTATTTACAATACAATTGAACTGGGCTCTGATCTACAAAGGGAATGGTAATGCCTTGCTTCCATTCCACCGAGATTCCTATTGCTTCGAATTCACTTACTTCTTTGGGGTAATTAGCCGATGTCTGATGTGCTTCTGTAATGAATGACTCTGAAATAGCATTTACCGAAAAATAACCCATTTCTTTGAGGTTGGAATACGTATGTCTAGGTACTGACGTTGGTCGCAGGATAAAACCTAGTAAGGCTGGATCGCTTCCTAAATGGGTAATACTTGAGAATACAGCTAGATTAGTATCGCCATTTTTCGAAACAGTGCCAATTAAATTAGCAGATTTGTAGCCCATACACGAATTAATAAGATTCAATCGTGGCACCTTGCTCAGCGTTTCGAAATAAGATTTATCTAAACAAATCATCTTTTTGAAATTTTATTGTTAGAAATACTGCGTTGTCTGGAACATTTGAATCTATTAATTTCTGAGGATCTTCCTTGTATGTGCTTGGTTTTGCATGCTTCAACGCGCGCACGCCACCTCTTATATGAACTTGCTTTCAATTCTTTTCTCATTAAATTTCGAACCGCTTGTTCGTTCAATCCAAATTGCAATTTTATAGCATCAAAGGGCGTTCGGTCTTCCCAAGCCATTTCGATGATTCGGTCGATATCCTTTTCTGAAAGCTCACTTTTTTCTTCCTTTTTTGTAATTACATAAGCCATCGGCGAAGGAAGATCACTGTATTGACAAATTAGGTCTAGTTCCATAACTTTTGATAACATTTGTCCTTATCGTATTGTTCTTCTTGTTTTTCTGTGTTGAATTTTCTTCCTGCTCGTGGATCATTTCCAACTCCTGCAATGTAGGCCCAATTTCCCCAATTAGAGGAAACATCGTAATCAATTAACTGCGATTCAAAATAGGCTGCTCCCACTCGCCAATCTTGCTCCAAGTCGTGTATGAAATAACTGGCCACAATTTGACGCATACGATTGGAAGTCCAACCGGTGGTTTTCAATTCCTTCATCGCAGCATTAACGAATGCACTTGAAGTTTCGCCCTTGATCCATGAATCTATAATTTGTTTTTTTCTAGTTGGTTTACAATCTGACTTACCTATAATCCCATGTAATTGAAAATATTCCAATGGATGTTTTTTAAATGAAAAGCGGAAAAAGTCACGCCACAATAATTCAAAGACTAACCAATAAGTGGATTCATTTGAAGAAATTTCATGTTCGAAACGCTTGACTTCGTGGAATATGAATTTCGGAGAAATACAACCCAATGCCAACCAATAAGAGAGTTTTGAGGAGAAATCAATTCCAAGGAGTTCATTACGCGTTTCTTTGTAGTGTAAAACATGTTTCTGTTCAAAAATGTAAGAATGCAAATGATTCAAAGCTGAGGTTTCTCCTCCCAATTCGGGGAGCGATGAGCGATTGTCGAAATTCAGTAAATGATTGATCGAATTTAATTCTTGTAAATCATTTGGTAGAACAGGACATGAAATCGCAGTTGGTGATGGTAACGGCTCGCGAACAATAGCCTCTTTCTCCACAATTTTTCTAAATTTCGTAAAAACTTCTGGTATCGACGACATTGAAAAAGGTAAATCAGAAGGATGATACATGGTACTCGTACTGTATTCTTCAAAATCAACTCCTTTGGATAGTAGAAATTGTTTCAACTGTTCATTTCCTCGCTTTTCTTCTATTCCAACTTGCTTTTTCGTATAAACTTTAAATACAGAATAGCGAGTTGTTAAATTTTTAATCACCTTTAACGGATTCCCTTTCCGGACTAACAAATATCCGCCAATGGATTTTAAATTTTGGTGTAAATCCGTTAAAACTTTATGTAAAAAACCGCGCCGAATCTTTCCCATTCGTTCAAATTCGAATTGTTTACTATCCATGAATTCTTCATCCCAACAAAATAGAGGGATAACCTCGTCATTTTCTTTTATCGCTTGTACCAAAGTCGTGTTGTCGTGAAGTCGTAAATCGCTTGTAAACAAAACAATTCCTATTTTTTTCATAGCGTTTCGATATTTTCAAGGTAAACGTTTGCTTGCTCAATTAAGGCAGCCTTATCTTGTGCCGGCATTTTAGTCCAAACATTCAACATCATTCCTAATCTAGGATTTGATAGAAGCTTGTCTGCGTGCTGATCGAAGAAATTCCAGTACAATGAATTAAATGGACAAGCATTTTCTCCGACCTTTTTGTCATATGAATAGTGACAACTCCCACAGTAATCACTCATTTTATTGATGTATGCCGCCGAACTAACGTAGGGTTTTGAACCAACGATTCCACCATCTGCAAATTGACTCATCCCGCGAGTATTAGTGATTTCCACCCATTCAAAGGCATCGATGTATATTCCCAAGTACCAATTATCGACTTCATCTGGGTGAATTCCAGCAAGCAGTGCAAAGTTCCCAGTTAACATCAACCGTTGAATGTGGTGCGCATAAGCATTTTCGAGTGATTGAGAAATGGCATGTTTTAGGCAATTCATTTTGGTGTTTCCTGTCCAAAACCAAGAGGGCAGGGGTCTTTTATTTTCGAAAAAATTGAGTTTTGAATAACCAGGCATTTGCGACCAATAAATGCCGCGCATGTATTCTCGCCAACCCAAAATCTGACGAATGAAACCTTCAATCTGATTTAATTCGTACAACTCAGGATTTTCAAAATAGGCTCTTTCCACACGTATAATAACTTCCAATGGACTTATCAATTTGACATTCATAGCAAACGAAAGACGTGAATGATACAAATACCAATGTTTCTCCGTCATAGCATCCTGAAGTGTCCCGAATAAGGGAAGTGCAATGGTAACAAATTGTTCCAATAATTCCATCGCCTCTTCTCGCGTTGTTGTCCATGTAAAATGAGTAGAAGAAATTTCTCCCATTGTCTTAATCCCTGCTAGTTGAATGTCAGAAATTATTTTGGAAACATTTTTGGAAACAAGCGGAACCGCTTGAATGAAATGATTTTTCGGAACTTTTTTTCTGTTTTCTTGATCAAAATTCCATTTTCCACCAATTGGTTTGTTTTC
>CAZLHR010000034.1:0-26844 GCA_964559685.1 uncultured Lishizhenia sp.
TAAAAATAAACCTAAATTTGAATTATCCCTGTCCTAAATAAGGGGGGAATTATAGATTTCTTTTTGGTCCTTTTGAAAAGATCAATATAAAATATTAATTTCCAAAGCTTAATAATGAATACTACTTGAAACAAAAAAGTAAGCATTTTTCAAATCATCAATGAATTATATTGCATTTATTTTGTTGATTCATCTGTAACTAGGAGCACACGGATACACTTTACATAATTTTTATTTGGTGTCCCATAAAAATGAACTACGTACCAAAAGTGACAAAGCAGATACTGATGTTAATCGGTACCTGCTTTGTATTAAGTCTTTGGATAATATTTTTTTGGATTACTCTATAAATTGGAATGATTCGTTTTCGTTGAGGTTATATGCTTTTACTACGGCTTCATAATCTTCTAAATCTAAAGAAGGATTTTTGGCAAGGCCATTTGCAGAAATTACCACCACTTTAATTTCTCTGTAACCTGGGTTATTTGGTTCAATAAGATCAGAATCTGTCCAAAATATTTTTACACCACCAACAAATGTTGAAACTTCTATACTGGTAGAGTAGCTTGCAGATTGATAGATTGTAAGTGGGAGTTGGTTATAAGCTTGACCATTTTTAAGATAGACCAATACAGCACCATTGTCAATTATATCTTGAGTGATTGCAGGGTAAGATAAGGAAAGTGTCCAACTGGGGTCATCAAAAACCCAATTACTAGACCCTGTGGAGGATGATACTACATTTACAACTTCTTTTTTTGTACATGATGTTAGACCTATTAAAGAAATTGCGATGGAAAGAACAAGTGATTTTTTCATTTTAGTTGTTTAAATTTTTCCTACTCATAACGCTTTTCGGTTTCCGCGGATGATTAAAGTATTTCGTAGTGATTGCAAGATCCTGCTGTGATAACAATGTTTTCGTTGTATAAGAAAATTCCGTCTTGGTCTCGAAATTCAAGATTTATCATTTTCGAATCATTTTTCCCCATGTCGATTGATTTCTTTAACCGAATGAATGTACTTCTTCCCGATTCAACAGGTAACTATCAACTTGCTCGTTTTCAAATGGGTGCTGAAAAAATGATTCACGCCGCCATGCAGGAGTGGGAGGAAATTGCACATTTATTTTAGCAAAAAAAAGAGGCCGAAGCCTCTCATTTTTATTTTTCTTTTTTAACCTCCACCTTTATGGAGTAGCTTGAAACAATTCCACATGTTAAACCAGTAATTAATACATCACCGAATTTATATTTAGTCACCACCTGACAATTACCATCATTTGGTGTGTTTACATGGGTTCTCCCAACCGGAATCAATCCCCAAAAAACCCAAAATTGTTTTCCTTTATCAAAGGTCACTTCCTTTCCTGGTGTTTCAAGGTAATTGCCAACTGGAGTTTTCGTCATCATGCAAGAAGTCAATGCAGATAAAACAACAAAAGATAAGATGATATTTTTCATAATTACATAGAAATTACATTACATCCACCCGTCGTAACGAGGTAGTCATTAGTGACTAGAACAGTTCCATTATTATCGCGAATTTCATAGGTAATCAATTTTGTCATGTTGTGCCCCATATCAATTTGTGCATTAAAGTTTCCTGATTGACTACAAGATGGCGCCCCAGTCCAATAAACACTAGATAAACATGATCCAATCAATTGACCATCGATGTAAAGAGTCAATCCTGTGATTCCAGCATTCACTAAATTTTGTGAAGTAGAAGCATCTTGCCAAAAAATCACTTTTTCAGAATAGACACAAGATCCATCATCTTTTTTTGCTGACTGATTGTAGTTGTCAGCAAAATAATCTGTACAACCCTCTTTTTTGCAACCTGTTAGGAAAGACAGTAGTATTCCTAGAAACAAAACATATACATTTTTCATATCTTTATTTTTTACAAAGATAAACAAAATGTTAAATAAAACAAACATAAACGTAAAAAAATACCAACACATATGTTTATGAATATCACACGGCAAAGTTGAATTTTGCTCTATGCAAGAAATCAATATTGGGAAATTGGTAAAAATAGTTTTGGCTAACAAAGGAATTACGGTGACTGAATTTGCAAAGCGCATCAATAAATCCAGAGAAAATATTTATTCTATTTTTTCTAGAAAAAGTATTGATACTGCTTTACTAGCGAAAATTTCAGATGTGTTGGAGTATGATTTTTTTAGACATTACAGTACTACCTATCAGGAAATGGAAGAAAAAATACAACATGTTGAGGATCAAAATGATTTATTGAAAGAATACGCTGCTTTGCTAAAACAAAACAAATCGAAAGAGTGACGTATTGATTATTTCACCTTCGGATAAAACACCAAAAGTGTTAAAAACCCTAGAAACCCAACAGTAAGTGCTGCTTCAGGTAGTTTTACAAAGACGAGTAATCCATTCGCAACGGCGAAAAACCCCATGCGCAAATAGGCGTTCACTTGCTGTTTCTGCAAAACAGCTACGCGGTAAGTATGCGGGAGACTTTGTTTTTCTTCTTGTGTAATCCGCATCCATTCATTCAACACCAACAATGGAACTAACAACCACCCCTGCTGAAACCCGATTTCTTCATAGGTCCAGAAAGCCGTAATCTCGTGTTGAAAATCAATAGAAGGTTGCTGCAAGTACACGCAACAGTGAACGATAACTAGTTCAACTATAAACCAAACAAGGCTCCTTAAAAAAAACTGATTTGCTGTACTCGGTTTTACTTGAAGTTTTTTCAATCGAAGCGACAAAAAAGCTACCCTTGCCAATTGATCCAATAAGAAAAACAAAAGAATAAAATAAAATCCCCAGTCCCAAAACAAAAATCCCATAAGTGGCAGAAGAATGTCGCCTAACAGGTTGCTGATAATGTCTGACTTTCTCATTTGATCGTGCGTAAAGTCGTTCCTTTTAATTCTTTCACCCGAGCTTTGGTTGGGGCAAATTCTGGATTGATTTTCAAGGCTTTTGCATAAGTAAACAATGCGTTGGTTGGGTCTTTAATTTGCTCGTACAAAAGTCCTTTGTTGTGGAGCGATTCAACATGGTTGGGTTGAAATTTTAAGGCCAAATCGTAGTAATAAAAAGCACTATCCGTTTCGTTGTACGTGAACTGTTTTAAACTTCCTATGTGAAAATAAGCTAGAAAATAACTACTGTCAGCTTTAGCCATTTGTCTGTAATACTTCATAGCCTCAGGTTCTTTACTGAATTTCTCATACGCATAGGCGAGTGGGTAGATTACATCCGGATCCTTGGGATTAATGTTGTATGCTGAAGTGTAATACTCTATGCACTTTGGATCGTTCTTCCATTCGTAATAGGACCCAATGTAAAAATAACCTTCCAAGTATTTCGGATCGAGGGAAATGGCGGTTTCATAGGACGAAAGCATCATCGTGTAATTTTCTAATAATCGGTATATACTGCCTTTCAAGACATAAGCGTCGCGGTATTTAGGATTAATGCGCAAGGCTTTGTTGATGAATTTGAAGGCTTCCTCAACATTTTGGTCAATCCCGTAGTGATTTGCCATTCCAACAAGTGCTTCCACATTAGTGGAGTCTTTAGCCAAAACAGATTGAAAAATTCGTTTCGAATTTATTTTATCCGCGGCTATTTTGTGGGGGCTATACAACAAGGCTTTGGCATATAGTAAACGAACATCTACTCGGTTACTGTCTAACTTAAAGGCCCTCGCTGCATCCTCTACAAAAGGATCGTATCCGTTGGCACCAAAGACATTTGCTAAGCGAAGATTCGCGCGCTTGATGAATAATTCAATAGAATCAGGATATAGTTTTATTAAACTATCCAGAGCGGAAGAACTTAATTGATCGACAGGTGTTTGTGTTTTGGTTGGCGTTACGTCACTTGTTGAACAAGCCGCAACGTAAAAACCGATTAGTAAAAGGAGAATTATTCTCATGGTGCGAAATTAGTTATTTTGTATTGCATGCCGATATTCTTTAATTTTGTAACGTAAAAATACACGATGAAGTATAGGGTTTTAGTTTTGTTTAGCGCGTTCATGATAGTTGGTCAAAAGCTATATGCACAGGGATGCTCGCAATGTAAATTGTTGGCAGAGCAAGGTTCTGAAGCAGACGAACATACGTTTGGCACTAACATCAACACAGGAATTTTATACTTGATGGTGATTCCGTATTTGATTCTTTTGTTTCTATTCAGAAAACAGATTTACCGTTTCTTCAAGCAACTTTTTAAATCTGGAAATTAAAAACGCGCCGTAATTCCGCCTAAAACTTGAAACCCTTGTACCGGATAATTGAAATACCTGTTGTAACGAACAGTTGCAACGTTATTGAATTGTAAAAACGCAGACACCCGAGAATTGTAGCGGTATTCTGTTTGTAAATTAAAATCAATAACAGGTTTCAACCCAATAATATATTGTCCATCTTCTACAGAAACACCACTCAACGTGCTGTCGTAAACCAATGCTTTTCTCCCAAATTCTAAATCACTATCGAGTTGAAAATAAAACTTCTTAAAGAGGTTGTAATTTCCTCTTAGCACAAATTGAAGTTGAGGTAAATTCCAAGCATAAGCGTTATTGTTGGTTTGATAAGAGTAGAAACGACCAATTCCGTCAATTTTTAATTTTTCATCCATTTGATACGATAACGATCCTTCAACTTTCATAATGCTCACCGTATCGTAAACAACCTTAAACGTATTTATTTTTAACGAGTCGTTTACAAAAAGTCCCATTCCAATGTGTCGTCCAAAACTTGCCATCGCATTGAAACTGATGCGCTTGCTTAGCGTTCCCTTAATACCTCCATAGAAATTAAATAAGTTGTTTTCGTTTCTTAGCGAATCTTGTACAATTTGAATGAAAGGGTTCAATTCCGAAAATCTTCTAAACGAATTTTGCTTCAACTCCCCATTTATACCAATGTAAGGAATGAAAATATCGTTGAACATGGAATATTTAATTTCCACCTTTGGGTACAAATAAGGTCGCGTTTTCGAATAAATATCCAAAGAGAATTTAGCACCAACCTCTACCTTTAAACGGTTGTCAAACATCTGTGTTAAGACTCCTGGAGCAAAATCGATTATGGTGTTGTTTGTCACCAAGCCTGAATCAAGTGTGGAAAGCGCTGAATCAGCAATTCCATGTCTAAACCCATTGAAACGGAGTCCTATATCGCCGTAAAACGTTTCGTGTTGATACCTGTACCAACCTTTAAAATTAAACCCAGCACTATGTTCTCTGCTGTTCCATTTGGCTAACGAATCAGCTTTAAAAGGTTTCGTGAAAAAGTAATTATACCGGGTGTTGATGGCATAATTAAATGCTGATGAATCTCCATTCAAGCCTTCAAAAGTTAACTCTCCTCCAATCGATTGAAAACGTTGCTTGTTGGCAGAATCTGCTTGATTTATTAAAGTGTCAATTGTTTTGCGAGCACCGTAATACTGAAAACCATCTGTGCTATAGTTAAACTTACTCTTTAACCGATAGTTATCTTGTATTATATTTCCAAAAAGCAACACATTTGTTCTATCGAAATTTGCTGTTAAATAGTCAATGTCTTCTTTAGATATTTCCGTTTTGAAGGCGCTTAAGTGCTGCGTAGTCAAGCCGTAGTGGTACGCCCTTGACCTCGTTGAATTAAAATACAACTCACCTAAAGGCATAAGTGCCGTTCCAACACCTAATCGGGTATAAAATGGATAGATCTTCTTTAATTTCTCTGATGAGGTTTCAACGGTTGCCGCCTCAATGGTGTCGAGCGTAATTTTTGTTGGCGCTTGAAAAAACAGCATTGGATATGAGGACACAGGAGAACTTTGGATGGAGTCCAATATTTTTGGAGAATTAAGCAAACGTGTAGCGGGTTCAATTTCACGCAGTCCCTTTCCGATAACCGTAATTTGATCTGGCTGTGCCCAAAAGTTGGTCAAACAGAAAAGACATGCAATAAAGAGTATTTTGTTAGTCATTTATCTCAATTCTTTTTTGATTTTCTTCCTCCTCCTTTTCTTGAGGATTTTTCAGCTGCATTAATTCATCCCAAAGTTCATTTGCTTCGGCAAGAATACCATCTGTTTCATTAGGATAATGATCTATCACAGATTTGAGTGTTTGCTCTGCCTGGAAGAGTTCGTCGTTGATCATTTGAATGCGCACCTGTAACATAAGGCCTTTAGCCACCCAAAAATTATAACTTGGCTTCATTTTCAGTAAAGCTTTTATTTCTGCATCTGCTTGTGGGTAGAGCGCCTGCTTGTAGTACATCTCGGCAAGTGTAAATTTAGCTTCTGAACCCATGGCTGTAGTGGTATTTTTTACTAACCATTCCAATGATGGCTTGGCTAATTCGTAGTTGGAAAGCTTGTAATTAGAAATCCCCTTGGCGTATTCGGCTTCTGTGCGCTGTTGATTATTTATTCCAACGGTTTCCAATACTGCTTTAGAAGCTTGAGCGGATTTTGCATAGTTTTCTGTTAAGAAAGCACAGCGCATGACTCCAATTTTTCCACTTAAAATTTCAGAAGGTTTTGAGGCAATTTGGTCAAGTTTTTCGTAGTATTTTAATCCTTTTGTGTAGTCTTTTAGGCCATAAAAATAATTAGCGGTTCTCCACGCGGCCACCTCTGAAAATTCAGTTGTTGGCGTTTCAAGAAACAATTCGAAATAACCAATTGCTCGAGTGGTATCTTTGGTTTTGTACAAACAATTTCCAAGAAAGTAATAGCTTTCATTCACAAATCGTCCGGCAGGAAATTTTTTCAGGTACGCTTCAAACTTAGGAATGGCATCTTCATAAAAGTTGGATTTGTACGCCTCAATAGCAGGAGTGTAGTAGATGTTTTCTTTTTCATCTGCAGAAATGTTTGCACAAGGATAACGGTCTGCAATTTCTGTTGCTTCTTCTACTTTGTTTTGAGAAGTATAAACCTCCACTAATCCATTTACTGCATTCGCACACACATCTCTTAGCTTTCCGTATTCGTTGAGTATTTGCAAGAATTCAGTCTCTGCACTTTTATAATTTCCTTCTTTGAAATAAATATCTGCGATGGCTAATTTTACATCCACTACAAACTGATTCGTCGGATAATCGTAGATAAACTCTTTAAATACTTTGAGCGCATTAGGATATTCTTTAATTGACATGTATGCCCATCCTAAATCATAACGGCCGCGCATGAGGTATTTGGAAGAGCCATAACCCTTGATTAAACGGTTTAGGGCATCAATTTTCTCAGCGACTTGTCCGTTGTAACCATAAGCTTTAGAAACGTAATACAAAGCCTTGTCATTATAGTCAGTATTCATTTTAAACGCCTCGTTGTAATATTGAATAGCCAATAGATTGTCGTCTTTTTGTTCTCGAACATAATAGCAATCAGCAACTCGGAAGCAGGCGTCTATTTTCTTAGCATCATCTTTTGGACTTGACTGTAAGTACATTCTAAACGATTCAATAGCTTTGTCAAGGTCATTTTTTTTCAAATAACCATAACCAATATTGTAGTAAGCATCAAACTTCTCAGGAAGCGCATTCGACGCTGGAGACGCCATGAATTCTCGATACGTTGAAATTGCAAGGTCAGTTTGTCCAATCCGCAGTTGTGCATCGGCAGACCAATATTTAGAAAGCGCCACCATTTGCGGGTCAATAGGATATTTGTCTACAAGCTTAAAAGTCTTTATGGCTTCAGAAAAGAGTTGTTTTTCAAATTGATCTACCCCGTAATTAAAAGCTACCGTTTGATACACTTTTTTGAGTTTAACATCGAGATTTGGCAACCTGGAAATTGACTCCAAAGCTTTTGCGAAATTGGAAGTGTTGGTGTAAACATTTACTAAATATTGATAAACATCTTTTTTCCTGCTCGAATTTGGATACTTCGTCAGAAAAGTTTCGAATGCACGAACAGATTCGTCGTAGGGATTTATGTCAGATTTGAAAGATAAAACAGCAAAATTATAAAGGGCATCTTCTTGAACTTCTTTCATGTAGCTCATTTGCGAAGCGCGCTCAAACGCTGATCTTGCAGGCAGAATTTTTTCTTGATTCAAGTAACATTCTCCTATCTGATACATGGCAATTTGTGTTATGCTGTCAGGAACTCTTGTTACTTTATCAAATTGTTTGATGGCCTTCTCGTATTGTTTAGTTTTGTAATAAGCAAATCCGAGTTCGTATGCATCATCTCTTTTTGGTTTTCCATTTTTGGAAAAACTCTCTAAATACGGAATGGCTTCTTGGTATTTTCCTGAGTTGTAAAAAGCATTTCCAATAATATGATTTACATCGGCTTCGTTATCTACTTGGGAACACTTAATCACACTCGGTGCCATGTTAATGACCTCTTCATACTGACCTTGCTTTTGGTATATCTGCGCAATATAATATGGAGCAATTCCGCAAAATGTCGAATCATTTTGGAGTTTAAGGAAGCCTTCTAATGCGATTTGATTTGCATTTTTAAGATAGCTGAGGTGAGAGTAGAAATATAGGCTCGGCATAGCATAGGGACCGGTTCCGTCTTTCGCGTCTCTAAAAGCACTATACGCAATGTCGTTATCTAAATTCTGCAATGCAGCATATCCCAACTTGAAAAGCAATTCGTCTTTTGCTTCTTTTTCAACTTCACGCACAGGAACTTGCTGGAGCCATTTTTGCGCTTTTTCAAAATCCTCTTTTTGAAAAAAGTATTTGCCTACTCTGAAATTAATGTCAAATATATATATGTTTTCAGGGTATTTTCTATTGAACTGCTCCAGAAGTGGAATAGCATCATTGTTGAATAATTCCAGAGCTGAGACCCCCTCGTAGTAGTGTGCTTTAACCACCATTGGGTCTGTTTCACTATTTGTTTTATCAATAAAAGATCGAAACACGTCTCTTGCGGCGGCAAATTGACCTTTGTTAAATAAATCTTCCGCCCGGTAAAAAGAAGCGTAGTCAGAAGTATACTTATTGCTTTGTTGTGAAAACACACTATTCCCTATACCCAAAAGCAGTAAGAAGAGCAAAAACTTATTCATCGGATGTAAAATTATAGATGCGCGGGTCATATAGGAATTCATGAATCAAAAGTTTTAAACCTGTTATTGTTAAGATAAAAATGGAGTTATCAAAATAAGTTTCATTCGATTGAGCAACTTTGTATCACTAAATTTTTTGTCGTGCCAAAAGTTATTTCCATTACCAATGCGCAAATCAAGCAACAAGGGAAGCTTGTGCTAAAAAATGTATATCTTGATTTGGAAGAAAACGATTTTGTATATCTTATAGGAAAAACCGGCAGCGGAAAAAGTAGTTTAATGAAAACGTTGTATGCAGAACTTGCGTTGACCGAAGGCGATGCGATGGTAGGAGGCTTCAACTTAAAGAGAATTAAACGAAAGGAAATTCCTTTTTTACGAAGAAAAATAGGCATCATTTTTCAAGATTTCCAACTCCTAATGGATCGAAATGTAATTCAAAATCTTTATTTTGTTTTAAAGGCAACAGGTTGGAAAAAAAAGGAAGACATTCACAAACGGGCGTTGAGTTGCCTGCAGCTTGCCGGAATCGAACACAAAGCAAATGATTTTCCACACACCTTATCAGGAGGAGAACAACAGCGCGTATCTATTGCCAGGGCGTTATTGAATGACCCTGAATTAATTCTTGCCGATGAGCCAACAGGGAACCTAGATCCAGAAACCTCTGTTGAAATCATGCAATTATTAGTAGCTGTAGCCAAAGAACAAAAGACTGCAGTGCTAATGGCTACGCACGACATGGAAGTTGTCCGGAAATTTCCGGGAAAAATACTTCGTGTAGAAGACGGCGAAATCAGAGAGTCTCGAATGATGTAAATCCGAAGTGAATTCTGTAAATTTGCTTTATGAATAAACCAACGCCTAAAAGGTCAGGAAATACTCCCACCAGTAAAGTAAAAACGACAAGAGGCACCAAACAAGCTGCTCCCAAAAAGGAGGTAACAGCTCGCGATAAGCGTAAATACATTGATTTTAAGATAAAAGTCAAAAAAGGAGACCCGCTTCCTTCATTTAATGAAGATGCCATTCGTTTGAATAAATATTTATCCAATGCTGGAGTTTGTTCAAGGAGAGAGGCGGATGTGTTGATTCAAACTGGAGTGGTGACCGTGAACGGACAAATTATTACTGAGCTTGGGTATAAAATCAAACCAGGAGACGCGGTACAATACGATGGGGAAACCATAAACGCTGAAACCAAAAGGTACGTACTTCTAAATAAACCGAAAGGGTTCATCACAACTATGGATGATCCTAGAGGTAGAAAAACCGTCATGACCTTGGTGAGCAAAGCCTGCCGTGAGCGCGTTTACCCCGTTGGTCGACTTGACCGCGAAACCACGGGATTGCTCTTGTTTACGAATGATGGTGACATGGCAAAAAAACTTACACATCCTCGCTATCAAGCGCGTAAAATTTATCATGTGGAGTTGCACAAACCGGTTAGCAAGGAAGATTTAGAAAAATTATTGAATGGAGTGGACCTTGAAGACGGACGTACTAAAGTTGACAAAGCAGAATTTGTGGAAGTTGGTAACAACAGAGAGGTTGGAGTTGAATTACATTCAGGGAAAAACCGAATTGTTCGCCGCTTGTTTGAAGCTTTAGGTTATAATGTGCTTCGTTTAGACAGGGTGCAATTTGCCGGTTTAACAAAAAAAGATTTACCTCGAGGAATGTTTCGTCATTTGACAGAACAAGAAGTGGCTTTTTTGAAAATGACAAAATGAAATTTTTAGGATATCTCGTATTTAGTGTTCTCCTTTTTTCCTGCGGGAATTCTTCTCAAGAGGAAGACAATAAGTATTCAGAAGAGAGTTTAAATCCAAATGCTGCCTTTTTTTATCCCCTATCTGATAGTGCGCGCTTTTATGTATACCGCAACCTAAATAATGGCCTTGATGAAGAATTTCATAGAGTTTACAAAGTGCTTGATTCTAAAGGGCCACACATTGTTGTTGAACGCTATGCTTCAGACGGCCGTTTATTGGAGGCTTTAAATTATAACGTCGACTCTCTAGATCTAATGGATCATATGGTTGTCAATGGAAAAAAGGAAAAAGAACAAGCTATTTTATACAAAAATCGTTTATTTCCATTTGATCTCTCCAAAGAAGCATTTTTCGCTTCCAAGTTCAGGGGATTAAATGATTCTACTGTAATTTTAAAAGAGATTGTAAGAAAATTCAATGGAAAAACTTCGGTTGAATTTGAAAACAAGAAAGTTGAATCGTTAGTATTTAAAGATTACGTACGAATGACTAATCTTGATATTTACCAGCGCAAAGAAGAAGAAAGAACGGGTGAAGAAATGGTTTATTTTTCCAAAGGGATAGGACTTACAGAATGGCATAGTCCTTCAAAATCAGTTCACTTTAAATTAGAAAAGATTATTTCCCAGAAACAGTGGGTCCAACTCATGCAAAAATGAAGATAATTGCTCTGTTTTGTTTTGTTTTTTTAGCTTTTCATTCGGAGGCCCAATACCGAAAGTATAACCGGAAAAAGCCCAAAAACTCCATGGCAGAAGGAACAGGTTTTGTGTATTGGGGATACAACAGAAGTGCATATACAAAGAGTAATATTCACTTTGAAGGTTTAGGTTATGATTTTATGTTGAATGGGGTAAAAGCGAAAGATAGACCTTCTACCAAATTAGCTGAATATGTGAATTTAACTAAACTGACAGTTCCCCAATTTAATCTCAGAATCGGGTATAATTTTAAAAATTATTGGAATGTTTCCTTGGGGTACGACCATTTAAAATATGTGATGGTCCATGGACCAACATATCAAGTGGTTGGAAATACAGATGCAGGATTTAATTCTGTTGAGCCCTTAAACGGCTATTACACGGGGATAAACACAACTACAGAAGAGGAGGTTTTTCACTATGAAAACAGCAACGGAATGAATTACATTCGCGCCGAAATAAGCAAAGTAAAGAATTTAATAAGAAATCGAACCGACACTTATACCATGACGTGGCTTTGGGGCTTTTCCTCCGGAGTTATTCTTTCTTACAATGACTTTACATACAATGGAACAAAAACTATGGTAACTTCTTCGCTTTCTGGAGTAGCGGCATCGTTACATACTGGAATGCGCTTTGAGTTTTGGAAACACTTATTTCTTCAAGCCAATACAGGTGCGGGATATATTTTTCAACATTACGTAAAAACAAGACCGGATGAATACGACACCTTTGCTCGCCATCGCTTTGGTTATGTAGAAGGAAATGTAGTGCTTGGCTGTTTGTTTTATATTCGTCCTGTTAACGATTGTAATTCTTGTCCACATTGGTAATATGAAGTTTTTAATTGTCGGTTTAGGAAATCCAGGAAGTGAATACGAAGAAACACGTCATAATATCGGATTCAAGGTAGTAGATGCGCTTGCAAAAGAATTAGAAGGAACTTTTACTTTAGACAAAGCCGCCTATAAAACAGAAGTTAAATTCAAAGGCAGAACATTGGTGCTTATTAAGCCAATTACTTATATGAATCTGTCGGGGAAAGCCGTAAATTATTGGCTTCAAGCAGAAAAAATTAACCTCGAGAATTTGGTGGTTATAACCGATGACATCGCCCTTCCTTTTGGTAAACTACGCATGAAGGGAAAAGGGAGTGATGGTGGCCATAATGGTCTTAAAGATATTCAAGGAACGCTGAAAACTCAAGATTACGTTCGGCTGCGTTTTGGTGTAGGTAGTGATTTCGCCAAGGGAAAACAATCAGATTATGTACTTGGCAACTGGTCGAAGGAAGAAAGTCTTGATTTACCTGAACGCATTGCCGTGGCAACAGAGTTCCTTAAAAGCTTTTCAACGCAAGGCTTAGCACTCACCATGACCAATTGGAACAATAGATAAGTTTAGCGTATTCAAACAAAAAAGGCTGCCAAAGACAGCCATCTCTTTAATTTTTGGAGCTTACCTCAAATCTTTAAATTTTTCCATCGTCTTTTTGAATTCCTCAACCGCAGCGCAGTCTTTGATTTCTTGGTAATTTGTTTTTGGGAACTTTTTGTCGCAGTGTTTTTGAATTTCTTCTGCTTTATCAGTTAATGGTTTGGTTTTTTCTTCAAATGCTTTTTTCTCCTCATCTGACATGTCGGATATTTTTTTTCCGTCAATCGCCTCAATCATTTCATTCATTACAATGTTCATGGATTCAACGCAACCGCATTCTGAATCAATATCAGACACGTTAATATCTTCAGCTTTATCACCACAAGAACTTAATGCAAATGTCCCTAACACAAACAGACTTAAAAATAGTTTTTTCATATAATTTAGTTTAGATACAGACAAATATGGTGATTTCTCATGAATATACCTCTAAATAGAATCGAATTTGGTTAAATAAAAAAAGGGTTGTGTCAAACAACCCTTTGCATTAATAATTCCATAACTCTTACATTTCGTCAGCAGGCGATTCTTCTGCAGCCGCTGGAGTCTCTGGCAAATTCATATCCTTCATCGCGTCTTTCATTACTTGAGTCGCGCATTCTTCTGCAATTTTAGAGCCTTCAGCTCCATTCATTGCTTTATCTGCTGAATCAAAGTTATCAAATACTTTTTCCACTTTTTCTCCCACACAGCCACAAAATTTATCGGTATTCTCACCCATAATTTTTCCTAACTCCTCGTTACATTTTGATTGAAATTTCCCTTTTTCCTCTTTACTCCATGCCCCTTTCTTACTTACTCCATTTTCATCTTTGCTTTCTTCAGTACTATCACCACAAGAAAAAAGTAAAAGAGATGCAAATGAAACAATCATTAATTTTTTCATATTACAATATTTTAGATTGATTCAATATTACACATTTAAAAGTGATGGAAAGCACATGTTTGAAATTATTTTTCTACAATTTCCTCATGTGTAATTTCGCCACCACTGCTTCCTGTTTTTTGTCCGAGGTACAATAACACACCGCACAAAAGAATGGAAATGTATAAAGAAATGTCCGAAAATGGCTTACGTTTCCAGTTTATCCAAAAAGCGATAGCTGCAAAAACGGCGCTCAAATAACTCAACAAAGCAAAAGTTTCCGCTTTCTCCTCGTGTTCATGAATTAAATCATGATTTCGTCCCAATTCTTCCACAATTTCCTCTGCGCCTTCACCTGAGTTCATCATGAAAAAAGTAAAAATCCCAGAGGCCATCATCATTCCGTATGCTATTCTTTTTACGAGATCGTTCTTGAAAACCAGCCCAAGAATCAGAAGAGTTAGGGCGATAAAAGGTAATAAAATAGGGAAATGATTTAAGGCTAAATGTACGTGTGCTGCATTCATAAGTTAAGTTTTGAATCTTTTACGATTTTTATGAAGATTGGTTTCATAAAATTTGACTTGTGGACTTGTTCAATTCCACTATTTTTGCACTCACATGAAACAAACATTTCAACCGTTTTAGAGTAGAATTGTTTTTTAAATAGTTAGGTGTAATGAAAAGATGGAGAATAAGTGAGCTGTTAGGCCAAGAAGGCCAAACGTTATTGAACAAAGAAATTGAAGTAAAAGGTTGGGTTCGAGCGTTTCGAAGCAATCGGTTTATTCAACTCAACGATGGTTCGTGTATGGCTTCCATTCAGGCAGTTGTAGATTTTGAAAAATTTGATGAATCCCTTCTTAAACGCGTCAATACAGCGGCTGCTCTTTCCCTCACAGGAATCTTGGTTGCCTCTCAAGGGTCTGGCCAAGCTATAGAATTGCAGGTAAGTGCTATTGAAATTTTAGGAGATGCTCATCCGGACGATGTGCAACGCACTGTGATGCAACCTAAACGTCACAGCCTTGAGTTTTTGCGTGAACAAGCGCACCTTCGTTTTCGCACCAACACCTTTGGAGCTGTTTTCAGGATAAGACATGCAGTTGCTTATGCTATACATAAGTTTTTTAACGACCGCGGTTTTTATTACCTGCACACACCAATAATTACAGGTTCTGATGCTGAAGGGGCGGGTGAGATGTTTCGCGTTACCACTCTTGATTCAAAAAATCCACCATTAGATGAATCCGGTGCTGTGGATTACACTAAGGATTTTTTCGGAAAGGCCGTGAACTTAACAGTTTCTGGACAATTGGAGGCAGAATTAGCAGCTTTGGCGCTCGGTCAGGTCTACACCTTTGGACCAACGTTTCGCGCTGAGAATTCCAATACATCTCGCCATTTAGCAGAATTTTGGATGATAGAACCCGAAGTGGCATTCAACGACCTCAAGGATAACATGGACTTGACAGAGGATTTCTTGAAATACATTTGTAGTTATATTCTTGAGAATTGTGCTGAGGACTTAAAGTTTTTAAATGATCGAGACCAACAAGAACAAACTCAAAAGCCACAGCACGAAAGGAGCCAATTGTCTTTAATAGAACGTTTGAAGTTTGTGACTGAAAATCCTTTTAAGCGCTTAACCTATATGGAAGCCATCGAGGTATTAAAAAACTCCAATCACTACAAGAAAAAGAAATTTCAATACGATGTGGAGTGGGGGATTGATTTACAAAGTGAACACGAACGGTATTTAGTTGAAAAAGAATTTAATTGCCCGGTTATTTTAACGGATTATCCTGCAAAAATCAAAGCGTTCTATATGCGTTTGAATGACGATCAAAAAACGGTCGCTGCAATGGATGTATTATTTCCGGGAATTGGTGAAATTGTAGGAGGTTCTCAACGTGAGGAACGTTACGATATTCTTCACAAGAAATGCGAAGAATTTGGAATTCATCCCCAAGAGCTATGGTGGTATATGGATACGCGCAAATTTGGAACGGTTCCTCATGCAGGTTTTGGGCTTGGCTTTGAACGTATGGTGATGTTTGTCACAGGAATGACGAACATTAGAGATGTAATCCCTTTCCCACGAACACCTCAGAACGCAGAGTTCTAAGTTTAGCGCACTGCCGATTTTCCGGCAATATAACCTGTGGTCCAAGCTGCTTGAAAATTAAAGCCTCCTGTTATCCCATCAATGTCAAGGACTTCACCGGCAGCATGTAACCCAGGATATTTTTTTACTTCCATTCGGTGAACATCAACTTCCATCATACTGATGCCTCCGGCCGTAACAAATTCCTCTTTAAAGGTTGTTTTCCCCTTTACAGAATAGCGATCTTGTAATAGAACGTTGAGTAACTTGTTTTCGTTTTTTGTTCCAAAATCTTTCCAGCGCATGGTCGTTGGAACACCGGCTTTTTCCAATAAAAATTCCCATAGGCGTTGCGTCAAAGGCAGGCCAGAATAATTCACCATCATTTTATTTTCATTACTTACTTTCATGTTTATAAAATGCTTTTTTAGAGTGTCTTCGCTTTTTTCATAAAGCCAATTGACAAGAATATTGAAGGAGTATTCCTTTTCATGTAGAACGCGAGCTCCCCAAGCAGAAAGCAGCAAAATAGCAGGCCCACTCATTCCCCAATGCGTAATTAGCAAAGGTCCAGTTGCTTGAAGTTTAGTGCCTTCAACCTTCACTTGGGCAGGATTAATAACCGTTCCCATGAGTTTACATATCGGATTATTAGGCATGTTGAAAGTGAATAGGGACGGAACTGGATCAATAATTTCAAGACCAAGACTTGATAGCCAATCTAAACCACTTTTCTTCGGTTGACCTCCGGCGGTAATAATGACGCGATCGAATAGAACTTGCTCATTATTTACGGTCAACATGTAATTTTCTCCTGCCTTAGTTATAGCGGTTACGCCACTAGATGTCTGGATGCGAATACCAAGTCTTTTCGCTTCATTTAAGAAACAATCAATGATGGTCTGTGAATCATTAGAGAGAGGAAAAATACAACCATCTGGATAAGTTTTCATTTTAATGCCTCGTTTTTCGAACCAACGTAAGGTGTCTGCAACATGAAATTGTTGAAAGGCTTTTTTTAAGTAGTTTCCTCCTCGGGGATAGAAAGTTGCGAGTGTGAACGGGTCTTTACAATCGTGCGTTACGTTACAACGTCCGCCCCCAGAAATCTTAACTTTTGCAAGCAATTTTGTGGATTTCTCAAAAATAACTACGTCTGCGATGGGGTTGTTTTCTTTAGCTGTGATTGCTGAAAAAAAACCGGCGGCTCCACCTCCTATGACGGCAACTTTTATTTTCACCTTACAAAGGTTAACATTTTCATTGACTATTTCGCTAAGTTTTTTGGCTCAAGTCAGCAAACTAAAAAGCCAACATTTTCTATACCTTTGCACCACAAATTTTCCGGATGCATCAAAAATATAGAGAATATAAAGGACTTAATTTGCCACAGGTAGCAGATGAGCTTTTAGTGAAATGGAAACAAGATAACATTTTCATAAAGTCAATTGAATCTAGGGAAGGAAACCCATCCTTTGTTTTTTTTGAAGGCCCTCCGTCTGCCAATGGATTACCCGGAATACACCATGTAATGGCACGAGCCATCAAAGATATTTTTTGCCGTTATCAAACGCTAAAAGGGAAGCAAGTAAGGAGAAAAGCGGGTTGGGATACGCATGGTTTGCCAGTAGAATTAGGCGTAGAAAAAGAATTAGGAATAACGAAAGAAGACATTGGAACGAAAATTTCAATCGACCAATACAATGAGGCTTGCAAAAAAGCCGTGATGAAGTATACGGATATTTGGAACGAATTGACGGAAAAAATGGGATACTGGGTCGACATGGACCACCCCTATGTAACATACGAGCCGAAATACATGGAATCCGTTTGGTGGCTATTATCACAATTATACGACAAGAATTTACTCTACAAGGGTTACACCATTCAACCGTATTCTCCGAAAGCTGGAACTGGTTTGTCTTCTCATGAGCTGAATCAGCCGGGTTGCTATAAAGATGTAAAGGACACAACTGTGGTGGCGATGTTTAAGGTATTAAATAGCGATAAAATCACCCTCCTTAATCCTCCCTCAAGAGAGGGAAAAAGAGGCGCCAATTCCTCCTTAGAAGGTAAATGGGAGGGAACAGCTTCCCCCATTGAAGGGGGATTGAGGCCTGACGACTCTGACGAGTACCAGACTCCGTCAGAGGGGATGACCAACACCTATTTCCTCGCCTGGACCACAACTCCCTGGACGCTCCCGTCAAACACAGCATTAACGGTTGGCCCGGCAATAGAATATGTCAATGTTTCCACTTACAACCAGTATTCCCATGAACCCATTAATGTGATTTTAGCCAAAAACTTGGTTGGTTATCAATTCGGAAAAGGATTTCAATCGGTTGATTCTTTTGATCAGTTATCAGCGTATTCATCAGGCGACAAGGTCATTCCATATTATGTTGGCAATTCATGCCTCGGCAAAGATTTAGTTGGAATTCAATACGAACAATTATTGCCTTTTGCTCTCCCTGCTGAAAAGCCAGAAAGTGCATTTGTGGTCATCCCCGGCGATTTTGTTACTACGGAAGACGGTACAGGGATTGTACATACGGCCCCAACCTTTGGTGCAGACGATGCCAAAGTAGCAAAAGACGCAGGAGTTCCCGCCATGCTGGTTCAGGACGAACAAGGGAATTTAGTTCCATTGGTTGACCTTCAAGGAAAGTTCCGCGCAATTGTTCAAGACGACCTCTTTGGCCTGGCAGGAGAATATGTGAAAGCAGAATACCTTTCAGATGAGGAAAAACAAACAGAATTATTGCTTCAGCGGGAAAGGTTAAAATCAATTATACCTGATCTGAAAGCTTACTTGTCTGTTGACGAACGCATAGCCCTTAAATTAAAATTAGAAGGTAAAGCCTTCAAAATCGAAAAATACGAACATAACTATCCGCATTGTTGGAGAACTGATAAACCGGTTTTGTATTATCCATTGGATTCATGGTTCATTAAGGTGACCGATTGCAAGGAACGAATGGTGGAATTGAACAATACCATCAATTGGAAGCCGGAGGCAACAGGCTCAGGGAGATTTGGAAAGTGGTTGGATAATGCTAACGACTGGAACTTGTCGCGATCTAGGTATTGGGGAATTCCAATTCCTATTTGGTCAACAGAAGAAGGCGATGAGCGCATGTGTATTGGTTCCGTTGCACAGTTAAAAGAGGCGTGTGATCGAAGCGTCAAAGCCGGTTTCATGAACGAAAATCCATTGGGCAATTTTACCATTGGCGATATGTCAGAGGAAAATTACGCTAAAATAGACCTTCACAAACATATTGTTGATACGATTACACTTGTTTCGCCATCTGGAAAACCTATGCGACGTGAAGCAGACCTAATTGATGTTTGGTTTGATTCCGGAGCGATGCCCTATGCGCAATGGCATTATCCATTTGAAAATAAAGACTTCCTAGATAACGAACTTGGTTATCCTGCTGATTTTATTGCGGAAGGAGTAGATCAAACAAGGGGATGGTTTTATACCTTGCACGCTATTTCTACCATGGTTTTTGACAAGGTGGCCTATAGAAATGTTGTATCCAACGGATTAGTACTCGATAAAAATGGACAAAAAATGTCTAAGCGATTGGGAAATGCCGTGGATCCATTTGATACATTAAAAAAATACGGTCCAGATGCGACAAGGTGGTATATGATCACGAATTCTCAACCGTGGGACAATTTAAAATTTGACGAGGAAGGGATTCAAGAAGTTCAACGAAAATTTTTCGGCACCCTATACAACACCTACTCCTTCTTTTCATTATATGCTAATATTGATGGGTTTGACTTTTCAACATCGGAAATCCCACTACAAAATAGACCGGAAATTGATCAATGGATAATATCCAAGTTACATTCCTTGATTGACGAGGTGAACGAAGCGTATGCTCAGTATGAACCAACTAAAGCAGGAAGACTCATTCAAGAGTTAGTGACAGAACAACTTTCAAATTGGTACGTGCGCTTGTGCAGAAGGCGTTTTTGGAAGAACGATGATCCAAAAGATAAACAAGCGGCTTATCAAACATTGTATAGATGTTTGGAAAATATTGCCATCATCGCTTCTCCGATTGCACCTTTTTTCATGGATCAGTTATTCAATGATTTAAACGGAGTCACAAAACAGTATCCTGTAAGTTCTGTTCACCTTGCGGATTTCCCTATTGCGAAAGGTGAGTGCATTAATAAGACATTGGAGGATCAAATGGACATGGCACAAAAAACCTGTTCTTTGTTGTTAGGCTTAAGAAAAAAACAGAACATAAGGGTGCGTCAACCATTGCAGAAAATAATGATTCCCGTTTTGAACGAGACGGTTGCTTCAAATTTACTGCATGTAAAAGACTTGATTTTATCGGAGGTGAATGTAAAAGAATTAGTATTACTTCAAGATAGATCAATTTTGGTAAAACGGATAAAACCAAATTTTAAAACCATCGGCCCGAAATACGGCAAACACATGAAGGCTATTGCCAGCTTGGTTGAAACTTTTTCTGCTGATGAAATACAGCAAATTGAAGTAAATAATGGTTGGAAAGGAACGTTTAACGGAGAAGAAGTTTCACTTTTATTGGAAGATTTTGACATTTCAGCACAAGACATTCCCGGATGGTTGGTAGCAAGTGAGGGAACCCTTACTGTTGCTTTGGACATTACCATTACGGATGATCTGAAACAAGAAGGGATAGCTCGAGAATTAGTAAATAGAATACAAAATCTCCGAAAAGAGATTGGGCTTGAGGTGACGGATAAAATAAAAATAGAAATAAAGTCAACAGAAGAAATTGAACTAGCCGCCAAGAAATTCGAAGAGTATATAAAAGATGAAGTGTTGGCTCTAGAGATCAACAGGTCAACCGAAATTTCAAATCCACAGGTATTGGATATTTTAACTGCTGATGACACATTTGTCACAATAAATAAACACTTTTAATTAAATAACAGGTACATTATAGGTGGCTCGATACCATCTAAATGCTTATATCATATGATTTTCATACGTTCGCGCCCGTATTAAGAATTTCTATCATCAAAAAAAATCTTTAATTGCGATTTTCGCTTTAGCTTTAATTACTAATTTCTGTTTTCCCAAACGCCCGGGATCATTATAGAGCCTGCTACTGATGCAGCAGCATTAGTTCTTGACCCCAATTCAAACGGTTATGTTTCTGCAACTACTGCCGGATTTCTTGGAAATGATCAACTCTTAGCTGATGTTACAAATAAAATAGTAGACAAAAAATCGGGTAAAGTTATATTCGATGGCAAAACACCTGGTACTGGTGAATTCTCTCAGGGACTAGACGGAATCAAATTAAACGACGAGTTAACGTACACCATTACCTTATCCAAAGATGGATATTTAACAAAGGTTGCCGACTTTAAACACATAGTAGATAAACCCGGTGTTATTAATGTCCATGAGAAATTAGATGTTTCCATAGGAAAAGTTGAAATCGGAACAGATTTGGCCACTTTGATTGATATTAAACCAATTTATTTTGATTTAGGAAAATATGTTATTCGTAAAGACGCTGCGGTTGAATTAGAAAAGATTGTGAAAGTAATGAATGAATACCCTACAATGGTGATAGAATTAGGTTCATATACCGATTGTCGTTCGAGTAAAGACTTCAACATGAAACTTTCTTCAAATAGAGCGAAAGCTTCTGCGGATTACATCAAGAAAAAAATTAAGAATCCGGAGAGAATTTACGGTAAGGGTTACGGCGAAAGCAAATTGAAAGTCAATTGTCCGTGCGAAGGAGCTGTAAAGTCTAATTGTTCTGAAGAGGAGCACCAAAAGAATCGAAGAACAGAGTTTATCATCATGAAGATGTAAATTTCTTTATCTTTGTTTCATGCAAGAGGCAAAATGGTTACTAGAAGGCAATGATTTCTTTTCGAAGGAAGGGGCCTTTGTAAAATGGTACGATTCGAAGTTCTTTTTATTGATTCATAATGGAAAAAAGTTTCACGGTGAATTAGTAGAAGACGGATCAGAAAGTCAAAAGCTCGTTATTAAAATTAACCATCGCGTTTTTGAACTCAAACGTAAAGGGGATCTAGATGCCTTGATTTCCTCTTTAGGTCTTGACAAGCCTAAAGTTAGAAAGTTGAGAGAATTACATTCTCCCATGCCTGGACGAGTTATTCAACTATTTGTGTCTATTGGAGATGAGGTGTCTATTGGAGATAATCTCTTGTCTTTGGAAGCGATGAAAATGGAGAACATTCTAAAAGCAGAAGGCATTGGAAAGGTAAAGTCGATTCAAATCGCAGGTGGAGATGTTGTAGATAAAGGAGCTGTTTTAATAGAATTTGAATAGTTTTATTCCGCCCTCAATACAATTCTAAACACGGTACCTTTGTCTAATTCTGATTTTAACACAAACACTTTCCCTTTGTGGTATTCTTCAATTATTCTTTTTACCAACGTGAGACCTAAACCCCATCCTCTTTTTTTGGTGGAATAACCAGGTTGAAATATGGTTTTGAATTGTGATTTAGTTAAGCCTTTTCCAGTGTCTGAAATATCTAAATAAATACGCGTTTCTTCCTTTCGGAGGCTCAGCGTTAATTCGCCAATTCCATCCATTGCGTCAACGGCATTTTTACAGATGTTTTCCACCACCCATTCCATTAAAGAAACATTATGTGGCAAAATCAATGGTCCTTCATGTGCTACATCAAATACGATTTTCACCTTGTTGGAAAAACGACTTCGCAAGTATTCTAGATTCTCTCCAATTGTAATCACTAGGTCTTGTGGTTCGAATTTAGCTTCTGATCCTATTTTTGAGAATCGTTCTGTAATCTTTGATAATCGATCCAGATCTTTTTGCATTTCCGTTGTCATCATCGCATCCACTTGTTGGGATTCTAGATGATTAACCCACGCCATTAAAGAAGAAAGAGGAGTTCCTAATTGGTGAGCAGTTTCTTTTGCCATTCCTGCCCACACTTGATTCTGTTCAGCTTTTCGGAAGGTTGAAAACAACAAATATGCGATAAAAACCAAAAGTCCGATTAAACCGAATTGAATGTAAGGAAACCACGTGAGCGTTTTAATTTCAGGATTGTCTTTGTAATATAAGAGCTTCATTCCATTTCCGAAGTCAATGCGCATTGGAGGATAAGAAAAACCGGAAAGAACATTGTCAATACTTACCCCTTCAACCTCCTCTTTTGACAAATTCGTAGCTTCTATTTTTTTTGTTTTTTCATCTACCAACACTAATGGAATTAAGTTTTTATTTTCCAAAAGATCTTGATTGAAAGCACGCAGTAACGAATCATTTTCACGATTCAAACGAATGAGTTCTTTCGATTCTCCGTAAATGAACTCCATAAAGATGCCTTCGTAAATTTCAATTTTCTGTGAGCGCTTTTTTGCACGACAGTCAGAAATAAACGCGATCATTTGTTTGCTTGTCCAAGCACTATCCAAATTAATACTTTGCGCAATTTCACCATCGGTTAGATAGGCAATGGGGATTTTCTTGTTACTTCTAATTATTTTTTGAGCAAATTCAAGGTCAAGATTCAACGATAAGTCCGATTTCTGGCTAATCACTTGTTGTGCTTGAAGAATAAGATTGGCTTCTCGGCTTTCCTTTTCACGTAATTCCTGAAATATTTGTTGAGATAGGCGAACCAATTCACCTTTTTTTCGAATCGTTTCGGCCCACTGTCGAGCATTTTCACGTTCGCGTTCATTTATTTTCTCAATGATAGAATTTGATACGATCAAGGAAATGACAACCACTACCAAAGACGCCAAGATTAAAGCAAGTTTCCAGCGTTGTTTCGTCGAGTACAAATTCATACGAACGAAGTTACACAATTCGAGAGGAAAGCAAAAGTAAATTTTCAACCTGTTCACAAACTGTTTCGACTCGGTTTTTACCCATATCCGAAGTGCGGATCTCTAAGGATTTGTTTGACACAGTTTTTAATTCGGTTAGAATTGACGCCAATTGATTAGAATCGTTAGGATCAAATAAAAACCCAGCCCCATTTCCTAACAGCTCTTTTGTCCCACCACTATTTGTTCCAATTACAGTTTTTCCCGCTGCTAAAGCTTCAAGTGTTGTCATTCCAACAGATTCGTTGGATGAGGTAATCAAGCAAACATCTATAGCATGCATGTATGCAGAAATATTTTCAACATGACCCGTGAATTTCACAAATGACTCGAGTTGGTATTTGCTAACGAAAGCATGTAGTTCGGCTAAATACTCTTGTGGATCATCAGGTGTTTCTTGGCCAATAATTAACAAGGTCAGATTAGGCTCGTTCATTTCACTCAATGCCTTCAGGGCAATAAGTTGGTTTTTCTTTCGATCAATTCTTCCAAAGAGACCAATTAACATCTGTTTTTTTGCAAGGCCTAATTCCTCTCGAAGTTGATCTTGATTTGGCCGTTGATAAAACGCATCATTCACCGCTGAGGGTATTAGAAAGATGCGGTCTAGCGGTATATGTGTGTGTTGTTCTACCTGTTGCTTCATATAGGCCAAAGGACAATTCCAAGAAGAGAAATAGCGATAACGCAGGGTTCTAAACCATTGTTTTTTATTGCTTGGCATTTGCATTTCCATGAAGTAATGAGCCTTTATTTTTTTACGACTAAAAAAACAAACAGATGCTGCAATACTCATGTCGAATACGGAACGAATCATCAAGTGTTGAATTCCTTCCCTTTTTAACAAGCGCCAAAGACAAAAGGCTCTCCACAAATCGAAGTGATTTCGGTGCTTCGGAATGAGTAAGTGTGGGATGTTTTTTTTTGCTAAAAACACCGATGCGGGACTGTTTTTAACACACAAAATAAGTACAGCGTGCCCTCGTGATCTCATCCATTCTGCGTTGTGTATTTGATTCATCTCCAATCCTCCCCAACCGGTGGAACCAATCAAATATGCCAAGCGAAAGAATGGTTTTTCTTGCATTACTTGCGAAATTGTCAATTAATTATGAAATCCATTTACTTTTGTTCCATGAATATTTCGTTTTTAAAATCTCCTCGGGTCATTTTTGTCATTTCTTTTGTATTGATGGTTATCATTTCGTTGATTCCACAAATTGAATTGTACGAATGCCATTTTTACTATTCAGATGGTGTTCAAGAATTAGATTTTAAGAAAAACATGAGTTTGTCGTATTTCCTCGGTTATGGTTACGACATGGAAGCCCTCTCTTTATACCAAACCATTGACTTTACCTGGAAAGGAAAACTCATGTTCTTTTTATTGCTACTCGGTTTCCCGCTTTTGGTTAGTTATCGATTTGCACTTCGAAATAAACTCAACAATCAGAAAGATACGGAATAAATACCTGACTCCCGGAGAGAGGGTGGTTGCCTTTTCCAATCTCATTGAGTTTCAGAAGCCTTTGTTGGCGAGGTCAAAAGATAGTTGAAAGCCCGAATTCGAGGTAATTTAGCTTTGAATTATGAATTCTCTCCCAATTTCCGATATACTCACGTGTATTTTTGTTGAATTCATAATGCACTTTTCCCCTTGAGGGGAAATAAAAAGGGGTGACTCTAAATGATATTTTAACGGTTTGCCGAAGAGCAAGGGTTTGCATTTTCAAAGCTCATTGAGTTTCGGATGGAGGAGTTGGACAAATTAAAATAAATGATTCGAGTAACTCTTGATCCAAATGACCTTTTTCATTAACTTAAAGTGAAAAAAAGTAATGGATTCAAAACAAAGTAGCTTCGAAGGATTTGTAATCCAGCTGTTCGCGGGCTTCGAAGGATTTGCAATCCTTCCCTTAACCAATGCAATTTTAATAAAATGTTTCACAATTATATAATTTTCCAATGCAAAAAGGTATAAAACATACGATTAAAACCAACAGCGCATATTATCTCACGCTCACCGTTGTGGACTGGGTTGATGTATTTATGCGTAAAAACCATAGAGATGCTGTAATTGAATCCTTTAAATTTTGTCAAAAAGAAAAAGGATTAATCATTTTCGCTTATTGTATAATGAGCAATCATATCCACATTATTGCCAACACTGACGAACGTTTTCATCTTAGCGATGTGATGCGTGACTTCAAAAAATTTACCGCCAAGAAAATTATAGCGCAGATTAAAAATGAACCAGAAAGCAGAAGGGAATGGATGCTTAAGCTTTTTGAAGACCATGCGGTAACAAGTCAAAAACATAAAACACATAAATTTTGGAAGGCAGGTAATCATGCCATTGAATTGTATTCAGAAAAATTTGTGTGGAAAAAAATCAATTATATCCACAACAATCCTGTGAAAGACGGCTGGGTTAAAAATCCCGAAGACTGGTGCTATTCATCTGCATCCAATTATCAAGAAATGGAAAGTATTTTAGAAGTTGAAAGATTGCCACAACGATTAATTACATTTTCTTGAAAAAAAATTGAAAAGTGTAATGTTAAGTGCAGCTCGCAGGATTGCAAATCCTGCGGAGCGAGGTGCGGGGGCTTCGAAGGATTTGTAATCCTGCGCTTATCGCTTAACCAATGCAATTCCCTAAAAAAAAGACATGTTTCACGATTTTATGATTTTCCAATGCAAAAAGGTATAAAACATACGATTAAAACCAACAGTACATATTATCTCACGCTCACCGTTGTGGACTGGGTTGATGTATTTATGCGCAAAAACCACAACGATTAATTACATTTTCTTGAAAATAAAATTTGAAAAGTGTTAATGTTGAGTAAAGCTCACAGGATTGCAAATCCAGCGGAGCCGGGTGGTTGCCTTTTCTAAGCTCATTGAGTTTCAGAAGCCTTTGTTGGCGAGGTCAAAAGATAGTTGAAAGTCCACCCTAAATTTCTTACCTTTGCACCTCAAAATTTTAGCTTATGTATCGCTCGCAAACTTGTGGTGAATTAAGAATAGAACATGTTGGA
>CAZLHR010000035.1:0-23644 GCA_964559685.1 uncultured Lishizhenia sp.
AGACAAATCCAAATTCTATTTGAGAATTAGTAAAACTAAAAATGTCTTTTGCTTTGCGGAAGCGCATACTTTATGATTTAGTTAGAAGACCAACTATTTCGGTTATTAAAAAAAGAAATCATTAAAATTCCAATGCAGAATAAAATTTAAGTTACTTTAGCCAAAAAATTTTAAATGTCGGACTCGGCGCATAGGATTTCTTTAGCTGGTGTACTTATCACCACAGGAATTGTTTTCGGTGATATTGGAACCTCACCACTCTATGTTTTTCAGGCCATAACCGACGGGGGAAGAAATATTTCCGAAGCGTTTATTTTAGGAGGATTGTCTTGTGTTATCTGGACACTTATTTTACTTGCGACTTTCAAATATATCTTTTTTGCCCTAAATGCCGATAATAAAGGCGAAGGTGGAATCTTTGCTTTATACGCTTTATTGCGAGAAAAAAACTATAAGTGGGTAGTCATTCCTGCGTTGATAGGTTGTGCTACGCTCATTTCAGATGGATTCATAACACCTGCAATCTCCATTTCATCGGCTGTTGAGGGTTTGAATAATGTCAATCCGGATATTCCAATCATTCCTATTGTTGTTGGTATAATTGTGGTCCTATTCTCTGTACAACAGTTTGGTACAGCAGCTATTGGTAAATTGTTTGGACCTGTGATGTTGGTTTGGTTTTCCTTTCTTGGTTATCTTGGACTAATTAATATTTCTAAAAATCCGATTGTTCTTGAAGCATTCAATCCTTATTACGCTTACAACTTAATTGCAAATGTTGACGGAGGATTTGCTGTACTAGGCGCAGTGTTTCTATGTACCACTGGAGCAGAAGCCCTTTATTCCGATTTAGGACATTGCGGTAAAGGAAATATTCGCATTAGTTGGAGTTTCATTTCTCTTCTTTTGGTAATAAATTACCTTGGTCAATCGGCTCTGATTCTATCTGACGGATTCCATTTAGGTCCTAACCAAACGGTATTTTACTCCATGGTCCCGGATGAATTGCTGTATTTTGCTATAGCCATAGCAACAGCGGCTACCATTATTGCTTCGCAAGCATTGATTACTGGAGTATTTACCTTAATGAATGAAGCCATCAAATTAAAACTCTGGACAAACTTAAAAGTTAAATATCCAACCGACCATCAAGGACAAATATATATTCCGTTCATCAATTGGGTAACAATGTTAGGTTGTTTGTTGGTTATATTTATCTTTCGTAAGTCTAGCCAAATGGAGCATACTTATGGTTTGGCCATCACGATTGACATGGTTATGACGTCCATATTACTAGGATTCTTACTCATGTTAAAATATCCTCGAATAAAACCCTATTATGTTCTGATTTTTGGTGTTTTTCTTACAATTGAGGGGGTTTTTCTTCTTTCAAATCTCGGGAAAATTGTTTCTGGTGGATGGTTTACATTAATCCTGGCGACTACATTTTTTACGATTCTTTATTTGTATTTCAAGGCTAGACAACTTCGAACTAGTATAACAGAATACGTGCCGATGAAAAAAGTAATTCCCTTGATTAAGGCGGTTAAAAATGATTCTGGTATCGTATACGAAGCAACTAATTTGGTATTTCCGACACGTTCGAATTCTCCAAACCGATTAGACCTCACAGTGTATCATTCTCTTTTCAAAAAACGACCAAGAAAAGCAGGAGTTATCTGGTTTCTTCACATCGATATTTTAAATGAACCTTGGGGCGTTCATTATTCTGTCAACGAAATTATTGACAAATGTTGCTATTATGTTACGCTTCAATTAGGTTTCAAAGAGGAACACAGAATTGAGTATATGATGAAAAAGATACACGATAAAATGGTGGATAAGGGTGAGTTAACAGGAGAAAGTGTTTTTGAATCCGTAAAAGGTAAAATTGACGAGGTTGATTTTAAATTTGTCGTATTAAATTCTCGCGTATCAACAGATAACGATTTATCTTCATTTCAAAATCTTTGCATTAAGGCTTATCGATTCGTAAAGGCTACAGGATTAAAGCCGGCGGAAGACTTTGGTCTCGATAAAACAAATGTTATTGTAGATTATATTCCGATTTCGGTAACGAAAAAAGTGAATCAGGAAATGACCGAAGATTATGAGGACTACTCACATTAGTTCTTCGGTGTAATTTAAATCCTTTCCGAATGTTTCTTTCAATTGGTTGATACTAAAAAGAGCCAATAGAATAAAGAAAACCCCTACTATTAAAGCGGCCACTCCGGTAGATACAAATGCGAGTAATAGCCCAAAAAACATCATGATTAAGTTAACGGATCCTCTAACAAAGTTCGGTATTGTATTGGCAGCTGTTGAGCGAATATTAGTACCGAATTGTTCTGCCGCAATTGTGACAAAAATTGCCCAATATCCAGTTCCTGTACCGAGTAAGAAACATAAGAAGTAATATGTATCAGCATTCATTTGTTGGTGCTCATTTGCAAAAAATAGGAAGTAAATTGTCAGTATTCCACTGAATACTAAATAAAGAACAACAACTTTTTTTCTACTCTTCAGCACCTGACTTAAAATTCCAGATAATAAATCCCCGAATGACAACCCAATGTATGCATACATCACCGCTTTTCCATTTTCTATATCCGTAATTCCTAACAAAGGACCAAAGTCGTTTTGTGAATTCATAATCAACAAACCAATTACAAACCAAATAGGAATTCCGATTGATATACAATGGAGATATTTTACAAGGTTGTTTCGATTGAAAAAAATAAGTTTTAAGTCACCTTTCTTTATGTGGTGATTATCCTTTGCTTCTGTGAAAAAACCAGATTCAAAAGTTCCAACTCTCATGAGTAGCAAAAGCAACCCCATGCTGCCTCCAATAATATAAGCTATTTGCCAATTGGCAAAATCTATAGCCGTTAATTCCAAAAGACATTCACCAATAGCTTCGCCTTTTGCACCCACGAGTGAGGCCACGACCGCACCTAATGCACCAAACGTTACGATTATCATGGTGCCGTAGCCACGCGTTTCTTTGGACATCATTTCCGAAACCAAGGTTATTCCGGCACCTAATTCACCCGCGAGTCCAATTCCTGCAATGACGCGAATCACCGCATAACTCGGTACATCCGTCACAAAGGCGTTGGCTAAATTGGCGGTGGAGTACAACAAAATTGAACCAAATAGAACTTTTATTCTTCCTTTTTTGTCTCCTAGAATCCCCCAAAGTATACCTCCTATAAGCATTCCGAGCATTTGCATATTAAAAAGAAATTTTCCGGTATCCGAAATTTCTTGCTTGCTAGCATTAGGAAGTATGGAAATTAAACTCTCGTTTTTTACAACACCAAAAAGCACAAGATCATAGATGTCAACAAAATAGCCAAGTGCCGCAACAATAATTAAAAAAATAATTTTCCTGTTCATGTTCTTATTGAATGTGAAATATACTGCTTTTCATCGAAATACCTCACAATTGATTGTTGATGAAAGATGGGATATTGTGAATTTAGAAAGGGACTAATCACTATTTTTGTTACAAATTAATAGAAATGGCAAATCACTTATTAAAAGGAAAAAGAGGAATTATTTTTGGCGCATTAAATGACCAATCTATCGCTTGGAAAGTTGCACAACGTGCACATGAAGAAGGGGCTACTTTTGTTTTAACGAATGCTCCTATAGCCATGCGAATGGGTGAGATAAATGCGTTGGCTGAAGAAACGGGAAGCCAAGTTATTCCTGCAGATGCGACAAGCACAGAAGACCTTGAAAATTTAGTGGTTAAAGCACAGGAAATATTAGGTGGTAAAATTGACTTTGTTTTGCATTCAATCGGCATGTCACCAAATGTTAGAAAAGGAAAACACTACACAGAGAACAACTATGATTATTACAAACAGACCATGGATGTATCTGCTATGTCATTACACAAAACATTGGCTACGTTATACAAACACGATGCGATGAATGAATGGGGTAGTGTGGTTGCACTGTCTTATATAGCTGCACAACGTATCTTCCCTGATTATAACGATATGGCCGATGCAAAATCTTTACTTGAGTCCATTGCTCGTTCTTTTGGTTACCATTATGGAATCAAGAAAAAAGTACGCGTTAACACCATTTCTCAATCCCCGACAGTTACAACTGCTGGACAAGTAATCAAAGGTTTAAAGGAGTTTATCAATTTTTCAGAACAAATGTCGCCATTAGGAAATGCTTCAGCATTAGCTTGTGCAGATTATTGTATTTCAATGTTTTCAGATCTTACGAAATACGTTACCATGCAGAATTTGTTTCACGACGGAGGATTTTCAAATACAGGAGTAACTCAACAAGTAATCGAAAGGTTCGGGGAGTAATTAAATTTGATTAATAATTTATTGAAGTTTTCTTAGGTAGCGTTTATCAGCCCAAAAGGTTCCGAATGGGATAAAAGAAAGAATGAAAAGAAGAAAACTCACCTTAAAATTCCAGTGTTTTTTAAGAAACAATTGTAACAATAGTAAACAACAAGTAATAAACAAAACGCCATGTATCCAACCCACGATTTTGTTCGGCATGGGCATGTCAAGAAATTCTCTCATCGGTACTGTAATTCCGAAACTTAAATAGGAGCATCCCTCAATAAGCGCAACGATCCGGAAATAATGCAAAAGTTTAGTATTTTCCATTTTTTAATTGTTTTTCTAAATTACTAATATAATCTCGAAGTTTTGCAGCTTCTATAAACTCCAGAGCTTTGGCTGCCTTTTCCATAGCTTTTCGCGCTTCTTTTATTTTTTGTGTTATTTCTTCGGGATTTCCGTAGTTTGAAGATTCCTCTTCAACTAGTAGCATGTGAGCATCGACCTCGATTTCTGCATATTTTTTAGAATCTCCATCAGCAACTTTGGTGGAATTTAATATGGTTTCTTTGGATTTTACTAATGGAGTAGGTGTTAACCCATTTTCGAGATTATACGACTCTTGAATTGCTCTTCTACGATTGGTTTCTTCAATAGTTTTTCGCATGGATTCTGTCATTTTATCAGCATACATAACTACAAAACCGTTAACATTTCTCGCTGCACGACCCACTGTTTGAACTAAACTTCTGACGTTTCTTAGAAAACCTTCCTTGTCTGCATCTAATATTGCAACCAAAGAAACCTCTGGAAGATCAATACCCTCTCTTAATAAATTCACTCCTATTAACACATCGAAATTCCCTAAGCGTAACTGACGCAATATTTCTACACGTTCAATGGTGTCAATTTCACTGTGAATGTAACGGCACAAGACGCCTACTTTGTCCAAATACTTTTGAAGTTCTTCTGCCATACGTTTTGTTAGCGTAGTAACGAGAACACGTTCATCTTTTGTCACGCGATCTTGAATGAGTTCCAATAGATCGTCAATTTGATTTTTTGTTGGTCTCACCTCGATTATAGGATCTAAAAGTCCAGTTGGCCGAATGACTTGCTCCACCACGATACCTTCAGATTTTTCCATTTCATAATCTGCGGGTGTCGCTGAAACATAGACAACTTGGTTAATCATTCCTTCAAATTCCTCAAACCTCAAGGGGCGGTTGTCAATGGCTGCCTGTAGACGAAAACCATAATCAACCAAATTTATTTTCCTTGAACGATCTCCTCCATACATTCCTCTTACTTGGGGTAAGGTTACATGACTTTCGTCAATTATCATGATGTAATCTTCCGGGAAATAGTCGAGTAAGCAAAACGGACGTTCACCAGGGTTTCTTCCATCGAAGTACCGCGAATAATTTTCAATTCCCGAGCAATATCCCAATTCGCGAATCATTTCAAGGTCGTAATTTACACGTTCTTCCAGTCGTTTAGCCTCTTCTATTTTTCCTTCTGCCTTGAAATTTGCTACTTGAATGACCAAATCATCTTGAATCTGTTCCATGGCTCGCCGAGTATTCTCTGGGCTCGAAACAAAAAGATTTGCAGGGTAAAGTACTGTTTCTGTATATGTTTCAATTCGCTGACTTGAGCTTGGGTCAATCGCTTCAATCGACTCGATTTCATCTCCCCAAAAAGTTACCCTAAGCGCATGTTCCGCATAGGCTAAAAAAATATCAACTGTATCTCCGACTGCGCGAAAATTCCCTCGTTCAAAATTATCACCTGATCGCGTATATAGGTTTTCGACTAACCTAAATAAGAATTTATTACGCGGAATTGTTTGACCAACTTTTAAATGTATAATACTGTTTTTAAACTCAGTTGGATTTCCAATTCCATATATGCACGAAACAGATGCAACTACGATTACGTCTCTTCTTCCAGAAAGTAAAGCAGACGTTGCACGAAGTCTCAGTTTTTCAATTTCGTCATTGATTTGTAAGTCCTTTTCAATGTAGGTTCCTGTTACTGGTAAATAAGCTTCCGGCTGATAATAGTCGTAATACGAAACAAAATACTCCACAGCGTTTTCAGGAAAGAACTGCTTGAATTCCCCATAAAGTTGTGCTGCTAGTGTTTTATTATGAGATAAAACGAGCGTAGGCCTGTCTAATTGTTCAATAACATTGGCAACAGTAAACGTTTTTCCACTTCCCGTTACACCCAATAAAGTTTGATGCGTGATTCCATCATTCAAACCTGCAACAAGTTGAAGAATTGCATCAGGTTGATCGCCTGTTGGTTTAAATGGTGATTCAAGTTTGAATTTCACTTTGTAAAAATACAAACTAATGCAGTTATGTTCTGTTGCTTTTGTATATTTGCTTGCATTCGGGAAGTATATAAGCCAATTCTTCCGGAAAAGGGGATGTAGCTCAGTTGGCTAGAGCGCTTGACTGGCAGTCAAGAGGTCGTCGGTTCGAGCCCGATCTTCTCCACGAGTTAAGTGAAAAAATTAGTAAAGAATAAAGTTGTTCGGAGATCTTCGTTATTTATCTCTGGCATCGCAACAGGCCTCATGGCATTTTTTGTTGCACCTTTTTTTTATTCTGAGAGCTCAGCCTCGAATGATAATAAACAAACCAAGAAGCCTAAAGGTAACGACAGGTATCCATTTGGCATAGATATCAGTGATTACCAGGGAATCATTGATTGGGTGGAAGTAAAAGACTCCTATCATGAAGTGAGGTATGTTTTAATGCGTTCTTCTATGGGAATTGATGGTAAAGACAAGTTTTTCGAACGAAATTGGAGCTATACAAAACAATTGGGTTTCATTCGTGGAGCTTATCATTTTTATCGTCCAAATGAAGATGCTGAGGTTCAATTCAGAAATTTTGTAGAAACAGTAGCTTTAGAAAAAGGCGACTTATTTCCAGTTTTAGATGTTGAAACACCAAGTAGAAAAGGAGATAAGCATCTCGTTGAAGGAGTAAACAAGTGGCTTCAATTGGCGGAAAAGCACTTTGGTGTAAAACCAATTCTTTATACATACAAAAACTTCTATAACGAGCGACTGACAGGAAAAGTAGTTGGTTATCCCATTTGGGTAGCAGCCTATACGGAAGGAACTGATTTATCAATGATAGATCATGTTTTTCATCAATATTCAGATAGTGAACGGGTGAGTGGAATTCGTTCAAGAGTTGACGCTAATCGTTTCAAGGACAGTACGAGGACAATTGAAGATTATTGCTTTAAATAATTAAACATAGATTATTGTCCAACCGAACAATAATGCCAAAAGCGAAACGGATAGAACGATTTGTTGACTCCAATTTAACGCAATGATTGGCGCTTTTTCTTCTTTTTTGAGTAGTGTCATGGCAATTTTTAGGTAAATGTAGACACCAATTGCGGAATTAATCAATGCGAAGAACACCAACCACATGTGTTGTTCAAAAGCTTGGTAAAAAACCATTGCTTTTCCGAAAAACCCGGTCATAGGAGGTATTCCTGCAACAGATAAAAGGGCAACAATTCCCACAACTCCAATAAGGGGATTTTTATACCCTATACCAGCTAAAGAAGCTAGTTTATCTTCGTCATTATTCGCCAATGAATTTATCGTCATTAAGGCAACCACTGAAAAACTATAACCTATCATGTAGACTAAAAGCGCTTGGGAGTCACTGGTAAATGTGAGCACTGCCATCAGGGCGTATGCACCATTCGTAACGCTTGAAAAAGCCATTAAGCGTTTAAAAGTATCTTGGTTCAATGCTGATAAATTTCCAATAAACATCGAAATAAAAATGGCGATTACAATAAGCGCAGACCAAAACGTTTCAACTCCAGGAAACATCATTCCAAATAAGCGATAGAAAGCGTATATTCCAATAAGCTTTACAACTGAAGACATATAAGTCATGAACACGGAAGGTGTACCTTGATAAACATCTGCCACCCAAAAATGAAATGGAAATGCGCCTACTTTAAACAACATAGCAGCTAGCATGAACAATACACCAACGAAGAACATAGAAGGCAGTTGGTCAGTAAACAATATACTTACGAATCCAATTTTTTCAACGTTAAATGTTCCAACTGTACCATATACCAACGCAATCCCAAAAAGTAAGAGAGCAGTAGCAAAAGAACCTAGATAAAAATATTTCAGTGCTGCTTCTGATGAGGATGCCGATTTTTTCTTTGACCCGGCTAAAACGTATAATGGAATTGATAGAATTTCTATACCTAAGAAAAACATGAACAAGTCCTTGAAGCCAATCATACATAAACCTCCACTTAGCGAGAATAACATTAAAGCAGAAAAGTCACCAATAGTGGCAGACTCTTCCAAAAAATGTTTGTAACCACTGAGGATGATGACTCCTGTAAGCGTAATGGCAAGATTTAAAAAGTGAATGTTTCCATCATTGAAGTCTAAAACATGATATTTTTCATTAAGGAAATACCATTCGTAGTTTTGCACTAGCGCTCCCACTAACAACCCAACAATGGATACTAAAAGAACCAATGTAGGTTTTTTCATGATTCCAAGAAATAATGAAATCAATGCAGAAATAAATATGATTACAATCGCCTCCATCTTTTTTAGCTGTTATTTTGTACAATTAGTGTAAGTTGCTGTGCGCTTTCCTTAATGAGGTCTCCGATTAAATAAGGAGCTAAACCGAAAACGAGAGCTAGAATTCCTAACACGCAGAAAACCACCCATTCATTCCAAGTCAAATCAGTAAATTGCAAATTTTCCTTATGACCGGACATTGTTATTTGGTATGCTCTGAACATGTATACAGCTCCAAAAACTAAGGTAGAGGCGGCTAAAATCGCGAGAGACAATTTGAATTCTGAAATTTCTCTTAGTAATAGAAATTCACCAATAAATCCCGCACTGAAAGGGATGGATACGGAGGCAAAACTGATGATCATGAACCAAAATGCAAACTTCGGAGCTTTTTCAGCAATTCCACCCATTTGTGTAATATCTTGTGTGCCTGTTCTGCTTATTAGAATCTCAGCTATCAAGAATAATCCAATAGATAAAATACTGTGATTAATAAGTTGAATCATGCTAGCTGTAAGTGCATTCTGAGAGAAAAGCATGATACCAGCGGCAATTAATCCGAGGTGAGATATTGATGCATAAGCAAAAATTTTCTTTATATCTGTTTGTTTTATAGCAATAACTCCTCCGTAAATAATGCCAAGAACTCCAAGAATAATAACTATCCATTGCATGCATTCAAGACCTTCTGGAGCTAATGGGATCATCCATTTAATCATACCAAATAGAGCCATTTTCAACATGAGTGCAGAAAGCAACATCGTACCTGCCATTGGAGCAGATGAGTAAGTGTTAGGTTGCCACGTGTGGAATGGAAATAATGGAATCTTTATGGCGAATGCTAACATGAATCCAGACATTATCCAGAATCCTTCTTTTTCTGTTAGATTTGCTGCGATTAAATCACCATAAGCAAAACTATGTGCGTGTTGTTTCAACCAAATTAACGATAACAACATGGCCAATGAACCAAGCATTGTATAGATAAAGAATTTGACAAGCGTGGTATAATTTCCGTTTCCAAACCAGTATAAAATTAAGAAAATTGGAATTAAAGTAAATTCCCAAAAGATATAGAAGAGCACCCCGTCACCTGCAAGAAAAACACCAAAAAGACCTGTTTGCATGAAAAATGCGAGGGCATGAAATAAATTAGACTCACTAGATTCTCGGTTGAAATTACTTAAGAATATGAGTGGAAAAGAAAATGCAGTGAGAAGCAACATTAACAAAGAAATGCCATCATAATGTAAGGTAAAGGTTAATCCAAAGGGAATTTCTTCGTGACAACGGTACAACTCAATCCACGTCCCTGGTACGTAATCCATTAAATGAATACATGTCAAAATAACAGGAACAATACTTCCTATGAGTCCGAAAAATCGAATATTATTTTTTGGGACTAAAAAAGAAATTAATCCTAATGCAAAAGGTATAATTAGTAATTCCAAAACTTAAAGTAATAAAGTGAATATCCTACAAATAAAATAACCCCGAGAATCATGAAGTACAAGTAGTTAGAAAGCATACCTGTTTGAACTTTTCTAACTTGATTTCCACCAATTTGTATTCCCGAAGTTAACTTTAGTATTGAATCGTAAAGCAAATTCTTCTCTACAATCATTAACAAGCGAGCAGAAATAAATTCTGTAGGTTTTACAAAAAGTGCATTGTACAATTCATCAAAATAAAGTTTGTTGCTCGACCATTCAGCCCAACCTTTAAATTGTTGCTCTTTGGATATCGGATAATTAGTTTTAGCATAAACAGAATAGGCCCAAAAGATTAATGATAATGTTATCAGAGTTGTTCCTATCATTATTCCAATGGCTTTTCCGTCTTCAAGATGATGAGGATGTACCAATGCAAGACCTAAAGTGGTTTCTTCAAGGAAATGATTCATCCAATGCGCATGTTCACCAGCAAGGAACGAAGGTAAATTGAGTGCACCTCCAATAATTGATAACACGGCTAAAACTATAAGTGGAAGCGTCATCAATGACCCTGATTCATGTAGGTGTTTTTCTGTGTGGCTATCACCACGAAAAGTTCCATGGAAGACCAAAAAATACATTCTAAACATGTAGGTAGTTGTCATGGCAGCGGCAAGCACCATCATTCCAAAAACAAGATAACCATGACCAAATGCTGCTGCAAAAATTTCGTCCTTTGAGAAAAAGCCGGATAAAAACGGAAAACCTGAAATTGCAAGTGTTCCTATCAAAAATACCAGGTGCGTGGTCGGCATATATTTTTTCAAACCTCCCATTTTTGTGATGTCTTGCTCGTGATGATTTGCATGTATTACGCTACCTGAACCAAGAAACAACAAGGCTTTAAAAAAGGCGTGTGTTGTTACATGAAAAAGTGCTACGGTATACGCTCCAAGACCTAGTGCGACAAACATAAATCCTAATTGAGAAACTGTTGAATAGGCCAAGACCTTTTTAATATCATTTTGTTTCATAGCGATAAAGGCGGCTACTAATGCGGTTGATAATCCAATAAATAAGATAATATGTTTTGTGAAAGGAGCTAATTCGAACAAAAAGTTTGAACGAATGGTCAAGTAAATTCCCGCTGTCACCATGGTCGCGGCGTGAATTAAAGCAGACACGGGCGTTGGACCGGCCATAGCATCAGGTAACCACGTAAATAATGGAATTTGAGCACTTTTTCCAGTTGCTGCAAGAAATAAAGAAAGAGTAACTGAAATCATAAAGACAGAATCTTTTTGAAATTCACCTAAGATGGTTGCAATGCCAATTTGATCGTAGTTCAGCGTCCCAAATTTTCCTAGTAGTAAGAAACAGGCAACTAATAAACCCAAATCACCGATTCGATTCATTATAAATGCTTTTCTTGCAGCCAGACTGTTTTCCATCCCTTTTATTTTATCGGCATAATGAAAACCAATGAGCAGGAAGGAACATACACCAACGCCTTCCCAGCCGAAAAACAACATCATGTAATTATCTCCTAAAACAAGAATTAACATGGAGAATACGAATAGATTTAAGTACGTGAAGAATTTATAAAATCCTTTATCATCGTGCATGTAACCAATTGAGAAAATGTGAATTAAAGAACCAATTCCAGTAATGATCATGGTCATCCAAAGTGAGAGACTATCTAATTTAAACCCAGCATCCAATCGGAACGAATCCATTTCTAGCATCGTAAATGCATGTACGTGAATAGGTTTGTCAAATGAAGCAAAGATACTTGCTGCTATCAGGAAAGGTATGACCACCATTAAAGTGCCAATTGTCCCAATTAATTTCTCTGAAAGATTTTTCCAAATAATTCCATTAACGATAGCACCCAATAATGGAAGTAGTAAGATGAGATATAACAACTGTTCGTTACTCATGTTAGTTTTTTAATTTTTTAAACATATCAACATCGATGCTCCGAAGGTTTCGAAATGCCATTAAGATGATGGAAAGGCCAACAGTAGCCTCTGCAGCAGCAACTACAACGATAAAAAAGACAAAAATGTGCGCATCACCTTGACCGAAGAAATTTGCAAACGAAACCATCAGTAAATTCACGGAATTCAACATTAGTTCGATACACATTAACATGACAATCATATTTTTACGAATCATAAGGCCAACGGCTCCGATGGTAAATAAAATAGGGCAGAGGAATAAATAAAAGTCTTTCGAAAACTCTGCATGTGAAATCAACGCGGGCATCATATCTCTTCTGTATTTTGTTTTTCTCGTTTCGCCAATAAAACAGCACCTACCATAGCGGCTATAAAGAGTATGGAAGAAACTTCGAATGGCACAATATATTTTGAGAACAATAGTTGGCCAAGGTTTTGTACTAATCCTTCATTCTGAATGTCTGCAATTTGTTTGGACATTTCTTCAGGCATTGGTGGTAAAGTAGATTCTGCTAAAGCTGCTAATAACACAAGTAGAAAAGTTCCGCCGGCAAGTATAGCAGCCATTTGTGATGCAAACGTCATTCTCGGTTCACTCTCTTTGTTCAAATTAAGTAACATCAAAACGAATAGGAAGAGTACCATTATGGCTCCCGCATAAACTATAATATTTACAATTGCTAAAAATTGCGCGTTCATCAAGACCATGTGACCTGATATGAAAAAGAAAGTAATGACAAGATACATCACGCTTCTTACCGGATGAGAGCTTAAAATTACCATTAGTGCCGAACCAATCGTTAGGCCTCCTAGGATATAAGAAATTAATTCATATGTCATACCGTTCCTCTTTTTCCTGTTGATTGTCTTTTGGTAATATCGATGCGTTGATCCATTTTTTCAACTAACATATCTTTACCATAAATAAATTCCCCTCTTTCATATTCCGTAGGAACAATTCTATCTGTTAAAAAGATGGCTTCTTTTGGACAAGCTTCCTCACACAAGCCACAAAAAATACAACGCAACATATTGATTTCGTATGTCTCCGCATATTTTTCTTCTCGGTATAAGTGCTCTTCTCCTTTTTTCCTTTCTTCAGCTACCATGGTTATAGCTTCAGCTGGACAAGCTACAGCACACAAACCACAAGCTGTACAATTTTCTCTTCCTTGTTCGTCGCGTTTGAGTACATGCATTCCTCTGTACACTGGAGCAAATACGCGCTGTTCTTCGGGGTATTTTATGGTTTTTCTTCGCTGAAACATGTGCTTTAGCGTTACCATCATACCATTAAAAATTGCAGGCAGATAAAGACTTTCCACAAACGTCATTGGTTTGTCAGAAACTACTTTTTTTCTATTTGATAAACTTTCCATAGTACTTTTTTAAAACCAACCTTCGTTGAATGCAATGACTAATCCCGTAATGAGCATATTAATTATTGCTATTGGAATCAATGTTTTCCATCCTAAATGCATCAATTGGTCAAAGCGAAATCTCGGTATAGTCCAACGAATCCACATGAACACAAAAATGAAAAAGAATATTTTTGCAAAAAACGCTCCCACACATAGTACAGCTAAAAGATTACCGCTAAATGCATCCATCCCCGGGAAGTTATATCCTCCGAAGAATAACATGGCAATTAAAGCTGATGAAATAAACATCGCCACATATTCAGAGAACAAAAACAATCCCAATTTCATGGAACTATATTCCGTGTGATATCCGCCAATTAACTCAGATTCACATTCTGGTAAGTCGAATGGCGCTCTATTTGTTTCCGCTAGTGAGCAAATGAAGAAAACTAGAAATGCCACAGGTTGGTACCAGATGTTCCAATCCATTCCATGCTGCCTGTTTACGATGTCCGTCAAACTCAAGCTTCCAGACATTAAAACAATCGTAATTAATGAAATTCCCATAGCAAGCTCATAAGAAATCATTTGAGAAGAAGCACGAATAGCGCCAAATAAAGAATATTTATTATTAGATGCCCAACCACCGATCATGATTCCGTAAACACCTATGGAAACTACCCCGAACATATACAATACGCCTATATTGAAGTCAGTTACTTGAAGACTTATTGTTCTCCCAAATAACGTAATATCTGGCCCCCAAGGTATTATTGCTGAAGTTATAAGCGCGGTAAACATAGCGATACCTGGTCCAATGATGAATAACCATTTATCAGAATTTTGTGGAATAAAATCCTCTTTTAAAAACATTTTAACACCATCAGCTATGGGTTGTAAAATTCCAAATGGTCCTGCTCTATCTGGACCAACTCTGTCCTGAATCCAAGCAGCTAATTTTCGCTCAAAATAAGTGGAATAAGCCGCAATTCCCAATGAAATGAGGAAAAGGATTACAACCAAGACGAATTTTTCTATGATTATTGCGTAGTCCATCAGTTGATTCGCTTAATTTTTGTATTCATTTTAGTTTCATACTTGCCTTGAGAAATAACAGAATGCCTGTCTACCACTCTCGGACCAGTGATTGTCCATTTGCTGATATCCTTTTTGTCAAAGCGGCAATCGTTGCAAATCCAAGCAGTTTTTCCATCGATATCTTCCACTTCTCCGTATTGATCTTTTCTAGAAGTAACTCTGTAAATTTCGTTTCCAAACATCCATAATACTGCTTTTCCACTACATTTTTCACACTTGCATTCACCCTCCATTGGCTTAAGAAACCACACACGACTTTTAAATCGAAACGTTTTATCAGTTAGTGCGCCTACAGGACAAACGTCGATAACATTTCCTGAAAAATCATTGTCAATAGCTTTTTCAATATAGGTTGAAATTTCGGCATGCTCACCGCGGTTCAGCACCCCGTGAACACGTTGATCAGTAAGTTGATTGGCTGTATGAACACATCGGTAACAAAGAATACATCTGTTCATGTGTAGCTTTATTTTATCACCGATATCAATCGGATCAAATGTGCGTCTTTCTTCTTCGTATCTTGTTTTTGCCTTGCCATGTTCGTAACCAAGATCTTGCAGATGACATTCTCCAGCTTGATCGCAAATTGGACAATCCAAGGGGTGATTGATTAATAAAAATTCTACGACACCTGCACGATTTTCTTTAACACGATCACTAGTTTTGTTTTTAATTACCATTCCGTCTGCTACAGGTGTGGAGCATGAAGCCACTAATTTAGGCATCGGGCGAGGGTCTGCTGCTGAACTAGCTGCAACCTCTACCAAGCAAGTTCTACATTTCCCTCCGGAAACTTCAAGTTTACTGTAATAACACATTGCTGGTGGAACCACTTCTCCCCCTATCTTACGAGCAGCGTTGAGGATACTTGTTCCTGATTCAACCTCTACTTCAATATCGTCTATTGTTACTTTTACCATAGTTATGCTGTAACGGGTTCTTTACTTAAACCATAATTTCTTTTCACGGCTTCTTCACGATTTGTGACATGCCATTCGAATTCTTCTCTAAAGTGACGAATTGCAGCAGCTACAGGCCAAGCAGCAGCATCGCCAAGAGGACAAATAGTATTTCCTTCTATTTTCTTATTTATTTCTGCAAGTAAATCGATGTCTCGCATGTTTCCATTCCCGTTTTCTAATCGGTAAAGGACTTTCTCCATCCATCCCGTTCCTTCTCTACATGGGCTGCATTGTCCACATGATTCGTGTGCATAAAACCTTGCAAAGTTCCACGTGTTTCTTACAATACATTGATCTTCGTCGAAAACAATAAATCCTCCAGAACCAAGCATTGACCCAGTGGCAAAACCACCGTCAGAAAGACTTTCGTAGGTCATGAGTCGGTCTTCACCTGTTGCTGTTTTTGTAACTAAATAATGGGGTAGGATAGGAACTGACGAACCTCCAGGAACACACGCTTTTAGCTTTTTACCATTTGCAATTCCACGGCAATAATCGTCACCGTAAATAAATTCTTCAACAGAGACACCTAATTCAATTTCATAAACTCCAGGTCTAGCTAAATTTCCACATGCAGAAATCAATTTTGTGCCTGTACTTCTACCAATGCCAATAGCCGCATATGCATCCCCACCTTCGTTTACGATAGGAACGACAGCAGCAATACTTTCCACATTGTTTACAACAGTTGGGCATCCCCACAAACCTTTTACTGCAGGAAATGGAGGTTTAATGCGAGGATTTCCTCTTTTTCCTTCTAAGGATTCAATCAAAGCAGTTTCCTCTCCACAAATATATGCGCCTCCACCAGGCATGACACGGAGATCAAGGTCATAACCCGAACCTTTAATATTTTTTCCTAGATACCCTTTGTCATAGGCTTCCGCAATTGCTTTTTCCAAGATGTGTAAAATCCACATGAACTCACCGCGGATGTAAATGAATGACATATTTGCACCTAATGCATAACTTGAAAGTATCATACCTTCTACCAATAAATGCGGAATGTGCTCCATCAAATAGCGATCTTTAAAGGTACCAGGTTCTGATTCATCTGCATTACAAACTAAATACCTCGGAACTCCTTCAGGTTTTGCTAAAAATGACCATTTCATTCCAGTTGGAAATCCTGCACCACCTCTTCCACGAAGACCTGATTTTTTCACCTCTTCCACAACCTCATCTGGGCTCATCGATTTTAGTGCTTTATCGACAGCGCGATATCCACCATTTTTTTGGTAAACTTCAAAGGTTTCAATTCCTGGAATATGTGCGTTTTCGAGTAGTAACTTTCTTCCTTTCATGACTAGTTAGTTTCCAAGGTTCCGTTTCTCATTGCATCAAGCAAATTGTCAACTTTTTCTGGTGTTAGAAATTCATAGTTTTTATAATGACATTGTAGCATAGGGCCGTATCCACAAGAACCAAGACATTCAGCGGTTTTCAGCGTAAACATCCCATCAGAGGAAGTTTCACCTACTTTAATATTTAATTTATTTTCAATGTGTTCAATGATTTTGTCACTTCCTACAAGCATGCAAGGACCAGTACGACAAACTTCGAGTACATATTTACCCGTTGGATCCAAGTGGAACATGGTATAAAAAGTGGCAACCTCATATACTTCAATTGGGGTAATATTTAACAATTCAGCTACGTAATCCATGGTTTCGATACTCAACCAACCACCTAGTTCACTTTGCGCCATGTGTAGCACCCGAATAAGAGCAGTTTTATGTTTACCTTCTGGAACATTTGTCATCAATTCTTTAACCTTAGCTAATGAAGACTCACTAAATTCTAATCGTTCTCCTTTTCTTTTTGAAATGTCTACGTGTGTTTTCATCTTATGCGTCTAATTCTCCTGCAATTATATTCATACTACTTAACGTCAATACAGCGTCACTAATACTAGAACCGGTAATCATTTCGGGATACGCTTGGTAGTAGATAAAACATGGTCTTCTAAATTGAAGTCTGTAAGGCGCTCTTCCGCCATCGCTAATCAAATAGTATCCTAGCTCACCATTACCTCCTTCAACGGCATGATATACCTCACCGGTTGGAATTTCTGTTTCTCCCATCACAATTTTAAAGTGATAGATCAATGCTTCCATATTGTTGTATACTTCTTCTTTAGGAGGAAGATAGAAATCAGGAACATCACCTTTATAAGACCCTTCTGGTAAGTTGTTGTATGCTTGTTCAATAATTCGTATGCTTTGACGAATCTCCTCTTGACGCACCATGAATCTATCGTAGGTATCGCCATTAACGCCAACGGGTATTATAAAATCAAAATCTTCATAAGACGAATAAGGCTTCATTACGCGAATGTCATAGTCAATTCCTGTGGCTCTTAAGTTGGGGCCTGAGAATGAATAATCTAGAGCACGTTGAGCTGAAATCGGTCCAGCACCTTTAGTTCTGTCCATAAAAATTCTGTTTCTCGCTAACATGGAATCAAATTCTTCAAATTCTTTTGGAAACGTTTTGAGAAAAGTTTTCAATTTTGAGTGAAATTCAGGCGAAAAATCTCTTTCAAAACCACCAATTCTACCAATATTCGTTGTCAATCGAGCACCGCAAACTTCTTCGTACAATTCATATATTTTCTCCCTCTGATTGAACGGATAAAAGAAACTTGTTAAGGCACCTGTATCCACACCAACAACTGAGTTACAAATCAAATGGTCAGCAATTCTTGCTAATTCCATTATGATGACGCGCATATATTCAACTCGTTTCGGTATTTCCGCACCTATTAATTTCTCAGCTGTCATGTGCCAACCCATATTGTTAATAGGAGAAGAACAATAGTTGAGGCGGTCGGTAATTGGCGTAATTTGGTTATACGGTCTTCGTTCAGCTAATTTTTCAAAAGCACGATGAATATACCCAACAGTTTGTTCAGATGAAAGTATTTTTTCACCATCCACTTTTAAAATATTCTGAAAAATACCGTGTGTTGCGGGATGGGTAGGACCAAAATTAATTGTGGCGATATCTCCATCAATTGTTTCTTTTGAGTCAAAGAAACTAGGTGCCGCTTTCGTCTTTTCTTGTCTGATATCTTTCATAGCTTAAAATCTTCCAAAGAATCTATCGTCTTTATCTTCGCGTGTTTCGTCTTCCAAATGGTACTCCTTGCGCATAGGGAAATAATCCATGGATTCTTCGTTTAAAATGCGCCGTAAGTTGGGGTGATTGATAAATTTAACACCAAAAAAATCGTAGGTTTCTCTTTCCAACCAATTAGCTCCCGTGAACAAGTCTGTAATTGTATCTATTTCAGGATTTTCAATGGAAAGGTTCGCTTTCACTCGAACACGCTGGTTATGCTTCCAACTATGCAAATGATACACCACACATAGTTCTTCGTTCGGTTTATCCGGATAATGTATTGCTCCAAGTAAAGTTAAATAATTGAAAGAAAGCGCTTCATTTGATTTCAAAAAACCGATGCAATCATGAATTTGACTAGCGTTCAGAGTAAACGATGGCTCATCGGCAGAATAGTCGAAAATGGCATTTGGAAATTTTTCCAATAAGGACGATTCCAATGTATGTTTTAGTGCATCATTCATTGTCGTTCAGTTCAATATTGTATTTTTTCATTAAATGCTTGTACTCGTCGTTGTACCTTCTCCTAAGTGACTCAGTTTTTACTAATTCGTGAATTTTCATTACACCATCAATAATTTGTTCTGGTCTTGGTGGACATCCAGGAACATAAACATCAACTGGGATAATTCTATCAATACCTTGTAAAACTGAATACGTATCAAATATTCCACCCGAAGAAGCACAAGCTCCGACAGAAAGCACCCATTTCGGTTCAGACATTTGTTCGTATACCTGTTTTAGAACGGGGCCTAGCTTTTTTGAAATTGTACCGGCAACTATTAATAAATCTGCCTGTCTCGGTGAAAAGGACATTCTTTCCATTCCAAAACGTGAAAGATCATAACTACTACCCATTGTCGCCATGAATTCTATTCCACAACAAGAGGTTGCAAATGGCAAAGGCCACATTGAATTAGCTCTGGCCAAACCAACGGCCTTATCCAAGGTTGTTAGTTGATAACCCTCTCCGTTAATAGCTTCTAAGTTTTCTATTTTTCCCATTCTAAAGCTCCTTTTTTAAATACGTACAAGAATCCGATTAAAAAGAATATTACAAAAAGTATAACAGCTAAAAGCCCTTCAAGTTCTAATTGATAAAAATTCACCGCGTAAGGATAAAAGAAAATAACTTCCACATCGAATAAAACGAATAAAATGGCTGTCATGAAATAACGTATAGAAACAGGAAAACGAGCATTTCCATCGGATTCTATTCCACATTCAAAATTCTCTTCTTTATTTTTTGATTTAATTCTTGGAGTTAGAACGTGCGTTACAAATAAGGTGAAGACAACAAATCCGCCCGCGACAATAAATTGAAGGATTAGTGGGAAGTAATCGTGACTAGTAGAAATTTGTTCCATGTGCTAAGTTATTGAAAATAAAACTTTTAAAAATTAAGAGGTACTTAAATAGTTTTCCTACTTTTTAAATGCACCGCAAATTTACATTCTACTTTCAATTATTCAATCTTTTTTTAATAAATTTCGGTTCTGGCGCTTTATTAAAATGGTTTCAATTTTAAAAAATTTAATTTATTATAAAAAAATAACCGTCCGAAGACGGTCATTCATATAGTGACATTTCACGCTATCCGAAAATAATCAGGAAGAATGAAATGGAAAAGAGCCCGAAGGCTCTTGTAATCCTACATCATACCTGGCATACCGCCTCCCATACCTGCCATTGCTCCTGCTGCAGCTCCTGCTTCTTCCGGTTGATCGGCAATTACACATTCAGTAGTTAAAAGCATAGATGCTATCGATGCTGCATTTTCAACTGCAATACGCGTAACTTTGGTTGGGTCGATAACTCCTGCTTTGTATAGTTTTTCGTATGTTTCAGTTCGCGCGTTGTATCCGAAATCATCTTTACCTTCTCTAACCTTTTGAACGATTACAGCGCCTTCACCTCCGGCGTTTGCGATTATTTGACGAAGTGGTTCTTCAGCTGCTCTTTTCACAATTTGAATTCCTGTCTCTTCATCTTCATTTTCACCTTTCAATTTGTCTAAGGATTCAATTGCTCTGATCAAAGCAACACCTCCACCTGGAACGATTCCTTCTTCTACGGCTGCTCTTGTGGCTGCTAGTGCATCGTCAACACGGTCTTTTTTCTCTTTCATTTCAACTTCTGTAGCTGCTCCTACATATAGAACTGCAACTCCACCTGCTAATTTTGCAAGTCGTTCTTGAAGCTTTTCACGATCGTAATCTGAGGTTGTTGTTTCGATTTGCGCTCTTATCTGCTGAACTCGAGAAGTAATATCTGCTTTTTTACCTTTACCATTAATAATAGTAGTGTTGTCTTTATCAATCTCAATTTTAGCTGCAGAACCAAGCATATCCATAGACACATTTTCTAAAGTCATTCCTCTTTCTTCAGAAATCACCATACCTCCAGTGAGAATAGCGATGTCTTCTAACATTGCTTTTCTTCTATCACCAAAACCTGGAGCTTTCACTGCGGCAACTTTTAATGAACCTCTTAATCTGTTGACTACTAATGTTCCAAGCGCTTCACCATCAACATCCTCGGCAATAATTAAAAGTCCTTTTCCTGCTTGAACAACTGGCTCAAGAATTGGCAGAAGTTCTTTCATACTAGAAATTTTCTTCTCTGAAATTAGAATCAAAGGATTCTCCATTTCGGTAATCATTTTCTCAGCATTCGTAACGAAATAAGGAGAAAGATAACCTCTGTCAAATTGCATTCCTTCTACAGTTTTAACCTCTGTTTCAGTACCTTTCGCTTCTTCCACAGTGATTACACCGTCATTTCCAACTACTTTCATGGCTTCAGCAATCAGCGTACCGATGGTTTCGTCGTTGTTTGCAGAAATGGATGCAATTTGCTTGATTTTTGAATTATCTGAACCAACTTCCTTGGACAATTTCTTTAAATTACGCACAACTTCAGCCACGGCTTTGTCAATTCCACGTTTTAAGTCCATTGGATTTGCACCGGCGGCCACATTTTTAAGTCCTGCATGAATTATGGCTTGAGCAAGTACCGTTGCAGTAGTGGTTCCGTCTCCAGCGATATCTGCAGTTTTTGAAGCTACTTCTTTCACCATTTGAGCACCCATATTTTCGAATGCATCTTTTAACTCGATTTCTTTCGCAACTGTAACACCGTCTTTAGTTACATGAGGTGCTCCAAATTTTTTACCGATAACTACATTTCGGCCTTTTGGACCAAGCGTGACTTTAACAGCGTTTGCCAATGCGTCAACACCTCTTTTTAATTTCTCTCTTGCTTCTACATCGAAATAAATATCTTTTGCCATTTTTTTTAAGATTTAAGTTTAATTAAAAAATTCCATAAATATCTGATTCACGCATGATCAGGTAAGTACTTCCATCGATTTTAATTTCCGTACCTGAATATTGACCATAAAGCACAGTGTCTCCTTTTTTCACGGTCATTGGTTCGTCTTTTTTACCAGTCCCAGCGGCTACAACAGTACCTTTTAATGGTTTCTCTTTTGCCGTATCAGGAATGATAATTCCGCTTGCGGTTTTTTGTTCTGCTGGCGCAGGTTCTATCAGAACTCTGTCTGCCAAGGGTTTGAATTTAACTGACATATAGTATGAATTAATTTTAAAATTTGAACTCGTAATTGACTAATACCATGCCATCCCATAAGACAGGACATTTTTTCAATTTTTGTTACGTTCGAAAATAAAAAATGTCAGTATCTGTGACATACTGACATTTTAACGATGTATAAATCAAATTTATTTTGCAGGTTGTTGCTGCTGTTGTTGACCTCCTTGAGGGGCACCACCTTTTTGTTGCTCTTGCTTTGCAGGCTCTTCAACAACTGGTTTTTCTTGACGTATAGTTGTTAAAATACTCGCAACAACAATTATCCCAGCCAATGACCAAGTAAGTTTTTCGATAAATTCTGTTGTTTTTTGAACACCCCCTAATTGGTTTGCTGCACCAAAATCGGAACTTAATCCTCCTCCTTTGGAATTTTGAACATACACTACTAAAATCAACAGTATGCTGGCTAAAATCGTAAGAGCTGATAAAATGAAATCCATGACTTTAATTAATTTTCTTTTTAATTTGATTTATTTGGGTTGCAAAGTAAGTCTTTTTTTCTGGATAAATCAAACTTAATTGCTCATAAACATACAAAGCCTTGGGAAAATTTCCTTGAAGTTCAAAAATCTTCGCTAAAGTTTCACTAACTGGCATTTTTTGTTCATCCAAGCTTTCTTTTGCTTTTTTACTTGGAGAATAAAATTCTTTTTTCGGACGATCAATGCGCTCTATGATAGGATTTTTTTCCTCAATTTCGTCGACGGACTGAATTGTTTCAGTTGTAAAATTCAACCATTGGGTGAAAGAAAATTCTCCTGTCAATTCACTTTTATCGGATGTAGAAACTAACTTTTTAAGAGGTACTTGCTGCTTTTGTTCGTTTAAATTGGATTCTTCATTTTCAGCAGATTTTATCTCATCCTTTTTGTCTATATCTATTAATTGTTTTTCATTTTCAATAATATAACCAGATTGGGCAGCTCCTGCTTGGATTAATAATTCTACTTCGTCAATTTTTTCTATTTCTACAACATCCACAACGTCTATTTCTTCAGTCGAAATCTCGATTGTTGTATCTATTTCTTGAGTTTGATCACCTAAGGATTCAATTTTAGTATCTTCTTCAATTGCTCCCTCTGTTTTCCCTCCCCATAGAACTTCCATGGGAATAATTGACGGCTCCGAAATAATTTCTTCAGTTTTCTTGATTTCTGTATCGC
>CAZLHR010000036.1:0-22865 GCA_964559685.1 uncultured Lishizhenia sp.
TGCACTTGCACGGCATGATCTTCTTTACAGTTTGATTCATTGACAACTTGATATGGCGAAGTTTTTTGAGTCAAATTTCCGATTCCCCCTTGTCCAACACCGTTACTTCCCCAAGCCCATAATGTTCCATCATTTTTAACCGCCAGCGTATGAGCAGCCCCTACTGATACTTGTTTCCAATCGGAATCTACCCCAATTTGAAATGGAACCGTTCTGTTTACAGTATTACCCAAGCCTAATTGACCATTAGAGTTTCTTCCCCAACTCCAAAGGGTGCTGTCAAATTTCAACGCTACAGAAAATTCTGTGCCTGCTTCTACCTTCAGCCAAGAATCTTGAGCCTTCGCCGTTTGAATAAAAACAACAGCAAATAGGAACTGAATTATTAAGTAAAATTTTCTCATGGTATTAATTTATAAAGGTTGGCAACGTGTAGCAAAGGAAAAGGTTTACGTAAATTTAGCATTTATTAAAATTACCAGTATATATTCGTTTGTTAAAAAAATCCACACCCATAAAATGTGGATTTTATATAATTGAATTCTATTAATTCCTGATAATTGCATCCGCTACTGAAGCGGCAATTGCACCTATTAAACTACCAATCAAGATACCTGCAGGACCTTCTAACACCCCTCCAATAGCCCCACTTATAGCGCCTTTAGCATCAGATTTCCATGGCCAAGCAAATTCAACTGGATCGCCAACAAATGGAGTCCATAAAGATTCAGTCTCATTAATTTGTTTAATCCAATACGCTACACTGCTTTTGGCTACAGCTGCACAAACTAATGGAAGCTCTCTTTCTTGCTCTGTAATTTCTGAATTCAGAATATTTGACTCTATATTTATGAGGACTTTCAACGTTGTTGTGTAATCAAAATCATCTGAAATATTTAATATTTCTTTAATATAACACAAAGCTTCGTTTGAAATCTTGGATTCCTTTAAAATCTCGTCGAAAGGTATATGATTTAGCCTGTTTAAATTGGTTGCACTCAAATTATAGTAAATGGCAAAATCCAATTTCGAAGTTTTTTCCGTGGTATTTTGCATGAACTGACTTGTGAGTTCATTAATTCTCTCAATATCAACAGGTTCATCCGGGTCTAAATTGTTAATTATGAAATCTAACCCTTCATTGTGAAGTATTCCTATCTCCCGATTAGGATTACTGATTTGTTTTGTGTTCATCATTTATATATTAATTTATTTGGTTACATATTTAAATCTGATCCCACCACTTTTCACGATTTGCCTTGATTCAAATTAGGTGTAAATCAATTTTTTTAACTCTTCAAATTTATGTGGAAATGCAAGGATCGAATTTTACAAAATTTCTTAGTTGAGGCGTTATTTACTATGTGTAGGCTGCAAAGTCCTTAATTTCTAAAGGATTTCATTTCGATTGTGGGCGATAGTTAAAATAAATAAATAGTACATATACCAAAATCTTTAGTACATGTACTAAAAATGGAAAACGAGATCAGTGTTGCAAAGTGCTCCAAGAAACGAAGCTATTCATCACCTCGCGCCAGTAGCCGTTTTGGTAATCGCTGACATTTTTGGGAACAAATTGCACCCTTTACGTAATTTAATTGAGGCCCGAATTTACTGGTCTCAATGATGCTAAGAGCTTTTTGCGAATAGCCAACCGTTTCGTGAACAAGGAGCGCTAATAGGAGCAGTGTGTGATATGAAATTAGAATGCGTTTGATTTTCTGCATAGCGCGCATGGAATTGGCTCGTTTCTATAGATTGCGGATGAATTTTTCAATGGCACTCATGTACCGATCGCCGGTAAAATTCTTGGTCATTAATTGAAATCCTTGTAAATGTCCACCCTCGAAAACGATTAACGAACGGTTCTTTTGTTGTTTTGCAACCACTTTGCTTTCTTCACGTGTTGTAAAAACATCTTGAGAACCCGCGAATAACAATACTGGGATTTTTAGATTCGCTACTTGTTCTTTGTAATGTTCATGTCCTTGCGGAAGTACAATCTCTTTCTTTTTAACGTCAAAGATCTTCTTTTGAATGGCTATTGGATCGGAAACAAAGCCCTCAGCAATCAAAAAATCAACGGGTTCGGTTTGTGCTGCGATGGTTGCCATAATTGTTCCCATGGATAGTGCCCAAATACCTGTTTTATTCCGGGGGTATTGGATTTTACTCCACTGCATGACTGTGGTTAAATCGGTTACAAATTCAGGGTAATACAATTGGTTGGGATTCATTTCAAACGGACTACTTTTTCCAAATCCGCGGTAATCAAATAATACCAGATCATAGCCCAGTTGACTCATCAACGCCGCTTGATTCAACCAATGAGATTTGTTGCCTGCATCGCCATAAGCCACGATTAGCGTAGTATTATTTTTGACAGTGCTATCGGCGAAAATCTGCCATATATCAATCTTCGCTCCATCGGTTGTTGGCAGTATGGTATGCTGAAATTTCAAACCCAGCGCATCTGGGGTACTAACGTATACGCTGTCGGGTTTTAGTGCCATGGCAACCATGGTTTGGAAAAGAATACCCACGAAAAGAACGCTTGTTTTTATCATATTCCGCATTTAATTGTTCACCCATTGTCCTGCAACAGATGGGGTTAAATGTACTCACATATCGATGTCATGCGCGATGCGGTGTGCGTTTTTAACAAAAGTTTGGAGGGGGAGGGGACAGTGGCTACTGTTTCTTTTTGGGCTTGTGTGGTTTCAAGGGGGGATTGTATTTTGGAACATTCGGTGGTGACACACGACGTCTTTTGTCTAAGTCTCCTTCTTCTGTTTTAGGCTTTGGACCTGGTTTGATGGCTGTTGTGTTCATGGTATTTGATGATTGTTGGGTATAAATATTAAATTGAAAACTGTCGAATCGATGAAACAATAGAATACCGGTTCCAACTTACTATATCTTTTGCTACCTCTTGAATTACTTTCGGCATATACACTTGACCCCGAGGGTATACACCAATAATTGGCTTATTATATTTGCCTGCAAGCTCAATTTCTTTTAGTATCCATTCGCTGTACACTGCATACATGCCTCCTAAAATCAAAACGCAATTAACCGGTTTTATTTGTTTTTCTAGTAGGTCAATTAATTCCCGTTTGCCCGCATGAGTATTAGGGTCAATTAAAGGATCGTGTTGAGGCACACTATAATTTCGCCACTTGAACAATTCTGTTTCTAAAAGCATGTTTTCGATTTTATAATAGTCCTCATTGTAGCCCCAAGCATGGCTAATAAATATGTCGTATGTTTTTAATGTGGGCATTATAGATTTTGTTTGTTTATGTATTGACTCCAAAGTGAGTTCTCTTTGCTTACTAAGTTTTCGATACGTGTTACTAATTCTTTGAAGGGATCTCTCTGTACATTATAGGGACCTGTTTTGGTTTGAAATAGAATTTTTTCATGCTTCAAGGTTTCAGATGTGGTTCTGTATTCGGTCCATTTTTCTTGAAATTTTAGTAGACCAGAAACACCTGAGAAGATTGAAATCAATGAACCCAAAATAGCGAGAAGTATATTTTTTGTTTGAGAAAACATCTCAATACCAGCAACTAATGGAATGGCCGAAGAAAAAACGATTATAGAACCTTTAAACCAATGATTTAATCGTTTATTAATTGAGGCGCGACTACTGTACCAGGCGATTTGATTATCAATACGTTTTGAAATATATTCTTGCTCAGTCAAAACTTTTTCTTTTTAAAAATTATTATTCAAATATTTAGTTAAATCCAGAAAATTCATTCTTGGAACCTTTTCAAAAATACAATCTGTTAACAGAGTTCTTTATCACGGAAATTTTTAGTTGTGTAAATAAATGCCCATCGAAATACACTAAATCGCTTTATTTTAAAGGGTTTTCTAAGAATTCAAATTGAATGGATCAACCTTGATAAATAGTACTTATACCAAAATCTTTAGTACATGTACTAAAAATGAAAAACAAGATCAGTGTTGCAAAGTGCTCCAAGAGACAAAGCAATTCATCACCTCTCGCCAGTAGCCGTTTTGGTAGTCGGGATATCCGTTCGGAAGCAGAGGCACGAAATTATGATTGAGGTTGGGGATTCAATCCACTTGAGGCAAAACCTGTTAAAATATACGCCCTTATATGTCCTATCATATAATTTTGTTTATGTCAATGTCGTAACCAGCAGTTTTTAATTCCTTTGAAATTTTAATTTTCCAATTTTCTGCACTGTCAATCTCGGTGTAAAGTAGTCCATATAGGTCGCTCGGCAGTTCTACTCCATTCGTGTAAAGAGGGCAAACCCTGTTTCTACCAAGTTTTCCAATAAAGTATCCCATCTCTAAAATTACATTTTGTCTTGCTCTGTGGTTTAAATTCTCGTCTTTCTTCGCTTTACCTAAGTCATCATCTGTCATAATAATAATTGCAAATTCAACATTTGAATGTTCTTCAAACTTTTCAATAATTGTCTTGCCAGCATTTGCTTGCTCATGCAGAATAATTGGATTTAATCCTAATTTTTCAAGAGTCCGAGCAACATTAATTTTTACTTCGTTGTTATGTCCGTGTACTATGAAAATGTCCTTGCTTTCTTCGATACTATTACCTTTTGATGCATCGGTTACAGACTGTTCTGGTACTTCCGATTTTATTAAGTCGATTTTTGCAACAAGCTGTCTAAGGTTTGTTAGTTTATTATTCAATTTATCTTTGAATTCCTGCAAGTCATTACGTTGCTGTCCACCGCCCAGAATCATTCCATAAAAGCTATTTACTCCATCGTATTCTTTTTTATATTCATTATATTCGTTATTGAATGATTGCTTTAGAAGCTCTGAATTATAGTCGTTCCAGTCATAATAGTTCTGTTTAGCTTCTTCAAGTTGAGAGCGGGTTTGGATTTGTCGGTTGTACATTTCTTCACCCGCTTGAATTCTTTCGTATACTTTTTCCTTAAAGTAATTTTTTCCAACAATTAATTGTGTCGGAGTTCTTTCAGGTTGTTGATTCAGTTTTTTTCTTGTTGCCATTTTGTTGAATGCCTTTATGGGTTAGTGCTAACTTATTTTGCCCAACAAACCTTTATGTAAACAACCAAATCGTTAGTGTAACCAAAAGATTTGTTTCTTGTCGTCTAAACTACCAAGATCAATCATGCATTTTTTTGAAGGAAATTGTCAAAATCAAGTAAACTCAAACTCCAAATCACTTAAAATTCATACCGTCCGAAGGATTCAGCCTGTTTTGAGTGTTATCGATCCTTTAAAGAAATAGTACATATACCATATTCTTTAGTACATGTACTAAAAATTCAAGAATGAAATCAGGTGATCAAAGCACCTAAATAGAAATATAATGTTTGCGAAGTTTAAGGAGTAAGTAAAGCCAGATTCTCTCGTTTTGCAGGCCAATGATCGTTTGAATAGTTGTTTTTAACGAATGGGATAGAAAAAGCACTTACATAAAAAAAGTCACCCTTTGGATGACTCTTTATCCTTAAAATTAGGAATTACTATGCAACTGAGAGTTGGAAAGGGTTCGTGACCGTCTTGCGTCCGTACTCTTTTAATTGATCTATAAGATCTTCATTATGTTTTTTTACTGAATCACCGGATGTACCAATATTATCAGGAATACGACTTGAGAAAAATGACCACAATTCTTTACCTTCATATTTTTTTGAAACGTCTGGAAAAGAAACGATTGGAGCCAACTCTGACTGAGTTTTAAACTCTTCAGAATACTCAAAAGACCATTGATTGTCCTTGTATTCAAGGTAACCGATAATAACTTCCTTGTACTTCAATTCAAAAATAACTTTACCTAAATTCATTTGTAAATCGTTACTCTTGGAAGTTGACTTTTTTTGTTTTTTATTTTTGAAAAACCGTATCATGATTAGTTGTTATGCTTTGAATTATTTGAAATCGCAGGGTTAATGTTTTCTTAATTAATTCTTTCCTTGCAAAAGAAAAAAGACCACCAAACTCATTATCTATAACGCATAAACACTCTTCTAAATTACACTGTTCTACGAAAGTTACGAAATTTTGTTTACTGATTCCTGTTTCAGTTTCATAAATCCGTCTCAAAAGCTCAAAATGGCTTAAGGTACCTTCTCCTTCCCAACCAATTTTGGGACGCGAATTTACCACATATTTTTCAATTTGCGGATTACTCCCGTTCTTTTGTTCACTTTGAAGAATTCGTTTGACATTTTCTTCTGAGATGTTCCAATGCAAACCGCGAGCAGTATCATAGATAGGAGCAAAACTAACTTTATGATTTTTCTTTACACTGGTAATAACTCCCCAATTATATGAATGCCGATCATTATTCCCGACCAGTCCATCAAAGAGGATCATTTTGATGAAATCTTCAAAAATCTGATGGCAATCATTGGGGAAGTTTTTACTTAATGATTCCTTTACGAATTGAATTGTGAAATAATGCTGATCGTCCAATTTATTGTCATTTTGAACTTGTTCTACAAATTCAATATCTCCATCCAATTGATTAGCATACAAATCGGCGCCATGGTACAGTGAAAAATCATCTTTTATAAAGAACTCACTTAAAAACCAAATTTGATTATTGATTCTTCTAATTTTAGAATTCGCCATGTTTAGCTTAAATACTTCACCCAAGCGATTTAACAAATGCTCCGTAATTGATTCATTGGGATACCATTTGCTTGCGGATTTGGCGATGTATTTTTTCCAAGATAGAGGGCTTGATTTTTTTATTTTTCCTCCACGTTCATATTCATATAATGCAATCATACATTTCGGAGCATCTCCTATAATGGAACCAAGATTTACATAGTGAAATTGATCTTTCTTAATAACAGGAATTAAACCATTTGGAGGCTCATATCCACTGCGATTTTCAGGTTGTATGAATACAAATTTTCTTAGTAACATATTATGTTGTTAATTACCTCACCTCCAACGCCTCCCGCAACACCTGCTGCAACAAGGCTTCATTTTGCTGCTGACTTTCTTTGATGCTTTCCTCCAGATCATTACACATTTTCATTAAGTCATTCAATTTGGTAACTATTCGCTGTTGCTCCAAAAAAGGAGGGAATGGGATTGTAAATCCTTTCATGTTGTCTTGAGAAATGTTAACCTGGCTATCCGCCATTCCGGTCATTTTCAATTCAATAATTGGTTTAATTAACGGGCTGTTTAATGCAAGAGCAACGTATTTCGAGTTTAAAATTGTTTTGTTGTGTAAAATGCGAATGGTCTTATCAGAAAGTATAAGTTTTCGAGTTATATCTTCCACGCAACAAACTATACCAACACGATTTTTTGGACCTGCCCTCGTAATTAGAACATCTCCTGCTTCAATAAGATGTTTAGGATTAACAACAAAATTATCTGGAAGGACTTTATTTTCCTCCTCAAGAAATGTCATTTCCTGCACTGCAGTTGTTTTTATCACGCCCCATTGATCACCTTGAGCTGGAATATTTTGACAATTTGGGCTTTTTCCTCCTTCCGTGTCATATATTACTTCCCCCAACCTACACCACGCCCAATTCTCCGGAATTTCAAATGGAATCTCATCTTCTGAAATAGGAGGTAAAGGTTTCTCCTTTTTAATCTTCTTTTCCTTGATCATTTGCTCCTTTTCGGCTTTTATCTTTTCGAGTAAAACTGATGCCGGTTCGTCTTTGGGATCTTGTAGAACTAATTTTCCTTGCATGGCCTCACGCAAAAACGCTTGGCGGAGTTGCTTGACGAGGGAGAGTTGGTGGCTTAATTCTGAAGATTGTTTTTCTAGTGTTTTATTCTGCTTATCTAAAAACTCTACAAGCACTCTTTGTTCCTTGACGCTAGAAGGTATGGCAACCTTCAATTGTAAGATGTGCTTGGCTTTAATCTCAGTTTTTATTCCTCCAGGCACTTGTTCTTTCAAGGCATCTATAAAAGTTTTACTCTTCAAAAAGTGCCTCAAAAAGTCAATATCAATTTTATCAGCGTTGTATTGGTAAGATGAATAATGAATTGTGGCTATTATATCCTCTTCTCCCTTGTAAATTGACATTGCACCTTTTTCAACATTAATTCCTGAAATAACAAGATCACCTTGTTTTACAAGAATCATGTCTGTTTTAGATGGTTTGTCTGATAAATAAATATTTCCCGAAAAATCAATTTTCTCAATTCTTTGTAATCCCTTAATCCCTTGATCATCGGGTTTATATCTTCCTTTTCGTTCCGTTAGGAAAGTTCCCATTTCAACTACATTCCAACTCATTTAACCGCTGACTTTAATTGATTTAAAAGATCATGACTTTTTGAAAAGCTCATTTCAAGTATCTCCATTAATTCAGCGCTTGAATGTTCAATGCTTTCTTCTTGCTTTGTCGGGTTTTTAATATCTAAATCGTAGTTGCGATCAATAATGGTTTGAATATCCACTTTCCAGCACACATCACTTTCTTCTCGCTTGTTCCACCACTTTTCAATCGGATCAAACTCCTTTTGATGTATCGGTTTTGTCTTGTTGTAGGCTTTTTGACCTTCCGGCAAGCGATGTTCGTAGTACCATACTTCCTTTGTAGGTTCGCCTTTGGTGAAAAATAAGAGATTGGTAGCTACGGTTGCATAGGGTTGAAAAACTGAATTTGGCAAACGAATTATCGTATGCAAGTTGCACTCTTCCAATAATTTCTGTCTTACGCGTTGTTTTACGCCATCACCTGTAAGCGATCCATCTGGAAGTACGATACCTGCACGACCTCCTTTTTTAAGCAAGTGGACCATTAGTACCAAGAAGAGATCCGCGCTTTCCTTGGTTCTGAAATTTTGTGGGAAGTTGTTCTCGTTGTTGTTGGCTACAATTCCACCGAAGGGAGGGTTCGCTAAAATGGCATCCACACGATGTTTTTCTGTGTAATTGCTCAAGGGTTGATCGAGAGAGTCTCGAAATGAAATATTCGGAACCTCCATGTCGTGTAAGATGAGGTTTGTCGTAGCTAAGAGATATGGTAATGGTTTGTATTCCCAACCAATAATGTTTTTAGCAATGCTTTCTCGATCTTCAACGCTATTCGCTTGTTCCTTTAAATGCTCTATTGCTGCTGTCAAATAACCGCCCGTTCCACAGCTTGGATCAAGTATTTTTTCTCCTAATTTCGGGTCGATCAAAGCACAGATGAACTCCGTAATAGCTCGAGGAGTATAGAACTCTCCACTTTTACCGGCACTCTGCAGTTCCTTTAGGATTGTTTCGTACAATTCACCAAAAGCATGGCGATCCTTTGCAATATTGAAATCAATCTCATTGAGTTTGTTCAGTACCTTTCGGATGTTGGTACCGCTCTTCATGTAGTTGTTGTTCCCTTCAAACACTTCACGAACAATCAAGGCACGTTTGTTTGCCAGATCTTCTGTAACACCCACATTCAGATTCCGAAGTGCAGGGAACAACGTTCGTTCAATGAAAGCTGCCAATTCATCACCAGTTATTCCTTCATCGTCACCTGCCCATTGATCCCAATGGAGCTCAGCTGGTATTGGACTTACATAGCTTTCATTTAGGATCTCCAATTCCTTATCTTTATCAGAAAAGATCTTAAAGAAGAGCATCCATGCTAATTGTTCTATTCGTTGTGCATCACCGTTTAGGCCGGTGTCTTGCCACATAATTTTGCGTATGCTGTCGAGTATACCTTTTAGGTTTGCCATATTATTGCTTAGATTTTATATATCCCAATATTAGTTTAACTGATGTTTTTCCTATGACCTTAATTACCTCTGCATAACCTTCCTTTTCAGCTTGGTTGGTCAATTTTTCAATAAAGAATTTACTAAATGGCTTTTTAGTTTTAAGAGCTTCTTTGAGATGGTTAGTTTTGCTCTCTTGTTGCAGTGTTAACTTTAGATTATTCCGTAAATCAAAATCCAATTTAAAGTACTTTTCAATTTCATCTAATAGTTGTAGGAATAATTCAAACTGTATAATTAGTTCATTTGGATTGTTTTCATACCTGATTGCGTAACCATTTTCGGCTGCATATGACTCAATAAAGAGTTTAATATGCATATCTGAAATGTATATCTGTAATCGCTCTTGATTTAAATCGTAAATTTCAATCGGACTGTTTGCCAACTCCTTTACAAGATCAGACATCAATTCAGCCTTTTTATCTGCAAGATTTTCAAACTTTACAGAGCTGAGGATCTGCATACTATTTAATTTTGTTGGAGTTACCTTTAAAACTCTGACCCAGTCAAATTTTCCAAGTTGTGTTTCTGGTTTTTTATGTTTTTTCAGGAGATAATAGAGATACGCCTCGAAATCTGCCTTAGAAAGGACACTTAGCCCAAGATTATCAAAAGTTTCCAGGAGTTCATTTGTGAAGTTGATTTTACGATCATCATCCAACAATTCAATCATTTTCTTTGGCTTCATGCTCCGGTATTGTATAGTTCGTTTTCTAATTCTTTAATTGCTTCGATATACTTTGATTTTCCACCGAACTGGGAAAGGATTTCAAGTGGCCCCCCAAATTCATCAAGCGGTTTTACCTTGAGAACATCCATACTTTCCAAATTGGAAATTCCTTCTTCCTCGTACTTGTCTAATAACGCTTCTAATACTTTACGAGCTTGTTTACCATACTTTGTGAAGTAATTCCGCTTCTTCACATTGTTAGCACGCTCTCGACGGGTTAATGGAGGTTGATCGAATGCCACATGACAAATGAGGTCAAAAAGATCGACTTCTCGATTTACTGCATCCCTCAATGCCTCCACAAGTACACCTTGTTCTTCCAACTCTTTAATCAAAGCCTCTTTCTTTTCAGTGGTGTTCCAACGTAAAAGAAACTCGTCAAGTGAAGCGTACTTTCCTATGATCAATTCTCTTGTGTGATCTTTTAAACTTGTGGTAATTGGTTTTCCATTGATATCAAAATACATCTCTCGGCTTACTAATACGGAAACATCCACACCATTCACGTATATTTTTGGTCGAGGTTCTTCTAATTGACTGGATTCGGGATATTCCGGATATCTTATGGTTGGTTTTTCAATCTGTATTTCTTCACCAGATTCTGAATCAATTATTGGCGACGTGTCTTTTTCCTCTTCCTGTATAATGTCAGTAAGATCAGTTTCCTCTGTAACGGGTTTAATTCGTATTGGGTCTCCATCAAAGTCTTTATCCGCAAATAAATCGGTAACATTCCTGAAATCAAGAATAGTAAAGTATAATTTTCCAAACTCCTCATTAATCCTCGTGCCTCGACCGACAATCTGCTTGAATTTCGTCATCGATTTAATTTCAGCATCTAAAACGATCACTTGACAGGTTTGCGCATCAACACCAGTTGTCATTAGTTCGGAAGTCGTTGCAATAACAGGATATTTCTCCTCTGGATTAATGAAGTTATCCAACTCGCGTTTTCCTTCTTCATTGTCACCCGTAATTTGCATAATGTACTTATAATTCTCTGCAACTAAATCCGCATTTAGGTTAGCAAGTGCATTCCTCATTCGTTCCGCATGATCAATGTCTGAGCAAAAGACTATTGTCTTGGCAAAACGATCGAATCCTTTGAGAAACTCAGTGAGCTTTCGTGCAACAGCATAAGTACGTTCTTCAATAACCAAATTCCGATCAAAATCTTTTCGATTGTACATTCGGTCTTCAATTATGTTTCCGTCTTTATCCCGTTTACCTTGTTCAGGTCTCCATCCCTCAGCATCTACATTCAAATTGACCCGAACCACGCGATATGGAGCAAGGAAACCATCATCGATGCCTTGTTTTAAGGAATAAGTAAAAACAGGTTCTCCGAAGTAATCGATATTGGAAATATCCTTCGTTTCTTTTGGTGTTGCGGTTAGGCCTACATGGGTCGCTTTGTTGAAATAGCTCAAGATTTCTCTCCAGGCACTTTCTTCATTCGCGCTTCCTCTATGGCACTCATCGATCACGATCAGGTCAAAGAAGTCGGGAGAAAACTGCTTGTATGCGTTGGCATGTTCATCGTTTCCGCTCAACCCTTGATAAAGAGCAAGGTAAACTTCGTAACTTTTGTCAATCATTCGGTTTTTAACAACCGTCATTTTATCTTTAAAATGCTTGAAATCACCTCTTCTTGTTTGATCAATTAATGCATTTCTATCTGCAAGGAACAGTATTCTCTTTTTTGCACCACTTTTCCAAAGTCGATGTATGATTTGAAATGCTGTATATGTTTTTCCTGTTCCTGTAGCCATTACTAATAATGCACGATTTTGTCCTCGTGCAATTGCCTCTACGGTGCGGTTGATGGCAATTTGCTGATAGTAGCGAGGTCGTCTACCACTGGCATCAAAATAATAATCTTGTGATACCACTTTTTCCTCCTCATCGGTGGTTATTCCCTTATATTTTTTATACCGCTCCCACAATTCATCGGGACTTGGAAATGCCTCAATATCCAACTCTGTTTCCAACTCACTACTTAATCCGGACCTATCATGAAATAGAAAACCGTCACCGTTACTCGAAAATACACAAGGTATATCTAATAATTTGGCGTAATCTAAGGCTTGTTGAATGCCATGTCGAACGGAAAATTTATTCTGTTTGGCTTCAATTATAGCAATCGGGATGTTTGGTTTATAGTATAAAATGTAATCAGCTCTTTTTCTAATGCCTCTTGCTGTCAATTTACCTCTAACGTAAATTCGCCCGTCCGTGAATGAAACCTCTTCCAGAATTTGAGTGGTTTTATTCCATCCCGCAGTTTCAAGGGCTGGTGTTATAAATTTTGTGCAAATATCTCGTTCTGAAAGATCTTTTTTATTCATCGCAAATAGGGTGAAAACTCAATAAATATAGTGTTTTTGAAATATTCGATTGGTAATTCATTAACAATAGTTGGTATGTTGTTTAGAATTCAAAAATAGTTCTTATCGAATCGAAATGCCGCAATTTTCAGATTATTAGTAAGATTCATTCATCATATCCTTCAACTTTTACAAATAACCGCAAACCAAGTGGAAGCTGCAAATCATTGACCCGAGTTGTCGGGTGAAATTTGATGAAAACTGAAATTTTGGTTAGCTTGTCGGTGTTGCATGATTTTAAGTAGCGAAAAAATAGTATTTGTACTACAAAAAATAGTACATGTACTATTTTTTAGGGTGGTGGATAAGTTACACTGCGTTATTTTTGTGTGTTTTACCGTTTGATCGCACGAAAACCGCCGAAGTTGTGTATCTATGTACTGTCTACATTTGATAAACTTTTAAATTTTGAATTATGGCATTTAATGGAGATGAGGGGTCGGTTGTTACCCTCGCAGAAGCTTCCGGTTGGACAGCAAACTACAGAAGAACCGTTCCCGCAGGGGAGATCATTTCGCAGTTTGTCGGACGAAATAAGCTTATGGAAATCTTGAATCAAGACGATTGCATGGGAGTGCGAATTTACTACGGCATAGGCGATGACGGGAAAAAGAACTTAATTTTAGTAGGTGCAGAGGCTGATGAAAACGATATGGTTGATGGGATTATTGTTGAAAAACTATTTCCATGTCCGCCACGCTGTGCTGAAAGAAACACCTTAAATAGTTAAATAGATTTTTTGGAATTATTAAGCGACTTGTTGGGTTATATCGGGGTCGGAAGTTCAATGCTTCCGATTCTATTTTATTATAGATTAGTTAGCGAAAGAAGAGATTTTATTGTGGCCTTGTTTTGTTTGGAGATTTTCCTACTAAATGCGGTAACATTAATACTCTTTTTGTTCTTTAAAGTCAATCAAAACAGTTTAATGTTTTGGCACATTTTAATTGAAACGATTTTGATTTCGCTAATTTTAAAAGGCTGGATGAAAGAGAGGATTAACATAACCATTATGATAGCGTTGATCCTTTTATTTAACGTCACGGGATTCCTCTTTTTTTATTGTTCAAATGCATTGGTTGAACAGGTTCGCTTAAGTATGTTTAGTCTTGTAATTAATATACTTTTAGCCTTGTTTTCAATATTCTGTATTGTTTATACTTATATTTTTAGCAATAAGGAATCTTTAATTCAAGATAAAATTTTTATACTATCATCCGGTATTTTACTATACAATGGGCTACAAATTTATATTTCCGTTTTTGAGAGCTTAATAAGAAGTAATCTAAACGATCTTTTCTTTTTTACTTGGCCTATCATGCAAATTTGTACAATTCTTTATCATATATCAATTACAAGAGCTGTATGGATATTGAAAAGCTAATTATAATTACGGTTATATCTGGTACACTATTCAGTTTGGGTTTAATATTAACCCTTCTGGGACTTACATTCACCTATCGAAAAAAACGAATTCTTCAACAAAAAGAGTTTGAAATGCAACTCAAAAACAAGGAGTTGGAAATGATGAACGCGGTTGTACAGGCCCAAGAAACCGAACGCACCAACATTTCGAGAAACTTACACGATGAGGTAGGGTCAATTTTGGCCATGGCGCAAAGAAATTTAAGTGCATCCCTGGATAGAATGACAGGAGACGACGTGTTGCGAGACGATATTGAATTTACCATGGATGTGCTTGATCAATCCGTGGATAAAATACGCGCCATTTCACACGGCATGTTGCCACACTTTTTGGTGAAATTTGGCCTTCTAAAAGCCCTTCAACGCTTGATGGAACAAACGGAAAAATCCCTTAGGAATCCCTGTTCGTTCATCTCATCGGTTTCAACAGAATTATCCCTGGAACAGCGCCAAGAAATTCATTTTTACTGCATTGCAACAGAACTCATTAATAACCTGATGAAACATGCGCGCCCGCAATTCATCAACTTAAAGCTCGATGCCAGAGAAAACCACTTGATCTTGCATATTCAACACGATGGGGTGGCCATTAGTCAGGCAGATTACGAATATCTACTACATCATGGCAATGGTATGGGATTGGAATCCATATCTCATCGCTTGCGAATTATTACCGGTGAATTGCAATACCAACGCAAAACCAAGGGAGGGACCATCGAAATCTCCATGCCCTTAAAAACTAACGAAGCACATAATATACATGAAGAAATCAGCATTCCGCTTACCTAACCATTCGGTTCGCGTTGCCGTAGTGGAAGACCACACCGTTGTGCGGCAGGCACTCGTATTTATGCTTAAAAAAGAACCACAAGTAATCGTCGCTTTTCATGCCGAGAATGGAAAAGAATTCTTGAATCAATTACCCAATCATGAAGTGGATGTTGTATTGCTTGATTTGGATTTACCGGTCATGGATGGTCGTGAAACCTTGCAACGACTTCAGCTTGATTTTCCTCATGTGAAAGCCATTATGCTAAGCATGCACGAGGATCCATGGATTGTATCGGAGCTCATCAATGAAGGAGCCAAGAGCTTTTTGAAAAAGAACTGTTCCTTCGATGAATTGATCGATGCTTTATTCGATGTGAAATTCAAGGGAAGTCATTCTACCGAATTGGTCGAACAAGCCATGTTCTCAAAAAACGAAGAACGCCTTCGCGGTGAATCCAATGTTTTGCGGTATGAATTAAATTCCCGGGAACAATTGGTCTTGAAACAAATTTGCGATGGCAAAACCAGTGAACAAATCGCCGATCGCATGAATTTATCCAAAAAGTAGATCGATGCCATTCGCTCGGCTTTACTCAAACGGATTGGGGCGAAGAACTCGACCGAGTTAGCCCGAAAAAGTATGTTGTTGGGCTTGTATAAAGCCAGAACCGATGAGCAAATCAGGGAGGAAGAACGTCAAATTGAATTGGAAAAGTCGGAGCGAAAACGACTGCGAAGGCAAGAAACGGAATCAAAGTAATCCCGTTGAAAATAGTATATATACTAAAAGAAATAGTACAAGTACTAATCCGCACCCTTCAAAATTGCCGTAAATAGGACATTATGGCTTTACTGATGCTATTCACTCAAAAAACCATACGAGACGTGCAGGTATATTCGCACTTTATTCAACTTGTATGGCGAAATTTCGATTAAATAAACAGCACAATAATCCCAACCAAAACCACGAGGTACATAAGGATTCCTGTGAGCATTACGCGCACTTAAAACACTTTGTTGAGTTGGGAGAATTCATCTTTTGTTCAACCGCAATGCAACGCGCAAGGGACATGGGCTACACGAAAGTGGATGGGTGTAGTATTTGTTGTAAAGAATGCCACCATAAATAAAAACGCTTCAGTTTATGGGGAAGCTTACCTAATAACCGCATATATCAAATGTTTTAAACTAACAAGAAATGAACAGAAAATCAATATTAATTAGTGTATCAATAATAGTTTTTTTTATTCCTTTTTTTAACAATCGGCTGTATTCTCAATTTGAAAATAAATTAACACAAGTAGTTCGATTAAATCCAATCTATCTGAACCTAGAAAAAATTAAAGATCAGAAGAATTCCAATGGGCAACTCGTTGATTTTTGTAATGAAAAAGGAAACGAGATTATGGATTCTTTAGATAAATTATTGAACTTGAAATTAAGTGTTGTGTACGTGGAGAAATTGTTTCCCATGTTAGGACCTGATGATTCGTTATCATTAGGAAGACAGGGTCAGCAAGTATCTATTCCTCCTTTTTGGGCAACTTTTGAGTTTTATTTTGAAAATAAAATTCAATATTTTGAGTATCTTGAGAAATTAAAAAAGTGTTATCCTTTTGTAATTTATAACCATCCGTTTTTTGAGGTTGATTTTGAATCTCAAGTTAATGATACTTTCTTCTTTGAACAATTAGGATTAAATAATATTGTCAATCCTTTTGCTGATATTAATATTGAAGAGGCGTGGGAAATAAGTTCTGGCAAGTCATTTATTAAAGTGGGGGTATTTGATTCGGGTATTGATTCTACACATGAAGATCTTAGCGTATTAACAGGCTGTCCTTGCTATGAATCAAATGCTTTTATTGATTATAATTTTGGGATTGATAAACTTGGTCATGGTACTTCTGTTGCAGGAATTATTGCAGCAAAAAGTAATAATTCCATTGGAATTGCAGGAATTGCAGGAGGTGGGGTAAACAATGAAGATGGGGTAAGTTTAATTGACTTCAAACTTACCGATAGCCTTGGCACTTTTTCTAGACTAGGAATTGGTGTAGGTTTAATTGATGCATCACGTAGAGTAGGAACATATTATAATTGGGATCATCTTGATCCATTAAATGAAATTGGATTTATAAATAATTATAATCCTGGATATGGAATAAACATTGCAAATCATAGCTACAGCCTGAAAGTGAATCCTTTTAATAGACCAACTAATGTGGGTGGAGGAGTTGGCGATTCAATTTTTATAGACGATGTCGATTACCCAATTTTAAGTGAATGCTACCTATGCAGGGAGGCATTTCTTTTTTCCTTGAAGAATGGAGTAGTGAATGTGGTCTCGCGAGGAAATAGAACTAACCCAAATTCAAATGTATTTGGAGTGCCAAAAGTACCTTCTGTTTATGATGATTCATGGATAGTTTCAGTAGGATCTAGCGGGATAAATGGTGATTATATTAATTTGGAGGAGTCTATAATTAATGGATATGTTTCGTACATAGGTAGAAATGTAGATTTAATTGCTCCGGGAACAAGATCAACTGTATTCACCACTAAATCTACATATTTGAACAATGGGTCATTATATAGGAAGTTCAATGGAACCTCAGCCGCTGCTCCTCATGTAACCGGAGTGGCAGCACTCTTGCTTAGTAAGTACAATAAACCTTGTTATTCGAATATAAATTTAGATCCAGCTGATGTGGAATATATACTTCAAAAATCAGCCAAAGATTTGAATTCTTTCGAATACGACCATTATACGGGTTGGGGTTTACTTGATGCCAAAAAAGCTTTGGATATGATTAGTTTTCCAAAATTACAAATAATTCATCCAATTGAGGACCCAATTGCAACGAGTATAGTAGAGATTGATACGATTCATTTTTATCTAAACGAGCCTGTTTATTCTTTTGAGGGAGGACCAATAAGCCAAAATTTTACAATAGAGCTTAATAAAAATTACAAAGCCGTTAGATACAATGTTGAGTTGGAATATGATTTTTCGGCGTATATGACAACCAATACGCAGCTGATAGATACTTGGATTCGTTTTTCACAAACCAATTCTGGAATATATGTAGAAGATACTTTTTCCTATTTAGGATATATTGGAAATACGGGCCAAATTTCCAATATTTTAAAAATTGACACTTTTGGAATTGAACCTTATGCCTATATTCAATCCGTAGATACCATTAATCATACCATAAAAATACGTGGGTATTATTATGATTTTATTAGGATTGTTGATAATAGTTTTCTAAATGAAGTAGGGGATTCCATAGACTTTTGGTATCCAATTAATCCTCTGGTTTCAATTCCAAAAATGGCATATTCCATTTACATTTTAGATACTACCTTAGACAATAGATACGAGTTCCCCTGTGATTCTTTAAATTTAATGGTCGACACTACGCTACAGATAAATGAACAAATTGAAAACCGGCTTCAAATTTATCCAAACCCTACAAATGATTTATTAACTTTGAATGGATTAGATGCAACTTTATCTGGAATTATCACTATTTTTAATTTAAATGGTCAAGTTCAATTTTACGAAAAAGTGAATGAACTAAAAACAGTTTCTTTTGATTGCTCAGCTATTCCACAAGGTATATATATGGTTGAATATAGAACAGAGAATTTCAAAATTGTTAAGAAATGGATAAAGCTTTAATCATATTTTTACTCTTCATATCATTGTTGAAAAATATAAATGCCCAATCTTGGCAAGAGGTGAATATGGGACAAAATTCTGTGTTCTTATCAATCAATCCATTTGATTCAAGCTTCTGGCTAAAAACAAGTTACCCTATACATTTTGATGATGGGGTATTTACCCATTATACCCCTGCCGTGGTACCATTATTCAATTTTGTTGATTTCTCGTGGTCGTATAGAAAACCTGTTTTTTCCAGCACGTATATGTATTCATGTAATTCCGGGGCGCCATACTTTTACAAATTCGATGGCAACATCTTTCAATCAATTGATTTACCGGGTGAGCATCAAATAACCAGCCAAGGAAATATGGTTGTTCGCAATGATACCCTGTACATTGGCACCTGGGATCCAATTAATACATATACCCTTGTTTACTTTCAAGATCAACTGATCAACACCTATTCGGAATCACATACTAATTTATTAGTTGGTGAAAATAATTGCTATGGTTTTGGCTATCTTCCTGTGTTTCATGTTGATTTAGCAACAGGAGCCGAAACGTGGATAGACAATGCAAATGCCAGTAATCACAAAATTTTAGATGCCAAACTCTTGCCAGGAACAGATACACTATTTTATACTAAAAATAATCATATAGGTATTGCCTTTGGGAATACTATAATTGACAGCATTTCAGTCAGTAATTCAATCCAAATGCCTGTTGGACATCCAAGAAGACTTTGTTTTGATTTAGATGGAAATTTATGGGTTGTTTTTGGTAATTCGGATTGTAACGGAGTTAACCATAATTCTACGATTATTTCAAAATATAACCGAAGCACTCACACATGGGTGGGAACTACGAATTTATCAGAGCTCCTGGCGCCATACCCAAATTTAGTAGCAACTAATAATACACCCGAGTTGGAAGTTGATGTTTATAATAACATGTGGTTTCTTATTTCTTCTGGATTCTCAAAATATTTTATGTTTCAACAAGGGGTGAATCCTCCATGGCTCGGGGCACCGGAAATTAATTCTTCCATTAATATATCTTGCTATCCTAATCCTTTTCATAATAATCTATCAATAAAACGGACAGCCGATGTGCCAATTTTAATTCATTTATTGTCACTTGATGGTAAAATGGTATTTTCAAGGAGCCTTGATTATGGAGAGGAGGAATTGGATTTCGAGTTATTACCCAATGGTATGTATTTTTTAAATTGGCAAACTGAATTCAACACCGGAACATTGATTGTTAGGAAAAATTGAGGCATTTCTTTATATCCAACTTATATACTTGGCAATTATGATTTAACAATATTTGACTCGAAAAACAAAAATATGTATGTGAGTAAAATAATACTTCAGTGATGTCCAAAATGATAAGGATTCCTTTGATATTTATTTCAGCCATAACATTTTACTGTTTTGGTCAGCAAAGTAGAAATGATCAATTTTTTACATCAGAATTATTTCTTACCTCACCGTATTATTTTACTGAATACAAAAATCAGCTTAATTGCGGGGCAGGTTTATTAATTTCTGGAAATATTAAGCGATTTAAATTATCAACGGGTATTTATTATAACACAAATAAGTATTATGAGTTGTTTGGAAATTTAGGTAATACGGACAAGGTGACATATAAAATCTATTATCACAACGTTCCGCTTCTGTTTGGTTTTAACATGCTGCCTACAATGAATAAAAACATACTTTTTATTTCAACGGGTATTATTTTCAATATTCCAAGTAATTATTCTTCGACAATTTATTTCAATGACGGTACTCCTTCTATAGAAAATGAAAAGCCTGTCAATTACAATTCGGGTAGTTCCCTTAGGTTAGGTCTACAATTTGAAAGAAAATTAAATTCAATATTCTGCATTTATACTTGTGTTTTTGCCGATTACAAAATCCAATTAGACCAATTAGCGTTTAATAATTCCTCTCCACAATGGCATCCACCTTTCCCAGTAAACAGATTTTTAATGGGATTAAATGTTGGCCTAGAATGGCGTTATAAGAAGGAATAAATTTAAGTTTGTAAAAGGCCTTTTTTTCAATGAGCGACTGTTTTACTAGTAAGAGGGACGAACTAAGGCTTGGGTACCATTTCCTCTACTTTTTTACCACAAAAAAGTAGCAAAAAGCTCGGTGCAGGGTTTAAGGAACGGCGCTCCACTCCTGAAAACTGACCGTTTCGGCGATCCTTCGGCTTCCTCACAGTAGCCAAGTTTTCAGTTCTCTTTACTTGTCCCTTAAACATGCACCATTAAAATGCAAAAATTGTTTTTATTACGGCCTTGGGATGTTCCGGTTTTTGAGCTGTGCTAAGCCTTGTCTTTTTGGCGGAAGTCGCAGAATCACCGTCAAAATAAAGGCTTAGGAGGCGAGAAAATGGTTCGGCATATTTTACATTTTAATAGAGAAAAGATCATCACCGAACCAAGGATAAATCCTGGCCTTTCGCTTGCGCTGAAGCTTCAGCGAAGGCGCAGATTTTTTGTTTCTTTTGTACTTGTATTGAGGTACTCGAAATATCAAGACAAAAGAAAGTATAGACCCGTCGTGTAGATTTTTTGCTTTTCCACGGACCCTTCGATACGTTCGCCGCAGGCGGACTATTCAGGGTCCCTGGAAAAAGTAGATATATGAGCTTACTCTTTATGCAAGCATTGCGTTTGTTCTCCAACACGGATTAGGTACATGCCCGACGAAAGGTCGCTAACATCGAGGGTTTGAGCTTTGGGTTCATGTATGGGAATACGTGCTACTAGCTTTCCGTGTAGGGTAAAGATTTCGATGCAAGAAGCGTCTTTGGTTGTCCATGTTACAGTGACCTGTTGACTGGTCGGGTTTGGATATATTACAATTGAGGAATTATCGTTAGCCAATTCAGAAGTTCCTAACCAAGCAGGTTCAATTCCGGTTGTGAAAACATGGAGTAATTGTTTATTCACTACCCATAAATTCCCCAAGGTATCTAGTTCTATCCCAACACCATCAGTAAATACAATCGGTGTATTCTGATCATCATAAATTGTCCAGGTTTTGAGGTTGCGATTTAGAAAACCGATTTTTTTCGGTGGATTCAAAATGCCAAATTCGCCAAAAACCGCCCAGATATTATTGTTTTTGTCAATTTCAAATTCTTTAACAATGAGGTCTGCGGGCATGTTGATTGAGTTATGTGGCGTTATCGTATCAACGAATGAATTACCCACTGCCAATGAAATGCCTAAGTCCCCTGATTTATAAAGGGTGTCTGAATATTTAGAAAATTTCATATGATACGTCTGATTTTCAAGCATGAATGGAATGGTGTCTGCATTGTACATGGTTGGCATTCCATTTTGAAAATGAAATAAAACACCTTGGTCAACTCCTGAAGTTGCCCAATGATTTCCGTTTTTGGATTCGATCCTTCTCAGATAACTAACATTGCCTAATTGAGAACCTTGCGGATGATTTACCAAGTAATTTTCATTTATTCGAGCACACCAAATGGTATCACCATCTGAAGATAAATGAACGCCATCTACACCATTTGGAATGGTACTCCAGTTGGAGCCATCGTAATTGACTAAGCCAAAATAACGATCAATTAGCACCGTTCTTGTTGGCGTGAACGTGATGTCTTCAAACGCATAATAACCTTGTAAAACAGGTTCATTGTTTTCATTGAAATCAGTAAATTGTCCATTGTTTGCCAAGCGAAAAATTTCCGTTTTATGTGCAAACCAGATAGTGTTGTCGTATGGATTGATCTTGAATTGTTTGTATGGATATCCATATGAATGCCAAAAAAAATAAGGATGAAATAAACTGGTGTGATAAGTATGCCAATTTTGTGCTTGTCCGAATTTGGAAAATAGCAATGCGAAGAATAGAATAACATTTTTCATTATTAGATCCATTTTTTTACTGGGTAGCATTTCGAATTTACCATTAAAAAAATATTAAAACAGAATTTCATTTTCCTTACATAAAAGTTATGCAAACATAGGAACGAATATTTTCCTGCCTAAGGGTAGTAAATTAAGTAAAAAAAGAATGCTTCTTCATATTTAATTGGGTTCCTTACAAGATGGAAAAATGTATCAAGTAGGCAGTTAATTTCTGAGCGACTGTTTTAC
>CAZLHR010000037.1:0-22410 GCA_964559685.1 uncultured Lishizhenia sp.
AAAAATAAACCTAAATTTGAATTATCCCTGTCCTAAATAAGGGGGGAATTATACTCCCATACCATTAACACTTATTCCTGCAAGGTGCATTTGCTGTTCAAGTTTAAGTAAGTCTCGGTAGGTAAAATGCTGAAAAGGAATATTAAGGTCTACATATTTGCTTATACTGGATTTACTTTGTCTGTAAACATTAGCTCCACCCAGTCTGCCCATTACAATAAGTTCTTGAATTGTATTGTCCCAAAACTCAGATATAGTTTGTTGATTTATTGCTTTGTTCTGCAAAAAGCACTTTAAGTCATTTGCATTTTTACTGTTTGGATATTGCAAGTTAAACAGTTCAAGTCTTTGTTGGTAATTTTCTTCCGTTCTAAAGAGTTCTCTGTTCAGAGACATATCACTTTTAATATAACCATTCTTCCGGTCAAAGTCTTCCTCTTTAACAGATATACCAGTGCTGATTTTAACAGGAACTGATTTTAAAACTACCTGAAATACTAATGGATATGTACCATCTTTTTTCTGTCTACGCTTGTCTAATACTAAGCTTAAAGTAGCCATAGAAATTCATATTATGGCATCTAAAATTTGCAAGTAAATTTGCAAGTAAACAGCTTTTTAAGGTCAATTTTTGGTGTTTTTAGTACAATTTTCAGAAATATTCCACCAAACTAAAATCCAATAAAAAAACCCAGTAAAGACTTAACTATACTGGGTTTTGGATGCTCCCCCTGCTGGATCCCGTAAGTACGGGACGACCCTCTGATTAATCCCGCAAGTGCGGGACTCTAACCGTCCCGATAGCTATCGGGAGAGCTAAATAACCATTTGGAGTGAATTTTGAATCACACAATTGCTCTATTAATTTTCTGGATTTTTGTTTCTTAATGAATCGTTCTATTTGAATTGCAGAAGATTCATCTTTTGCTTGGAAGGTAGATTTTAGGATCCAATCCGAGGTCCTTCCGGTATACTTATCTTTGGCGTTTGAATTATGTTGATTGAGCCGATTCCAAGGATTGGAAGAGTACCCAACGTAATAACGATCGATGAGAGAAGAATAAATTATGTAAATAAAATAAGTCATCTATAAAAAAAGCCGATCATTTCTGATCGGCTTTGGCTCCCCCTGCTGGACTTGAACCAGCGACCCTCTGATTAACAGTCAGATGCTCTAACCGACTGAGCTAAGGAGGAATTTCTTACTCAAAATTGAGAGTGCAAATATATGAAATTGTTTCAATTCAAAATAAAATTTTGTAAAAAAAATAGCTTAATAGTCGTCGTCATCTAAATTAAAATCTTCCATAGTTGGTTCAAACGCATCTATTTCAGAATCGATAATGTCCTCGTGTGCTTCATCTCCTTTTGTTGCCGGCCTTAAAATATTTGTCTTTGACACATTTAATCTAATTTCCGTACGTAAAGTCCCGTCTTCTTGTGTATAGGCCTTGGCAAAAGGAGTTCCTAAAACTTCAACCAGGGTGCCTCTGGTAAGAAAGTCGATAATTCTCATATTAGATCCTTCTCGTTTCCAAATAGTACAATTTACCCAAGTGGTTTTCGTTTTAACTTGTCCGGTTTTTTTGTCCTTCCAATTTTTATTGTGAGCGACCGGAAAATTGATTGCCAAGATGCTTCTGTCCATAGTTTTTATAACAGCATCTTTCCCAATATTTCCAATCAATCGTGTTTCGAATATAGTAGCCATGATGATTGATTTAAAACGAAATTTACTAAAAAATTTGCTTAAAGATCAATAAAAACAAAAATTAATGGTGGTGGCCGTGCTCACCATGGACGTGTCCATGGTCGATTTCATCAGCTGTAGCTTCTCTCACATCTAGAATTTCTCCTTTAAAGTGCAAATCTGTACCAGCTAACGGATGATTGAAATCCATTTTTACGTTTTCATCTGTTATTTCTAATATAGTTCCTCGTAGATGATTCCCTTCGCTATCACTCATAGGAATTACACTTCCAACTTGAAACATAGCCTCGTCAAATTCACCGTTTTCGTCATGAAATATGTTAGATGGAAGCATGGCCACATGCGCTGCATCATGCTCACCATATGCTTGAGCGGCTGCGATTGCAAATGAAAATATATCACCTTTTACTTTATTCTCTAAATTTTCTTCGAATTCAGGAAGCAAACTACCAACACCAAATAAAAATACTAAGGGATTACTTTCGTTTGTTTCTTCAATGTGTTCACCTGTTTGGTGATTAGTTAAGGTGTATTTCAAAGAAACAACCTTATGTGTGTTGATATTCATATTAATTTATTAATTGTTTTACAAAATTTGGAGTAGCAAAAGTCGCTTCATGTATATCCTTGTTGTAGTAACGAAGACCTTGACTATCTACGAAAGAAGCTACACGCGACGTGTCTTGAAGTTTTCTAACGTCAACAGTTCCTTTCAATCCATATTGAAAACTCCACATACCTGTAGGGTAAGTAGGAACGAAAAATAGAGATACAGGAGCATTGTTCTTCCCGAAAATCTGTTGCAATGTTTTATTCAGTTCTGAGAAGGCTTTCTCATTGAATTTTGGAGATTCCCCTTGTGCTACTAAAATCCCGTTGTCTTTCAGAGCATTATAACAATTGGTATAAAATTCTACTGAAAATAATCCTTCCGCTGGCCCCACAGGATCCGATCCATCTACGATGATTAAATCATAACTTTTCGCTTGAGCATTTTTTATAAATGCAATCCCATCGTCAACTATTAACTTAAGTTTAGGGTGATTGAATGATGAAGCAATCGTTGGCAAAAATTCTTTACACGCCTCAATAACATGCCCATCAATTTCTACCATGGTTACTGATTCTATAGAATCGTGACGGAGTATTTCTCGAATAGTACCACCATCACCACCACCAATTACCAGTACGTTTTTAGGATTATTCAACGAAAATAGGGCAGGGTGGGAGATCATTTCGTGGTAATGGAATTCATCTTTTTCTGTGGTCATTACCATGTCGTCTAATGCCAACATTTTACCGTACTTATACGACTCTAATATCCGTACGCGCTGAAAAGGGCTTTGTACATCATAAAAAACATCACCTGTAAACCTCAAAGATAAGGCCTGATCATCGTCTTTGTCCGTAAACCAAACATTTCTTGTAAAAAACTCCGGATTTCGCCATTCTGCAGCTTTTTGACGCATGGTACTGATATCAAAATCGTTTCTTGTCAATAAATTCACAGAACCTCTTTTCATTTCAAGTGCTGAATATGATTTAGCACCAAAACACTCTTTAAGGTGATCGAAAGAAATCCAAGCGTTCATTTCCCCACAGGTGAACAAGTCAACCGCAGCGTAACCATATTCCGGCCAGGTGTGAATAGCTAAATGACTTTCTTGAATGACCACAACACCCGATACTCCATAGGGAGAAAAATGATGAAAGGTAGAATTGATGACGGTGGCACCTGCTTTTTGAGCTGCCCCCACCATATCTCTTTCAATTGCCGCCACATCATTCATGATATGCGGTTCACAATTCATAAATTCCACCAAAATGTGATTTCCTAACGCTGTACTCATATGTCAATTAAAATAATGGCGCAAAAGTACGCTTTTAAAGCTGATTATTTATGATTTTTCAATAATTAACAAGAATTTAATCAACTTAGAAACTTGAGATTTTCCAAAGAAACTTTCATTCGCGCATTACCGAAGATTACAGTGACTTTGTTTCCTTTTATCGATTCTACAGTTCCATTTCGTTTCGATGAGATTAATTGAACCAAAGACCCAGTCTTTATTTTATCCTGTTCAAAATCTATAGACTTTTTTTCTTGAGCCACTATTGATTTCTTCTTTACTGTCGAATCTAGCTTTTTTGATGTCGTCTCCTTGATCGATTTCTTTGATTTCTCTAACGTGAGGTAATTTTTTATATCAGCGTAAAGATTGTCATTACTGTTCTTCTTTCGGGATTTCACATTAAAACGATCAATAAAGGATAACATCTTTTTTCCAGCTTGGATTTCCTTGTTGTATTGCTCAACCAATTGGTTTTGTGAACTTAATTTAGCATTTAACTTAGAAGACTTTTCATCGTGGTATTCTTTGGAGGCATATGCTTCCTTTTGTGCTAATTCGTGCTCTTTAATCAGACGTTCTAGATAGTTCTTTTCTTTTTGAATGTCATGTAACAGAGCATCCATTTTAATTTTCTTCGGATCTAGCTTTAATTTAGCCCGATTAATTAGTTCATTTTCAAAACCATTTAAAAGAGCGACTTCGAATGTAAAAGAACTTCCTGGTTGACCAATTTCAAGCTTGTAAAGAGGGGACAAGCTATCCATATCGAACAACATGCAGCCATTTATCGCAAATTTCAACTGTTCTGCTTTTGATTTAATGGTTGAATAATGAGTAGTAATAACAGCAAATGATTTCTTCGAATAAAGTTCTTCAAGAAAAACTTCTGCCAATACGCCGCCTAATTCTGGGTCAGATCCGGAGCCGAATTCGTCCAATAACAACAGGGTCCTTGGATTTGACACCTTAAGGAAATACTTCATTCTTTTTAATCGATAAGAATACGTACTTAATTCGTTATCAATAGATTGATTGTCTCCAATATCTGATAAAATTTGCTGAAAATAACACATTTCACTTCTTGGATCAACAGGAACAAGAAAACCACATTGAAGCATCATTTGAAGTAAGCCTACCGTTTTCAAAGTAAGACTTTTTCCACCTGCATTTGGACCAGATATCACCACCATTTTTTGTTTTTCATTCAAGAAAATATGTTGTGGAATAGTAGGTTTACCGAGGTTTGAATTAGTTCTGCGCAAAAGAGGGTGGAAGGCATCCACTAAATTCATTTGCGGAGATTTGTTTATCAATGGGAGTGAGGCTTGCATTTCAAGTGCTAGGCGTGCTTTTGCTTGAATGAAATCTAAGGAAATTAGTGTTTGGTTATAAGCAATAATCAAAGATTTATAACTAGAAATAAAACGAGTTAACCTTTTTAATATGCGCAATATTTCCTTTTGCTCATCGTCAATAAGATGGTCTAATTCATTGTTCAGGGCTACGTTTTGATAGGGCTCAATATACGATAGATTTCCTGTTTTACTAGTTCCGTGAATTGCGCCGGATACTTTTCTTTTATAAGCCGATTGTACTAAGAGGACTCTTCGATTGTTTACAAAAGTTTCATAGGTTTCTCCGAGCAATTTATCTTTAATTAATTTGCGCATTTCCTTTTCAAAATTCCGATTGATTTGCGCTCTCAATTGTTTTATTTTAAGTCTTATCTGAAATAATTCATCTGAAGCATTATCCTTTATAGAACCATCTTTATCAAATACTTTATTTAATTCATTAATTAGTTCTTCAGTGAGATAGACTTTATTAAGTATAATGGCGAGCCCAGGCGATCGCTCATTTCTTTTTTCAATGAATAAAAGAAATGCATTGACAGTTTGGGAAGCCAGTAGAATTCTCCAAAATCCTTCTCGCGAAATAATTGCATCCTGAATTCCAAGTAATTTAATTTCTTGATGAAGCTCTTCAAATTCTAACGCTGGAATTGGATCTCCAGCTATGCGTATTTCTTTCCATTCATTCACCTTTTGCAAAGCCTCGTCAATTTCTGCAAAACGATTACTTGGAGAAAGTTGAATTAGTTTCTTTTTAGCCGTTGGTTGAAGAGCATATTCAGCCGACCATTCTAAAATGGTATCGAGATTTAAATCTATCTGAGATTGTTTGTCTGAACAATGCATGTACGCAAATATAAAAACGAATTAGCGGATTTGTTCATTCTATTCAGATATAGAATTGTATTATAATTAATATTATGTTAAATAGAAAAGAGATTGATTGTTTTCAACACGATTAATTGAAATAAATAATTCGAACTATTCTGACTCTACTCCAAGTTTATTAAACTCCAATCATCAAAACCTCCCTCCAATTCATAAACTTTTTTAAATCCCACTTTACTGAGATTTTTAATAGCCTTGCTACTTCGTCCGCCACCAGCACAATAAACTAACAAGGGTTTCTTTTTATCAAATTTAGATTCACATTGATTTATAAAATCTTTTGCGAAAAAATCTATGTTAATAGAATTCGGAATTTTACCTTTTTTAACCTCTTGTGGTGTTCTGATATCCAATACTTGAGCGTCTGACCTTACTCTAAGTTGATTAAACTCTTCATTTTTTATGGTTTTCTGGGAAATGCTTACTGTACTTAAGCCTAAAGCAAATAATATGATCAAGTTTTTCATGCTCTTTAATTTATTCCTAAATTAGTAAAGTTAATTTTTATTCTAAATTCTATTTAACATAAATACATGGCAATTTATTCGTTTAATGGATTTATTCCAGTTGTAAAACCGAGCAGTTTTGTTCACCCACAGGCCAATGTTACCGGCAATGTAATAATTGGAGAAAACGTTTATATTGGTCCTCATGCTACAATTCGCGGCGACTGGGGTCAAATAATCATAGAAGATGGTTGCAATGTGCAAGAATCATGCACCCTTCATATGTTTCCGGGAACAACAGTGTATCTAAAAGCCGGTGCTCATGTTGGGCATGGCGCTGTAATTCATGGTGCAACTCTAGGGAGAAATTGTTTAATCGGCATGAATTCAGTAATAATGGATGATGTTGAAATTGGAGATGAATCAATTATTGGAGCACTAAGCTTTGTTTCAGCAAACTCAGTTATCCCAGCAAGAAGTTTAGTAGTGGGTAATCCAGCTAAAGTTGTAAAAGAGGTTTCAGATGAAATGATTGCTTGGAAAACAGAAGGAACAAAACTATACCAATCCTTACCTCAGGAATGTCGCACCTCCCTCCTGCCCTGTGAACCATTAATAGAAATCGAAGAAAACAGACCTGTTCAACAAAAAAACTATTTTAAATGGAAAAAATGAAATTATTGATATTCAGTATTATAAATTTATTTTTATTAAATTACACTTTAAGTCAAAATCTACAAAAGCCATCACCCTCCGAAGTCAGTACTTTACCACTTTGGGCCAAAACAATGTACGCTGATAACCCTTCTGTATTCGAGGTTGACCAATTGTATAAAGAATATTACCGAAACAATCCTTTTGAGAAGTCTTATCATACACAATACTACAAACGTTGGCGCAGAAAATGCTTGCCATATGCTAATGAACTTGGATTTATTCACGAACCAACTCAAGTCGATCTTCAAAGTAACGAACAAGCTTACCGTAAAAAACAAAACAACGCCAAGTCATCGAATTGGAGTATCGTCGGCCCAATAACAAATTACCAAGAGGGAGGAAATCAAGGATCTGGTCAAACAAATGTTTACAGTATCGACCAATGCTTGAATACACCGTCTATTTTATATTGTGGAACTGAGCCCGGCGAAGTATATAAAAGTTCTGATGAAGGATTAAATTGGACGCTTGTTTCAAAAAACGAGAATTTTGGCAGTGGAGTTACAGCTGTAGAAGTTCATCCTTCAGACCCAGATATTGTTTTTGCCGGTGGAAACAATGGAGTTTTTCGCTCGACAGATGGAGGTCAAATTTGGATAAATGTTTTACAGAATTCAAACTTTGGCGTTAACGAAATTTTGATTCATCCGACAAATGATCAACTCATATTTGCTTGTACGGATAAAGGTTTATATCGTTCACTGGACGGCGGAACTACCTGGAATCAATTGTTTTCCAATAAAACGTATGACATAAAAGCAAATACAGCCGATGCATCAATTCTCTACATTGTTTGCAACAACCCAACGGCCATAATTTGTGAGTTTTTAAAATCAATCGATTTTGGAACAACTTGGTCAATTCAAAGTAATGGTTGGTATTCCTCAACTGATGCAGCTCGAAACGATGGCGGAGCTAGATTAGCGGTAACACCTGCTGATCCAAATCGAATTTATGCTTATTTAATTGGTGAAGCAAAAGCAAATGATTTTGGTTACATTGGCGTTTATCGAAGTAATGATGGCGGTGCTACGTGGACTTTGCCAAATGGTCCGGCAGGAGGTCCTTACACGACAGATCATGTGAATTTAGCGATCGGTTGGGCAGAATGGACATACCATCAAGGATTTTACAACTGTGCATTAATGGCATCCCCTACTAATCCGGATGAAATCCTCATTGGTGGATTAAACTTGTATAAATCTACGAATGGTGGAAGTTCATTCATACCTGTTGCCGGTTATGTTGGTGGACCATTAGGAATGCATGTGGATATGCAAGATTTTCGCATTGTTAGCAACACAGCTTGGATTACAACAGATGGTGGTATTTATCGTTCATCTGATTTTTTTACGACAAATTATGAGTTTAGAACGTCAGGTGTGCACGGTTCTGATTATTGGGGTTTTGGAAGCGGTTGGAATGAAGATGTTCTTGTTGGAGGTCTGTATCACAATGGAAATTTAGCTTATCATGAGAACTATGGTTCTGGTAATTTTCTTGAACTCGGCGGTGGTGAAGCGCCTACTGGTTATGTAAATCCTGGAAACAATCGTAAAACTTACTTTTCGGATATCGCAGGAAAAGTTATTCCAATTAATTTGAATGATCCAATTGCTAATGCAGCATTTGGAATGTCTCCAAACGAAAGTTATTGGGCCGCAGAATCGAGTGAAATGGAGTTTCATCCGAATTGTTACTCAATAGCTTATATTGGAAAGGATAATGGGTTGTGGAAAACAACGGATGCAGGCGCTTCGTTTAATTTGTTGTACACATTTGGAACCAATACTGCAAATCAGATAAAGTATATTGAGGTTTCATCAAGCAATCCTAATGTCATTTATTTAAACCAACAACCTAGTTCAGGCTCAAATGGAACATTATGGAAAACAAATGATGGTGGCTTAACATGGACTCAAGTAAATAAACCGTCAGGAAATAGCAGAAGAATGCTACTTTCACTAAATCCTCAAAACGAAAATGAGTTATGGATTGCCTATCCGGATGGGTCGAATGGTTTTAAGGTATTTAAAACTTCAAATTCAGGGCAATCATGGGAAAACTGGACATCGTCTATTTTTAATAATGAATCCGTTCAAGCACTAAACTTTATTGCTGGAACTAATGGTGGTGTATATATTGCTACAAATCAGGCTGTTTATTACAGAAATAATCAAAGTCAATTTCAACTTGACAATAGTGGATTACCGCTATTTACGAGTGGAAATATAATAAAACCATTTTATCGCGATGGTAAAGTCAGATTAGCTACCTATGGAAAAGGGATTTGGGAAAGTAATTTAAGTGAACAGCCTTCCTACCCTATTGCCCGAGCTATGGTTGATAAATTATCCCAAGAGGTGATTTGTGAAATTGACTCGTTTTATTTTGAAGATTATTCGTTTCTTAATCATTCAAATGCCACTTGGAATTGGAGTTTTCCAACTGGAACTCCAAATACATCGAATCAACGGAATCCGGTTGTTTTCTTTTCGCAATCAGGAGTCCATCAAGCGATACTAACTGTTACGGACGCAAATGGAAATAGCGATTCAGATACAATTGACATCAATGTTAACTTTTTCAGTTTACCCACCTCTATTTCAGAAAGTTTTGAAGGAGCATTTGTGCCAAATGGTTGGAGTATTGCAAATCCAAATAACGATGCCCAATGGTCTCTATCTTCTTCCGCTGGTGGTTATGGGAATTCTAGTAAGTCAGCAATTTTCGACAACTACAACAACGATTCACAAGGTAACTCAGATGATCTGATAATGAATTTTAATCCTTCTGTAATTGCTGCCAATTCATACTTAAAATTTGATGTGGCCTATGCGCGATGGGGATCAGGTTATAGCGATACATTGGAAGTTTTAGCATCAACAGATTGTGGACAAACGTATCAAAATCTATACTTAAAAGGTGGGACAGATTTAGCGACATCTCCTGATTTTCAAGAATATTTCACGCCTAACTTTGCTCAATGGCGAACTGATTCTTTGGATTTATCGGCATATGCTAACGAATCTAATCTTCAAATTGCGTTTCGTAATATTGGCAGATACGGTAATTGCTTATATTTAGACAATGTTAATATTAATGGTACGAACGTATTGATTGAATCTAACAATTCAAGTTTTTCAATTTATCCAAATCCAATAAAACGTGGATCACACTTATCCTGGATTTCATCAATAAATGAACCTGTCACCATAAGAATTTTCGACACACAAGGAAAACAGATTTTAATCAAACAAACAAATGTAAATCAACAAGTTATCAATGAAAATATAAAATCCGGCAATTATTTGATTCAATTTCAATATTCCAATACAATCTACAACAGGCCTCTGATTATTATCGATTGAACAGGAATTTATTAACATTTGGATAATTTATTTGGCATAATTTGTGATATTTGTCGAGAAATTATAAAAATGAAATACCTTTTTTCTCTTATATTGTTTTTTATTGCATTCTGCGGATTTTCACAAGATGCTAAATCACAAGGAATTCTAGATAAACTATCAACTAAAATGAAAGGAATGAGTTCCTTTTACATTGAGTTTAGTGCAAACATTAAAAATTCCAAAAGTGGACAAAATGAAAACGAAACGGGCAAAGGATGGGTTAAGGGGAATAAATATTATGCATCATATGGTGAGAATACTATTATCTCGAACGGTGTAAAAACTTGGACAGTTGTGAAGGAAGAAGGTTCCATTTACGAATCGGATGCTAATACTGGGGATGAAGGTTTAAATCCTAAAAAATTAATGACCATCTGGGAAACAGGTTTTAAAAATGCTTACGACAAAGAATCTTCACTCAACGGAGAGACAGTACATATCATCAATTTAACACCAAAGGTTCCTGCAAAAGCAGATTATCATACCATAGTATTGTACATTTCTAAAGGCAACGATTTGAAAAAAGCAGTCATGAAAGCCAAAGATGGTTCTGTTATGACATATTCTCTAACAAAGTTTTCTTCAAATCATGCAATCGACGATAGCAAATTCATTTTTGACAAAAAGAAATATCCGGGTTACCCCGTTATCAAGGACTAGTTTATCTTTTCATGGCTCTTGCCATTTCTATTTTGTCGTCTTTTTCTTTTAAATCTTGACGTTTATCGTGCATTTTTTTTCCTGTAGCACAAGCAATTTCAACTTTCACCCAACCTTTTTCGGATAAAAATAATTTTAATGGAACTATGGTATTTCCTTTAGTTTTGAGAAATTTTTCCAGTTGATTAATCTCTTTTCTGTTTAATAATAATTTTCGATCAGCTCGTGGTTTGTGATTGTAAAAAGAACCATTTTCATACTCGGTAATGTGCATGTTACGAATCCAAATTTCTCCTAATGAAAAAATGCAATAAGCCTCCAGTATACTTGCCTTGCTATTTCGAATAGATTTAATTTCAGTTCCACTTAACTGAATACCTGCAGTATAAACGTCTTCTATATGATATTCGAAGCGTGCTTTTTTGTTTCGGATATTCAGTTCTTTCATAAGAAAACAAAGTTAGGCATTTCGTTGTGCAATATTCACGACATATTGATTATTTTTGAAGGTGCAAATTCCATCAAAAAATCTTGAAAATGCCGTGAATCAATTAGGTTCGTTGCCTGGTATTGGAAGAAGAACAGCATTGCGATTAGCATTGTTTTTATTGAGAAAAAACGAAACTGAAATTTCTGATTTTACGGAATCAATCCTTAACCTGCACACAAAGATTCATTTTTGTGTGAATTGCCACAACATCTCCGATAATGAAATTTGTGAGATTTGTTCTAATTCAACTAGAGACACAAAAACAATCTGTATTGTGGAGGATATCCGAGATGTGATGGCCATTGAGGCTACCGGAACATATAAAGGAGTTTATCACATTTTAGGAGGTTTGATTTCACCAATGGATGGAATTGGACCTGGACAACTAAATATTCAATCCTTGGTAAATAAAGCAGAAAATATTCAGCCAAAAGAAATAATTTTCGCTTTAAGTCCAACAATGGAAGGTGACACCACAAATTTCTACTTGTATAAAAAATTACAACACGTTCCAGTGTTAATTACCACCTTGTCAAGGGGAGTCTCAGTAGGAACAGAATTACAATATGCGGACGAACTTACACTTTCTAGGTCAATAGAACAAAGAAGTGAGTTCAAGGCAATCTAATCTTCAGAATAGAAAAAACTGGTTTTGTGTTTTAATAATTTCATGCTTCCGGCAAAGAGCAAAATACCAATGAATATTGTTAAATCCATATAATCGAAAATATAACCTTTGTCGTGTTGCACTCTTGTGCCAATATGAATCAATAGCAGGCTCGTTAAGGTAGAACTTATTCCCGGATATTCATTTTTTAATATTGTCTTAAGTGAAAGTGGTATTGGATTTGTTTTAAAATTCTTCAATTTCGGAAAGAAAACAGGGGTCATTTTAGCCCATTCTTCATAATATGCCCCAAACTTGTGCAATAGGTAATCTTCCTCTGAAATAATAATCCGTTGATAAATGAACCAAAAAAAAACACAAATTAATAGAATTACTCCAACGTGATGAGTAAGAAATGATAGACCTAACCAAATTAAAAAATTTGCAAAATACAATGGATTTCTCGTTGTGGAATACCATCCCGTAGTATTTAGATTTTCGGCATAATGATGCGAGCGATTTCGTCCAGATGAATGCTTGTGGCGTTTACCAACCGTTGTAGCTCTTATAGCATGTCCAAAAAAAATGAACAAAAAGGAACTAACATTGACCAAAAAAATAATTTCTTTGCTTAATTCCATGGGATAATACACCATTAATAAAACGGTCAATGGAAGAAGAATTAAAGGTAATTGTCCTCTATATTTAAAAAAAAGCCTTCCTTGGAGAATTAATCGCTTATTAAGCAACATTGTAATTAAAAATAGTTAAATTTAAAAGGTACAAATGTAAAATTAAATTTGTCGGCTATGAAAGAGAAATTTGAATTAGAGTATTTATTTAAAACTACTCCTGGGGTACTTGAAAATCTAATTTCAACGCCAAGTGGATTGAGCGAATGGTTTGCTGATGATGTTAATGTCAAAAACAATATTTATACTTTCAAATGGGATGGCGCAACTGAAGATGCCCAATTACAATTCCATAAAATGAATCAACGAATTCGATTTAAATGGTTAGCTGACGAAGAAGACGAGTACTACTTTGAAATTGCTACAAAAATAGATCCCATGACCAATGCAATGATTATTAATATCACAGATTATGCAGAACCAGATGATATTAATGGGGCTGAAATGCTGTGGGATCAACAAATGGAAAAATTACGTCGTATCTTAGGTGCATGATTCATCTTTCGTGATTCTCCCCTATTTTTGCAGGAATATTTATAGTTGAAGCGCCTATATATTTTTAGTATTCGATCCTTTGCGGGACCATTTGTGGTCACGCTTCTTATCTCTATGTTTATTTTGATTCTCCAATTCTTTTGGTTGTACATTGATGATTTAATGGGCAAAGGATTGGGAGTGATGGTGATTCTCGAGTTATTACTTTATGTTTCAGCGAGTTTAGTTCCCTTAGCGCTTCCGCTCGCAATTTTACTCTCCTCGCTCATGACATTTGGAAATTTCTCAGAAAACAATGAACTAACAGCATTTAAAGCTAGCGGAATGTCACTATATAAGGTTATGAGACCGTTAACTATAGTTGTAATTGGTATTGCCTTCTTTACGTTTTATTTTGCAAATTATGTAATTCCTGTTGCTAACTTAAAATGGCATTCGATGATCTTTGATATTCAGAATACGAAAATAAGTTCGCTCTTAACTCCAGGTGTTTATACAAAAGATATTGAAGGATATGCAATTAAAATAGATGAAATGCGTGATAGTATAAACTACGGAATTACCATTCATGATTATAGCGACAACGAACAAGTACGCACAATAAAAGCAAAAGAGGCCAGAATCTACAAGTCAGAAAATAATAATTTTCTTTTTTTTCAGCTTAAAAATGGCGACGTCTTTGAAGAATTAGATTTACAAAACCCCATTTTTCTTCCTAGTGGAGAACTTAAGCAATATAAAAAAGAAAATCGACCATCTCGTGTGTCTTCATTTACCACGGGCACTTTCAAAATAAGAATGGATGGGTTAAGTCTTTCTAGATCAGATGAAAAAGTTTTTTCAGATAAACATGAAATGATGAATGTATTTCAAATTGCCGAAGTCATGGACTCATTACAGCAAAAAACCGATCAATTTTCTAACACTATTGCCAGGTCAATCATAAGTTCACATTTAACCATGACTGATGAAGCACTAATTGTGAAAAATACAGAAAATGTAAAAGAAATAGAAGTTCCTGTGAAAAGATATAAAGATTTAACCGATATAGATAAATCTAATTCACTGAATCGCACTATAAATTTTCTCAGAGGCAATAATCGAATGATCCATAATCAATTGGAGTTTAGAAAAACTTTTGAAGCTGAACAAAATAGATATTGGATAGAATTTCATCGTAAATTTTCGTTAACATACACAATTTTGGTTTTGTTTTTCATTGGCGCACCACTAGGTGCAATTGTAAGAAAAGGTGGATTTGGCGCTCCAGTAGTCATTGCGGCAATAATTTTTATGATTTATTTTATACTGATTAGCATAGGTGAAAACCTCGCAGAAACTCAAACAGTTAGTCCGTTTATTGGCATGTGGCTAGCGAGTATTTTTTTCACACCAATTGCTATTTACATAACATGGGTGGCCGCAAATGACAGAAAGGTGTTTAATTTTTCTTTTTCTTCGACTAATTTATTTAATTTTAAACATAAAAAGTGATGATAAGGCGAGCTTTTTATTTTATTGTTCTTTTCATTATTTGTTACTCTGTTAATTCATGTGAGCGGGGAATTGCATCTTTTACATTAGCCGGAACGATTACTGACAAAACATTTCAACAGGGCCTAACAGGAGCCGAGGTAAAATTATTCAAAGTTCCCATTGGTACTAATTCAATGATTGCAATAGATTCAGTAATTCTTACAGCAGATGGTAAATATGAATTTACATTTCCGAGAGATAAAACGGAAAAATTTATAATAAAGATTTCAAAAGAGAACTACTTTGAAATTTCAGACGAAATACCATTTTCAAGCCTAACACCATCAAGTACGACAACGAGAAATTATGGAACCAAAGCTAAATCATGGGTAGAGATGCGCTTTGTTAACAGTACCGTACTTCCTAACGAAACATTTCGTTTCATGAAAACAAGCGAAAACACAACCTGCGAGGAGTGCTGCCCTGGAGGATTAATTGATTTAGTTGAGCAAACTTATTATTCTAGAACATGCCTAAATAATGCTAACAGTCTCTTCTCTGTTGATTATTGGATCATTAATGGCGGAACAAGTCAATATGGTCATAAAGAAGTTACACCTGCTCCTTTCGATACAGCACTTGTACTCGTTAATTATTAAAACTCGGTGAGTAGAACTTTGTATTTTTTTAACGCCTCGATACGTGAACACGCATTATAATGCCACCATTCTGTTTCCAATTGCCTAAATCCTTGAGCTTGCATTAATCTTCTTAATAATAATCTATTCTCTAATTGTTTTGCACTCAATTCTCCTGTTTCAAGAAAATGTTGTTCAAGTGACGGATATGCGATTTCGCGCATATCATCGAAACCAGCCCCCATATCCAACGGAATTCCTTTTTCATCAATAATAGTAATATCAACTGCAGCTCCCATATTATGTAAGCTCCTTTTGTCTGGATTTGAAACAAACTTGCCTCTCCTATTTGGCGGTATACTATCTAAGGCTTCCCACATTTTTCGTTGAACACTGACTGGTCTTAAGGCATCGTAAATGAGTAAATGAAAACCTGGCTTTTTTTTCGATAATGCCTCTTGAACTTTTGCCAATCTCACTGCAACATCTTTTTGAAGATAGGCGCGGTCAATTTTATCATATAACCGCATGTTCATGAAATTATCTCTCGAAGTATATTTTAAATCTACTTTAATTCCGGCGTTCAATTCGCGAACATCGATCAATGAATCCAAAGATTGTAACCTTTGATTTTTTTTGTTCGTCGAATTTGTTGTATTCGTGTTTTTCGACTGCTTTAGTCTTTCACTAGTAGTTAGTTCAGAAAGATTATTTTCATTTGTTTCATTAGAACAAGAATATATTAGTAAACAAGAGGTAAAAATTAAACTTCTCAGCATTTACATTCCTACTATTCTTTTCGTCTCTCGAACTATTCTTTCCATTAAACCTTTAGAAACAGAAACTAAAGGTAATCTCAGCACATCAGAACATATTCCTCTTTCTTTAAGTGCAATTTTTACACCTCCAGGATTGCCTTCCTCAAAAAACATTTTCGTGATAGGAAGTAAATCGTAATGCTCTTTTCGAGCAGTATCGTAATCTCCTTCTAATGAGGCATGTACCATTCGAGAAAATTTTTCCGGAAAAGCATTTGCTACAACTGATATAACTCCGTCGGCACCAGCAGCAATTAATGGCATTGTTAAAGCATCATCGCCTGATAAGACGCCAAAATCTGGTTTTCTCAAACGAATAATCTCCATAATTTGCTCCATATTTCCGGATGCTTCTTTCATGGCCACAACGTTTGGGATATCGGCTAAAGCTAGCGTCGTTTCTGGTAAAACATTAGAACCTGTTCTTCCCGGAACATTGTATAATATTATTGGAAGATCCGTACAAGAAGAAATATGTTTATAATGTTCAATTATACCGCGTTGAATAGGTTTATTATAGTAAGGAGATACCGAAAGTATCCCATCAACACCTTTTGGCACTTGTTTTAAAGCATTACCAACTGCCAACGTATTGTTTCCTCCAACTCCATATACAACTTTCAACTTTCCATTGTTTTCTTCAAGGACACATTGCAATACGCGTTGTTTTTCTTCTGCACTTAAGACAGGAGATTCACCAGTCGTGCCTTGAACTACCAAAAAATCAGTTCCACCAGAAATCTGTAAGCGGACCAGTGACTTTAATGCATCAAAATCGATGGAAAAATCATCTTTAAAAGGCGTCACCAATGCCACGCCAGAACCTATAAAAGGATTATTCATTTATTGTTATTTTTTTTAGTGTGTTAATTACAAAATTCAACATTAGTTCGGGTGAATCTGAACCTGCATTAAGACTTAGATCAAAAGAAGGATTATCTTGATTAATAATTATTCTTCTCTGAATTGTGGACTGTTCAATATGAGGATATATTTTCTGATCTGTACAGCCAAACCATAACAAAACATCATAATCTCTACTTAATTCTGCCTCGAGTTGGACATCTTTCAGTTTCCCCCAAAAATTATAATCATTTGGAGAATTGTAATAAATTAAAAAATGTGGAGGTAAAGAATTTTTATCTACTTCTTTAGGAATGTTAACGACAATAATTAATCTATCCACATTGCTTGTATTAAGCATTTTATCTAAAGACTTTCTGAACAATTTTAGTTGCTCGTCGTCCTCATAAGTGAAAACAACTAGCAACGATTTTATTGAGGTCCAAATATTTTTCATTTTTGACTAATCAATTTAATGAATTCATCTTCATTTAAAAGTTGGATATTCAACTCAGTAGCTTGTTTTAATTTAGCGGGTCCCATATTTTCACCGGCAATTAAAAAATCTGTTTTTTTCGAAATAGAACTACCATTCTTTCCACCGTTTAGTTCTATAAGTTCTTTCAACTCCTCACGAGAAAAAGACTGAAACGTTCCCGAAACCACAACAATTTTATTTGCTAAGATATTAGAAATATTCAGCTTTTCAACAGATGAAAATTGAAGACTAGCCTTTTTCAATGCTTCAACAAGAATTAAATTCTCTTTATTTTCAAAATAGTGTCGAATTGATTGTGCAATTTTTTCGCCAACTTCATCCACTTCTAAAAGTTCTTCATAGCTAGCCTGTCGTAACTTTTCAATAGATGAAAAATGTTTTACAAGTTTTTTTGCTACTGTTTCTCCTACATGCCGAATACCTAGCGCAAACAAAACGCGTTCATAAGGAACAGCTTTAGAATCTTGAATAGCTTTTAAGAGATTATCCACAGATTTTTCTGCCATTCGTTCTAATTGCAATAATTTTAAACGATCAAGGTTATATAAATCTGCCACTGATGAAATCAACTCATTTTTAAGCAATGCTTCGATGGTTTCTCCTCCTAACCCATCAATATTCATGGCTTTTCTTGAAATAAAATGCTCTATTTTCCCTCTAACTTGAGGTGGGCATTCTTTTTCATTGGGACAATAATGTTGCGCCTCTCCATCATGACGAACAAGTTGAGCATTACATTCTGGACAATTTGTAATAAACGAAAAAACTGCACCTTCATTTCTTCTCTTTTCTTTGGAAACACTAATGATTTTAGGAATTATTTCACCACCTTTTTCAACCTTTACTGTATCCCCTATTCTGAGTCCAAGTTTTTCAATTTGGTCCGCATTGTGTAGTGAAGCTCTCTTTACAGTAGTACCTCCAAGCGATATCGGTTTTAAATTAGCTACGGGTGTTACGGCACCTGTGCGTCCCACTTGAAAATCAATACTTTCAACAATAGTCTCAACTTGTTGAGCTTTAAATTTATATGCAATGGCCCATCTTGGAGACTTTGCTGTAAATCCTAATTCATCTTGAATAGCATATTCATTTACCTTTACAACAACGCCGTCAATATCGAAAGGTAAGGCGTGGCGATGTTCGTCCCAATAAGAAATGAAAGATAAAACACTATCAATAGAAGTGGCTAATGAAATGTAATTATTTTTCTTTGTAGGAACTCGAAAACCCCATTCACCAGCGTGAACTACACTTTCATAGTGACCATTAAAAAGCCCTGAGACGCCATAAACACCATATAAAAAAGAAGTTAAGCCTCTGTCTGCAACAACTCGCGAATCCTGAAGTTTCAATGTTCCTGCTGCAGTATTTCTTGGATTAGCAAATAAGGGTTCTCCCTGTGCTTCCCTTTCCCTGTTTAATTCGTCAAACTTAGTTTTTGGTAGAACTATTTCACCTCTAATTTCAAAATCAGCCGGAAAATTTCCTGTTAAAACTAGTGGAACTGATTTAATCGTTCTAACATTCACAGTAACATCTTCACCTTTTTCGCCATCTCCGCGCGTAACTGCTTTTGTTAACTTCCCATTTTCATAGCGTAATCCAATAGCTACACCATCGTATTTAAGTTCGCAAATAAAATGAAAAGGTTGATCAATTGTTTTTTTTATCCTCTCCTCCCATTCTCTAATTTCTTCTTCAGAATAGGTGTTTGATAAAGACAACATGGGAAACTTATGTTGGACAACTTCAAATTTTTTAGTTATGTCACCTCCTACTCTTTTTGTTGGGGAATTTTCAAAACAAAATTCTGGGTACTTTTCTTCTAGTTCTTGCAATTCCTTAAGTAACATATCAAATTCGTAATCAGAAATTTGCGGGTTATTTTCAATATAATAACGATGATTATGCTCGTGTAATTCGCGCGATAATTCCTGAATTCTTGACTGAATTGAACTGTCAACCATGGGATAAAATTAAGGAATTTGAGCTTTCAAAAATCGATCTAACCCTTGTAAATCTTTCCTCAATTCAATGTTTATAAATCCTCGTTTCTTCATCTCTCTTTCAAGCTCGTTATGAAACTTATGGTGCGTTTCAAAAAACAATAACCCTTTCGGATTTAAGTTTAAGATGGCTAAATCAGCTATTTTCTTGTAAAAAATTAACGGGTCGTCATCATCCACAAAAAGTGCTAGATGTGGTTCAAAATCTTTTACATGATGTTCCATTTCTTCTTTCTCAGTAATCTGAACATAAGGTGGATTGGAAACGATAACATCAAATTTTCTATCCAAGTTTATTGTATTTAGAACATTTTTGTTTTTAAAATCAACAGTTAGGTTCAGATTTAACGCGTTTTTTTTAGCTAATAAAAGAGCATCAATAGAAACATCCCACGCTTCCACGTAGGAATTTGGAAAAATTGATTTTAAGGCAAGTGCAATGCATCCAGAGCCGGTACCAATATCCAAAATAGACAAAGGTTTAGATGTGCTATTTCTAATCCAATTTACCAGTTCCTCAGTTTCTGGTCTTGGAATTAAAGCCGAACTATTACATAAGATTGAAAGATTATAAAAACTAGTTTCACCTATGATATATTGGAACGGTTCGTTGTTTTTAAGACGCTTAACACATTCTCTCACATAGAGTAAATCAGACTCAGATAGCCCTGATTTTTGATTTAATATAAATTCTGCTCCATTCCAATTAAAGCGTTTGCAAATTAATGTCTTCCACATCTGTTGAATAGCAAGTGCTGAAAATTTGTCCTTTATTTGGTCTGAAAAATAGTGTTTACAAGTGTCTATTTTGTTATCTTTAACAAACATTATTGTTTTCTAAGTTCTATAAATGATTGAATTTTCTCATTCTCGATTAGAACAGTCAAGTTGTAATAAGCAATTTTTACTCTTCCTTTATGAAAAATGCAAATTCCACTTCCTCTACAACCTTCCATCCAAGTAGATAAATCTTCATCGAACCAGGCGATTTTTCTTTTATAATCTATATGCCAATTTCTATTAAATGGTTTAAAGTCCCATGCCTTTCCTTTATCGAAGTATGGTTTGCAAAAACTGTAGAATTGAGATTTCGTCCAGCGTTCACCAGGAGCAGTACCAAGAAACACAAAATCTTTCGACAATACGGAAAAATAATCTTCTAATCGGGCATTTGCAGCGTTAAGATGCCATTGGTTTATAACCGTATTTAAATAAAGTGTGTCAGCTATTTTTGATTGGCAACTAAAATTTTGAAAACCAATCAGAAAAATAAAACCTATTAAAAGCTTATTTCTTAGATTTTTCAAGCTTGTTACAATATTTCACAGCTTTAACAACATTTACTACACCTCCAGTATTGCAACGATCTACTAAAGATTTTTTAACCACCACCGTTTTCATAATTGACTCTCTGATCTGCGCCATTGTTAAGGTTGGGTAGTAGGAAGATAACATAGCTGCCATTCCTGCAACCATAGGTGCAGCCATAGAGGTTCCTTGTAAATTCATATAGGCTGATTGAGGAACAGTATTGTAAATTTCAAAACCAGGAGCAAAAACGTCTACTTGATTCTTTCCAAAATTAGAAAAACCTGCAATTATGCTTTCGTCGTCATTTCTCGTGGATGCTCCAACCGTTAAAATGTGAGTTAATTCTGTGGTTTGAAAATCGTATTTTTCCGTTGGAAAATTAGGTTCTACATCCACATCTTTAGCATCATTTCCAGCTGCATGCACAAGCAAAACTCCTTTTGAATCGGCATAGGCCATCGCATCATACACCCATTGTGCTTTTGGAGAATAGCCTTTTCCAAAGGACATATTAATGACTTTTGCTCCATTGTCGACAGCGTAACGAATTGCCAAGGCTACATCTTTATCATGTTCGTCTCCATTGGGCACTGTTCTAACCGACATTATTTTTACATTTTCTGCAACTCCTTCAACCCCAATATTATTTGTTCTATTCGCAGCAATTATTCCTGCAACGTGAGTACCATGTAATGCATCAGGACCTTCAACATCAGGGTTTCCGTAATTTCTATCGTTTAAATCATCTGGGTTATCTCCGATTAGTGCGCGATCGTCGTAATTAGGGTTTAAATTGAAATTCATTTGATCGTTGATATATTTCGCAGTTTCAGCATCCAACAATCCTTTATTCAACATGTCCATGTATGGTTCAAAATTCGCTCGATCTGCTTCAACTGCCGCCAAAACCTCTAAATACAATTCGTACTCTGCATCTGACTTTATTTCCTGTGGATTTATTCCATCGTATTTCGGTGAAAGCTTTGCTAAAATTCGAGTTTTCTCTAATCGCGCTTCGTTCATATTTTCACCTTTTGAATTGCCCAGAAAGTTCCAACCATGAACATCATCAACATACCCATTTTTATCATCGTCAACTTTATTGTTGGGAATTTCTTTGGAATTTATCCAAATTTTTCCTTTTAAGTCCTCATGTTCGACATCTACACCTGAATCAATCACTGCGACAACAACCTCGCTTGATTTTTTCTTCTTTAATAATTTGTATGCTTTGTTAGTATACATACCCACTCCTTCACCATTATACCAATTTAAGGTTCCCGGAATTGCTTGAGCTAGAGTTAATTGACCTAATCCTAAGAATAAGGTAAAAGTTGCAACTTTAAATGTTTTTCTTTTCATAATGATTTCAAAAATGAAATTCAAAAGTACGATATTTTATAACTTAATTATTTTTTAGTATTTTTAATATGTGATTTATTTTGAAATCCAAAATGAAAATTTGTTTTCAAGTAATTATTAGATTATTACT
>CAZLHR010000038.1:0-22297 GCA_964559685.1 uncultured Lishizhenia sp.
GGTGCAAAGATACATACTTATTCTTTCCTAACAATAACTTTTTGAAAGTTTTTTTTGAAAAACTATAAGATTTTTTTCAACTAACTGAAAATTCAACTATTAGGAATGACCTCAACTATATTTGCGTCCGCACAAATCGTTATACATTCTTCAAAGGTTAGATTAGTTTTACTTTGAAGCAACTGAATTGACGCATTTAAGGCTTCACCCGAAACTGTATACTTAGAAATAGGTAAAATGTCTTCATTCAAAAATTTTAGCGCAATAATGAAAGAAAAATTAATTGCGTCCTCTCGTGAAACATCACTACCATTTACTAAAAAACGAACTTCCGATAAGGCGACACCTATTCTACCTTGCAAAATAGCATGAGAATCAGAACTCCACATCTTCAAAAATGAAAAGGTTTTTTTTAAAGAATATAAATCGTTGATGGAAAGTTTAACTACAGGATTTCTATTGCTGTTCAAACGAAGCACACGAAACCAAAACCTAATAGAAATAATGGTAATTATTAAAGTGAGAACACCGGAAATTTTGGCTAAAGTAACGTTATTAAAGTAAATTCCAATGGGCACAAGAATTAGAAGAAACGAAATTATTGATAGAATTTGAACAAAATAATAACGTCGCATCGTCAAAACCTAATCGGCAATCCATTTATCGTTAAACATTTCTCCTTTTATAGTAACTTCTTTAGTTCGTGAATAATCTTCAGCTGCTATCAGCATTTGTTCTTTTGTATCTCTTCGAATTAAAATGGACGATGATCCTTGTGATTTAACCTCAATGTAAAATCCGTTCTTCAATTTGGCTGGTCTTGTAGCTGGTCTACCCATCTGCGTATGTAAATTATTTCACTAATATAACAGCAATTAATTACAATTGTTGTGAATTGTGATTTTTTGTGAAATAAAAGTTATTAAAAATAGTATTGAAAAAACTTTATGGAAGATTAATTTTGTGCATGATTAATTTTGAAAAACTAAGTTATTACTTACCTCAAGGATTTCTCTTCCAGCAAGTAAGTCTTCAAATCAATAGAGGAGAAAAGATTGGATTAGTTGGTAAAAATGGAGCAGGTAAATCCACACTTTTAAAATTAATCGCTCAACAAATCAAACCATCCGAAGGAAGTATCCATTTGCCAAAAGAAACAAAAATTGGACACCTCACTCAGGATATTATTATAGATACGAGATCTACCTTGTTCAAATTCTTAGATGAATCAAATCCACAATTAAACCATATCCGCACAAGACTTGAAGAAATCAATACTCAACTTGTAACTCGAACTGATTACGAATCAGAGGGGTACCTCGGGCTTCTCGATGAAATGAGCGATTTAAATCATGAGTTTCAGATTATAGAAGGATTTAGTTGGGAGGAACGAATTTCTGAAACTCTGAAAGGACTTGGATTTAAAGACACTGATTTTGAAAAATCGATGGATACCTTTTCAGGAGGATGGAAAATGCGTGCTGAATTGGCTCGTATATTATTGAATGACCCGGACATTATTCTCTTGGACGAGCCGACGAATCACTTAGACATCTTATCTATCAGTTGGTTAGAGTCGTATTTGCAAAAATTTGAAGGCGCTGTGATTATCATATCTCACGACAGACTATTTTTAGATAATGTTACTAAGAGAACCTTGGAAATTAGTCTCGGTAAAATTCTTGATTTTCCTTTTCCATACTCACTTTATAAAGAAAGAAGAGCTGAAGAACTTGAACGCACACAGGCTGCAAAAAAGCAACAAGACCGCGACATAAAACACACTGAAGAGCTAATAAACAAGTTTAGAGCAAAGAGTTCAAAGGCGGCCTTTGCACAATCACTCATAAAAAAACTTGAAAAAACGGAGCGGATTGAAATTGAAAAAGATGTAGTTTCAGGTATTAAAATTACTTTCCCATTAAGTGTTCAACCGGGAAAATGGGTGCTATCCCTTGAAGGAATAGAAAAATCGTACGGAGACAATTTGTTGTTTTCAAATGTAAATATTACAGTCGGAAGAGGTGAAAAAATAGCTCTACTAGGGCCAAACGGTGTTGGAAAATCAACCTTACTTAAAACCATAACAAAAAAAATAGATTTTAAAGGAGATGTTCAATATGGTCATAATGTAAACGTTACCTATTTCGCTCAAGATCAAGCTGAGAAATTAGATGTAAATAAGACAGTTATGGAAACTGTTGATGAAATTGCAGTTGGGGATATTCGTAAAGAATTAAGGTCAATTTTAGGGACATTTTTGTTCTCGGGAGAAGACATAGATAAAAAAGTTAGTGTTTTAAGCGGTGGAGAACGTACTCGATTAGCTTTATGTCAACTTTTATTAAGTCCTTCCAATTTTCTAATTCTGGACGAACCTACGAATCATCTTGACATACAAAGTAAACAAGTCCTTAAAAAAGCACTTTTAAATTATGAAGGAACGTTTATCATTGTTTCACATGATAGAGAATTTGTTGATGGATTAACCAATCGCATATGGGACATTGAACAACAATCCTTGAAAATACATCACTTCACTTTGAATGAATATCTTGCTTATAAAATTAAAGAGAAGACCAATGGGGTCAAAGATTCAAAATCAAAAGAAGCAGCTAAAGTAAAAGAATTTGAAAAACCGAAACCAATTGAAAAGGTTGACGACAAAAAGCAGAATAATCAAAAGGAACTTCAGCGACTTGAAAAAGAGATTACTGCTTTGGAAGATGAAATAAAGAAAGTTGAAGAAGATCTTGCCAATTCAGACTATAATTCAGAGAATTACTCCTCGAATTTAACTCAATACGAAAATAAAAAGCTGGAATTGGATCAACTCATGTTAAAATGGGAAAAACTACTGTAGAAAGATTTATAAGCTAATTATATTTTTTTCTTTCTCTAATCATCCTTCTTCTGTCTTTTCGCATTTTCTTTCTCATTTCTTTGGATTGATTTTTCCTATGATGACGGTAACGCTTTTTAATGTATCTCTTTTTCGCCTTTTGTGTTTTTCTTAATTCTTTTCTTGTTTGCTTTAGTAATTTATGGTTGTTGCGTTGTATATTTTCCTCTGAAGCACAAGAAAATAGAAAAGCTAAAATCAAGATTTGGATAATTTTAAACACTCTAAATAACAAGAAGATTTGTAAATTTACAGAATGAAACGCGTATTTCTATTATTGATATCTTCTCTTATCTTTTCAAGTTGTTTCAAAAATCAACAAAATCCCGTTCCAAATTTTCCCTTTGATGTTGTGATTGACATTAACTTACCATCCTATAATTCACTTGCTGGTGTTGGGGGTTGGTGTTATGTTGAAGGCTATGGATCTAGGGGACTAATAGTATACCGGAGATCAATAGACGAATTTGTTGCGTTTGATAGACATTCTCCAAGCGATTTGGAAGGAACTTGCTTTTTGCCATTATTTCCTGATAACGAAAATTTCCTTGTGCTGAAAGATACTTGCAATAACTCCACTTTTTCTTTGTACGACGGAAGCCCAATTAGTAATGCGAACATAGGTTTGCGCCAATATCAAACGCTTTACGATGGTTTTAGCACGTTAAGAATTCGAAATTAATTCAACTTGAAATGAACGAAATAAAAGTCACTATTATAGACAGGGAAGGGAATTCACATGAATTGATTGGTCCAACAGATATGAACATGAACATCATGGAGCTATGTAAGGCATACGAACTACCTGTTTTAGGTGAATGCGGAGGTATGGCGATGTGCGCAACTTGTCAATGTTATTTGGAGTCAGCAACACATCTGCCAGAGCAAAGTGATGCTGAATTGGATATGCTTGACCAAGCTTTTTTTGTTAAACCAAATTCTCGATTAGGCTGTCAGATTCAATTAGATGAATCAATAGATGGGATTATCCTGAGACTAGCTCCTGAATCAAATTAATTTCAGCGATTACTATTTAGGAGTAGTCCTCCGTCCATTGGTATTGTATTTCCAGTTATCCAAGTACTCAAATCACTTAGGAGAAAAACAGCTAGGCAGGCAACGTCTTTTGGATTACCAATTCCTAAAGGATATTGTCTTATAATTTTTTCGCGTTGTTCCGCAGTATATGCGTTCATTGTTTGTTCGTAAATCTCAGTTTGAACTAAGGCTGGTGCGATGCAATTTGAACGAACTCCATCATTTGCAAATTCCAAGGCTACAGATTTTGAAAAAGCCTCAATTGCTGCCTTTGATGACACGTACAAACTACCCCCCATATAAGGGTGTTGAACAGAAATTGAAGACATAAAAATAAAAGATGCTTTTTTTGCAATCAATTTTCGCTGAAATAACTTTGAGGTAAGTGTGATTATGGTTTCCGTGTTTACGGAATAAACATCGTTTATATGTTTAGTGTTAATATATTTAATCGGATACGGATAAATTCTTCCTGCACAATGAACAATTCCGTCTAAACTTTCAAGTTGATTTAACAAATGTTCAACTTCTTCGGAAAATGTCAAGTCACATTGAATTATTCTTAAATTAGGATTTGTTTTAATATCCTCTAACTTTTGAATATTTCTACCTGTAGCTGTTACTTTTGCCCCGAGTGAAAGGCAAGTTTTAACAATTTCCTTTCCAATTCCGCCAGTGGCTCCTGTTACCAAAATACTTTTATTTGTTAGATCAATCATAATCGATACATTTTACTGGAATTGGGCCCATTTTCATTGAAACATTTGCCCAAGACAAACCTACGCCAAATCCACTGAGTAGTAAGGACAATTCTCTATTTTTAATCTGTTCAATTAATGAAGTACAAATCGTAAGAGGAATGGATGCGGAACTCGTGTTTCCATATTTCTCTATTGACATTGGAAATTTATCTTCAGCTAGTTTCATTTTTTTTCGAACGGAATCGTTTATAAGTTTATTTGCTTGATGTAAAACAAAATAATCAACTTTTTCTTTTTCAATTTCTGCAAATTCCAAACAATCGTTAATTGATCTCGCTACCTCCTTTAATGCAAAATTGAAAACTTTCATTCCATCTAAAGCCAAATGATTTCTTGATCTTTTAATTCCGGGCTCATAAGTTTTCTCCTCATCAAAGTATGTGTTATATGGATATCGGGAATGACCATATTCAATGATAATTGCTTCCTTACCACTCCCGTCAGAATACAGGTCAAAAAACATAGGCTCTGATTTTTCATTAAATGATAACAATGTCGCCGTGCCCGCATCTCCAAAAAGTGGATACGTAGATTTATCATTTAACGAGGTGGATATCGTAGATTTATCTCCTGCTAACAACAAGCCTTTTTTCAAACCTGATTTTAATAAACTAGATATAACAGACAGCCCATAAACATAACCTGAACAACCTAAGTTTATATCAAAGGACATGCAGTTTTTACTCAATCCTAGACGCTCTTGTAAGGTTACCGCAGTTGCAGGCAAGAAATAATCTGGTGATTGAGAAACAAAAATAAGTACTTCAATTTCATCTTTAAGAACGTGTAATTCAGACAATAAGTTATTAGCTGCTTTGAAACAAAGGTCAGAGCAAGTTATATGATCTGATGCCACCCTTCGCTCTTTAATTCCTGTGGTTTTTTCGAAAAGCAAAGATTCTCCTTTAGAGAAGAGAGAATAATCGCTTGTCTTGATTTTTCCGTTTGGAACACAGGTATAAACAGCATCAACACTTACATTATTTAGTGATAATTTTGCCACTAAGAATTTCTATTTACGATTATCGTGTAAAGATCTTGCACAGTCAATGCATTTTTCAATTCTTCACCGGAAAGTAATACATCATAATTATTATCAACCAATGCGATTAACAAGAGTGCGTGCATACTGCTCCACCCTTCTATATCTCGAATTGAAGTTTGTGGATTGAGTGTTCCCTTTTGTAAATCTTCGAATTCATTTTCAATATGTTTTATAAGTTCTTGAATATCCATATTCAAATATATTAATTTAATACTCTATTATCGTTCCTGCCCAAGAATATCCCACACCAAATCCTAAAAGCATTACCTTATCACCTTTTTTTAATTTTCCTTCATGTGCTGCATGGTATAATGCTATCGGAATTGAACAAGAAACAGTATTCCCAATATTTTCGAAGTAAGTATAAAATTTATCATCAGGAATCTTACACTTGCGCTTTAATACTTTCAAGATAAAATCACTTGCTTGGTGAAATACAAAAAGATCAATCTGCTCGAAAGATAAATTATTTTTGCATAAAACACTCTCCAACAAAGCGGGCACTTTCTGAAGAGAAAATCGAGCAATTTCCAGACCATTCATCTGCATTCGACCATGCGCTAATCTATCTGTTTCCTCGCTATATTTTGAAAGCCAATCATTATCAATAGGTTTTCGAGTTGATCCTTCGCGAACAATTAAATTTTCAGCTCCTGATCCATCTGTTCCATAAATAAACCTCCCAATAGTACCACTTTTTGATTGTTGAATAATTGTTGCTACACCAGCATCTCCAAATATTGCGCGCATTTCGAAATCATCTGAGTGAATAACAGAACTTGGAATATCCGCTGTAATGAACAAGACGCACGAAGCTTCTTCACACATTAAAAACGATTTTGCCAGACTTAATCCATAAACAAAACCAGCGCATCCCATTGGCATATCTACACATGCACAATCTTGTTTCAAATCAAGTTTATAATGCAAAGTACTCGAAGTAGTTGGAGCTTTATAATCTAAACCTTCAGTACAAAATATTAACAAATCTATTTTATTTTTTAGTTTTGGAAATTTGCTTAATAATTGCTTTGCCGCGAGAAAACCTAAATCGGATCCAATTTGATTTTCACCTCGAACCCCTCGTGTTTTGACACCAGTAGACTTGTAAATATCTTCTTCTGATTTATTAAATTTCTGAGCAAGTTGACTATTCGTCAGTTTGCCTTCTGGTAAGATGTATTCTATATGTGAAATTTCTATGTTCACTTCTCAAAAATAGATTAAAACTTAAATTTGAATTAATTAATTTTAGAAAAGATATAAAAAAGATATTTCTTGTGTGGCAACTATTTTATAAATTTATCGTTTCGGTTTTATATAAATATAAAATATGAAGTCTTTTTTTTCGTTATATTTCCTTTTTTTAAGTTATTTTTGCTTATCCCAAATAAAAGTTTTACCGAAAAGTTCAATCAAAACTCAAAAACATCAAAGTAATAAGGGTGGTATCTATTATAGTGAGTATGTTGTGAACCCGGAAAAATTAAAAACGTTTTTTCATTCTGGTCAAATTCCTTCCAGTTTTCCAAAATATGACAAATTTAAGACACACGATGAAAACAAAATAATTGCTAAACAATGGGCAAAAAATAACAAAGGGCTTATCAAGCAGGATTTTTGGTATAAGTTCGAAAATTAAAATTGACGATGTCTCGGTTATTACTGGTTTTAGTATTTGCTTTTTTATTTGATAATCTGCAAAGCATTTCAGCTCAAGGATGTTTAGGTGCAGATCCTTTTTGCACAGGAACAAGCTACACTTTTAACAACAGTACAAATGTGGCCAATTTAGGTTCAGTGGACTGTTTAGGTTCTACTCCCAATCCTTCATGGTATTACATGGAAGTTGATCAAAATGGTCCAATGGGGTTCACCATAAGTCAGACCTCCACTTCAGGAGCTGGTTTAGATGTCGATTTTGCTTTGTGGGGTCCTTATTCTTCGCTAGCAGCCGGTTGTGGCAACCCTTTCCCAAATGGAACACCTATCGACTGTAGTTATTCAACAGCGGCTACTGAAAGTGTTAGCATTCCGAATGCACAGGTTGGTCAAACTTACATTCTTATAATTACAAATTTCTCTAATTCGCCAGGAACAATAACCTTTTCACAGACTAGTGGATCTGGTTCGGCTGACTGTTCTTTCACTTGTGGCGTGGCATTAACAGCAACTCAAAGTGCATGTAATAACAATACTTATTCAGTTAACGGTAATCTTACTGTAACGGCAGGACCTGGTATTTCGGTGCCGAATACAGGAACAGTAACAATTGCAAACAGTTGTGGAGGATCACAAACTTTTAACGCTCCATTCACCAACATACCATTTTCATTTACGGGATTAAATGCTAATGGAAGCTCATGCACGATAACAGCTGCTTTTTCAAATTTCCCTAATTGCAATGCGGTGGCTGAATATATTGCTCCTTCAAATTGCGTTACCCCCTGTTCGATCACCTCCTTAACTACAAATCAAACATCCTGTCAAAACAATCAGTACAACTTAAATGGACAGATTAATTTCACAAATCCTCCGTCGTCAGGAACATTAACAGTTACAGGGTCATGTGGAGGAACTCAAACATTTAGTGCACCATTTATTTCACCTCTTAATTATTCATTTGCAAATTTAATTGCAAATGGTGCCGCATGTTCTGTGACCGCAACATTTTCAGATCTTGCTTCCTGTACGAGTACTTCTAACTATCTAGCGCCAGCAGGATGCGGGTGTACTGCTGAGGTTGGCACATATGTATCTTCCTTAACCGGTAATACAAACTCTCAAAACATGCTGTGTTTTGGTGATAATTTAAATATTGTATCAAATAATAATTGGACACCACCAGCTGAAATTATTGGGGCAACTGATCCAAATTCTCCAAATTACGATCCGAATGCACCAACTTATGATCCAGGCATTGTTTGGTTAATATATTCATGTCCACCTTCTGTTTCTCTAAATCCAGCACAGTCAGCAGCTACAGGATTAGAAATAAACGATGACCCATGTTTAATGGGAGTTGTTTCAAACTCATCCAATCTTTCTGACGTAAATAATCTCAGCTTGTTAAACAACTTTCCTCCAGGAACTTTTTCAAATAATACTGTTTATTTTGTACCATTAACCATGTACAGCATTCAAGATGGATTGTACAGTTATGTCACTGTTCCAGATCTTGATTGTTTTGAATTAGGTCCTACTTTTGCCATTCAATATTTACCTGAAGTCACTTATAATCAAACACAAAATTGTCCTAACGGAACTGTCAGTGCTATCGTTTCAGGAGGTGCCGCTGGGTTAAACGGGACAAATTTCACTATCGTTCCAGGTAGTTTAAGTCCAACTACAGCCACAGTTTTAAATTCCAATACTACAAATAACGGCACAATCACTATAGGCAATCTACAAACAGGTCCTTATTCATTTATAATCGAAGATGCAAATAATTGTCCTGTAACTGTTCAAGGAAATTTCATTGGACCTGAAAATGCTGATTTCATTTATCTCGATAATTTGTTCTGTGTAACTGATAACGATCCCTCACCAATAATTAACGGCACTCCTGGAGGATCGTTTTCTTCGAGTCTTGGTTTATCGCTAAACTCAATTACGGGATCAATTGATTTATCGAATTCAAGTGCCGGATTATATACAATAACTTATACTTCACCAAGCAATACTTGCCCAGGTGTAGAAACTTTTCCAATTACCATAGAAAACCTTCCAATTGTTAATGCCGGACCTGACCAAACTATTTGTCTTGGTTCAAGTATTATATTATCAGGTCAAGGAGCTTCATATTATAATTGGAACAATGGTTTGACAAATGGTGTTTCTTATTTACCTGGGGTCGGTCAAACAGAATTTATTGTTCAAGGTTTTACCAATGCAGGTTGCATGGCAACTGATACTGTTATAATAAATACTGAAGAGGACTGTATTCCAGAAACTGAGCTTATATTTTGGGTTCCAAATACCTTTACTCCAGATAACGACCAATTTAATCAAAATTGGGAGGTGATTTTTTTCAGTGGATACGATATTTATTCTTTTGAACTTTACATTTATAATCGGTGGGGAGAACTAGTTTGGGAAAACCATGACGTTAATGTTGGTTGGGATGGCACCTATTTTAATGGAAGAAAATGTCCCGATGGTGTTTATACTTGGAAAATTAAATTTAAAAGGCTACAAAACGACGAAAAGCAAACGGCAGTCGGACATGTCACATTAATAAGATAATAGAAGGGACTTCGGTCCCTTTTTTATTTTATTAAATTTTCAAAAACTTTTTTGAATTTTTCCACTTTCGGTCTTACCACTGCTTGGCAATATAGATTTGAGGGATTCCTCTCAAGGTAATTTACATGATACTCCTCCGCGGGATAATAAGTTTTAATTGGAGAAATTTCAGTGACAATAGGATTGCTCCAAACTTTGTTTTCATCGAGCATTTTTTTAGCATTTTCTGCAGATTCTTTTTGTTTAGAATCATGATAAAAAATGACAGATCGATATTGAGTTCCTATATCATTACCTTGTTTATTCAACTGTGTAGGATCATGCAGAAACCAAAACAACTCTAAAATTTTGTCATAACGAAGTGTTTCATCTTCAAATACTACCCGTGCTACTTCAGCGTGACCTGTATTTCCAGTACATACTTGTTCATAAGTTGGGTTTTCAACGTGTCCTCCTGCATACCCGGGCTTTACATCGATTACTCCTTTTAAATCTTTTAAACATGCTTCTATACACCAAAAACACCCGGCACCTAATGTAGCTTCTTTTATCATCTTTCAAAAGTATTCATTTTGGAATAAAAAGTAAAGAGGCTGAATTGACACAATAACGTTTACCTGTAGGATTAGGTCCATCATCAAAAACATGACCAAGATGAGCATCACATTTAGCGCAACGAATTTCTAATCGCAACATATCTAATTCATAATCCTCTATTTTTTTGACCTTACCTTCAGTTAAAACATCATAAAAACTCGGCCAACCAGAACCTGAATCATATTTTGTTTCACTTGAAAACAAAAGTTCATCACAAGCAACACAAGCATACATTCCTTTTTCGTGATGATTCCAATATTTACCGGTAAAAGGGCGCTCTGTCCCGCCATCACGCACGACATAACAAACGTTTTCTGGAAGAGCTTTACCATTGAACTGATTTTTTTCACTCGTCGAGACAGAAGGATTCGATTTCGAAATTGTTTGGTGTTTACTGTTTTGAGCACAGGAGATAAACACCGAAAAAGAAAAAACTAAAGCAAAATATTTCATGAATTTAGAACAACTAATTTCTCAAAAAGTTCCTTAAAATAAAATTGTACTTTTGGGCATGCAAGAATCACTCGGTGCGAATTTTTGGAGAATCTCCTTTTCCATATTCTTTTTCATTCTAGGGTTCAATTTGATTCTTCCTGAAATGAATTTATTCATCACTGAACTTGGGGGAGCTTCAAGCAAAGGATTAATCATCACCCTCTTTTCGATTAGCGCGCTTGTTTCTAGACCAATATCGGGTAAACTTTCTGATTTAATCGGGAGAAAAAAAGTTATTTATTTTGGTATTTTTATTTCTATACTCGCATCACTTTTCTATCCTTTATTTTTATCTGTTCCCTTATTTCTTGCACTACGTTTTTTTCATGGCCTTGCAGCTGGATTTACTCCGACTGGAGCTACCGCTTTGGTAACAGACATCATTCCAGAAAACAAACGAGGACACGCAATGGGAATCTGGGGAACATTTATTTCTCTTGGAATTGGCTTTGGGCAAGGATTAGGCTCATATGTTTTTCAATTTGGAGGATTTAATTTTCTTTTTTTCTGTGCCGCTTTATTCTCGTTCCTTTCATTTCTATTAACACTCAATATTAGAGAAACACTTTTATCTCCCGTCACTTTCTCGATTCGTTCTTTAAAAATAAGTTATGGTGATTTATATGAAAAAAAAGTAATCCCAGCGGCAATTACCATGGTACTTACGGCACCTTGTTCAGGTTTTTTGTTTGTGTTAACTCCTGATATTTCTGAAAACCTTGGTATAGAAATGAAAGGATTATATTTAGGTATTTATGCAATTCCTACCATTCTTGTACGATTATTCTATGGAAGATTATTTGAAAAAGTCAATCGAGAATCAGCGATGATAATAGCTTGTTCCTTTCTCTTACTAAGTATCTTATTATTATTCTATACAAATAGTATTTCTTGCTTTATAAGTTCTGCACTTATTTTTGGAGTAGCTACAGGTATTTCGAGTCCCACATTATTTGCATGGACGGCAGATTTATCGCCAAGCCATAGAAGAGGTATTGGGGCAGGAACCGTATTTATTGCACTTGAATTAGGTGTTATGATAGGAAGCGCTTCTACACTTTTATTTTACAATGGTTCATCTGCCTCTGTTCAGAATTCTCTTTTGGTAGGTATCGTCCTAATAATTTCGGCACTAATTTATTTAAGCTATCGATTGAAATCCATTAATTAGAAATTTCCTTTTCGGAAAGGTATCTTCGTATTAAAAAGTGACCAACATAAATGAGAGGAGTTAGCGTAATTGCGATTAAGAGCTTAAGAATATAATTAGTTGGGGCGATTATCATAAACTGCTCAAATGTAAGAGCTCCGGGTAATACAAATCCAATATACAATACAATATATGAGTCGATAAGCTGAGATAAAACAGTACTTCCAGTACTTCGCAACCAAACAAATTTATTTCCGGTTTTATTTTTTATTTTTTCAAAAACAAAGGCGTCTAGTAACTGAGAAAATAAAAAAGCTAAAATACTTCCTATGATAACCATTTGAGCTTGTCCAAAAACTAAAGAGTAGGATTTATTGTCTGCAAGCGTTGAATTTGGAATTTCTACAGCAGGTATATTTAAAGAGATTCCAACAATTATGAAACAATAAGCAATCAAACCGGATGTTATCCAAGACAGCTTTTGTACAGCTTTTTTTCCATAGAACTCATTAAGCAAGTCAGTTAGAAGAAAAACAATTGGCCATGGTAAGATACCAACAATCGTCGTATATGGACCAAATGTTGTATCACCAATCGAGAAGGCTAGTGGAATTTCAATTAGTTTATTACTTATTAATTCTGCAGTAACCGCATTTGTGATAAACAACCCAGCAAGAATTATAAATAACCAGTAACTTTTGGATTGAGTAGTATTAATTTCCATGTGACATATTATTTATTGCCACCATAATCCAATCGCTTAGTTTTTACGTAACGCTGAATATAGTATTTACTTTTTCTAAAGTTATCTATTCTTACAGCATTTCCAGCAGAATGAATGAAGCGAATATCTCCGTTCGCCACTTCAATGACTAGTGCCACATGCCCCACCGAAGATGAATTGGCATTACTTCCTTTAAAAAACATAAGATCACCAGGTTGTATTTCGGAAAGTGAGACTGTTTGTCCTAACTCCGCTAAACCATAACTCGTTCTAACTAGAGAAAAACCAAAATTTCGAAAAACATAATTAATAAATCCTGAACAATCAAATCCAGATGGTGTAGTACCCCCGTAGCGGTATGGAACTCCTAAAAAAGTCTTCGCATAGTTAATTAGCGCCTCAGCTTTTTCATTCGGTGGTGGTCTTTTGGTCGAGTCAATTTTTGGAACACTATCACCCACTAACTGCTGCGACCAAGCACATATAGACAACAATACGAAAAAAGTTATCAAAAAACTATATCTTGTGGATGCTTTTCTCATAGCGGTTGCAAAATTATAACTATTTTCGAAAAGAAAAGCAACTCAGCTCATGCCACTAATTGATTTACAACAACTTAACAAATTGTATTACTCCATTGGGGAAGTCTCAAGGATGTTCGGGGTAAATGCTTCACTGATAAGGTTTTGGGAGAAAGAATTCGGTTTTGAAATCGCAAAGAAAACAAAGAAAGGAAACCGATTATTCACCGTAAAGGAAATCGAAAAAATTAACAAGATTTATCAATTAGTAAAACTTGAGGGATTTACTATTGATGGAGCCAGAAAAAAACTAAATCAAAAAGAAAAATCTCTTAATATCCTTTCAGATTTTGAAAATAAGAATACAGAACATATTCAATTTTTAGAACAAATCAAATCAAAACTTTTATCCTTAAAATAAAACCAAACAATATAATTAGTCATTGGTTAAATACACATGAAGCAATTTGAAGTTCCTTCTTTTTACAGGTCTCCTATCATTGGAAAAGTAAAAGCACAACGTAAGTTAGAAGATCCAAGAAAAAAAGATTTTAATCCATCAGAATTAGTCGTAGGAAAAATTACTTTTATCATTCCAAGACATTTTGGCTTTTGTTACGGTGTAGAAAATGCGATCGAAAAAAGCTATAAGGCAATAAGTGAAAATCCGACAAAGAGAATTTTCTTGCTAAGTCAAATGATTCACAACCCAGATGTTAATGATGACTTACAATCTTATGGCTTAACCTTTCTTCAAGATACAAAAGGAAATCAACTTATTCCATTCGATAGCCTTACTCCAGATGATATAGTTATTATTCCTGCTTTTGGAACAACCTTGGAAATTGAGCAAGAACTTAGGAACCGAGGTGTAAATATAGACACCTACAATACGACTTGCCCATTCGTAGAAAAAGTATGGAATAGATCGGAAAAATTAGGTGAATTGGGCCATACGCTTATCATCCATGGAAAACACGAGCACGAAGAAACTCGAGCAACATTTTCACATAGCCAAAAAAACGCCCCAAGTATTGTGGTCAGAAACTTGGAAGAAACAAAGGTTTTATCTGATGCAATACTCGGCAAGGTGTCAGAAGATCAATTTTGGAAATATTTCGAAAATAAAACCTCCAAAAATTTCAAATTTCCAGAGGATTTAATAAAAATAGGGGTAGTAAATCAAACCACCATGTTGGCTTCTGAAACGCAAGAAATAACCGATTTTCTGCGAGAAACAATGATTTCTAAATACGGAGAGGATAAAATTAGAGATCATATTGCGGATACCCGCGATACTTTATGCTATGCGACAAATGACAACCAAAGCGCAACCTACGGACTTTTAGAAATTGAAGCAGATTTAGCAGTTGTTGTAGGTGGTTATAATAGTTCAAATACAAGTCATTTGGTTGAATTATTAGAGCGAAAATTCAGAACGTACTACGTTAAAGGCGCATCTGAAATTTATTCTAGAGATAATATTAATTCATTTAACATCCACCAAGAGAAAATCGAGCAACTAAATACATTTTTACCTAATAAAGATCAGTTAAAAATCATTGTTACTTCGGGAGCTTCATGTCCAGACGCTTTGGTTGATAAGGTCATTCAAAAAATTGTTGAACTACACCATCCAAATGAATCGGTCGAAAACCTTCTAGCAACATTAAACTTATGAAAATTTACACAAAAAAGGGAGACAACGGAACCACTGGTTTGATTGGTGGGACTCGTGTTGCCAAAAACTCACTAAGAATAGATGCCTATGGCACTGTTGATGAGTTGAACTCATATATTGGAGTGGTAAGGGACTATCCTATAAATGAGGTATACAAGACTCAACTCATTGAAATTCAGGATCGTTTGTTTACCATTGGTTCGAGTCTAGCTGCTGATCCTGAAAAATCTACCATGAAAATACCAAATTTAAATAATTCAGATGTCGAACTTCTTGAAAAATGGATGGATGAAATGGATGAGCAGTTGGTTCCAATGAAGTTTTTTGTGTTGCCTGGTGGACATCATGCTGTTTCTTTTACCCATGTCGCAAGATGCGTATGTAGAAGAGCGGAACGAATCACAACCGATTTAAAAGATAAAGAATTTGTTTCTGAGTTGGTCTTAATTTATTTGAATAGACTAAGCGACTACCTATTTGTTCTGTCAAGAAAATTAAGTAAAGATTTCGAAGCAATTGAACAACCATGGCATCCTCGTGTGTAAAATTGGGTTATTCTAAAAAAACTTTTGATGAAAATTGTTCAACTACTTGCATTTGTGAAAAATAACTATACTTTTGCCGAAAATAATGACAGTCAAAATTTTTTACTATGTATTGGACACTAGAACTTGCATCCTACCTTGAAGACGCCCCTTGGCCGGCGACAAAAGAAGAATTAATAGACTTCGCTATTCGAACAGGTGCTCCATTGGAAGTAGTGGAGAACCTTCAAGATCTTGAAGACGAAGGAGACATGTATGAGAGTATTGAGGAAATTTGGCCAGATTATCCTTCCCGAGAGGACTTCCTTTTCAATGAAGATGAATATTAGTAAATCCCGCGATGCGGGATTTTTTATTTTATGAATTATTTAGGCCACCTCTTTTTTTCAGGAGATGATAAAGATTTGATGATCTGTAATTTGTACGGTGATCATGTCAAAGGACAGAAATACATAAATTATCCATCGAAAATCAGAGAAGGAATTTTGCTCCACAGGGAAATAGATCATTATATTGATAATCATACTGAAGTATTAGCCTTAAAGAAATTATTATACACTGATTTGCCCAAAGTTTCAAGTATTGCAGTTGATTTATATTTTGATCATTTGTTAGCAAAAAATTGGAAAAAATACCACAACGAGGAACTATCTAATTTTCTTAATTCATTTTTTCAATTCTCTTCTAAATATGAGTCTTTGATGAAAGATGAATTCAAAGAATTTCTAATTCATTTGAGACTAAATCGTTGGTTAGATCATTATTCAAGCTCCTATGGATTAGATAAACTGTGTCGTGGTGTTTCCACCAAACTCTCGTTTCAAAATAAATTAATCGAAGCTGCAAAGTATTTTGAGTTCTTTGAGAAAGAAATTGAATTTGCTTTCGATGCTTTTATGTTCGATGCTTGTAGGCATTTTAACGTATCAAATTTACATGTCCGGTAACCACTTTATAATCGTCCAAATCAGGATTTTTATAAATCACCTTCCAAACATATGTCCCGACAGGGGACAATTTGCCGTTGTAGAAACCATTCCAACCCTTGTTTGAATTTAAAGATTGAAAAATTAATTCTCCCCATCGATTATAAATTTCAAGTTGAAAATTGGCTGGGTCAAATCCATTTGTAAAAACTGGAATAAAAATATTATTGTGTTCGTCACCGTCAGGAGTAAAAGTATTGGGAATGTAAAAGATTTCATCTCCCTTCACTTGAATATATAGCATTGAAGAATCCTTGCAACCGAATTCATTTTCAACCATCAATTCAACTTGATAATTTCCTTCAGTATATGGATAGGTATGATTGAAAACTGATGGCAATTGTTCTTCGCTAAATGATCCATCGCCATAATCCAGAAAATAATGTGTCGCACCAGAGCAATAGTTCATAAATGTGATTTCCGGACTGTCACTGGTCGTAATGGAAGGTTGAGCTTCTAGTTCAGCAATTGGATTTGGAAATACAATTATACTCGTTGATATAGAACTCTCACAACCATTCACATCAATTCCAACTATTGTGTATGGAGTTGTGGAAGAGGGAGAAAATTGATTAGAAGTTCCGGAGCCTTGTGGTTGCCAAAAATAATTAAGCGCTCCCGATACATTTATTTGAGCAATTCCTCCTGAACAAATCTCTTGATTTGGTGTGACTTGTAAAATTGGGTTCGGATTTACCGATATTACTAACGTATCAGAATTTGAACAATTGTTGGCATCAGTACCCGAAACGTAAAATATACTATTCGACACTGCGACTATATTTTGCTGCGCTCCATTACCTATAAACTGCGTCCAATTGTATGTAACGCCTCCTGTTGCTTGCAGAACAATACTTTCACCAAAACAATAATCTGGTTGATTAGATAACAATTGGATATTGGGCAGTGGGTTTACAGTTACGGTAACAAGAATAGAATTTGTACAATTATTATTGTCTGTTCCTGATAAAGTAAATGCTGTTGTTGCATCCAATGTAACCGCTAATATGCCTTGACTATCTACATTTCCAAGTTGAGGACTCCAGCTATAGACTAGGGCACCGGAAGGAGTAAGAACCGCTGTATCCGTTTCGCAAATAGTAACAGGATTACAAATAGGCAAGGGCAAAGGATTTACCGTTAAATTAACGGTAACAGAAGAATCACATCCTGAGGCAGTCTGAAAAGTAAAATTATATTGACCCGAATTTATTAAACTCTGTCCACTTATTGAAAAACTAGTTCCTTGACAAATTGCCGTATCAATGGTCACATTTACTGTAGGATTTACTGATAAGTTCAAATTCACAATTGAATCACAGCCTTGAAGGGAGATTAAATTTGCGGTGTAGATTCCAGCTGTAGTTAAGGACTGTCCGTTAAAACTATATTGTTCACCTGCACAAATTGAGGCACTCATTGAAATGGTCAGATTAGGATAAACTGTAACATTTACCTGATCTGTTGTTGGACAAACTCCCGGACTACTGGCTAGTGATGTAGTTACTGTGTAAACTTGAGTTACAGGCGTATTTCCATTATTTATAAGTGTAACTGTTGGATTGGAAATATTCGTTGCACTCAATCCAGTGGCAGGTGACCAAGAGTAAACGTTTGCGGGATTGTTTACAGTTCCAATTTGCGTGTTTTGTCCCGCACAAAAAGCTACATCACTGCCTGCATTTGAGGAAGCTTGATCCGTGTAAATCATCACATTTCTAATCGAATGTTGATCAGTTGAGCCACCTGTTGAAGCTGTAAATCCCATATAGCCCGAAAAGTTAATAGGAAAATTTGCTGTTAAATATTGAGTATTATTTATGGATAACGTAACAGCACCGTTGATGTAGGTGATTTTTACTGGTTGATACGTGTTACTTCTTACAAAATTTAAATTATTTGATGCATTGGTAACTTTGACGATTCCAGCAATACATTCATTGTATCCGATTCCACTGAAAATCTGAAGTTCTGGATTTACACCACATCCATTGTCCCAAGTATCTAAGATTACTTTCAAACCATTTGCAGTGCCGGGAATTCCAACACCTCCTCCAATTACAAAACCTGAAGGAGGAACATCTAAAAAACAAAAAGCTAAACCATCCGCTGCGCTTCCACCCCAAATTCTGTAGTCGAATTCTACAGTCCATTTAGAACAAATAAATGGATTTATCGGAGTTCCATAAAAAACTCCACCACTTTGATTCCCGAAAGCATTCGTTAAAATTATCTCATTTGGATTGGAATCTGCGTCTCCACCGGTATCTCCTACAAAAGCATTACCTGTTAAATTCCAACCAGTAGTGTTCAGATTTGGATTTCCATTTAGTTGAGCAAATATGAAAGTTTGAGTAAAAACTAATCTACTTGTCATCAAAAACGAAACTAAAATTAGAAATGAAAAAACAATACGCATGAATTAAAAACGATATTAACACATATTAGTTGCTAAATTTACTTAAAATAATTGTAATTGAAATTTACTTAGTGTATTTTTGACACATACTTATTAGAATGAACAAGAAAAATAAAACCTCAGAAGAGTTTGGATCGTTTCACGTAGTTGTTTTCGGCGGAGATGGAGATTTAGCTCTAAGAAAAATATATCCAGCTCTATTTCACCGACAACAAGACGGCCAATTTTCTAAAGAATTTAAAATTATTGCCATCACAAGAAAGGAACCAAATAAGAGTTTTTTTACTGAAGAATTGATTAAATTCTTGAAGGCCTCAGAGCGGGATAAAACTAAATCGGAAGAAATTGAAAAATTCGCAAATCAAGTAGAATTGATTCAAGTTGAAAATCAAGATGCGATTAGTTATAAGTACCTCGCCGAAGTTTTAAAACAAAATCCTCATTATCAGCATATCTATTATTTCTCAACACCTTCTTCTGCCTTTGGACCAATAGCCAAAGCATTAAAAAGCTCAGGTTTAGTAAATGAAAAGAGTAAGGTTGTGATAGAAAAACCTTTAGGTCATAGTTTAGCCTCATCAAATGCTATTAATGAAGAGATATCAGAAGCGTTTAAAGAACATCAAATCTACCGAATAGACCATTACCTCGGTAAGGAAACTGTTCAAAATTTAATGGTATTACGCTTTGCGAATAACTTGTTTGAAAGGGCTTGGGATTCTGAACATATTGAAAATATTCAAATCACTGTTGCAGAAAGTCTTGGTGTTGAAAAACGCGCTGCCTATTATGACAACAGCGGAGCCTTACTAGACATGGTTCAAAATCACTTACTTCAACTTCTTTGCTTAGTTGCCATGGAACCACCGTCGGTTCTTGAAGCGGATGAGGTACGAAATGAAAAATTAAAAATACTCCGTTCTCTTCGTCCTTTGACAAAAAAAACAGTGCAAACAGATACTGTAAAAGGACAATATACAAGAGGTACCATAAATGGTGAGCAAGTGAATTCATATTTAGAGGATATAGAAAAATATCAATCAAAAACAGAAACCTTTGTCGCTATTAAGGCATACGTGGATAATTGGCGATGGAAAAATGTTCCTTTTTACTTAAGAACTGGAAAGCGAATGATTAAACGTTATTCTGAAATAGTTATAAATTTCAAAGAAGTTCGTCACAACATTTTTCCCTCAAAAGAGAAATTAAACAACAATAAATTAATCATTCGCTTGCAACCAGAGGAACGAATTGAACTCATTCAAATGACAAAAGTTCCGGGTCCTGGTGGATATCGTTACAAACCCGTTGCACTTAAACTAGATTACAGTGATTCATTTAAAGATAGATTCCCCGAGGCATACGAGCGCTTGATCATTGATGTAATTCGAGGGAATCAAACCTTATTTATGCGGCAGGATGAGCTTCAAGCAGCATGGACATGGATTGAATCAGTAACAGAAAGCTGGAAAGCAACCAATCAAGCTAATATACTTTACGAAGCAGGATCATGGGGACCAGGTGATCTTATTTTAGGAGAAGACGAAAGTTGGATAACCAAAACATGGAAAGAGCAATGATTCAAGAAGTATCAGATAAAAAAATATATTTAGACCTTTTAACAGAGGATTTCATAACAACTGTTCAATCAGCAATCTCTAAAAAAGGAACTGCAAAAATTTTACTTTCGGGAGGCTCTAGTCCTCTGGAATTATACGAACATTGGTCAATACTGGATATCCCATGGAATAAAATCCAAATTGGATTAGTTGATGAACGCTTTGTTGAACCAACTGATCAATATTCTAATGAACTATTGATAAAAAATCACTTAATTAAAAACAAAGCTAAAAACTCTCCTTTCTTGGGAATGGTTTACGATTCGACTGACATTATTTCAAATTGGAATCGTTTAGAAAAAAAGTATGAGAACTTTTATCAATCGGATTATGTTTTGCTCGGAATGGGTGAGGACGGCCATACAGCATCTATTTTTCCTAATGACATCTATTCTGACCTCACATTCGAATCTGAAACCTTTACCGCTATAACTAATGCTCCGAATTATCCCGACAAACGCCTGACATGTACTCCAAAAATGATTCAAAGTGCCTCACATGTAACGCTAATGATTTCCGGAGAAAAAAAACGAAGAGTTTTCCAAGATTCAGAAAAACAAAAATTACCAATTGCAAAAATTAACGCATATATTCATAAAACTTTCATTTTAACATGAACGCTAGAATCAATGAAATAACCGATCGAATTATAGTACGGAGTAAAGAAACAAGAGCTACCTACTTAAATCAATTACATAGTGCACACCATTCAGACGTTTCCAGACATAAAATGCATTGCGGAAATCTTGCACATGCTTTTGCGGGATGTGACACACATGATAAAGAGAAACTTGCTGAGAATGTTGTGAAAAACATCGGTATAATAACGGCCTACAATGACATGCTTTCCGCCCACAAAGTATACGAAAACTATCCAGAAAAATTAAGGACCTATGCGCGTGAATTTGGGGCAGTTGCTCAGGTTGCAGGTGCTGTACCAGCCATGTGTGATGGCGTAACCCAAGGGCAACCCGGAATGGAATTATCGCTTTTCAGTAGAGATGTTATAGCCATGTCCACTGCCGTTGGACTTTCACATAGTATGTTTGACGGGATTTTATGTTTAGGTATTTGCGATAAGATAGTTCCGGGGTTGTTAATTGGTGCTCTACGCTTTGGACATCTTCCTGCAGTTTTTGTTCCAGGCGGTCCCATGCCAAGTGGAATCAGCAATGAGGAAAAAGCACGAATTCGTCAAGAATTTGCAGAAGGTAAAATTGGCAGGGCAGAATTGTTGAAAGGTGAATCTGATTCTTATCATTCACCTGGAACATGTACATTTTATGGAACAGCAAACAGCAATCAAATGCTCATGGAAATCATGGGTCTTCACCTACCAGGATCGAGTTTTGTTAATCCAGGCACTCCACTTCGAGATGCACTCAATCGGGCAGCTGTAAAAGTTGTTCAAGAAAATGCCGTATTAGGCTTGGAGCGATCAATTGGGCTGATATTGAATGAAAAGGTTATTGTGAATGGAATTATTGGATTACTCGCAACGGGTGGTTCAACGAATCATACCATTCATTTAATCGCTATTGCACGTGCTGCGGGAATTATGATTAAGTG
>CAZLHR010000039.1:0-21965 GCA_964559685.1 uncultured Lishizhenia sp.
CAGATACTTTGAATTCTTCATTAGCAGATTCTGTATTAATAATAACACCTTCTGGTTCTATGACTTATTTTATATTAGCAGGTAATCCTGGATGTTTTAAAAAGGATAGTATTATTGTTAATTTTATTAGTTCCTCTGTTGAATTAAGCGGAAATACAGAACTTTGTTTGGGAGAAAATACTTTTTTAACGGCTCACAATTCAAATCCGGATATGTCATTTGATTACACATGGCAACCCTCCTCTATAATTATTGGATCATCAAATTCTTATTCAGTTCAAGTAAATCCAACAACTAGTCAATTCGTTTATTTAACGGCATCTTCATTAAATGGTTGTATTGTCTATGATTCTATTTATGTTAATGTTTCATATTTAGACCCTAATTCAGTTGTGGCAAGTGCCTCACAGAATATAGCAGCAGCAGGTAGCAATGTTACTCTTTTTGGCTTGCCTTCGGGAATGAATGTTTACTCCTGGTCACCAACAAGTGGCCTTTCTTCACCTACAATGCAACAAACTAATGCGACCGTAAATGCAACTACAATTTTTACTTTAACTGTTTCAGATGGTGCCTGCACAGTATCAGATACGACAGAAGTTAAGGTTTATGAAGTAATTTGTGAGGACCCTTATGTTTTCATTCCAAATACGTTTTCCCCTAATGGAGATAACGAGAATGATGTGCTTTATGTGCGTGGAATTTGGATAGAGAAAATGATTTTTCGAATTTTTGATCGTTGGGGTGAGTTGGTATTTGAATCCACAGATGTTGCTAATGGCTGGGATGGATCTTTCAGAGGAAAAATGCTGGATCCTGATGTCTATGACTTTTATTTGGATGTCACCTGTATAGGAGGCTTAAAGTCTATTACTAAAGGAAATGTAACGTTAATGAAATAGTAATGAAAAAAGTAATTACCCCAAAATCTGAGAAATTTTTAGAAAATTATCTTAATAATCCAAGTCCAACTGGGTTTGAATCCGGAGGACAAAAGTTATGGCTTGAGTATATTAAACCTTTTATTGATGATTATTTTGTAGATAATTATGGTTCAGTTGCTGGAATTATAAATCCCGGAAAGGATTATAGAGTTGTAATTGAAGCGCATGCTGACGAGATTTCATGGTTTGTTCACTACATAACTAAAGATGGGTTTATTTACCTCAAACGCAATGGTGGTTCAGATCACATGATTGCTCCATCGAAAAGAGTAATTATTCATACGGATAAAGATCCTGTAAAAGCTGTTTTCGGTTGGCCTGCAATTCATATGCGTCATACAAAAGAAGAAACGCCAAGCATGAAAAATATTTTCTTGGATTGCGGATGTTCTTCAAAAGAGGAAGTTGAAAAGTTAGGAGTTCATGTTGGATGTGTAGCTACGTTTGAGGATGAATTCTTGATTCTAAATAAAAATAAGTACGTAGGTCGTGCGCTTGATAACAGAGTTGGAGGGTTTATGATTGCTGAGGTGGCTCGCTTACTTAAGGAAAGTAAAACTGAATTACCATTTTCTTTATATGTGGTAAATGCTGTACAAGAAGAGATAGGATTGCGAGGTGCTGAAATGATAGCACATCGAATAAAACCAGATGTAGCATTAATTACAGATGTCTGTCATGATACTGCAACACCAATGGTGGATAAAATTGAAAATGGAGATCAACAATCTGGAAAAGGCCCTGTACTGACTTATGGTCCTGCAGTTCAAAATAATTTTCTAAAACAAATCATTAAAGCAGCAGATAAAAACAAAATTCCTTTTCAACGTGCAGCTGTTTCTAGATCAACGGGAACTGATACTGATGCTTTTGCTTATTCAAATGAGGGTGTGACTAGTGCACTAATTTCATTACCTCTTCGTTACATGCATACCACTGTTGAAATGGTTCAGAAGGACGATGTTGAAAATTGTATTCGTTTGATATTCGAAACCTTGAAAACGATTAAAGCTGGACAGGATTTTAGGTATTTAAAGTAAAAATGAGATTTTATTATTTTCTCATTTTTGTGATATCTATTATCTCTTGTACTAAGGATAAGACACAGTTTGAAAGTGAAAAATTTGATATTCAGATAATTTCTGTTGATAGCACAAAGAGGATTTGTTCCATTGACCATTTGGTTTTCCATCCTTCTGGTTGTGGAAATGTACAAAGCCCTACAGATTCCTTAGATGAAGACTCCTTAGATTTAGATAGTAATGGATTAATAGATTCATACATTTATGCGAAATCGTGGTATAATTTTATAAGTGCGAGCAATCCATGTGTAAATTATAACCACTCCATCGCGATTTCAGGGACCAATACGGATATTCAATTTGCTAAAATCCAGCCCTATAATCAAGTAGAATTATTTGAAGAAAACACAACTATTGATTCGCTAAATAAGTGGGATTACAGTGTTGTTTTATCGTTATCAGTGCAGCAAGCTCCTTTCTCTTGTAATTTTGATGGTATTCATTACATAGGTTATAGAATGAAAAATGCACAAGGTTATTCATATGGTTGGATAAAAGTAATCTCAGATTTATTTGGAGTAAAATTAGTAGATGCAGCTTTGAATAGAACCTTAGATATGGGAATTCCTGCAGGAAGAAAAGTCAATTAATTATTTATTTCAAAACAATGGTAATGGAATCTGTCAAGGAAATCACATCACCTGAAATTAGCTTTGCTCTGCGACGCGTTTCAATCTGACCATTACGTAACACTTCACCTGAATCTACGATGTATTTTGCGTGCCCTCCTGTTTCAGCAATACCAAGTGCTTTGAGCAGTGCCATCAATTCAATATAATCTCCTTCGATTTTAAACTCCTCCACTTATTTCCCTTTAAGTTCCATTGCTTTTAACGTATTCATCATTAACGAAGCTATCGTCATGGGTCCAACACCTCCTGGAACGGGAGATATATAGCTTGTTTTAGGAGCAACTTCTTCGAAATTCACATCACCAACCAAACGCCAGCCTTTTATTTTTGTTGAATCCTCTATTCTAGTAGTTCCAACATCTATTACCACCGCGCCCTCTTTTACCATATCAGCTGTTACAAATCCAGGTTGGCCAATAGCTGCTATTAAAATATCAGCATTTCTGCAAATTTCAGCAAGATTTTGTGTTCTGGAATGTGTTAAGGTCACCGTACAATTTCCGGGTGATTTATTTCTTCCTAATAATAATGAGAGTGGGGTCCCCACTATATTACTCCTACCTATGATCACGCAGTTTTTTCCTTCAGTTTTAATGTTATTTCGTTCCATTAATTCCATAATACCCGCTGGAGTGGCACAAATAAATCCTGGAATATCGAGTAACATATTGCCCAAATTCATGGGGTGAAAACCATCTACATCTTTTTTAGGATCAATAGCCAGGGTAACTTTTTGTTCGTCAATATGAGCGGGAAGAGGAAGCTGAACTATAAACCCATCAATACTTTTGTCATCGTTTAACGCTTGAACTTTTGCAAGTAAGATATCTTCGGGAACTGAATCGTCATAACGTATTAAGGTGCTTTCAAAACCAATTTCTTCGCATGCTTTAACTTTTGCATTCACGTATGTAACTGATCCACCGTCGTTTCCTACCAAGATGGCTGCAAGATGAGGTATTTTTTTTCCATGTAATTTTCTATCCTTTACTGCTTCTGAAAGTTCATTTCTAATTTGTGCTGCAGTAGCTTTCCCATCTAATAGTTGCATATGAAATCTTTTGACAAAGATAACAATGTCGATTCGCATTTCATGCAATTCATCGTATCTTTGTATAAATACTGCGTTGATTGAAATTCAGTTAATGTGCTTACCATATTATCGAATCGTATGAATAAATTAGGCTATATTATTTTAATTATTTTCTCAAGTAAAGGTTTTTTTTCTCAAACGGAGATGACTGGTTCAGAGTTAAATTTAGATGGCTTTTTCTCTGCTGGCACACTAGGGACTTCCTTTGGTATTGGTCCCAAATTGGGAGTGGAATTGAACGAAACTTTTTATGTCGGGCCCTCATTTAGAATTCAACGGGCGACTTCAAATAACTTAGGAAATTCATTTTCCCAAACAATTTATGGGGGTGGTGTTTTTGCACATGCAAGAATGAAAACTGAAGGAAAAGCAACAATTTTTGGTGGGGCAGAATTTGAATATTTGCTATCTCCCTACAACTATTTAACTTTTCAAACCTTAACGACCAATCGATGGGCACCAACATTTTTCATATGTGGAGGTTTTAACTTGAAACTTTCTAAATATTTTAGCCTAAATGCTGGTATTTATTATGATTTGATAAATGCAACGAATAGCCCATTTAGAGTTGGTTATGCATTTAAAATAAAAAATGAACAAGGTCAAATTGTTCGAATATTACCTATGATTTATCGTGTTTCTATTTGTATTCCACTACATAAAACAAACTAAAGTATAATCGAGATGAAAATAGGAATGGTGTTATACCCGACATTCGGAGGGAGTGGTGTGGTAGGGACAGAATTGGGTAAAGCGCTTGCAGCTAAAGGACATGAGGTTCATTTTATTACATATTCACAACCTGTGCGATTAGGAAGTTTCAAAGAAAATATTTTTTATCATGAAGTGGTAGTGACAGATTATCCTTTGTTTGACTTTCAACCATATGAAACAGAATTGACCAGTAAAATGGTAGATGTAGTAAAATATGAGAATTTAGATATCCTTCATGTTCATTATGCTATTCCGCATGCTTCGGCAGCATTTTTAGCAAAGCAAATATTGAAATCACAGGGAATTCATATTCCAATTGTAACAACGCTTCATGGGACAGATATCACCTTGGTTGGAAGAGATCCATCTTTTGAACCGGTAATTACTTTTTGTATCAACGAATCCGATGCGGTCACCGCAGTTTCAGAAAGCCTGAAAGCTTCTACCTACGAACATTTCAATATTACTCGAGAAATTAGTGTTATCCCTAATTTTATTGTTGTAAATGAGGAAAATAATGACTTTTCAGAGCAGATGCGAAGAAAATATGCTTGTGATGGTGAAAAAATCATTTGTCATATTTCCAATTTTCGAAAAGTCAAAAGAATTGAAGATGTAGTAAAAGTGTTTGCTCTAATTGCTACTGAAATTCCCGCAAAACTCATATTAATAGGTGATGGACCCGATCGATATCACGCAGAAAAATTGTCTAGAGAGTTGGGAATTAATGAAAAGGTAATTTTCCTCGGTAAATTGAGAGATACTGCCTATGTCTTATCGTTTTCAGACATGTTTTTGTTGCCTTCAGAAACAGAAAGTTTTGGACTTGCAGCCTTAGAAGCTATGGCAATGGGAGTTCCAGTTATTTCATCGAATACAGGAGGTATACCGGAGGTGAACCAACATGGTTATTCTGGTTTTTTATCGAATGTGGGAGATGTCAATGACATGGCCCGAAATTCACTATTCCTGCTTTCCGAAGGACAATTAGAAACCTTCAAAGTACAAGCGAAAAACAAAGCAAAAGAATTCACAATTGAATTAATTCTTCCAAAGTATGAAGATATTTATTTTAAATTGATTGAAAATTCAAAAGAATAAATCTCTTTTTTAAGTATATTTAGAATAAATAACTAGACTCTTTACTTATGAGAATTGGAGTTTTACTTTCTGGATGTGGTGTTTACGATGGCGCTGAAATTCATGAAGCAGTTTTAAGTCTTCTCGCAATTGATGAAATTGGTGCAGAGGCTTTGTGTATTTCGATAAATGCTCCACAACATCATGTAATCAATCATGCTACTGGTGAAGAAATGAATGAGCAACGAAATATGTTGATTGAATCAGCAAGAATTTCGAGAGGTAATATAATCAACATACAAGACCTTAATCCGTCAGAATTAGACGCACTTGTAATCCCCGGAGGATTTGGGAGTGCAAAAAACTTAACCAATTGGGCGTTCTTAGGACCGAATGGAAATGTCCGCGATGATGTAAAATCACTTATCGTCAATATAATTAGAATAGGTAAACCGCTTCTTGTATTATGCGTGAGTCCAGTGGTTGTCGCAAAAGCATTGGAAGGATCTGGTATAAAAGCAAACCTAGCTATTGGAAGTAAAAATAATTCTTCACCATATTCAATTGAAGATTTTCAGAAGGGAATGGAAAGTATTGGCGCTACTACTGTGGACAAAGGAATTACTGAGATTTTAATTGATCATTCGAACCGTATAATAACTGCGCCTTGTTATATGATGGAGGCTTCTATTTCACAAGTTAGATCCAATATAAAAATGGCAATGGATGCCTTGAAGGAACTTTGTAATGGCTAATCAAAAAAAGATTGATGATTGGTTAAAAAGCCGAAAATCTCGTAAAAAGGATTTGACGGCAAATCATCTTTGGAAGGGAATCTCAATGGGTGATCGTTTTGAGATAGGCAAGGCCATTACGCTGATTGAAAGTACTCATTTTAAAGATAAGGAAGAAGCTTCTAAATTGTTAAAAAAATGTCTTTCTGTTAAGAAAAAAAGTTGGCGAATAGGGGTTACTGGAGTTCCGGGAGTTGGTAAAAGCACGTTTATAGAATCTTTTGGAAAAGTTATTCTCGATAAAGGACTCAAATTAGCGGTATTAGCGATAGATCCAAGTTCTTCTATTTCAGGAGGAAGTATTTTGGGTGATAAAACGCGAATGGAATGGCTCTCAAACCAAGAAAACGTATTTATCAGACCTACACCAAGTGGTTTGAATCTTGGAGGGGTAGCTAAACATACAAGAGAATCAGTTCTTTTATGTGAAGCTGCCGGGTTTGATGTTGTTTTAATTGAAACAGTAGGTGTTGGTCAATCGGAAACTTTGGTGCACTCGATGGTTGATTTCTTTTTGTTGCTTATGTTGGCAGGAGCCGGAGATGATCTTCAAGGAATAAAACGTGGAATTATGGAAATGGCCGATGCCTTGGTTATTACAAAAGCAGACGGTGAAAATTTTACGAAAGCAAAAATAGCTAGATCGCAATATGCTTCTGCGCTACATCTTTTTCCACCTAAAGAAAACGATTGGATTGTGCCTACCTTATTGACGAGTAGTATTGAAAATAATGGCCTAGAAGAAGTCTGGAAACACATAAGTAGTTTTTTCGAAAAACACCAAGGAGATGGTTGGATTCAACGAAATCGCAGTCGTCAAGAGTTGCTCATTATGAATCAACATGTCAGTGAATTATGGTTTTCTAAAATGGAAAATAATAAGAAATATCAAGTAGAGCTAGAAAGATTAAACCAACTTGTAATTTCTGGTAAGTTGAATGGTTATATGGCAGCAGAAGAATTAGTAAAAGCCTTAATTGTTAATCCGTCTTGATCAATTTCTCTATATGTACGACTTCTCCCTCTTTTACTAATTGAATTATATATAGAGCGGAACGAACGTGTGATAAATCAATATAGGTTTCCAAATAATCCGAGGCTAAATCACCCATTTTAATCGCTCTTCCTTCAAGATCATACACAACATAACCGCAACCCTTAGCAAGCGTTTTATTGTCATGAACCAAAATAAAGTTTCCATTAGATGGGTTTGGGTAAACATTAAAATGAATGTCTGGGCCATCCGGAGGAGGGGGTAATTTTTCAAAAACGGCTGTAAAAGTTGTATTAGTGACGCTAATATTCGTTTCTATTGTATCCGCTAATGTGTCTGAAACAAAGGTAGATGGAAGCCAATGTGAAAATTTATATCCAGGTTTTGCTTGTGCTTTCATTATTATTGGGACACCATCGAAATAAATGCCTGACCAAGGATAATCTTGCGGTTCAATGGTATTTAATATGATCGAACCTGCACTGTCCGGCTGAATGGCTAGGTTAATACTTACCTTTTTCTCAAGATTAAATTCTTGAACAAGTTGATTTCGAATTTCATTACTCCTGCATGCTAACTCGGTACGATATGTTTGATGGTTATTATTAAATGCCTCTAATTGTCCGGGAATATTATTGGGGTCACCCCAACGCGCATATTCATTGTCCATTTCAGGATACATTGATAAGAAAAATTCTTGTTCCTTGTTCAGTAGTTTCTCAGTTTTGTAACTTGTATTCATTAAATCTGCAAAACGATTAATGAAGTAATTTTTGTATTCGGGATTCAACATGCTTCGTAACCATATGTTAATGTATGGAATACCGGGGTCTCTCTCAAGCATATACCGAATGTGGTTTTGTTGGCAATCCGTCCAACCGTTCGGTTGAAGTGATAATTCTAAATCAATTAGCGCGAATCTCCACCTCTGGTTAGTTTTATCCGATCGGTATATTTTAATGTTGTTCTGCGGCCAATCTACATTTCCCATCCATGATTCCCCAATAACATAATCAGTGTAGTGTTTTAAGTCAAAATGTTGATCTGCTAAATTCCAATAATTAGATTGACTTGGACTAATATCTAAAAATGATTCATAGGAAGACCAAAAGTTATCTACATCTCCTTCAACGGCTCTTAGCACAAGATTATAGAAATAACTTAAAGAAAGTAATTCGAGTGAGTCTTTATTCGCACCATCGTGAACTTCGAAGTACTCTGAATTGAACTTTTCACGTAATTCGTATAATCCAAAATACTGCCCGTTTATATAAACAGAAACAGGTCTGAATGCCGAATAATAGTTATCTGTTCCTTCGCTCATCATTCGCACTTGTGAGGCATCTTTGTAGGGTAAGGTAAGGTATTGATTGCTTCCGTTGCGCAAATAGATATCACTGTATGTAGTCCGATTCGGTCGATCGGGAATTAGAGGATATTCAATTGATTTTTCACCGAGAGCTCCATCTGCAAATGAAAGCCTAAAACTATGCTGAGGTTGAGATCTACTTCCACCAGCTCCACCATCCATTCGCATGGCCGTTCTTGTTTCAAAAACCTGAGGGTGACCAAGACCTTCTTTTAAATATACAGCATGTGCAGGTTTAATCCAATCGCTATTAAAGTTGTCGAATATACCGTTTGGTCCATAAAGATTTTGATTGTCTGTTGTTACCATTAAAATAGGTGTAGTATGTGACACACCAATTAAATAAGTTGAACTTGCAATAGTACTTGGTAGAAAATTATACGCACCAATAGGGAAAATCCGTGATCGTAATACAGTATTTCCAATTATTTGAATTGGTCCAGAATATTGGGGGGAATTTATAGTTGGGGTTGAACCGTCCAAGGTGTAGACAAGTTTTGAGTTGACTAAATTTGGATTCGTAATAGAGACAGTAAAAACTTCAGAATAAACACCAGAAACAACACTTAATACAGGTTCTTTTAAACTATCCGTATAAAATAATGCTGAATTATTGGAATTTCCCGGAGTTGGATTTAACCAGTTGATCGTGTTTGAACCGTTAGGTTTAAGGCCAATTGATATATCAGTTTGAGGACTTTCAATTCTTAGGTTATGCACTAATTCAGCCTGCGAATTGAATAAAAAAATGTCTTCTCCATTTCCGTCTAATTTAAAATTTGTGTGCAGTTGTAATCCATCTTCGGGAAGAAAACCTGCGGTTAATTCATCCAATGCAGAATGTGTTAGAGAGAAATTTACATAGTCGTAGTATTCTCCTGTAGTTGAGGAAACTTGGAAAGATAAATTATTAATTGGGCCAGCCGTTAGTCCTGCTGAAATCAATTCCTCTGATTTAAATAGAAATTGATGTCGAGCACACCAATACCAATTACCATAAGGGGCAGGATAATCAGTATTTCCATTTTGAATTTGTCCAAAACCAATTTGTGTAGAATTAAACTTAATATTTGGTCGTTGGTTATATGTTTGTCCGAGGGTAGCCCCACATGAGAAGTCATTTCCGTCATTTAATGCTACAAGGGATGAAGCAAAAGGAGTTGGACTTTGATAAAAAGAACTATTTACGGTATATTGTGTGGAATTATAAGAGCAAACATTTAGAATGATATTAGAAACTCCATCCCAAATAAAAGGAGTAGCTAAATTATGTTGATTCCAACCTGTAAATGGTGCAAAAGCTTGTTGATTCAAAACGAAGTCAAATGGATCGCTCCCAAGTCTGTTTTTTTCACTACAAAACACCGTCTGAAACTCTCCTGGGGCCAGCGTTAAACTTGGTAATTGCCATGCAAATGGGTTTGTAGAATTATCTGTTATGAAAAAATCGGAAAGAATTATATTTTCAGTACCTGAATTATATAGTTCTATCCAATCGGGAGCATCGCCATCCTCATCAATTTTAGATTGATAATTTTTGTTACAACCCTCGTTTATTTTTAGTTGAGCGTGTAAAACACTGAAGTAACTAAAAAAAACAAAATAAGAAATAAGTAAAGTTCTTGTCATAAAAAAAGAGCTGCCATAAGACAGCTCGAACTAATTTTTTAACTACTTGATATATATTTTTTTTGAGAGTGTCCCAGAATTGAAAACGGCCTCAATCATATAAATTCCGGTAGAATAATTGTCTAATTTTAATTCTGTTCCAATATCATTTATTGGCATCGAATATGAGGTTTTACCGTCTATATTGATTAGATTTAATTCCCCTCCAATTAAATCAGGAGTAACATTAAGCTTCACAAAATCGGGAGTAATCATAAACGAAACTTTATCCTCTAGTGCCGATTGAGCAATAATTGAAGCTGATGGATCTCCAGCATTAATAGGTTGATCTGCGACACTATTATAAGCAAAATCATGTATTGTTAACTTTAATCCTGATGGATCAAGTGTATCCAAACTTAATCTCACCCAACCGTAGTGAATATTCGTTCCTGCGGAAAATTTCATTCCAAGAAATTTTTGACTAACACCTAAAAATTCACCTTGACTAAACGCGTAATTAATGTTAAAAGCTGGAACAGAAACACTTCCTTTAATTCCTAATGTTGCTTGTTGAGAACCAAAGTTATTAGCCGCAGCAATGGCATCACCAGAATTAAGTGCTGTAACACCAAAAGTACTGCTTGAACCCACAATTTGGCCTTGTACACCACCTAGAGCACCAGGAGTAACAGTAGCTTGTGAACCATTGTACACGTAGGTAAAAGGTATTCCCATGTAGGTAGAAGAGCCAGATCCATTACCAAATGCTACCTCAAAGGTCAAATCAGGAGTTGCATCGTTATTGAAATCCATATCAAATGGACCTGAATTTTTATCTAAAATCACATCTGGGTTTACATCCGTATATTGCAAGGTTTGCGCGTTTGCCATACCTGAAATCAACAAGGATCCCGCTGCTAAGGAATATGACTTTAATTTTGAAGTTGTATCAGAATTCTTCATGATATTACGAATCAATATTTTAGAAGTTCAAAAATAACAAAAAAAATATAACTAGATATTTTTATCATCGATAGCCAAACTAACTTGATAATTCAAAAACTGAGACATTAAGGCAGATATATCATCCGGATAACTTATAAGTTCATTTACATTGATAAACATAGTAGATAATCCTGGCTGTGATGCCATCCATAACTCTATAACCTGCTTATCTTTTTGATATGCATCCAAATTCATAATTGACACCGCACTATCTATTGTTTTTTTATTCGTTTTATGTAATTTATTGTACTGGAGATTTGTAAACTCATCCTCGATGTAAATGAGCTTGTATGAATAATAATTCGGTAAATCATTTAAAAATCGACAAGGTATATAAACAATTTTTCCCACGACAGTTTCTAACCAATTTGATTTAAACTGTGATTTTTTTGCGAGCTCATAATCATGATCTTCTTCTACAATTGTTAATCCAGCGTTGACTAATTTTGTCAAGACTTTGTTGTAATTACAATTGTTTACACTCGTACAAATAATAATTTCTCCTTTTATTTTGTTCTCAAGAAAATCAATACTATCTTGAGCTTTTTCTTTCAGATTTAGATGAGAAGTATAAATTTCTACCAACCATTTATGTGCTTTCGTCGTTCCAGGTGCAAGTTTTATACATGTACTAAAAGCACTTACTGCATCTTCCCAAAGTTCCGTTTTAGCTAAAGCTTCTCCAAGGTGGTAATGAATATTTGCTTGATAAAAGTCTTGCTCTAAGGATATTAGAAATTCATCAATTGCATCGTTATACCTATTGCGCCTTAGAAACGTTAACCCCAAACCATAATGAGCAGCCGTATTTCTTTCATCAATCGACAAGGCTTCAATGTACTGTTTTTCAGCAGCCTCAAAATTTTTTCTTAATGTATGAATTTTAGCAATACATATGGCCACCTGGGCATTATTTGGATTTTTCTTTTGTACTTTTTCTAACAAAGGCAGAGCTAGTCTTGGCTTATTCATTGCCAGTAGTAATAGACCTTCCAAATAATCTAAATAGAGTGGTTCCTCAAATTCCTTGTTATCAAAAGTATCGCTAGATTCTTTATTTCTTTTGGTCTCAGATCGATGTATTTCTTTTAACTCTTCAATCAAATCACTACATTTTAAGTACATCTTTCGATTCAGATAAGCGAACGCTAATCGCTGCCCATATCTGAGTATTTTTGATTCTGCGAAAATTTTTTGTAACAATTCAATAGCAGGAATAATTCTTCCTCCATTGATCATATTTCTTGCGACGTAATATTGATTTTCGCGTTTACATTTTTCAACCTGTTGGAGTTTATCATCATCTAAGGCTTCAATATATCCTAGTTCAACAAGCTGTTGTAAAGCCTCTTGAGCTGCCCAAGGATCTTCTCTCAAAAGCGAGTCGTGTTGCCCAGTGTCTCCTGGCACATTTTCCCATGAGTCAATAAATTGTGCTGCAAAGGCATTTTCAAAACAAGAATATAATACTTTTCCCTCCATGTCCTGCCCTACTGGTAAACCAGCATGATATAAAATGGTTGGAGTTATGTCAATGATACTGGCTCCCGAGATTGAATGATTTTTCTTAATTCTAGGACCAGAAATTACAAAAATTCCATAAGGACTATGTTCAACAGCTGGACCTGAAGGTTCTCTGGGAATAGATAGCGGACGTTGATGATCTGAATAAAAACCGTGATCAGAAAGAAGAATTACTGTTGTGTTTTCATCAATTAATTCCATTGTACGCTGCAGCATCATATCATGAAATCTGTAGCCAGCCTCTACAACATCCTTGAAATCTTCATAATCCTTTTCAGGGATTTCACGTCGACGAGGAGGAAAATACTTCATCGCTATATGACAAAAGTGATCAATCGCATCATGATAAATTGCCATAAAATCCCATTCGGTTTCTTCCATCAAAAAAGTCGATGCTGCGTGAACAGTTGCGGCATTAGCTAACGTTTTTAAAACAGATAAGGTTTTAGGAGCTTGTCGCAATTCAATGTCATTCGCTAAATTTGGAATAAAAGGAATGGCCATTTCGAGCGTAATCTCATGCGGATGTACGCGAAATTCTTTCATTTCATCTGCCATCGCTTCAGGGTGAATTGTTCCATTTGGCATAGACCAGTTTTCACCTAGTGCCTTGGTTGCAACTTGATAAAGATTTGAGACCATCACGCCATTGATTGGTTCAGCAGGGTTACTAGGCCACCAGGCAACCACATTACTTTTCCAACCCTCTTGGTTTAGGATATTCCAAATGGCTTTGACCTTTCTAGAAGTAGTTGTAACCGGCCTAAGCCCGTCACCTGTTGGTGTTGGTTCAACAAATCCCCCAATGCCATGTTTGTCAGCTCTAAATCCAGTAGCGATACTTGTCCATAACATGGGAGAAAGAGGAGGGTCTAAGGTTTGAATTCTTCCAAACGAACCTCCTTGCATTAGTTTTTGAAGGGCAGGCATTTTGCCCTGCTTGATAAGGGGATTGATTACATTCCAATCTGCAGCGTCCCAGCCAATAACAAGGATTTTATTTTTTTTGTTTGCGGACATCCCTTGAATCTGTTTGTTTAACTTGCTCTTGTTTGTTTTTTTCAATTTCTTGTCTCCACAAACGCAATCCAATATGACCAAGCGCAAGCAGGCCTAAGGAGCCTTGTGGAGTTATTTTATATTCTTTATTCATACGATTTGTAAAAATAAAAGACAAAAAAAACTGCCACCAGATATCTGATGACAGTTTCGAAAGAATGATCTTAAATTAATTTTTAACGAAGTTTCCTGTGGATACTTTTCCATTAACAGTTACTTGGTAAATGTACATTCCTGAAGTTAAGTCAGAAACATCAATACTGGTATCATTTGTTGTTTTAACAACTTTGCCATCTAATGTAGAAATAACTAAATTTGAGATTTCACCATTAGCTGAAATGTTCAATACATCATTTGCCGGGTTTGGATACACTTTTAAATTGGAAGAAAGTTCAATTACTCCTGTGGATGAGCTTATAGAAATAGCATCTAACCATAATTCGCTTCCCGGATATCCATTACCCGTTCCAAATAAAAACCCGATTGAAGAGGATGCAATAAATACATATGCATTAGCTGTATAACCAGTTGCTGTAAATTCTTGTAAAGGCAATGATTCCATTGTCCAATTTGTTGTTGAACCTGAATAAACACCTGCAGCTCCATACATGACAACGTCATCATTCGGATCAGCCGTTAATGTATCATAAACTTGAACAATTACAATTGCTGAATCTCCTGCCGTTGTAATGTTTTTATAGGCATAATTTAAGGTCCAAGTGGCAGGATTTGAGATTGGTCCCGGAATATACTGCTGAATAAAACCAGCAATCGTATCTGAAGGCCACTGAATTAATCCAGCAGTTGTCGGATCATAAATGGTTTTCATTTTTCCAAATTGAGTTCCGGCATAAGCACCTGTAGTTTCAACTGTGTAAAGCCCTTGTCCCCATCCAGGAGAATTGGTAGCGATACCTGGTAATAATGGTGTTGCAGGAGATTCAAACCCACCATTAACTATTTGTGCATTCAAAGAAATGCTAAATGTCAAACATGACACGAAAAGTAAAAGTTTTTTCATATTTTATTTTTTAGTTTTCATAAAGTTAAACAATTTATGTGAAAATCAAAAAGTTTCAAAATAGCTTAAACAATGATTGATCTTTTTTTGAATACACTCAATTCACTCTATTTCTGTATAAATCAATATTAACAGCACCTAATAAATCATCAATTGAACTGTTCAAATTAAGAAATTCCCCTAGCTTTTGCAGTTCATTCTCACCCTCATGCATTAAAAGATTGTAGTGAATATTGACGTAAGGAAATGCGTTAGATTCAAAAAATTGATATGTTTTTTTAAGATACATTTCATAAATAACTCTAAATTTTTCGCGCTCAGAAAATTGATCCTTATTCAACATTTTCTCCTGGGATTTAAGCACCTCCTCCATGTCTCTATTCATAACAACAAACCTGTAATTCAAAGTCTTATCCAAATAAATTGGCAAAGGAGCTACTATTTTCACCACTTTACCGCAAGCCTTTTTAAGAAACGAATTATCTCTCACGATTCCCTTGACCGCTTCTAATTCATAATATCCTTCTGGATTACTGATATCTTTCTGGCGAATGCCATCAGTGAAAATTTCCAAACCTGCCTTTTTCAAAATTTGCATCATCAAGGACGTTCCGGAACGTGGCAATCCTGTTACAATTGTGATAACTTGATTTTCATTCATTGAACAAAGTTAACTAAAGCCTTTTCTAAAATTGTTGTAAGTTTATTCTGTTTCGGTGAATTTCAATTATCCCTTTATTTTCCAATTGTTTCAATAACCTGGAAATTACTACTCGCGACGAATGTAAATCATCTGCAATTTGCTGATGAGTATGATGAATCTCTAAAGTTCCAAGGAGTTTAGCTTGATCATTCAAGTATTTCAAAAGACGCTCATCTAATTTTAAAAATGCGATTGCGTCGACAGTCTCTATAATTTCGGTTAAACGCACATGATAACTTGTAAGAATATATTCCCTCCAAGTTTTATATTTATCCATCCAATACTCCATCATTTGCGCTGGAAACATAAACATGACAGAAGATTCCATAGATGTCGCCTTAATTTGACTAGTTGATTTGTTCGAACAACATTGCAACGTCATTGCGCACGTATCACCGCTTTCGATATAATACAGAAGAAGTTCGTTACCTGCATTATCCTCGCGAGAAATTTTTATTGAACCAGAAACAAGGATTGGAATCATTTTTAAATCATCTCCCACATGCACAATAACCTCTTCAGCAATGGTTTCACGAAAACGAGCAACCTCACTCATTTCATCAATCAACTCAGGTTCTAAGAGATAACCCAAGGTTTCCTGAATTAATTTTCTTTTATCCTCTTTCTTTAGCATATTTCTTATCAAAATGTATAAAAAAATTGGCCCAAATAATTTTGGATAATGCGAATAGATAAGGTCCTAAAACGATTAAAAAAAATACAACTAATCCAATTTGAGTCCAAACTGAAACGTCGTCAAAGAACCAGTTGCATGATGCCCAAATAGTTACAAACAAAGCAACGCCTAAAGCATAAGAAACATACATTGCTCCATAATAAAACCCAGGTTCTGGGGCGTAGTTTAAATCACAAACGTCGCATTTGTCAAGGACATCCCCCACTCGTTTCAAATCATACGGGTGAGAAACTAAAAATTGTCCATCGTGACATCGCGGGCATTTGAATTTTACAATACTGTATATTTTGGAGTTCTTCATGTTTTTTTTTGACAAAGTTAACTTTTATGTAAGGATAAATATGTGACCAAAGTCACTTTAAATCAGTTCATTTTTAAATTCAACATGTTGTTCCAAAAAGAGTGTCGAATTAAAAATAAAATAATTAACTTTATAAGCTAAATTATTATACTATGAAAAAAATACTACTCATTGTGTCGCTTTGTTTTCTTTTCCAAGAGATAAATGCACAGTGTACAACAACGAATGCAACATCATGCGTTTGCGCTGATGGGTCATTAAATTGTCTTTTACTACCAGATATTACAGCATCATGGAAAGGCATCGCCAACGGAGGCTGGACAGAATATCCCCAAACAGGAGCAGGTACAAATTATAACGGACAAGGCCCTGATGATGGTAGATTACGAGTTACTGGCTCTACACCAAATATTGGTCATGGTTCTTTTACGGTACGAGGACAAGATGCAAATGGAAAAAGAGCATTTATTTGTGGAAGTGATACCATTTATAATGTGGCTGCAACAGGAACGTTCACCTGTCCGAATGGATATCCCAATCCAAAGCAAATGTTAACGCAAAGAGTTTACAAAAAAGACGGAAACACTATGACATTTGTTGATAGTTGGAGAGGTAGCATGACCTATCATTCTGCTCACGGACACAACCACGTAGATGACTGGGCAGTAATGACTCTTCGAATTCAAACAAGTGACCCCAATCCATTGAATTGGCCAATAGTTGGTCAGGGTGCAAAAATTGGTTTTTGTTTAATGGACTATGGTCAGTGTGGTACGTCAACAACAAGCACGTATTATGGTCATTGTCGTGATGAAAACACTGTTTACAATCAAGGAAATATATTAATGAATTCAAATTTTCCAAATTGGAATTTAGGTGGAGGATCTTACAATTGTTCTGTAGTAGAACAGGGTATTTCCTCAGGCTGGACTGATGTTTACGGCAAACATCTAGATGGTATGTGGATAAATGTTCCGTCAAATACATGCAACGGAGACTATTACATTGTTATGGAGGTCGATAAAAATAACTATTTTTTAGAAGAAAGAGATGACAATAATTACACTGCTGTTCCTGTAACGTTGACTATGCAACAGCCAGTAAATTCAGGAGCATTGCCTGTAATTACTTCAAGTGGGTCTAAAAATCTCTGTTCAGGGATGAGTATGACATTAACAGCAACTGCTGGCACAAGTTTTTTATGGAATACTGGAGATACTACCCAGAGCATTATTGTTTCTCAACCAGGATCTTACTTTTGTTCAGTAACAAATTATTGTGGAACTGGGACATCTGAACCATTTGTGGTGAACAATGTGACACCAAACACACCAACCATATCAGATCAATCCATTTGTGAAGGCAATTCTGCTTCCCTTACTGTTTTAGCCTCCGGAAATGTCCGTTGGTTCGATTTTCAAGGAAATCTTGTCAATACAGGTCTTACTTATACGACACCAGCTTTGAATCAAAATACAACATATTATGTTGAAAATATAGATTCATATAATGACACCTTATTTGCTGAGCCTCATACGAATGGGATTGGTGGTGGAGGTTACGTGAATAGCGCTCAATACAATATTTTCAATGCGCACGAAGCATTAACCATAAAATCAGCATTGGTATATGCTCAATCAGCAGGGAACCTTACTATTAATTTACAGAATGAACTCGGACAAGATTTGCAGTCAATAGTCGTAACTGTCCCTGCAGGAATGAGTAGAGTGAATCTAAATTTTCCTGTTGCGGCTGATTCAAACTTGAGGTTAGGTGTTACGGCAATGACCGCATCAGGACTTTACAGAAATAATAATTCCGCAACGTTTCCATACAATTTGAATAACTCTTTATCGATCATAGGGTCTTCTGCAGGTGCGTCTTATTATTATTACCTATACGACTGGGAAATATTGACTCAAAATGGTCAATGTGCAAGCGAACAAGTACCTGTGAATGTTACTGTGAATGTTGCATCTGAACCAACAACTAGTGATGTGACAATTTGTGAATTTGAATCTACAATTCTTTCAGCTTCAGGAACGGGGACACTAAACTGGTATAATAATGAAAATCAATTAGTAGGTACTGGAAATACTTTTACAACTCCTGTTCTTTCTACTTCTACGTCATATTCTGTAGTTAATGTTGTAAATGGTTGTGAAAGTGCACCAACTGTTGTCAATGTAATCGTTGAGAGTTGTGCAAATATTCCTGAACTCGCTTTAATTCAAGAATCGTTAATAGTTTCACCAAATCCAACAACCGGTCAGTTTACTGTTTCCTTTAACTCAATGGAAAGTGGACGAGTAGGTATAAAATTAACTGATTTACAAGGGAAAGAGGTGAGCGCCAAATTGACAACTGCAGTTATAGGAAAAAATGAAATATCAATGAACTTGGAAAAAGCTGCGAAAGGTACCTACCTTGTGAATATTGAATTTCAAAATCATTCATTCTTGAGAAAAGTAATTAAACACTAAATGATGAAGCCATTCGAAAAGCTCTCGATAATATTCTTTTTCGAGGGCTTTTTTTGTTTTTCGCAACCAATTATAACTCAATATAATACCGATAATTCTGGATTATCGTTTAATACCGTACGATGTATTGTAATACAGAATAATATCAAGTGGTTCGGAACGGATAATGGTCTTTGTTCTTTTGATGGTCAAAATTGGCAAACATTCACCACTGAAAATAGCCCTCTTTTGGATGACGATATTCGCTCTTTAAAAGTTGAAAATGACACAACTTTATGGATTGGTACAATTCAAGGCGGGTTATATAAGAAATCGACCAATACATGGATAAATTACAACGAATCAAATTCGGGACTACATGACAACCTAGTTAGAGGAATTGAAATCGACTCATCTGGAATTGTTTGGTTGGCGACATCTGAAGGAGTTTCACGATTTGATGGTATTAGTTGGCAACTTTGGAATATTGCAAATAACGGATTGCTCACCAACAACATCACCTCAATTCGAACTGGATTTTTGAATGAAAAATACATGGGAACAATCAACGGGGGACTTCTTTATTTCGATGCACTAGATAATTTGACAATGCACAGCATTGTAGAATCTGGGTTACCTGATAATTCTTCTTTAGCAATTGAGATAGATTCAACAGGTCAACCCTGGTTCGCCACCCCAGCAGCAGGCCTGGTAACAGATTTAGGTAATGGAGGACCTTGGCAAAGATGGAATGTGAGTAATTCTCCAATTCCAACTAATGGTTTAACGAGTATTGCGATAAATCCAGAGGATGGTAGGATATTTTTAGGAACTCAACTCTCAGGAATAGTCATAAAGAAAGAAGATGTTTGGTTCAATTACAATACTGAAAACACGAATTTACCTGAAGATTACATTACTTGTATTGTACACGAAAATCAATTTGTAAAATGGGCAGGTACTTTCAATAGTGGGGTAGTTAAAATCGAGGAACCAAACACCATGTTAACCGATTTTGAGTTAAAACCATTAAAACTATATCCTACCGTCGTAGGAAAAGGAGAAGACATATTTTTTTCAGAATTAATGAATGGATACCTCACTATTCTCAATTGTTCGGGACAGTTAATTGAAGAGAAAATACTGCTTAATACAAGTCAATTTAAAATTAATTTGAAAGCCTCTGGTTTATACTACGTAAAGTTAACATCAGACCTAAAATCCTACATTTTCAAAATTGTTGTTAACTAATTATTTTACTTTTGTTTTCTAAGTATTACTTTAAAAAAGATAAGTAAAGGGGGTCACTTATATCCTAGAAACAATTAAATGTCGTCAAAATAAAAGCAAAAAATGATCGCTAAAGAAGAATGAAAGATCCTCGATCCGTGCAGCATTAACAATCATATTTCATCAAATAATGGTACAATGACGATAAAATGTACAAAAACATGGCATGGAAAGAACGAATTTTACACGAAGAGTAAATCACAGATATGAATCTTTTGCCATTTAGTCATCAGCTGTTATGAAAGATCGAATTAACTGGTTGATTTACAAGTATAATGCTGATTGACTCCGGGATTTGAAAAATAAGCGACCGAAGCCGCTTTTCGATTCGAAATAGAACAGTATTATCTATTTAAAAAAATTTGTAAAGTAACGTCAACTCCAGTGGATAGAAATTGATATTTTAAATTGTCATTTGGTTTTTCAATTGTCTGATTTCTACCGAAATAAAAACCCGCATAAACAGAAGGTTCCAAAGCTACATTATCTGTCAGAAAGATATCATCACCCAACTTCATTTTTGTTCCAAAATCGTAATTTGCGTTTTTTGATAAATTTAAGGGGATATCAAATTGGCCAAATGCATTTCCAGCGAAATAATAGCGCATAAATGGACAAATGAAAATTTATTTGCGCGAACTTATCGAAGTGCCATTTTCATTTTAGTTATATGAATTGAATGCAATGCTAGCCCCAATTCCCATGTTTTCAAAAAGAAATCAACCCGCAGTTGGTGCAATAGTTAGTGATGTTGTAGAGAATTTATTACAGGATGTTAAATTAAAATCAAAATTTCCACCCATCATAATAGCTCCTCGGCTCATTTGTGCAACTGCACCACTCGTGGCAATACCTAGAAAGGCAGATAAAAATAACTTTTCAAACTGTTCAATTTTAAGAATAAGTTGAAATAATTTAATAAAATACAGCAATCACTACTTCATTGAAAGTAGTTTTAATCAATTGTGTCGGGATTGTCAGTTTTTTTTGATGATTTGTCAGTCGGTACAGGAGTGATAAATGACGATGTGTCATAATATTTTTGAAGTTTTTTGATGGCATGTAAATTGAAACACCTAACAAAATTTGAAATTTAATCAAAATGGGAAAAATTATAGGAATTGACTTAGGAACAACAAATTCATGTGTTTCTGTCATGGAAGGAAGCGAACCGATAGTTATTGCGAATGCAGAAGGAAAGAGAACAACACCATCAGTGGTAGCTTTTGTAGAGGGTGGTGAACGTAAAATTGGTGATCCAGCAAAAAGACAAGCCATAACGAATCCAACAAAAACCATTTATTCTATAAAACGATTTATGGGGTGTTCTTTTGACGAATCAAAAAGAGAAACGGAGCGAGTTCCATATGAAGTGGTGAAAGGAGAAAACAACACTCCAAGAGTTAAAATTGATGATCGTTTATATTCTCCTCAAGAAATTTCAGCCATGATTCTTCAAAAAATGAAGAAAACGGCTGAGGATTATCTTGGAACAGAAGTTTCAGAGGCTGTTGTTACGGTTCCTGCATATTTTAATGATGCACAACGTCAAGCGACAAAAGAAGCTGGAGAAATTGCAGGGCTTACCAT
>CAZLHR010000040.1:0-8544 GCA_964559685.1 uncultured Lishizhenia sp.
TACGTGTAGTCAAACAATAAAAATTAAAGGGAAACCTTTTCATACAAAAGTCGCCCCTTTCGAGGCGACTTTTTTTGTATTAAAATATCAAAATGCAAATTGAAACAATAAAAATGAAAACAAATTAAATTTTCAATAATAAAATTTAATTTTCCTAGTTAACTAAACTCCTTTAATTCACTAAAAACGCCTTCTTTCAAGGAGCACGGGGAAATAACAATTTCTTTTATGCCGATACTTTTTATTACCCATCTCGTTTTTACAGCCGCAATTGGAGCCATTTTTTTTCGAATCGGAATAATGAAACGGTTTACATCTCGCTCTGCTTGAGTGGATGTTATAATTTTCTCCAATTCTTCTAAAAAAAGCGACAATACGACCTCATGCGTTTTTAATCCATCTGGAAATTTCGTTCGATTGACCAATTCAAAAAAAGTTTCAAAGCTTCCCGACGCTCCAACCAAGACATCGGCAGTTAAATCAAAAAAAGAGGGATCACAATTTTCCTCGAGGAAATCTTCTATTTTTCGAATATCTCCCTGATTAAGTGGGTCAGAAAATTGGAACTTCTGAAAAATCCTTGAAACCCCTATGTTTAATGACATAGATTTTGTTGGTTTCCCTCCCTCAACTTGAATAAACTCTGTACTTCCTCCTCCAATATCCATTATGAGCGATAAATTGGGAAATAAGTACGTGCAGGCAATCCCTTTAAATATTAGTTCTGCTTCACGCAAACCATCAATTACCTCAACTCTGATGCCTGTCCGTTTAAATATTTCTGTACAAAAATCTTCGCTGTTCTGAGCATCTCGAATGGCGGATGTTCCAATGGCGTGAATTTTTGAGACTTTATGTTCATCACAAAGCAATTTAAATCGTTTTAAACATAAAATTGCCCGTTGTGTGGCTTCTGTAGTGATCAGTCCGTCGTTTATTCCACCCATGCCAAGTGCAACCCCTTCTTTTGTTGAATACGAAATACGTAATGATTCATTTATCCAACTGCCAATAGCTAAATTAAAGGTGTTCGTACCTAAATCGATTACAGCAATATGCATTTTATCTTTTTTTAGTGAGGAAACTTTTAGTTCTCACGCCAAAACTTAGAATATTAGCTTGGTACAATCTGCTGGCTAAGTATAGAAAAAGACCTGTAGAAACCAACAATACCAGTAATGAAATCGTATAGGATATCGAACTATGACCTTCGTAATAACCTTGACCAATTCTCACCAATTGTACCACAGGTGAGGTAAAAGGGACCCATGCAAATATGTCGACCCATTCGTTTTCAGGTTTTAATACGGTTATATAACCCACACCTAATGAGAAAAACAAAATTCCGATTAAAGGTAAAGTAAATTGTTGACCATCTGATTCTGAGTTACTCATTGATCCAATAAAACTAAAAAATGCACCGTAAAACAAATACCCTAAAACAAACAGAATTACAAAATTGCTCAGCATGATGGTATAATCAATTTGATTATATAAAACATCTAGCAACTTGTTTTGCGTTTGATTAGACAACTGCTGAGAAAGTTGAACCTTAACTTCTTCTGAGGATTGTGCCCAGTTAGAAGGGTCTAATAAGTCGGGATAAAGAGTCTCCCTCATGACGTAAAGACCTAAACCTACCAGAACTACCCAAGTTAAAAACTGAACGAGTGCGGCAAAACCAATCCCTGTGATTTTTCCAAACATCAGAGCGCGAGAACTGGCTGAAGCCAACATTATCTCAACGATTCTATTGCTTTTATCTTTCGCTGTACTGCGTACAATAGCAAGTCCAAACAATAGAATAAACAACACAATCACCGCTCCAAAACCAAGTCCAACAAATCCCTCAATCCTCGACGTTTTCTTTCCTGGATCCTGAATATCGATGTAATCAAAATTTAAAGGTTGTTTAATATTTCTGAACTCCTCCAACGTAACATCTAAGTATTTATTTTCTATAAATGCCTCTTCGAGTCTCCTTTCTACCTCCAATTGCATAGCGATTTTCGCCTCCACCCCGATCTCCTCTCGGTAAAAAACCTTTACCACCTTGTTGGACAATACTTTTTGATTAATTTCAATCCAAACATCATAAGCAGCGAGATTAGGATTGGAAAGAAATTCAGTATGTTCAAAGCTCACATCTCTTATGTCATAAGAAATATTACTTTCCCCTTTTATCATTTGGCGATTCACTAAAATATAGGCAGGATCTGTAACAATAGCTTTTACGCTTTTTTTACCCTCATCGCTTATTCTCAATAGCAAAAAGATAAGCATTAAAAGAACCATTGGTCCGATGAAAAGCATCCAAAGGAAACTTGTGCTTCGCAGTCTCTCGGTAAATTCTCGCATTGCTATTATCCAACTATACTGCATCTTTTTCTTCAATTAGTTGCACAAAAACTTCTTGCATATCAGGGAAATACTCTTCTATCGCTTCGATTTGGATGTGATTCATCAGCGAAGTCATCAACTCATTAATAGAATTTTCACCACGTTTACGAACGCGAACTAAAAATCGATTCTCTCCTAAATCTTCCTTTTGAATGAGCTCAAATCCTGTCCACAAACCATTCGCTAATGCCACCATATTCCCTTTGAAACGAATCGTAAATTCATCTTGCTTAAAGCGATCTCTCAAATTCCAAACGCCATCTTCTACTAATTTTTCTGAATGGTAAATCAATGCTATTCGGTCACAAATTTGATCTACACTTCTCATGTTGTGTGTTGATAAAAGGATGGTTTTACCTTCTTTTTTGAAAGCGTGAATTTTATCTAAAATTAATTGAACATTCAAAGGGTCAAAACCTGAAAGCGGTTCGTCTAAAATAACAAGAGAAGGATCATGAAGCACAGCTCCAATAAATTGTACCTTTTGGGACATTCCTTTGGATAAATTCTCAATTTTATTTTTTGACCAATGAGCAATCTCAAATTCTTCCAGCCATTTTTTTGATTGTTGTAATGCATCATTCTTGGTTAAACCCCTCATTCTACCGAGAAAAATAAGATGATCTATGACATGCATACTCCGGTATAACCCTCTTTCCTCAGGTAGGTATCCGATTTCATTTAAGTTTTTTAAGCGAATCGGCCTACTGTTCCAAAGTACCTCTCCTGAGTCTTGCCGAATAATAGTATTGATGATTCGAATTAAGGTAGTTTTTCCAGCACCATTCGGTCCAAGTAGACCAAATATTTGACCTGATTGCGCAGTAATACTTACTTCATGAAGTGCATTTTTTTTACCGAAACTTTTAGAAATTTCCTTTACTTCTAACATTTAACGATAAAACTAATCATTTCGTTCTATCGACTTGTCAACTCCTCCAAATTTCTTTCCACTGTGACCAGTTGAATTTTTTTGCGAAGATGAAAAACAAAACTACATACAAAACGATAGAAGAAAAGATGGCATCGTAACCGTTTCCGGGATTACTCGTATCCAAAAAGACCGCATCCGTCTGAAATGCTTGCCAATCACTTGTAATGACTAATGCAGCAAATATATTATTTGCGGCGTGATAACCCAATGTAAGCTCAATACCATCATCAAAAAGCACAACCAAACTTAGAAATATTCCTGCCATGATATAATAAATGACCAAATGAAAACCAATGGCTGCAATTTCCGGATTACCCAAATGAATGAGGCCGAACATGATTCCGGAAATTATAGCGGCATGTCCATTGTGACCCAATCTTAATTTTAATCCTTGCAAGAGGTAACTACGAAACAATAATTCTTCTGCAGCTATTTGAATTGGAATTAAAGACAAAACTAAAAATGCCATTGGCAAGAATTTTTTCCAATCAAAAATTAGTTGTAATCCATCGTTTGAAGCCAATCGAATGAAAAGGGTAACGAGCAGAAAAAGTGTCATCACACCAAAACTAAAGAACATGCGCTTCCAATCAAAAGCAGCTCTATTCGTGAAAATACTCTGAATTTTTCGATTATGAATATACCTTACAGCCAAAATAATGAGTAAAAAAAGTACTACGAACGGAATCAGTATGAATACAAAAAATCCTATTTTTCCTAAAAGATTCATGAATTCATCTTGAGTAACTAGATTTGAAAGTGCTTCAGAAGAAAAAAATGGTATCAAAAATAACAAGCCAATAAATTGACTAGCAATATATCCGAAAATAATTAATCCGATTGCCGCTAGAAATGAACCCGTAGATGTTCTACCCGTCGATGCTAAATCAGTGAACCTTTTCATGAGAACATATCACGCATTCTCCCAAAAAAACCTTTACTCTTTGCTTCTGCTCCTGGAATGAAATTTTCACTGTTTTTCATTTTTTCCATCCATTCTCGCTCTTCTTTTGTGATCGTATTGGGTGTGTAGACATTAATATGAACAAACAAATCGCCTGTTCCATAGCCTTGAACACTTGGCAAACCCTTTCCCCTCAAGCGCAATACTTTTCCGCTTTGCGTTCCCGGTTCTATTTTTATTTTTGCCTTTCCATTTACTGTTGGAATTTCAATTGATTCTCCCATGACCACATCGGCAAAATTTACCACGGCATCGTAATGAAGGTGCTCTCCTTCTCTGCGTAATTCATCGTGTTCGATTTCTTCAATTACTACGATTAAATCACCTGCAACACCATTAAATGGCCCTGCATTGCCCTTCCCTCTCACACTCAATTGCATACCTTCTTCTACTCCTGCCGGAATGTCAACCTCTATTACGTCCTCTTGTCTCTTTAAACCTTGAGCGTCCGCATCTGCAGGTTTTTTGTCTATCATTTTTCCCGCTCCCTGACACGTATGACAGGTAGATTGTGTTTGCATAGCCCCTATAAACGTTTGAGTCACTCGGGTAATTCTCCCAGATCCGTTACAGGTCTGACAAGATTTATAAGTTACGCCTTCTGCATTGACGAGCTTGTTGACTTTTATTTTTTTATTAACCCCATTCGCAATTTCTTCAAGCGTTAACTTCATTTTTACTCGAAGATTGGTGCCTCTAACCACCCTGTCTCCACCCCTACTTCCACCAAAACTTCCGCCACCGAATGCACTACCAAAGATATCTCCAAACTGAGAGAAAATATCGTCCATATTCATACCTCCGCCACCAAAACCGCCTTGTCCCATTCCCGCATGACCAAAACGATCGTATTGAGCTTTCTTCTCTTGATTACTCAACACTTCATATGCCTCTGCAGCTTCTTTAAATTTTTCCTCTGCCGTGGAATCTCCAGGATTTTTATCAGGGTGATATTTTAATGCTAATTTGCGGTATGCTTTTTTAATCTCACCTTCATCAGCATTTTTAGAAACGCCCAAAACTTCGTAATAATCTCTTTTTTGACTCATTTTCTTTGTTATTGACCTACGACAACTTTGGCAAATCGAATTACCGTATCGTTCAAATAATATCCTTTTTCAATGTCGTCAATTACCTTGCCCTTCAGCGAATCTTCAGGTGCCGGAATATTGGCAACAGCCTCGTGTAGTTCACTGTCAAATGATTCTCCTTTCGCCAGCATGGCTTTGAGCCCCTTTGTTTCAAGAATCGATCTAAACTTGTGTTGAATTAAACCAAATCCTTCCTTTAACACAGCTGGATCCTCAACATTCTCATTACTCGCTATAGCTCGTTCAAAATCATCGAGAACAGGCAACAAATCTTTCATTAAGGAAGCATTAGCATTAGAAATTAATTGAACTTTTTCCAAATTTGTTCGTTTTCTCAAATTCTCGAAATCTGCATATAACCTTAAAAATCGATCATTCAATTCTGCTAATTTTTCTTCTGCTGTCGGTTCTTGATTCGACTCCTGCTCTGGTGTATTGTCCATTGAATCCATTTGATTTTCTTGACTTACCTCGTTGTTTTCAGTCATTTCTTCGTTCGATTTCGCTTTACTTTTCGACATAATGTTAAGGTTTCTTGCGCAAGTGACAAAGATACTGCCATTCTTGAATTTAAGACATGTCGTCATAAAATAGAAAACGTAAGTAGAAAAAATGTCAGTATTGACATCGAAACATAATGACCTAACTCTTGTTTAACAACGAGTAATACAAATAATTATATTCGCTACATGTACAGTAAAGAATTTGATAATATAATTCAATTTAGAAGATCAAACAGAGTGTTCGATGCTTCAATTGAAGTACCTGAAGAAGTAATGATAAAGAGTTTAGAACGTACGGTTCTATCTCCAAATAGCAGTAATATGCAATTGTGGGAGTTTTATTGGATTCATTCAAATTCGGAGTTGGAAAAATTCGTTCCACTTTGTCTCAACCAACAGGCAGCCAAAACCGCCAAAGAAATGGTAGTTTTCGTAACAAGAAAAGACAAATGGAGATCTCGTGCTAAATGGAATTATGAAAAAATTAAAAGTACCTTCACGGGTGAACCGGGAAAACTTCAAAAAGGCGGATTAGATTATTATGGAAAGGTAATGCCTTTACTTTATTCAAATGACGGGTTGGGAATAATGTCTACCGTAAGAAGAAGCATCTCTTTTTTTATGGGGCTAAGAAAACCATTCTTTAGAACTGGCGGTGTCGCAAATCAACGTATCATGGTTCACAAATCTTGTGCATTAGCAGCTCAAACTTTCATGTTGTCGATTGCAGCTGAAGGATTCCACTCATGCCCTATGGAAGGGTTTGATGAAAAGCGTGTAAAGCGCGCATTGAATTTACCACGAGGCGCAGAAATTAACATGATAATATCCGTAGGCAAAGGAACCGAAGAAGGAATTTGGGGTCCACGATTTCGAGTGCCAAACAATGAAGTAATTTTCAAGCGATAAAAAAAGGCCACAAATTGTGGCCTTTTTTTGTTTGAATCTGTTTTTACTATTCTTCAGTAGTATTTGATTTTTTATTTGCTTTGGCTTTTTTTACCGCAACAGATAATTCTTCTTTTCCTTCTTGGACATCCAAAGTAATCGTGTCACCTTCAGAAAGATTTGACTTGATAATTTCTTCCGCTAACGGATCTTCAATGTATTTTTGAATTGCTCGCTTCAGTGGTCGTGCACCAAATTTCTCATCATAACCCCTGTCAACTATAAAGTCTTTCGCTTTGTCTGTCAACTCTATCAGATAACCTAAGTTGTTGATTCTCTGGTAAAGTTTATCCAATTCCAAATCAATAATCTTATGTATTTCCTCTCTTCCGAGTGATTTAAACATAATCATATCATCAATCCTATTTAAAAATTCAGGTGAAAATGCTTTTCTTAAAGCATTCTGAATCACTGCTTTGGAGTTTTCATCACGAGATTCCTGTTGCGACTTTGTGCCAAAGCCAACTCCAGTTCCAAAATCAGCTAATTGTCTTGCTCCAATGTTAGATGTCATAATCAAAATAGTGTTTTTAAAATCTATTTTACGACCAAGGCCATCTGTCATGTGACCGTCATCCAACACTTGAAGTAGCAAGTTAAATACATCAGGATGCGCTTTTTCAATTTCATCCAAAAGAACAATTGAATAAGGCTTTCTTCTCACTTTTTCAGTTAGTTGTCCACCCTCCTCATAACCTACGTATCCTGGAGGAGCACCTACAAGTCTTGAAATAGAAAATTTCTCCATGTACTCTGACATGTCTATTCTTATCAATGATTCTTCAGAGTCAAATAGATTTTTTGCTAGGATTTTGGCTAGTTGAGTTTTTCCGACACCAGTTGGCCCGAGGAAAAAGAATGAACCAATTGGTTTATTTGGATCTTTAAGTCCTGCTCTATTGCGCTGAATAGCTTTAACTACTTTTTCAACCGCTTCGTCTTGTCCTATGACTTTACCGCGAATGGACTCAGCCATTTTGACCAATTTGCCCGTCTCCGTTTGAGAAACTTTGGTAACTGGTATTCCACACATCATAGAAACAACATGCGCAACGTCCTCTTCAGATACAACAACTTTATTGTTTTTTGATTCTTCTTCCCACTTTTTCTTTGCCTCTTCTAATTGCTCTTGAAGTTTTCGTTCAGAATCTCTCAACTCTGCCGCTTTCTCATATTGCTGTGATCGAATTACTTCGGCTTTCTCGTCCTTCAACTCTTCTACCTTAGCCTCGATATCCAGAATTTCTTGTGGAACATTGATATTTGTTATGTGAACACGAGATCCCACCTCATCTAATGCATCGATTGCTTTATCCGGTAAATGTCTATCCGTTATGTAACGTTCTGTCAATTTCACACAAGCCGCAACTGCTTCTGGCGTGTAAATAACAGAATGGTGATCCTCGTATCTCTCTTTTATGTTATTCAAAATTTGAATCGTCTCGTCAATCGATGTCGGCTCGATAAGAACTTTTTGGAATCTTCGTTCTAAAGCACCATCTTTTTCAATGTACTGACGATATTCATCTAAAGTCGTAGCACCAATAGATTGCATCTCTCCCCTCGCTAGAGCAGGTTTGAACATGTTTGATGCATCCAAAGATCCGCTAGCTCCTCCCGCTCCAATAATTGTGTGAATTTCATCAATGAAAAGAATAATATCCGGATTTCTTTCGATTTCTTGCATTACCGCTTTCATACGCT
>CAZLHR010000040.1:8554-21838 GCA_964559685.1 uncultured Lishizhenia sp.
CTCTTCAAATTGACCTCGATACTTAGTTCCTGCAACAAGCGATGCCAAATCCAACGAAATTATACGCTTATTGAAGAGTACACGTGAAACTTTGCGTTGAACGATGCGAATTGCAAGCCCTTCCGCAATGGCACTTTTCCCTACTCCTGGTTCACCAATTAGAATTGGATTGTTTTTCTTTCTTCGTGATAAAATTTGACTCACGCGCTCGATCTCTTTTTCTCTCCCAACAATTGGATCTAAACGCCCAACTTCAGCCATTTTCGTTAGGTCTCGACCGAAATTATCCAAAACTGGTGTTTTAGATTTCGGATCTGCAGGTTTTTTCTGCGCAGAGAAGGATTCTTCTTCGTCACCACTTCCAGGAAACTCAGCGCGTGGTAATTTGCGCTCATCGGCCGACGCCTCGTATTCATCTTTTGCGTTTTCGTACATAATTCCGTATTTATTTAGTAATTGACAAGCCGCGCAATCTTCGTACCTCAAAATAGTTAACAGTAAATGCTCTGTTCCAATTATTGGAGATTTAAATTGCTTGGCCTCTAAATATGATTGCTTAATAATATTCTCCGTTTGCTTTAATAATGGAAGATTTGTATTTAGTAGATTCGATACACTTGATTTAGCTAAAACTTTTTCCAACTCTTTTTTCATTTGAGAAAGATCCAATTGGAATTCGTTTAAAATGTGTATGGCCGTACCCTCGTTTAATTTAATTAAACCCAACAACAGGTGTTCCGGACTCACAAATTCATTCGACAATCGCACTGCCTCTTCCCTACTGTAGGAAATCATGTCTTTAACTCGCGGAGAAAATTTCGCTTCCATAACTTTTGTTACAATTCACAAATATAACCTTAAATTTTCAAAAGAGCACGTGATTTATCCACAATATAGCTTTGGATTTTGTTAGTAAATACCTTGTTCAAAAGTGACCATAGGCGCTGTTTTAACTTAACTTTGGAGGCTTTGAAATTCAAAGCGTGAAAGGAAAAAAATAGCAATTATGGCAGAAGGAGAAAAAATCATTCAGATAAACATTGAGGATGAAATGAAATCAGCCTACATCGATTATTCGATGTCGGTTATTGTTTCACGAGCGTTACCAGACGCTCGAGACGGTTTTAAACCAGTGCATAGGAGAGTATTGTATGGTATGCAAGATCTTGGAGTTTATTCGAATAGGCCTTATAAGAAATCGGCAAGAATTGTGGGAGAAGTTCTAGGAAAATATCACCCACATGGGGATAGTTCTGTTTACGACACAATGGTGAGAATGGCTCAACCTTGGTCATTGCGTTACCCTTTAGTTGACGGACAAGGAAACTTTGGTTCCGTTGACGGTGATAGCCCAGCAGCAATGAGGTATACAGAAGCAAGGCTGCGTAAAATCGCCGAGGAAATGCTCGATGATTTAGACAAAGAAACTGTGGATTTTACGGCAAATTTTGACGATAGCCTAGAGGAACCAACTGTTTTACCAACGAAAATTCCAAATCTCCTTGTGAATGGAGCTGCAGGTATTGCTGTCGGTATGGCGACCAACATGGCTCCGCACAACTTAACGGAAATTGTTGAAGGTACTATTGCTTACATCGATAACCGTGAAATTGAAGACGAAGAATTACTTCAATATGTAAAGGCGCCCGACTTTCCAACAGGTGGAATTATTTATGGTTACGAAGGAGTTCGTGAAGCATTTTTGACGGGAAGGGGTAGAATTGTAATTCGTGGTAAAGCGGAAATAGAAGAAGAAGGTGGAAGAGAACAAATCATTGTTACTGAAATTCCTTACCAGGTCAATAAAGCAGAAATGATCAAGAAAATTGCGGAATTGGTCAACGACAAGAAAATTGAAGGTATTTCAGATTTACGCGATGAATCCGATAGAAATGGAATGCGCATTGTTTTCGAAATTAAAAGGGATGCCATTGCCAATGTAGTATTAAATAAACTTTACAAATTCACCGCGCTTCAAACTTCTTTTTCAGTTAATAATATTTGTTTAGTGGACGGAAGACCACGTATGATGAATTTAAAACAACTTATTCACGAGTTTGTAGAATTCAGACACGAAGTTGTTATAAGAAGAACACGTTACGAACTTAGAAAAGCGGAAGAGAGAGCGCATATTTTGGAAGGTCTCATCATTGCTTCGGACAATATCGATGAGGTAATTGAAATCATTAAAGCCTCTTCAAGTCCAGATGATGCGCGAGAGAAATTGGCTGTACGTTTTGGCTTATCTGAAATTCAAACGCGCGCAATAGTTGACATGCGCTTGAGACAATTGACCGGTCTTGAGCAAGATAAATTACGTGCTGAATACGATGATTTAATGAAATTAATCGCTGACCTAAAAGATATCTTGGATAATGAAGCGCGTAGAATGTCTATCATTAAACAAGAACTTGAGGAAGTTAAAGAGAAATATGGAGATGCAAGAAGATCTGCAATCGAATATTCTGCAAGTGAAATGCGAATGGAAGATTTAATTGCAGATGAAGAAGTTGTAGTTACAATATCTCATGCCGGCTATATTAAACGAACAAATTTAACAGAATACAAGGTTCAAAATAGAGGTGGAATGGGATCAAAAGGATCTGCCACAAGAGATCAAGATTTCCTTGAACACTTATTTGTAGCAACTAATCACAATTACCTCTTAATTTTCACGGAAAAAGGACGTTGTTTCTGGATGCGAGTGTATGAAATTCCAGAAGGAAATAAGACATCGAAAGGTAGGGCTATTCAAAACCTAATTAATATCCCGCAAGACGATAAAGTCAAAGCTTATGTGAAAGTTCAAGATCTTACGGATAAAGAATATATTAATAACAACTTTATCATCATGTGTTCAAAACATGGTGTGATCAAGAAAACCTCACTAGAAGCATATTCACGACCTCGATCAAATGGTATTAACGCCATCACGATTCGCGATAACGACGAATTATTAGAAGCAAAATTGACAAACGGAACAAATGAAATTGTGCTGGCAACAAGTTCGGGAAGAGCAATTCGCTTCAATGAATCCACTGTGCGTCCAATGGGAAGAAATGCATCCGGTGTACGTGGAGTTTCGCTTGGTGAAAAGAACGACGAGGTTATCGGAATGATTTGCGTGGAGGATATTTATTCAACCATTTTAGTTGTTTCGGAGAAAGGATACGGAAAACGAACTTTCCTCAACGATCCAGAAGACAAAGAACCGGTTTACAGAATAACTAACCGAGGTGGAAAAGGTGTTAAAACCCTAAATATTACCGAAAAAACAGGTCGTTTGCTCTCCATTCAGAATGTGTTTGACGAGGATGATTTAATGATTATCACAAAGTCAGGAGTAACTATTCGTATGCATGTGGATTCCATTCGAACAATGGGTAGAGCGGCTCAAGGAGTAAAATTAATTAACTTGAGAAATAATGCTGAAATTGCGGCTATCGCACGTGTGCCGAGAAGCGAAGATGAAGACGAAGATATTGAGTTGGCAGAAGGAATAAATGAGCCATTAATTGATGAAGCAGGTGCAGACGAAGAAAGTGGCACAGAAATTGAAAACGCCGACGAATAATTGTAATTTTACCAAAAAAATAGACTATGAAAAAATTCTTGTTCTCGTTGGCATTCGTAGGATTGAGTTTGTCGACTTTTGCTCAGAAGAAATTTATTACAGATGCTGCCTTGCTGATGAAAAAATATAACCCAATGGCAGGGGCAGATGTAGCTAAGAAAAATGTTGAAAAAGCAAAGGAGTTTATCGATCAAGCTGCTGTTAATCCAGAAACGATGAACGATCCAAAAATGTTTTTATATCAAGGTCAAGTATATTTCGCTTTGACAGAAATCGCCATGATGGATAAAATGAACGGTGGTACTGTAGATGAAAAAAAGGTTGAAGAATATTCGGCAACTGCAGAAAATGCATTTAAAAAAGTGAAAGAAGATCCTAAAAAAATGTATGTGCAGGATGTTGCAGACTTTTTTGGCCCGAGGCTAACTTTCGCATTAACACAGGGTGATGCTGCTAGCAAGAAAAATGAATATGCTAATACCGCTACCTTTTATACGATTGCTCTGGGTTACAAAAAAATAATGGGAGAACAAGACGCTAATTTAGAATATGTTACATCTCAATATGTATCTGCAGCGGTCGGTGAAATGCTCGATAAGAAAGAGGTGGATAAGGCCATGGAACTTGGACAAGCTGTTTACAGTGTAATACCTAAAAACGTCAATGTTCTAATTTCTCTTATCAATATTTATTTACAGAAGAATGATATTACGTCTTCAGAAAAGTACTTGAACGAAGCATTAGCCATTGATCCAAGTAACAAACAGTTGTATTATGTTTTAGGAACAGCCTATATGGATCTCAACGAACATACGAAAGCTGAACAGGCGTTGGTAAAAGCACTTGAGATTGATCCAGCATACGGTGAGGCTCAATATCAATTAGGTGCTCACTATGTGAATTGGGCAAAGGATATCCAATCACAAATGGACAAATTGGATATGAAATCCTCTCAATACAAAGAGTTGGATAAACAATTTATTGAGAAATATAACAAAGCGCTTACCTATCTTGAACCTTGGATAGCAGCTAATCCTAATGAATGCTCAGTTTACAATGTAATATCGGGTATCTACTACCGTTTGAAAAATGACGAGAAAGACGCTGAATATCAAGCAAAGTATAAAGCATGTAAAAAATAAAACTTTCAACCCCGGAAACGGGGTTTTTTGTTTATATGAAAACGATAGGAATTATTGGTGGAGGCTTTTCAGGAATGATAACAGCAATCCATTTGCTTCGGAAAAACAATTCCATCGAAGTCATACTTTTCGATCCAAAATCTAAAGGTCAAGGTATTGCCTATTCTCCTCAATCAGACGCCGTATTATTGAATGTCATGACCTCAAAAATGAGTGCATTCGCCAATGAACCTCTTCACTTTTTAAATTGGTGTAAAGAAAAAGATCCGTATATAAACATATCTGATGAACTACTTGGTCAGTCTTTTATGCCCAGATCGTTATATGGAAATTATTTACAAGACCTTTACGAATTGAATTTAGAGAATAACTCAAGATTTAAACATATAAAAGAGAATGTTCTAGAAATAAAATTAAATGGGAACATTCAGCTGTTAAAAACCAATTCAAAGCAAATTTCAGTAGACAAAACAGTTTTAGCCACTGGAAATGCGCTTCCAAGTAATCATGTCGTTCCTAAAGGATTAATATACGACAATCGTTACCATCAAAATCCCTGGAATATTGATTTTTCTAAAATTTCCAAATCAAAACCCTTGGTTATAATTGGAAACGGCTTGAGTATGGTTGATACAATTATGGAATTGAGAAAACGGAAATTTGACCAACACATTTATGCAATCTCTCCTAATGGATTCAATATTCTTCCTCACCGGCAATTTAATTTCAATTACGATGGGCCTTTAAAAAATAATCCGGATCAATATACTCTCATGGAACTGCTTCATCAATTTAAAACAGAACTAAGGAAACTTAAAGCTTTCGGAATTTCTGCGGAACCTCTTGTTGAAACTTTACGTCCATTTACCCAATCGATTTGGAAAAAAATGACACCTGAAGAAAAACAAATTTTTATGAAAAAATTAAGGCACCTTTGGGGTCAAGCTAGACACAGATTACCTTTTGTTTCCTATGATTTTATTCAAAAAGAACAGATATCTGAAAACTTATCCATCCTCGCAGGGAAATTAACAGAATTTAGAAGTGATCAAAACGAATTAAGCGTGACGATTCACCAAAGTAAAAACAAAAAAGCTTATACGATTAATTGTTCGGCTGTGATCAATTGTACAGGACCAGAAACAAATTACAGAAAAATTGAAGGGAATTTAATTGGGAATCTTATTTCCGAAGGGATTTTATGTCAAGACTCCCTATTTTTAGGCATAGAAGCGGATGATCAATTTCGAACCTTAGACAGCGACTCGAATACTCATAATATTTATGCGCTTGGCCCCTTACTTAAGGGTAAACTTTGGGAAAGTACTGCTGTAAATGAGTTAAGGACACAGGCTGAAAGATTGGCAGAAATCATATCGAGAGACCTAAAGGTCGCTTAAAATCATTAACTTTACCACATGCATTTTCTGTATCCCGAAAGATTGTGGTTTTTGTTGCTTCTCGCTATTCCAATCATCATTCATCTTTTTCATTTTAGGAGACAAAAAACCTTATTCTTTTCATCCCTTCGCTTCATTAAGTTCATCGAACAAGAAAATAAATCCACTCGAAAACTTAAACATCTACTGGTTCTAATTTCGAGGCTATGTTTATTGAGTTTTGCAATTATGGCGTTTGCACAACCGACCTTCGAGGAAATAGAAAACAATACAAATTCAGGTGCCGAATTGTTAGCCATATATATTGACAATTCCTATTCAATGAGTGCAAAAGGTTCAGAGGGTGAATTGTTATCTGAAGCAAGAGAAACGGCCAAAAGATTGATAGAAAAAACTCCGGTAAATACGCTCATTCTTATGTGCTCGAATAATTTGGACGCAACAGAACAACGATTACGCACAAAAGCAGAGGCCTTTGATTATCTTGAAAAATTATCTTTTTGTCCGCTCGCAAGATCAATAGGTGATGTTATCAATTGGCAAAAGAATTTCATTTCTAAAGAAAATAGTGAACAAACCAAAATTGGGAAAGTAACTCATGTTGTTCTAAGTGATTTTCAGAAAGTAACAACTACTATTAAAAACAAAATAGTATCCGAAAATACATTTCATCTAATTAAATTCATACCTCAAAGTTCTGGGAATCTCACCATAGATAGTGTTTGGTTCGAAAATCCAATTCACAAACCTGGTTTTCAAAACGAAATTTTTGTGCGAGTTCAAAATCTTTCCAACGATGATGCTTTGAATACTGAGTTAACACTTACCCTAAACGGTGTCGTGCGCTCGTCTTTCGTTGATATTCCAAAGAACAAAAACTTCACTACCTCTTTTAAATTAACAGAAACCTCAACGGGAACGAAAAATGGAAAATTCAGCATTAACGACAAACAAATATTTTGGGACGACGACTTTTATTTTTCATATGATGTCAACACCGCGGCTTCGGTACTCATTCTAAACAGCGAAAATGCATCTGCCGCTACAATCAAAGCTTATGAAGTTGAACCGTTTTTTAATACCAAAACGATATCAGAACAATCATTTTCCAAATCGGCTTTGGAAAATATTGACTTGTTAGTTTTTAACGGAATAAATAATCCTTCTTCCGGATTAATTAATGATACCAAAGAGTTTATTAATAATGGAGGAAGTGTTGTAGTGATTCCGGGTAAAAATGTTGATTTTCCATCGCTTAACAAACTACTTACTGAACTAAATCTACCTAATTTCGGATCGAAAAGTTCAAATGCATCACGCATTCAATCAGTTGAATTTAAGGACCCATTCTTTTCCGGAATTTTTGAAAAAGAAAATCCCAATTTGAGCATGCCGAGCGTTGCAAATTATTATACCATCCCTAACTTAACAAATGGTAAATCAATACTTTCCTTAAGAAACAATCAAGCATTATTTATAAAAAACAACAAAAAAGCCTACTTATTTACAACTGCACTTCAAGATGACTTCAGCAGTGTCGCATCAAATGCCATTTTCCCTACAATTCTTCTGAGAATTGGGGAATTAAGCGTGCGCTCCCTTCCACTTTATTCAACTGTAGGAATTGATAATGCTATTTTGCTGCCACTTAAAAAAAATACAGAAAAAGCAATACGATTAAAAGGTAAAGAAGGGGATTTTATTCCAGCTCAACAAAAGAGAACAAGTCAAGTTCTTTTTTCCTTAACTGGTCCGGAAGCAACCGAAAAATTAAAATCAGGAAATTACGAAGTTATAGGGGAGGATTTAGTAGGGAATTTAGCACTCAATTACGACAGGATAGAAAGCGAGGTAGATTCAAAAAATAAAGACGAAATAATTTCCATTTTCAAAGATGCAGGCATAAAAAATACTACCTTTAGTGAAGTGAAGAATGGTGAAAAGGCAACAGCTTTAGAACTAGAGAAATCGAGCGAATTATGGCGATTTTTCCTCATTTTTTCACTAGTTTTTATTTTTGTGGAAATGGCACTTTTAAAGTTTATGAAATAAGATGAAAATTTTACTAAAACAAGCTCGAATAGTCGATAGAAACTCACCTTACAATGGTAAAACACTCGATGTTTTACTTGAAAATGGCATTATTAGTGGTATAAATGAAAATATCACCAATGAGGAAGCAATGCTCATTACATCACCAAATCTTCATGTGTCCATCGGTTGGGTTGATTTGAAATCATGTTTTGGAGACCCTGGTTTTGAACACAAAGAGACCATCGAATCTGGCCTTGACACAGCAGCAGCGGGAGGATATACCCATGTCTTTACAATACCTCAAACTTTCCCGATATGTGACAATAAAACAATCGTTGATTATCAACTTACGAAAGCAGCAAATCATACCGTACAAATACATCCAATGGGAGCAATTACGAAGGGGATGAAAGGTGAAGAATTAGCAGAAATGTATGACATGATGCAGGCTGGAGCAAAATTGTTTTCTGATGATACAAATTCTTTGAACACAGGAAAGTTACAACGCGCTTTGCTTTATTCTAAAAATATTGGCGCATCTTTAAGTTTGGCAATTAGGGACCCTTATTTGTCGAAAAATACACAGGTTAACGAAGGGGCCGCATCAACAAGAACAGGACTTAAAGCTGACCCTTCCATAAGCGAAGTTATTCAACTTGAAAAAATAGTTCGCATGTTGGAATACACAGGAACTAGTGCTCATATATCAGGAGTTTCTACCAAAGAAGGAATTGAAATAATAAAGAAAGCAAAAGATAATGGCGTTTCAATTACTTGTGATGTCAACCTTATGAATGTGTTGTTTACAGAGTCAGATGTTTTGGGTTTTGATAATTTAATGAAAGTTCTTCCCGTTTTGCGCACTGAAAATGACAGGCAACATATTATTTCTGGAATCAATAATGGAACTATAGATACTATTACTAGTGATCATCGACCGGTGGATGCAGAAGAAAAAGAGTTAGAATTTGACTACGCCTCCTTTGGAAGTTATCAATTACAAACAGTATTTTCATCCCTAAATTCACTTTCCAAAATTTCACTCGACAAAATAATTGAAGTGCTCTCTGAAAATGCAAGAAAAATTGGTAAAATTGAGAATTCAATCATAGACACTGGTAAAGTCGCCGATTTAACAATTTTTGACCCAAAAGAAAAGTGGACATATTCCGCTGAAAATAATTTAAGTCGTCATGCCTATTCTCCTTTTTTAAATAAAGAATTCACAGGTAAAGTGCTTGGAATAGTGCGAAATACGCAATGTGTCTTTATCGATTAGCATGAATAAAAGACAATTTCTTCAACGCTTTTTAAAAGAAAAAAAATCAATCGGTGCCATGGCCCCAAGCTCTAAGTTTTTGGCAACTAAAATGTTAGAAAAAGTGAATTTTAAAACCGCAAATATTATTGTGGAACTTGGACCCGGAACAGGAATTTTCACGGAACAAATAATTTCTAGCATGTGCGATAATGCGCGTCTGATTATCATTGAATTAGATGAGGTTTTCTATAGAAACTTGAAGGAAAACATTAATCACCCCAATGTTGAAGTTGTATTAGGATCAGCAGCAGAATTACCTAAAATTCTTTCAGTTAGAAATATTGACTTTGTTGATGTCATTATTTCTTCCTTACCATTGGCAAACTTTTCTTCTACGCTTAAATCTAGAATTCTTTCTAGCTGCAAGCAATGTCTGAATATCGAATCTGGTCAATTTATACAATTTCAATATACACTAAGATCACATCGTCTTTTAAAGAGGGTTTTCCCTCACGTAAATGTTGATTTTACAGTATTCAACTTGCCACCAGCGTTTGTTTACTCCTGCAAGGTTAATTAGCTATCTTTTAGTTATCTTTGCAAAAAATTTCACATGCTTTCAGTAAATAATCTTTCCCTTCAATTCGGTAAACGTGTGCTTTTCGATGAAGTGAATGTAAAATTCGTTAACGGAAACTGTTACGGCGTTATCGGTGCAAACGGTGCAGGCAAGTCAACATTTCTAAAAATTTTAACAGGGGATCAAGATCCAACAACTGGAAGAATAGAACTGGAGCCAGGCAAACGAATGGCTGTACTAAAACAAAACCATTTCGAATTCGATCAAATACAAGTTTTACAAACTGTAATCATGGGACATAAACGTCTTTTTGAAATTATGGTAGAAAAGGACGCTTTATATGCCAAACCAGATTTTTCTGAAGAAGATGGAATGAAAACTGCTGAATTAGAGGCAGAATTTGCCGATTTAGAAGGTTGGAACGCTGAGACGGATGCAGCAACTTTGCTTTCAAACCTTGGCATTAGTGAAGATAAACACTATCTTCTGATGGAAGATTTATCTAACGACATAAAAGTAAGAGTCCTACTAGCACAAGCCTTATTCGGAAATCCGGATGTATTAATTCTCGACGAACCGACAAATGACCTTGACCTAAAAACAATTGGTTGGTTAGAAGACTTTCTACTTGATTTTAGAAATACTGTAATCGTGGTTTCTCACGACAGACACTTTCTTGATACTGTATGTACGCACATTTGCGATATTGATTTTGGGAAAATTAATTTGTTCACCGGAAATTACAGCTTTTGGTACCAATCCTCACAACTTGCCTCTAGACAACGTGCCGATAAGAATAAAAAAGCTGAAGAAAAGAAAAAAGAACTCATGGAGTTCATCTCCAGATTCTCTGCCAATGCGGCAAAATCCAAACAAGCAACGAGTCGACGAAAAATGCTCGACAATCTTGACTTAGAGGAGATAAAACCATCATCACGTCGCTACCCAGGAATTACCTTTCACCAAGAACGGGATGCAGGAAATCAATTATTATCCATTGATAATTTGTCAAAATCAGTGGAAGGCACTACGCTTTTTAGCGGTATGAATCTTATTGTAAATAAAGGTGATAAAATTGCGTTTATCTCAAAAAATTCAGTAGCCTTAACGGCATTTTTCGAAATACTAGCGGGAAATAGCAAACCGGATACTGGTGAATTTACTTTTGGAACTACAATTTCTACAGCTTATTTACCCAATGACAACCATCATTATTTCGAATCAAAGCTTTCCTTAATTGATTGGCTAAGACAATATGCACAAACAGATGAGGAGCGTGAAGAAGTGTATTTGAGGACTTTTTTAGGTAGAATGCTTTTCACTGGTGAGGAGGCCATGAAGCATGCTACTGTTCTTTCCGGAGGAGAAAAAGTAAGGTGTATGTTATCAAAAATGATGTTGGCTAAAGCAAATCTTTTATTGATGGATGAACCAACAAATCACTTAGATTTGGAGTCAATCACAGCACTAAATAATGCCATGAAAGAATTTCCAGGAACCTTGTTGTTCACTTCTCATGACCACGAATTGGTAAACACGGTGGCAAATAGAGTTATCGAAATCACTCCGAACGGTATCATAGATAAAATGATGACCTACGATGAGTATTTAGGAGACGAAAGAATTTCAGAGTTACAGCAAGAGCTATATGCTTAATTGCGTTCAATATTCCTTTAGTCTTAGTAGTGCATCACAGCATTTTGTTGATGTCCGTGTTAGAATGCCCGTGAGTAAATCGAGCGTACAAGTGCACCTACCGGCATGGAGACCAGGAAGATATGAATTAGGGAATTTCTCTAGAAATATTCGTGGTATACGCGCCGAGAATAGTGACAAGAAACACTTACAAATTCGAAAGATCGATCGAAATTCATGGGAAATTTCAGGGATCGATGGAGACGAAATTACTATCTTCTATCAATATTATGCAAATGAACTTAACGCAGGTTCAACTTATACTGATGGATCGTTTTTATACGTAAACCCGGTCAATTGCTCTCTTTATTCTAAAGAAAATAGCCAACTTTCATGTGAGGTAATATTGGACATTCCAAAAGGATGGCAAGTTGCAGGTGTCCAGTACGATAATGGAAAATTTACAAGTGAAAATTTCGATAAATTAGCTGACTCACCCTTCATTGCTTCACCGGATTTAGAAAGTAAAAACTATTCCATTGGTACCAGTGAATTCAGTATATGTTTTCATCGTCAACTTAATATTCCTTGGGAGAAGCTACTTCTTGATTTTAACAAATTCTCTAAAAAATTAATACACGATTTTGGTGAGTTGCCAACAAAACGATTCGAGTTTATTATCATTTCTCTTCCATATTCTGCATATCACGGTGTGGAACATTTGGAAAGCACTGTGATAACCTTAGGCCCATCATACGATATTTTTGGTACCTTATATAGCGAACTTCTAGGCGTATCATGTCATGAATTATACCATGTTTGGAATATTAAAACCATCCGACCAGTTGAAATGCTTCCTTACGATTTCGCTCGTGAGAATTATTCCCAATTGGGGTTTGTTTACGAAGGAATAACCACATATTTCGGGGATTTATTTCTACTCAAATCAAACGTTTTCACCGTTTCTCAGTACCTAAATGAGTTATGTCAACAATTCCAAAAACACGTTGATAATTTTGGAAGAAGAAATTACTCCTTGGCAGATACATCAATAGATACATGGGTAGATGGTTACGTCCAAGGAATACCAAATAGGAAAATTTCCATCTATACAGAAGGATGTCTTTTAGCTTTTTGGTTAGATGTTATGATTTTAAGTAAAACAAATCATGAGAGAAATTTGCAATCAGTAATGACAGTATTGTTTCAGCAATTTGCAAAAAAAAATAAAGGTATCGACCTACAGATTTTTTGCAATTGTTTAGACGAAATTTCCGGTTCAAATCTTTCCGAATCATTACTTAATTTTATTTTTAATCCAACAGATTTCATTCAACAATTAACTCCAGTATTAAATCAACTAGGTCTCGAATTAACTGCTCAGACAGGTACATTTTCAGAGAAATATCTTGGAATTAAGTCAATTTTATCTAATGGAAATTACCTGATTTCATCAATACACCCTGAAGGCACAGCCGTTAAATATGACTTGCGAATATGGGATGAAATTCTCGCTATAAATGGAATAAAAATAAAGGGCGATTTAGATAAATGGTTACAATATTTCGGAAATAACAAAATAAAATTATCCATTCAACGCAACGGTACACTTTTGGATATTGAAATTTCTGAATTTTCATTAATTGGATTTGAGCAAC
>CAZLHR010000041.1:0-1992 GCA_964559685.1 uncultured Lishizhenia sp.
AAGACATTGAAAAATATCGTGCATTAGTAAAAGAATTAGGATTACGTCGTTAATTTATTCGCTAAGAAACGAAATGATTTTATTGAGAGGGGACATTCGGCTTTGGTCGGGTGTCTTTTTTTTTTGCTTTAGGTCCGTTTGACATTTGACATCTTGACAAATGACTTGATGACAGAAGCAGTTTGATTTATTAATAGAGTAACATGGCAATTCATAATTTTCGTGAAATGAAAATTTGGAAGGAGAGTATAGGATTGGTTAAGAATATTTATGTTTTTACTCAATTACTTCCTAAAGAGGAAAACTTTAATTTGATTTCTCAAATGAATCGATCTGCGGTTTCAATTCCATCAAACATTGCTGAAGGTTCGGGTAAAACTACAAATAAAGATTTTAAACGATTTTTAGATATTTCGATTGCGTCAAGTTACGAGCTGGAAACTCAATTGATTTTGGCAAATGAAATTTATCAAATAGAAATAAATGAATTAGTAACTGAGATAAATAATTTGCAAAGTAGAATAATTGGTTTTAAAAGACAACTTAATGATTAGTTTTAACTATAAATCGATAAATCTCAAACATTCATTTGTCGAAACGTCATTTGTCGAAACGTCATTTGTCGAAACGTCATTTGTCCTAACGTCTTCAAATCATTCACTCGCAAAATAAATAAGTAAATAAATAAAAATGAATATAGGTTTAAGAAAGTCAATGATTACCGGCGGCAAGGAGATTAGCGTCGAAACTGGAAAATTGGCAAAACAGGCTGATGGGTCTGTAGTGGTTCGCATGGGCGATACCATGTTATTAGCAACAGTAGTTGCAGCACCTGATGCGAAAGAAGGTGTGGATTTTTTACCGTTAACGGTAGATTACCGTGAGAAGTATGCGGCAGCGGGAAGATTTCCAGGTGGATTCTTTAGAAGAGAGGCGCGTCCATCAGAAACGGAGATTTTGGTAATGCGTTTGGTTGATCGTGCTTTACGTCCATTATTCCCTGATGATTATCATGCTGAAGTTCAGGTGATGATTCAATTGATGTCTTATGACGGTGTAAATAATCCAGATGCACTGTGTGGTTTGGCAGCTTCATCAGCAATTGCGGTATCGAATATTCCATTTAATGGTCCAATGTCTGAAGTAAGAGTTGGGCGTGTAAATGGTCAGTATATAATCAACCCAACAATGGCTGAAATAGCATTGTCTGATATCGATGTGGTTATCGCAGGTACGATGAAAGACATTAACATGTTGGAAGGTGAAATGCAAGAAATTTCTGAAGCTGAATTAGTGGAGGTTTTCAAAATTGCTCATGCTGCAATTAAAGAACAATGTCAATTCCAATTGGACTTAGCAGCTGAAATACCAACAGCAAATCCAAAGAGAGAATATTCGCATGAGACACACAATGAAGAGGTTAAAGCGAAGGTTTACGAACTTGCACTGGATAAATGTAAGGATGTCGCTCGAATGGGATTAGCAAATAAAGCGAAGAGAACCGAATTGTTTGACGATATCAAGGCAGAAGTTAAAGCTGCATTTACAGAAGAAGAATTGGCAGAAGTTGGAAAATTCATTTCTCCTTATTTTTCAGAAGTTAAGAAAAAAGCAGTTCGTTGGGTGATGTTGAACGAGCGTAAGCGTTTAGATGGTCGTAACTTTGATGAAATTAGACCAATTTGGGCAGAAGTTGACTATTTGCCAATGGTTCATGGTTCTGCTGTATTTACAAGAGGTGAAACGCAATCATTGACAACATTGACATTAGGTGGTAAAATGGACGAGCAATTGATTGACGGAGCGACATTTGCAGGAACAGAAAAATTCTTGTTGCATTATAACTTTCCTCCTTTCTCTACTGGAGAGGCAAAACCACTTCGTGGAACTTCAAGAAGAGAAATTGGTCACGGAAACTTGGCATTGAGAGCCCTGAAAAATGTACTTCCTGAAGACAATCCTTACACGATACGTATCGTTTCTGATATTTTA
>CAZLHR010000041.1:2002-21677 GCA_964559685.1 uncultured Lishizhenia sp.
TTCGATGGCAACTGTTTGTGCCGGAACCTTGGCATTAATGGATGGAGGAGTTCAAATTAAAGCTCCGGTTTCTGGAATCGCAATGGGATTAGTTGCTGACGAAGGTAAATTTGCAATACTTTCAGATATATTAGGTGACGAAGATCATTTGGGTGATATGGATTTTAAAGTTACAGGAACGGCAAAAGGAATTACAGCATGTCAAATGGATATTAAAGTGGATGGTTTACCATATGAAGTTTTAATACAAGCGTTAGAGCAAGCAAAAGCAGGACGATTGCACATTTTGGGTAAAATCACGGAGACTATGCCTGCGCCGAGAGCATCCTTGAAACCGCAAACGCCAAGAATTGAAGCGTTTAACGTTCCGAATGAAATGATTGGAGCTATAATCGGACCTGGTGGTAAAATCATTCAGGCAATGCAAAAAGAAACTAAGACAACCATCACTATTGAAGAACTTCCGAATGGAGAGGGTAGAGTACAAATTCTATCTAACAATGGAGATGATATGAACGAAGCAGTACGTCGTATTCGATTGATAGCTTTCCCTCCAACAGTTGAAGAAGGTGCAACGTATACAGGAAAAGTTAAATCCGTAAAAGATTTTGGTTGTTTTGTTGAAATTTTACCAGGAACAGACGGTTTAATTCATATTTCAGAATTCAATTGGGATAAGGTTGCGAAGATGGAAGATGTCGTAAAAGAAGGAGATATTCTTGATTTCAAGGTGGTTGGAAAAGATCCAAAGACAAAGAAATGGAAACTTTCAAGAAAAGTTCTTTTACCAAAACCTGAGCGTCAACCTGAAACGCCTCAAGCGTAATTAACAACTTGAAATAAGTTATAAACAAAGGCGGCTTCGGTCGCCTTTTTTAGTTTTAAATTAATATTGGTTTGACATTGAATGGTTATTTTTGAGGAAAATTTTAAAATGAAAAAAATCATACTTCTTTTAATTTTAGCTTCATCTTTTAATGGATTTAGTCAGGTAATCATGAGCGGCTCTGGCTCCTATTCCCAAAATTTTGATGCACTTTTAAATACAGGTTCAGTAAATAATTGGATTGACAATAGTACCATTCCAAGTGTGTTTTCTCAGCGTACTTCAACAAGCACTACTTATGCAGCTGGCACTGGTACTTTAACCACTGGTGGTCTCTACAGTTTTGGAGCAACTGGTTCAACAGAACGGGCATTGGGAACTGTAGGGTCCTCTAATTTGACCTCAGGTGGAAATTTTGCCCACGGTATTTTATTACAAAATACTTCTGGTTTTGACATCAATTCATTAAATATTACATACACATTAGAACAATGGAGAAATGGGGGTAATACTACGCCCAATGTAGTGACTTTTTGGTATCGAGTATCAACAACTTCAATTACAAATTTAATATCCCCTGCGCCCAATTTTAATTTAGGGTGGACCGCTGTAACTGTTTTAAATGCTGCAAGTCCAATTAATACTGCTACATCGGGTGCTTTGGATGGAAATAATACGTTGAATAGGGTAACATTATCTAATGTTGCAATCCCAAATTTGGTTATCCCTGATGGTTCGTTCATAATGCTTCGATGGTATGATCCTGATCACACAGGTTCAGACCATGGATTGGCAATTGATGATGTCTCTCTTAACTGGACGGTTTGCACTTCTCCTGTGAACTATTATTTAGATAGTGATGGTGATTTGTTCGGTGATAATTCGACCGCTCAAACCTTATGTCAAAACCCGGGACTTGGATATGTTACAGTTGGAGGTGATTGTAATGATACAAATCCTTTAATTAATCCAAATGCAACAGAAGTATGTGATGGAATAGACAATGATTGTAATGGAATAGCTGATGATGGACTAGTATTCGCGATGTATTACGTGGATGCTGACGGAGATGGATTTGGCGAAGAAGCAACAGGCGTGGAGTCTTGTTCCCAACCACTGAATACAATTACAACAGGAGGTGACTGTGACGATACCAACGATCAAATTTATCCAGGAGCAACAGAAGTTTGCGACGCAGTTGATAATGATTGTGATGGAAGTGTTGATGAAGGATTAAACTTTACAACTTATTACACTGATGCAGATAATGATGGTTTTGGAACTGGATCTACAGGTTTAAGCTTCTGTTCAAATCCAGGTCCTGATTTTAGCACGAATAACCAAGATTGCGACGATTCTAATGGTGAAATCAATCCAAATGCAACTGATATTTTAGATAATGGAATTGATGAGAATTGTGACGGAGTAGATGGAATACTTGGAATTTCAAACGAATTATTCGTGAATTTGGAATTTATTCCAAACCCTGTCTCTGATGTTGTGAAAGTGTTGTTTTCTACTCAGGCTTTAAGTGGAAATTTAGCGATCCAAGATATGAATGGTAAAACCTTAATTACAGAGAAAACAAATGGACAAACAACATTTTATATCAACGTTAACCATTTAGCCCCAGGAATATATTTGGTAATATTTAACTCTTCAAAAGGTTCAATTACCAAACGATTGGTGAAGAACTAAAACAATTCAAGTTTTTCATATAAAAGTTGAGTTGGGAGTCCCATTACATTGGTATACGAGCCTTGGATTCTTTCAACGCCTATAAGACCAATCCAATCTTGTATTCCGTAGGAGCCTGCTTTATCGTAAGGATGGTAATAATCTACGTAATGGTAAATTTCATTTTTCGTAAGGATTTTAAATTTTACGAAGGTTGTATCACTGAATTGAATTGATTTTTCCAAATTCATTAAAGACACTCCAGTGATTACTCTGTGTTCATTTCCTGAAAGCATGGTTAAATATTCTACAGCTTGTTTTCTGTTTGCAGGTTTACCTAAAATCGTTTGTTCGAATACCACAACGGTATCAGCGCAGATAAGAATGGTTTCTTTCGCTAGTTTTGGAAGCAAGTGAAGGGCTTTTTTTTTGGCAAGGTCAACAGCAATATCTTCTATAGGCAAAGCAGGCTCAATAACCTCTTCTATGTCAGGAGTTAACACTTCAAACGAATAACCTAACTCTTTCAGTAGCCTTTGTCTTCTAGGTGAGGCAGAACCAAGAATTATTTTCATTAGATAAACACGCTAAAAAGTGAACCTAAACCAATCAACATGGTGACTTTTAGAATTAAATGGACAGTTCTAATTTTTATTTTCTTGTTGACTAAATAAACAATGAATATGATACCATTTAATGCAGATGCAATTCCCAAAAAGTAAATTTCATAACCATTTAAAAATTCGTTATTTACACAAAAAAATAAGATGCCAAGAATTGAAGAGAGTTGAATAAGACACAATGCTATGAGCACTGCAATTCTTCCACCGAATTTCATAGCCAGTGATTTCACTTGTATTAATTTATCACCTTCAACATCCTCTGCATCTTTAACTATTTCGCGTCCAAAGTTTTGTATACCTGCACATATCGCCAGCAAATAGATAAAATTATAATGCATCACATGAGACCAAGTTTCTTCATGAAATGGTGAATGTGTGAGTTGAGATTCATTTAGAGCTGAAAAAAACCATACAGAGAGCAATGGTACAAGTGTTGTCAGTAAACCAATCATTCCGTTGCCAAGAAGTAGTTTTTTTTTGAAGTAGGTGCTGTAAAACCAAAGCATATTTATGGAGACTAAATGAACAAAAGCAAAAACGAGTGTTTTATACTGGTACGAAAGATAAACGCCAATAAGAAAAGCAAATGCATTAAATGACCAATGCAAAATAATAACCCAGCGTTTCTTGATATATTTCGATACGATTAAGCGGTCAGGTTTATTTATTCGATCTGCTTTAATATCAAAATAATCATTGATCATATTTCCTGCAGCTGCTATCAATACGGTTGAAAAAACTAATAATATGTAATGCGTTAAATTAAAATTTACCTTTTGATAATTGTGCATGACCAACAAATAGTCAGCAACACCTATCATGGTTAGTATGATGATAAGTAAATTCGTGATTCTAATTAACTTTAGAAAATTCATTAGTTAATTATTTTATATATGGTTCTGCGATTTGCTTGATGTGCTTTTTCTTTATCCTTTTCAGTCTTCATTTTTTCAATTTCTTCATTTGTGTAAATTGGTTGAGTAGATCCATAGCCCTTATAACTTAATTGAGTTGAAGGTACTCCTTTCGTAATGAGGTAATCGTGAACAGATTTAGCTCGGTCATTGGAAAGTTTTAAGTTTTCGGTTGCGCTACCTCTTGCATCAGTATGGCCTCCAAGTTCAATTTTCAGAGCTTTATTTAGTAGTAAATAGTTTGCAAATTCATTTAATTCAATCATAGATTCTTCTCTTAATGTTGATTTATTAAGATCAAAGAAAACATTGGCTAGCACATTTTCTTTTTTACTTGTAAGAGGATTTAAGGGTATGTTCAAATGATAGGATTGTTGATCTTCTGCTAATTTCATATCGAAATGCAACGAATATGGAAAGTAGCCAGGATAGGTCACTTGTATTGCGTAGGATTTGTTGATTGGTAATGCTACTGTAAAATTACCATCTATAGCATCTGCATCTGAAATTATTACTGTTTTACCGCTTGTTAAATCTCGTAATTCAAAATGACCAGGTATGGGATTCGATGTTTTTTCATCAAAAACATAACCGTCAAAATAATAAGTTTTAGTGGGTTGTAATTCAACAGGTAATTCAAAGTAGTACAAATCAAGATTCCCGTATCCGCCACTTCTATCGGACGCAAAATAGGCGATTTCTCCTGTTGGAGAGACCATCAAAGAATTTTCATCGTAAAGTGTATTTATCGGATAACCTAAATTTTCTGGTTTTGACCAATTTCCATTTTCATCAAGTCTCGTGACATACAAGTCCGAACCTCCCATTCCAATATGTCCTCTTGAAGCGAAATAGAGTGTCTTACCATCGGGATGTATGTGAACCGATTCCTCTGCTTGAGGTGTATTGATGTGATTTGGTAAGGGTCTGGCTTCTCCCCAAGCACCGTCGTTTTGTAAAAAAGAAACATAAATATCAGCGTTTCTTTTTCCGTCTTTTCCTCTTACTCCTCTAATAAAATAAAGTGTTTTACCGTCGGCAGACAAGGATGGCTGTGTTTCCCAATTAGAGGAATTTATTTTTCCAGGTAAGTTGACAGGATCTGTCCAACGAGTGCCAATTTTCTTTGTGTAAAATAAGTCACAACTTCCTTTTCCGGTTCTATTTGGACCATAATATTGTCCTGACGCGTCAGAGCAAGCTACAAAAATTAATCCTTTTCCATCTGGTGCAATACTTGGCGCCCCTTCATTGTTTTCAGTATTTATATTTCGAGGTAGAGCTATTGATTTTGTCCATTCTTTCTCCACAAAATTCGAATAAAAGAAATCTTCTTGCTCGTCTGATCTATCGCGTTTATCTCCACTTGGAACAGGAAGTAATCGGGTAAATAATAAAGTTTTTCCATCAACGGTTAAGGTTGGAAAATACTCGGCAAAAGATGTATTTATCTGTGGTCCAATATTTATAGGATTGAACGGTTTTGGATTTTGAATGGCAATTTTAGCAAATTTTGCACTGGCTTGAATTTTTAATGCCGAACCAAACCATTCCTGAGGAGCTTCTGGATTTCTTAAAAAAATCTCAATATTCTTTAGAGCATTGTCGTAATCTCCAATTGCGATTTGTAGAGAGGCGAGATCAAAATTGGTAGCACTAATTAAACTGTGGTCTGGTTTAATTGCCAGTGCAGAGTTGTAATGTTTTATGGCATCAGAATAATTTCTTTGAGCCTCGTGATACCTTGCTTTGAGTAGATGTGCTTCTACAAAATTCGGATCTTTATCTAGTGCTTTAATTAAAAAAACTAAGCCACTGTTATAGTCTGGGAGATTTGTGTTAGGGTCTATTGTATTGGGAGCTAATCGTGCTTTTTCATACAATTTTACTGCCTTTTTACTTTTTGTGCTGTACGTGAACTGACTGTATGATACAGAACTTAATATACATATGATTATGCTTAAAAAGTGGATACGAAATGTTGTCATTACGGAATGTTCATATACTTATGTGTCTGTAACGAGATTTTCCATTTAGGGTTACTTTTTACATAAGATATAATCCATTCAGTGTTTCTCTCTATTTTACTCCATTCCGGTTGTAAATACAAAAGACAATCATTCGATACTTTTTCTGCATGCATTTCTGCCCATTCCAAATCGCTTTTATGATTGATAATTACCTTTAATTCGTCAGCTTTTTCATAAGCTTCGCTACAAGGAGCTTTAAATTTCTTTGGTGAGAAACAATACCAATCAATTTCACCAATTAAAGGATAACAGCCCGAAGTTTCTATGGCTGAATAAATATGTTGATTTCGTAAACTTTTGGTTAAATCTGTTAAGTCGTGCATAACAGGTTCTCCTCCCGTGATCACTACAAATTCTGCATGCGAATTCTTAATAAAATCAATAAGTTTTTCTGTTGATATTTTTGGATGAGCAGCTTCATCCCAACTTTCTTTTACATCGCACCATACACATCCCACATCGCAACCTCCTAGTCGAATAAAAAAAGCACTCCTTCCAGTGTGAAAACCTTCTCCTTGAATGGTGTGAAAATATTCCATTACGGGTAATAGGCTCATATTTGATAACTTTAGGAATTTAGGTCAAAGGTAAGCAATCGGTTTTGAATGTTGAAAAGTTTCATAGTTGACAGTCCTTCAAATTTCTATATTTGTTTTTAAAATTAAATTAATATGAAAAACATTTACGGTCTATTTCTTATATTTTCATCTATTTTTTCATCCCTTTCTCAACAAATTGGTAATTCCGACTTGGAGTTATGGGATAACGTGGGTAGTTCAACAGAAGAACCTTCAAATTGGAACAGTTTTAAATCTGCACAGGGAGGTTTTACTTCTTTTGCCTCGCAACAAATCCAAAGGTCTACAGCAATCAGAGCGGGAGCAACAGGTCAATATTGTGCTAGGGTTTGGGCCAAATCTACACTCGGCATTGTCGCAAATGGAAATATGACACTAGGCAGAATCAATATGGGCAGCACTACAGCCAATGACCCGAATAATTATAATATTTCATTAACAGCTGACGCCAATTTTTCAGAAGCGTTAACTGCCAGTCCTGATTCTTTGGTGTTTTGGGTGAAATACACGGCTGCGAATGCAACGGATTCTGCTCGTGTTCACGCCGTCTTACATGATGCGTATGATTTACGCGACCCAATTGACGCAAATTCTGCGTCACATGTAGTGGCAAGGGCAGAACGAAATTATGCAAGAACAAGCGGTTCTTGGGTTCGAATTTCAGTTCCATTTAACTATGTGGTAGGTTCACCAGCTCCAAATCCATCATTTATTTTAGTGACTTTTACAACTAATAAAACTCCGGGAGGTGGGACGAATAATGACGAAGTGTTAATTGATGACGTAGAATTAATTTACAATAGTTCCGTTGGAATAGCTTCTTTTCAATCTTCAAATTCTGAATTCAATGCAACGTACCATGATGAACAGGGGCTCATGATTCACGGTGATGCAGAATTTATTAAAATTGTTTCACTCGATGGTAAAATACATCACATTGGAAAAGTTGAAAATACGAACGGTTTGAAATTGCGTAGCGGGATTTATATTGTACATTCAAATAATTCATCGGTTAAAATTTTGGTACCTTAGTTTTGGTAAATAAAATTAGTCTGCTTGTATTCATTGTCTTATCAATGAGGTTATTCGCCCAAACGGGTGTTATTGAAGGCATAATTCGTAATGAAAAGGGGGAATCCTTGCCCGGTGCGTCTGTCATATACAGAAAGGATGTGACGATAGGTGCAAATACTGACGCCAATGGTTTCTATCAATTATCTGTTCCATCAGGATCATGTCGTTTAATTGTTAGGTTTACTGGTATGCAAACCGATACTTTATCAGTTAATGTAGTGGCCAATCAAATCCTAAAGTTAAATATCACCCTAAAGAGTTTTGTTAAAGACTTAAAGCAAGTCGACTTACGCGTTGGTAAATTCGATAAACCGCTTGAGGAACAAACGGTTACAATGCTGGTATTGCGTCCTGAACTGATTGAGAATAAAAACACAAGGAGTATAGAAACGGCTTTAGATCAAACTCCAGGACTGAATATTTTAGATGGTGAACCTCAAATACGTGGAGGAAGCGGATTCACCTTTGGGGTAGGTTCTAAGGTTGCTGTCATTGTGGATGAAATGCCCATGCTTTCGGGGGATGCTGGTCGACCAGAATGGGGTTTTATTCCAGTAGAAAATATTTCGCAAGTTGAGGTTATAAAAGGTGCAGCATCGGTGTTATCTGGTAGTTCTGCATTGAGCGGTTCTGTTCATATTCGGACGGCTTACCCGACCTCAAAACCTCTGACTAAAATAGTGGCATATTCGGGAGCTTATTCTCCGCCATCTGTAGATGGTTCCAAATGGTGGCAGAATTATCCAGGTATTCACGGACTTAATTTTTTACATTCTAAGGCTTATGGTAATTTTGATGTTGTAATTGGTGGAAATTTAAATATGGATCATGGTTATATTGGTCCCCCCATTACAGATTCAATCGTAGCAACTGTTTTTCCTGATACCATTACAAATTTCACGGAACAAGAAATGGTATCCAAAAGAGGAAGGGTAAATTTTAATCTACGTTATCGTTCGAAAAAAATAAGCGGCTTGAATTATGGCGTAAATGGTAATTTTATGCTACAGCATACCAATATGCCATTGGCTTGGCTAAATGATTCAACAGGACTTTACCGTGCATATCCGGGTGCCGTTTTTATGCAAGATCAGGTGATTTTTAATGTAGACCCTTTTGTGCAACTTTTTACTCAGACAGATGGAAAGCATTATTTTAGAACACGCATATTACATGTCGACAATCAAATGAGCGCTAATCAGTCCAACCGCTCAACCACCTATTATGGGGATTATATGTTTCAACGAAGTTATCCAGAATTAAAAAATCTAGATTTCGTAGGCGGGATAACTTCAACTTTTACAAATTCATTTGCCAATATTTATGTTGGCTCAGGATCCCCAACGAACCAACTACTAAATGTATCTGCATACGCTCAATTAGAAAGTAAGTACAATAAATCTTTGAATATGTCTGCCGGTGGTCGATTGGAATATTTTCAACTTAATGACTCCATTACCGCGACTAAACCAATATTTCGAGCAGGGGCTAATTTAAAGTTATATCAAGAGACGTACCTTAGGGGTTCTTATGGTCAAGGTTTCAGATTTCCTACCATTACGGAAAGATTTATTAAAACTGGTGTGGGTAATTTTGGGGTTTTCCCGAATCCAAACTTAAAGCCAGAAAGTTCGTGGAATGCAGAAATAGGAATTAAACAAGGGTTAAAACTTGGAGGTGTAATGGGTTATTTAGACATTGCGGCTTTTTGGCAAGAATATCAAAATACGATAGAATATATGTTTGGAATTTGGCGCACATTTACTGGAGATCCTCAAACATTAGGAAAGAGTGCAGGTTTTATGTTTTTGAATACCGGTCAATCTCGCGTCACTGGTATTGATGCTTCGTTCGCCGGGCAAGCAAAGTTTTCTAAGAAATCTTCCATGACATTTTTATTGGGCTATAATTATATTGTTCCAAAGACATTTTCGCCGGATTATGTTTATGCCACGGATTCATTGAATAGAGTGTTTACGTATAATTCCACGTCATTGGATAATTCAAAAGGTATATTGAAGTATAGATTTTTACACAATGTAAAATTAGACGCTGAATACACTTACAAAGAAAAATTCGCTATAGGTGCAAGTGCAAAATATTTTTCTAAAATCGTCAATATGGATGCGATTATCAAAGATTTTGAGGAATTAACTACAGATACGACATCGGATATAGGAAATTGGTTACAAGACTTGCGCTATATGGATTATTTCAATTCTCACCGTTTTGGGAATTGGATTTTTGACGCAAGAATTTCTTACAACGTGTCGGATAACCATAAGTTTGCCTTAATTGGTAGCAATATCTTCAATCGGTCGTACTCATTGCGTCCACTTAAAATTGAAGCTCCAAGACAACTGATGTTGCAATATACTTATAAATTACCTGTAAAAAAATAACTTGTTAGAGGTTAAGTCTTAACAGATTTTGAGCACTTAGAACGGTCATTAATATGTTGCGCTCACGATGATCGCCAAATCTGTATTTTTTTGCAAATGTTCCGTGTTCAGTAGAAATTCCAATCCAAACTAAACCAACTGGTTTTTCTTCACTTCCTCCATCAGGTCCAGCGATTCCAGTTGTAGAAATACAACAATCGACTCCCATTATCTTTCTACCACGATCAGCCATTTCAATCGCCGTTTGTTCACTTACCGCTCCAAATTTTTCTATCGTTTCCTTTTTAACACCTACCAAATTCATTTTTAAATCATTACTATAGGAAAGAATACTTCCTAAAAAATAGGCAGATGACCCGGGTATACTTGTTAGTTGACTTGCAAGGAGACCTGAAGTGCACGACTCAACGGTTCCAACAGTTTTGCGTTTCTCCTTTAATAAACTGCCGATTATACTTGGTAGTGTATCTTCATCAAATCCGAAAAGATATTCGGGTATTAATTGATTTAACTCCGCCATATAGCGATCAATTAACAAAGCATCGCGTTGACCTTTGAAAGAAGTTATTCTCAATTTAACAATTCCGGGAGATGGTAAATAAGCTAAACTTAATTTTTGAACCTTCAGGGCTTCTTCCCAATCTTTAATTTTTTCAGCAAGAAAAGATTCGCCTAAGCCTTGAGTTAATGCTGTTTTGTGGTAAATAGAATTTAACTGAAAACGTTCTTGAAATCGTGGAACTACTTCTTCGATAATAATACCTTTCATTTCATAAGGGACACCTGGTAAACTAATGTATATGAGTCCATTTTTCTCGAACCACATGCCTGCTGCTGTCCCGAAATTGTTGGTCAGAATTGTACACTCTTTTGGTAACGCCGCTTGCATGTTATTGGATTCCAACATCGGCCGGTTTCTAGCTGCGAAAAATGCTTGAATTTTCTCAAGAGTAGGTAAATGAATCTCCAATTCAGTATTGAAATATTCGCAAAGGGTATGTTTAGTGATGTCGTCTTTAGTTGGACCTAATCCTCCGGTAATAATTACTGCATGAATACCCTCAGATACATGATTTAGTGCGTAAATAATTTCGTTTTTATCGTCGGCAATACATGAACTTTTAACCACTTGAGCACCTATGGAACTAAAGGTTTGACCGAGCCATGAAGCATTTGTGTTGATGGTTTGACCAATGAGTAATTCGTCGCCAATACAGATGATTTCAATTCTCATTTTTTTGTGAATTTAGTTATTGATTCAATGTGTCCAGTGTGCGGAAATTGATCTACTAAACTTATTTTTTCTAACGAATATCCAGCATCGAGTAGCAATGAAGCATCTCGCGCCTGGGTGGAAGGATTACAAGAAATGTACACGATAGTCTTTGCATCTAGGTCTACAACTTTCTGAAGTGTTTTTGGTGCAATTCCTGCTCTAGGGGGGTCAAGCATAATACCTGCTATTTTTCCTTGGAATTCTGGGTGCGACTTTAGAAATTTTCCTGCATCTTCTGCGAAAAATTGCAGGTTCCTGAGATTGTTGCGTCGTGCATTTTCTCTTGCGTCTTCAATTGCCTCTTTTACAATATCAACACCGATAACGCGAACATTTTTATTCCGTTGTCTCATGAGTTGTCCGATAGTACCTGTACCACAAAACAAGTCCATTAGCACATCGTCTTCGGCATAGTCTGATTCAAAAAGATAGTCCAGAGCCTTGGCATATAACTTTTCTGCACATTGAGGATTTGTTTGGAAGAAACTCTCCATACTGATTTGAAATTCAAGTCCAGCTAAAGATTCTTTAATTGTTTTATCTCCAAAAATTTGATTGTTCTGACCATTTTCAATCTTTGATCGGTCTGCAACATTATCATTTACGGTATGTTGTAGTCCTGCAATCCTATCGCCAAACTGAACTTTAAGAAAACTTACAAATGCTGATACATCAAATTTTTCAATACCTTCAGATGAGGTAACTAAATTCACAAGTAATTTTCCTGAGTGAAAGGACTTTCGAACCACAATATGCCGAAAGAATCCAGTTTTTTTTGGTGGATGCCAAGCGGGCAAGTTAGTAGCGTTTAGATAATTTCTTATTTCTTTTAGTTTTGTTTCCCATTCTTCGTCGAACATACCGGACGGCAAATCTAAATTTTCTACTTTCCACCAAGTACCACGACGCTTAAAACCAAGAGCAAAGGCGTGATCAATATCTTCATCGGTATCTAGGCAATGTTGAATAGAAGAAAATGAATATTCCATTTTATTTCGATAAAAATAATGAGAGGGGGAAGAGATAAATTTATCGAAAAGTGTTTCTACATGTTTTATTCCTGATAATCGTGAAAATGTATCCAATGTAGATGTCTTTTTGACTTCTTCTTGTTTCTCCACGGGTACTCGAATGTATGGTCCACCAGAAATTTCTTGAAATTCACTACTTGTTTCGAATGATGAACGTTTAACAACAGAAATTAGCTTAGCTTCGGCATGTTGTTTTCGCTTTACATCGATTTTGGCTTTCACTAATTGTCCTGGAAAAGTGTTATCGACAAAAACTATAAACTTTCCATTTTCTGTTTCTATTTTTGCTATTCCACGACCACCAAAGGCATAGTCCGTAATTTCCAGTTCTACTATTTCCCCTCGATGAAACATGCTAAATCATTCCACGAATTACACCTTTATCTGACTTTTCAATAAATTCTAATATTTCCTGAGAAGCTGTAGTTGAAGGCATACTACTTCTGACACTCTGAATTCCTTTGGAAAGATTACTGTTCTGAATATACAATGTTCTGTAAATATCTTCTATCTCGCGCACAACTTCTTCAGAATACCCCCGTCTTCGCAAACCTACGGAATTAACCCCAGCAAATGTCAATGGTTCTCTTGCCGCTTTAATGTAAGGAGGGACATCCTTTCTAATTAAACTAGCGCCACCAATAAAGGTATGTTTACCGATATGTACAAATTGTTGCGCGGCAACTTTTCCTTCGAGAATTGCCCAGTCGTCAATTGTTACATGTCCAGAAAGACCAGTATAACTTGCCAAAATTACATTATTGCCAATTTGACAATCATGCGCAACATGAACATAGGTCATGAGTAAGCAATTATCGCCAATTTTCGTTACCCATTTATCCTTTGTTGCACGATGAATGGTAACACACTCCCTAATTTTCGTGTTATTACCAATTTCAACGGTAGTTTCTTCGCCATCAAATTTCAAGTCTTGAGGGATAACGGCAATTATAGCTCCAGGAAATATTTCACAGTCTTCTCCAATTTTCGCTCCCGGATAAATTACAACATTTGGATGAATTATTGTATTATTCCCAATAATGACATTTTCATGAATAGTGGCGAATGGATGCACTACAACATTGTTTCCGATAGTAGCATTTTTTGATACAGAAGCTAAGCTGCTAATACTCATGCTTCTTTGTCTTTTATTACTTGCGCTAACATTTCAGCCTCCATAACAACTTTTCCATTTACGTATGCTTGTCCACCCATTTCAACTAAACCTCTTCGAATTGGAGATAATAATTTCAATTCAAATACAACTGTATCGCCTGGTATTACTTTTTGCTTAAACTTCACCTTATCTATTTTCATAAAATAAGTAGAGTAGAGGTGAGGATTTTCCACTTTACTTAAAGCGAAAATTCCACCAACTTGTGCCATGGCCTCAATTTGTAAAACTCCTGGAAATACTGGATTACCTGGAAAATGACCTGTAAAAATAGGTTCATTCATCGTGATATTTTTTACGCCAATGATAGATTCTTCGTGTATTTCCATAATTTTGTCCACCATTAAAAAGGGATAGCGGTGGGGTAACATTTTTTCAATATCATTGATGTTGTATACTGGATCTTTTGTTAAATCGAAAAATTTGCCTTCGTTTTGTTGTTTTTTAATTTGATCTTTTAGCACTTTAGCAAATCGTACATTTCCTGAATGCCCAGGTCTAGCGGCAAGGATATGAGCTTTCAAAGGTTTTCCAATCAAAGCAAGATCACCGACTATATCCAAAAGTTTATGTCTTGCAGGTTCATTTTCGTATTGGAGCTTTGTACTATTTAAAACTCCAATTGAATCGATGGATATTTCAAGGTTTTCTTTACCTAGCAATTTCGCCAATTTGGTTAATTCGTCTTTACTTACATCAATTCTGTCTACCAATACAATGGCATTATCTAAATCACCTCCTTTGATAAGATTATTTGTTGCTAAATACTCAAGCTCTCTCAGAAAAACAAAAGTTCTACAGCTTGCAATCTCTTTATTAAATTCGCCGATGTGATACATGCTGGCATGTTGTGTGCCAAGCACTGGAGATTGATAGTCTACCATTACGGTTAGGCGATAATTGACATCTGGGATTGCTAAAAACTCGATTCCTTTTTCAGTATCTTCCCACGGAATATTCTTCTTAAGTTCAAAATATTCTCTTACAGCGTCTTGCTCCTCAATTCCTGCGGATAATATGGCATCGACATATGGTTTTGAACTTCCATCCATTATTGGTATCTCAGCTCCATCAATTTTAATCAATGCATTATCCACTTGACAACCATACAAAGCTGCCAATACATGTTCAGTGGTATATACTCGAGCTCCTTTTGATTCCAACGTTGTGCCTCTCTCAGTTGAAACGACAAGATCAATATCTGCATTAATTATGGGCTGTTCAGGTAAATCTACTCTTTGAAACTTGTAGCCATGATCTGCAGGTGCAGGACATATCTCAATATTCACCAATTCTCCCGTGTGTAATCCTACACCTTTCAATTGAACAGGTGCCTTGATGGTACATTGTTTCTCTGTCATTTTTGATTGTTTCTAAGTTCTTTTAATTCGTTTTCGAGTTCACTTAGTTTATTTAAAATAAACGGCAATTTTCTAAATCCAAAATATGATTTTTTAAAATCATCTAGTGGAATTCCTGGGCTTCCCATCAGGGTATCGGCTTTTTTAACTGTTGAAGGAATTCCAGATTGTGCTACGATTTTTGTATTATCGGCAATGTTTAAATGCCCGCTAATCCCAGCTTGTCCACCAATCATTACACGTTGGCCTATTTTAGCGGACCCCGCGATTCCAACTTGTGCAGCCATGGCAGAGTTCATCCCAACATCAACATTATGCGCAATTTGGCATAAATTATCAATTTTAACTCCTTTACGAATTATAGTCGAACCCATTGTTGCTCGGTCTATTGCGCAGTTTGCTCCAATCTCAACATTGTCTTCAATTACAACATTTCCTATTTGTGGAACTTTCTGGAATTCTCCTTCTTCGTTCGGTGCAAAACCAAATCCGTCCGAACCAATTACAGTGCCTGAATGAAGAATACAATTATTCCCTATTTTGCAATCTTGGTAAATAGTTACGTTAGGATGAATTATAGTATTATCTCCAATCACTACGTTTTCGCCAATTACAACGTGCTGCATTATGACAACATTCTGACCAATTTTTGAATGCTCACCAATATATGAAAAAGCCCCTAAGAAAAGTGAATCATTTATAGATACCGAAGAGTCAACGAACGATGGCGTCTCAATTTTTGGAGTTTTTTTACGCAAATTATTGTATAACTCTAATAATTTCGCAAAACAACTATATGCATCATCAACTTTTATCAAAGTTAAAGTTGATGGAAGTGGTTTTGACGCAGTAAAATTCTTATTGACTATACAAATACTAGATTCCGTTGTGTAGATGTATTCCTCGTATTTTGGATTCGCTAAAAAAGACAAAGCTCCTGTCTTTCCTTCTTCAATTTTTGCAAGTGTATTAACAACAGTGGACGCGGCACCCTCGATTTCACCATGTAACAAAGAAGCTATTTGTTCCGCAGAAAATTCCATTATCCAAAATTACGAATTGATACAACGTGTAAGAGAACAAAGCACACTATTTTTCAACACTCAATGTTTTTATTTTCCTGGAATAATTGTGTCGAAAGTAAAGGAAACTACTTCTATTTTCTCTTTCATCCAAATGGTCTTTGCAGCAACGTTTCTGTTCTTTTTGTCTTTGAAGCGAATTAGGTGTTCTGCTTTTGGTCTAATTTTAAAGTTTGATCCAGAATAATCAAGCATTCCATTGGATTTAATAGCTTCAAAAAGAGCATTATCATCTTTAAAACCCATTTCGTTCATTTGATAAGTAAGCAATGGATTTTCGGGAACGAAAAACAAGTCTTGATCCTTTGGAAAATTTAAAATTTTACCATTTCCTTTTGAAGATGTTTTAAACTGCTGAGCATCTTTATCTAAGAGAGAAATTTCTGCAATATAGCTTTCATATGGCAAGGAAACCAGAAAATCGAATTTCTCGTTTTCAAAGTAATAAACTTTTAATTCTTCCTCTTTTTTACTTGCGCTAAAATCAATATCCGAATCCTCTATTAGTTGCCTAAGTTCATCGCTTGAAATCCCTTTTTTTTGAAGCTCAATTTCATTTGCATGATTAACAACAAGAACTCTGTCTTTAATCGCTGTTTTCACTCTTGACTCAGGTCCCCAATTACATCCGCGGTTACCAAAAAAGAAGAACACGATAATCAATCCAAGGCCAAAACCTATTCCGTAATATTTAAGTCTTCTGAATAAATTACTCATAATAAAAAAGCCGAGATTTCTCGGCTTCTGAAATTATAACAATGCTTCCAATTTCTGTGCTAAAGTTGCCTTTGGAACAGCTCCTACTGACTTATCGACTACCTCACCATTTTTAATAAATAAAACAGTCGGAATGTTACGAACATTGAATTGAGCTGATACAGAGCTATTAAGGTCAACATTTACTTTCCCTATCACTGCTTTCCCTTCGTATTCGTTTGCCATTTCTTCGATAACTGGACCGATCATGCGGCAAGGACCACACCATTCTGCCCAAAAATCAACAACTACTGGTTTATCAGATTTCAAAACCAATTCATCAAAATTGCTATCTGTAATTTCAAGTGCCATAATTTCTTTTGTTTTAATTGAAGTGCAAATTTACTCAAATTATATTTTGGTCAAAAGGAAATTAATTTATTTAGGACTCAACTCTTGAGATAAATATTTTGCAGTGTGAGAAGTAGATTTTTTTTCCTTTATCATTTCTTCAGGTGTTCCTTGAAAACAAATTTCACCACCTTTTTCACCGGCATCGGGACCAATATCGATTATATAGTCTGCCACTTTAATTAAATCTAAATTGTGTTCAATTAATACTACCGTATTTCCTTCATTTACCAATTTTTGCAATACCTCAAGTAGTAATCGAATATCTTCAAAATGTAATCCTGTTGAAGGCTCATCAAGCAGGTAAATTGTTTTACCTGTTCCTTTTCTAGACAATTCACTTGCTAACTTTATTCGTTGTGCTTCACCTCCTGATAAGGTAGTAGCGCTTTGTCCTAGGGTAACGTAACCTAGTCCTACATCGTTTAGTGTTTTTAACACGCGATGAATTTTCGGAATTGCCTCAAAAAATGGCAATGATTCTTCAATGGTTAAATTTAGGACATCAGAAATCGATTTTCCTTTATATTTGATCTCTAAGGTTTCCCGATTGTATCTTTTTCCATTGCAACTTTCACATTCGACATATACATCAGGTAAAAAATTCATTTCAATGAGTCGCATGCCTCCTCCATTGCATACGTCACATTTCCCTCCTGAAACGTTAAACGAAAACCTTCCAGGTTTATACCCTCGGATTTGCGATTCTGGTAGTGTTGCAAAAAGATTACGTATGTCATCAAAGACCTTTGTGTAGGTCACTGGATTTGATCTTGGTGTTCTACCAATTGGACTTTGGTCAATTTCTATTACCTTATCCAAGTTTTCTAACCCTTTTAGTTCCTTGTATGGCAAGGGTTTCTTTAATCCATTGTGAAAATATGCCTGAAGCGCGGGAAATAATGTCTGATTAATTAAACTAGACTTCCCACTTCCTGAAACTCCAGTGATGCACGTTAATGTGCCAAGAGGAATTTTCAAATTCACGTTTTTTAAATTATGTCCACAAGCTTTTAAGAGATTTAAAAAAAGGCCATTTCCCGGTCTACGAATTTTTGGAATTGGAATTTCTTTTTTTCCATTAAGGAACAAAGTAGTTTCTGTATCAAAACCAATATAATCGTGATAGGTTCCAGCAGCTACAATTTTTCCTCCAAAGCGCCCCGCTCTTGGTCCAATTTCGACAATAAAGTCTGCATTTTCCATCATTTCCTTGTCGTGTTCAACTACTAATACAGAATTTCCGGCGTCTCGGAGTTTTTTTAGAGAGTTAATAAGTTTCGAGTTGTCCCTTTGGTGAAGTCCTATAGAGGGCTCGTCTAGAATATACAACACATTAATCAGTTGTGTCCCGATTTGAGTTGCTAATCGAATGCGTTGCGCTTCCCCGCCAGACAGGGATTTTGACGGTCTGTTTAGCGTTAAGTAGTCCAAACCGACATTTAAAATAAAGGACAATCTCTCTCGAATTTCTTTAATTATTTCTTTAGCAATGTGCTGCTGATCGGAGGTAAGAAAATTATTAATTTGTTCAACCCATTGCGCTAATTCATCGAGTTGCATTGCAGAAATTTCGCCAATGTGTTTATTTCCTATTTTAAAGTGTCTAGCCTCCTTTTTTATACGCGACCCACCACAATCCTCACAGGTAATCATATTGGTAAAACTCTGAGCCCATCGTTGCATAGCCGAATTGCCTTCATCTTTTGAACGTAAAAGATACGAAGCGATTCCTTCAAATTTAAATTCATCTTCCGAACTGGAAAATTCCATATCCTCATTGCCGTATAGCAAAATATTGAGAACTTTTTCGTCAAACTGATGGATAGGAGTTGACAAACTGTACCCATAATGTTGAACAAGTTTATCAATTTTATCAAAAAACCAATTTTGTTTGAAATCTCCAATGGGGATGATGGCACCTTGTTTTATGCTTTTTTGCTGATCGGGAATTATTTTAGAAATATCAAGCTCGCTAATAAGTCCAAGTCCATTGCAATTTTGACATGCACCATAAGGTGAATTGAAAGAGAATAAATTAGGCTCAGGTTCAGGATAACTTATTCCTGTAGTTGGACACATTAGAGAACGGCTGTAATAGCGAATGTTTTCATTTTCAGCACTCGCGATAAGAATATTCCCTTCTCCAATTTTCATTGCTGTTACAATACTATCGTAAAGCCTCTTTTCTGCGTTTTCATTCGCTTCTAATCGGTCGATGACAACTTCAATATCGTGAATTTTGTATCGATCCAACTTCATTCCTGCACGAATGTCTGCAATAGAACCATCAATTCGAACTTTAGTATATCCGTTGCGAAGAATTTGTTCGAACAGCTCTTTGTAATGACCCTTCCTGCCTTTTACTTTCGGTGCTAACACATAAATTTTTTCATTCTTAAAATGTGAGCGTATCAATTTTGATATTTCCGTATCGCCATATTTCACCATGGCTTCACCCGATTGAAATGAATAAGCAGTTGATGCACGAGCAAATAGCAAACGAAAGAAATCATACAG
>CAZLHR010000042.1:0-1517 GCA_964559685.1 uncultured Lishizhenia sp.
ATAGTATTATACCTTAAAAAAGAGAATGATACAGCAAATAATATACAAGAAATTGAAAAAGACAGACGGGAAGGAGAAAAAAGATTAAAACAAATTGAATATGATTCTGAATTGGAACAGAAAAAACTAGAATTGAAAGAATCGGAAAAAGAATTGAAAGAGGCTGAAGAGAGACATAAAGCCTGGAAAGAGAAACATACTAATTAGCCGTTTTAAAAGTTATAATTTTAGCCAATTCTTCAACTTCTTCTTGAGTTGAACCTAATGTTTTAAGATAGTTTTTTTGGTGTTCAATCCATCTATTTGATATTAAAATGAATATTTTTGTCAAAATCTATATTTATTAAATGCGAAATTATTTTCTTTTACTTCTTGTCTTTTTAAGTTCCGACACATTCTACGGTCAAAAAGACTCAACAGTAATGAATCCAAGAGCCATTCAGAAAACCGGATTTGATTTTCGACTATTTGGCCCAACAGTTCTTCTTGCTTTTGAAGGAAATCATTTTATAAATCAGAATATCAATATTCAAGGTGGTATTGGACTAATTGGATTTTATGGAGGGATTCAATATTATCATGGTAGAAAAGATAAAAAGGATTTGATAGTTCCATATTCGGGTTTTAACCTTGCGTATTTTTATCTTCCAGATTTTGGTCCTGGTTCCGGCGGTGGATATGGTTTACCATCATGCTATATTCCACTAGGATTTCAACTCATGACAAAAAATGGTTTTCACATTTCTCTTGAAGGAGCGCTTTTTTTACAAAATACAAATGATCCATCATTAGCGGCTTATGTGTTTTATCAAGGAGATTTTGTATCCATACAAACTTGGGGGTCATTTAAAATTGGAAAGAATTTTTAATTGATATAAAATTAGATTTTATTTAAAGGATATTTTATTGAATAGCCCGATGTGAAATAAAGATAAAACAATCTTATCTGATTTTTTCTTTTCTCAATAAATTGAATTTTTTTTAATTTTAAAAGAAAAAGATGCGAAAATATTTTCTTCTACTTATTGTCTTTTTAAGTTCACACGTAATCTTTAGTCAAAAAGATTCAAAAGTTTTGAATCCGAGAGGCATTCATAAAACTGGTTATTATTTTAGTTTTCTAGGTTCTGCACCTTTTTTGTCTTTTTCTATGAATCATTTTTTAAATGAAAAAATTAATTTGGAAGCTGGGCTTGGTGCAGTAGGTGCATTTGGAGGGATTCATTTTTTTTCAAGTAAAAAGGAAAAAAAGAGTTTGTTTGCTCTCTATACTGGCATCAATTTAGGTTTTATGACTTTGCCTGATATTGAAGTAGGGATAGGAGGGAGTTCCGGTGGTTGGGGTAAATTCATGACTTTTTATATACCCGCAGGAGTTCAGTTAATGACTTTGAATGGTTTCCATCTTTCCGTTGAAGGTGCAATGTTTGCATTTACTGGTTATAATTCCAAAGTTATGCCATGGGGATCTCTTAAAATTGGACAGAATTTTTAGGCGAAAATTTTAGCAATACTCA
>CAZLHR010000042.1:1527-14326 GCA_964559685.1 uncultured Lishizhenia sp.
CATGTGAAATTGTAATTTCCGGATGTAGAGAGAGTGATACAGAACAATATTTTTCCTTTGACAATAGAATAGCTCTTTCTAATTTTTCTATTGGTACATCTAAACTTACGTTAAATTTTAAATGTATACCCGTAAAAGGGGAGGGTTGACCTTCTCTTCTTTGAGTATGAATTTCAATAGAAAAGTGTTCCGGATTTATTTTTTGCTTGTTTAAGATGAGTACCACATCTATTGACATGCATCCGGCAAACGATCCCGCCAATAATTGCATGGGCGTTAAGCTTTTGTTTTTTCCACCGATGTCTTCGCTTGCATCAATTAAAACTTTTGTTCCTTTTTCGTTTTCAAGTTCAAAAACGAATGGTTCTTCTATGCGTTTGAAATATAATTTCATTCTTTTTAAACTATTTAAATTACTGATAACAGAATGTTTTCAAATTTTAATAAACTTTAAAATGAACGATTTATTAGACTGAAGATCTATTAAATTCAGAAAATACACCCCTTTTGTAAGAGCATCTGTATTTAAAAACAATTCTTTTTTAAAGTAAAGGTTTTTGTAAATCACATTTCCCTTACTATCAGTTAAATATACATTATAATTTAAATTGAATTTTGAGGTAATGGTTAGCTGATTCTCAGTTGGATTGGGGCTAAGAGTTATTGATGAATTACTTAATCCTTGGACTTCACCTGATAAACATTCAATACAATTTTCAAGTGTGGAGAATAATGCGTTTTCGTAATCAATATTGTCAACAATTGAGCTACACCCTGACAGCTGAACACATGAGTTATTAATGACTCCAAAACCCAGTGGCATGGCACAGGCTCCGAAGTTAATATTAGTAAGATTTGTGCATGGTTCGGCGCTAATAATTTCGTCACAATCGTTTAGGCAATCTTCTAAAGATATTGCTAATGCCGGAGAATAATCAATGTTGTTTACGATTGTGCCACATCCGCTTATTGGAGAACATATTCCATTGACTAATCCATATCCTAAAAACATATCGCATACTCCAAAATCAATTAAGGTTAGGTCAGCACACGAGTCAGCATAATTTATGTTTGATTGGCAAGGACCTGCTGTCCATGTAGTAATTCCTGAATAATATTGAGCAACACAGCTATTTGAATAGGTGATGCTGTCACAACCACAAACAGGCTCAAATACTGTAGGGCACATTACTGTTGAATCTATTTGTGATGTATTTACACACGTATTTATAGTTCCACATTCTCCTTCCGTCCAAGAAGTTACACCACCAAAATTTATAGCGACACAGCTATTGCTATAGGTTATTCCATTGCAACCGCAAACAGGTGCATATAGTGTTATGCAAATGGCATCTGGATTAATTAATGAAGAATCTACGCATTGGCCAAAGCTTTCTCCAGAATAACTGAAAATTAATGATAATAAAAAAATGAAGCGCATCAAAAGAGTGTTTAGTTAAAATTAGTAATTCGAAATAAAAAAAAGCTAATTTTTGTATAATCTTTAATGTTCGTGACAATGAACTACATGATTCATGCCTGAAGTATCCGTATACCCGTTCGCCTCAATTGTTTCTAAGCTATCGCCGCAAAATTCTCCAAGTTCGATAATTTGACCGCTTGGGCCATCGTAGTGACATTCATGACATCCATCTTTTTTACAACTGGTAATAGACATTATTACGAATGCGCTGAACGTTAAAAGTTTAATTTTCATATAGTTGTTTTAATTATTTACATTATTAAGTTGCCATTGTAGACTAACGAAAAAAGTTCTACTTGGTGCATACATGGCGATGTTTTTCAATCGCGATAAGTGATCAATATATTGCTGATTAAATAGATTTTTAACGCCTAAATTGAGACAAATTCTTGATTTTTTTGAATACTCAAAAGAAGCTGAAAAATCAACTAAATGATAAGCCGCACTTTTCGATTCATTATAGGCGATATTGTTTTGAGGTAAACAAAACGTATATGTTAGGGCAAGATCTTTAAATCTAACTATTTTACCTAGATTCAAATCTAAACGTAAGGTATTGGAAAGACGTGGTTGGGGAATAAGTGAAATGCTACTGTCTGAATCAGAATAGGCATTGACAAAAGAAAAAGAATTTTCCCAATGTAATTTATGTGCAAAATGAGGGTGGTAATGAAAACCAATATCAGTACCATAAAAAAGGACTTGATTTTGCTGACGATACTCAAAAACTTTTATCCCTTCAACCATTGAGTCGATAGGTTGCAGGTAGATGTAATTTTGAATGTAATTAACGAATGGATTTAAAATGACTACAAGGTGCTCTTTACTATATTCCAAGGTCACATCATATTGTGAAGCACGTTCAGGCTTTAGGTTAACATCTCCAATTTCGAAGCGCAAAGCACCATGGTGAAAACCATTAGAAAGTAATTCTGTAAGATGCGGTGCTCTAAATCCTGTTGATATGGCTTGCTTTAAAAGTAAATGAGGTGTTTTATAAATTGAACCTACGGAAATATTCAATCCATCATAAATTCGAGCTAATGAAGAATTGTCGTTGAAATTGTACAATGAATTCAATGAACGTATGTCATAACGAACCCCTCCTTGGAAATTCCATTTTGATTGTTCAAAAATCCAAGTACTAAAAACACCATTATCAATGGTATTGGAATTGGGTATTAGGGTATCACTTGCATTGGTTGCATTTCGATTTGTTTGAGCCATACCTTGAATTCCAGAAACACTTTTTAAGTGCTTTCCCCATTTTTTAGACCATTTGATGGTGTAGAGCAAATTATTCAACGTCATACTAAGACTTGGAATGGTCACTTTTTCATCGTATTCAATTAATTGATTGCTTGTAAGGCCGAATAAGGCAATAAATTCATTATTCTTGAAGTACCATTTGTTTTCATTTGAGAAATAATGGTTTGAAAAGAATTGTGCAGGCAGTTCGTATTTTCTTTTTTGCTCAGTGACTTGAAACGAAGAGAAATCCACAATGCTATCATGGGTATGACCGGGTATTCCTGTAATTGTTTTATTGTAAGTGTACCTGAAGTGGTGCACGCTTCTTCTTGCGTTAAAAGAGAGAGCCGCTTTCAAACCACTCTCGTCAAATCTTGAGTTTTTAGCGAATAGTTGGTTAGGAAGTTTGAAATCTGCGTGATTGGCATAACTTCCAGCCACCATAAGACGCCACTTTTTACCAGATGTTTTAAGTATTGCCCTGTTTACAGTTCCCATCGTATTACTGTTAAACAAAGATTGTAGTTGAATATCGTAAGATTTTGCAGAGGCAAATGGAGCATCGTTGTAATAGATTACACCTCCAAGTGCATCAGCACCATAGAGTAGGGAAGAGGGACCTTTGATGACTTCAACTGAACCAATGCCCAATTCTGCCATGCCCATACCGTGGTCTCCGCCCCATTGTTGGCCTTCAATTCTTAATCCATTTACTAGGCTAACAATCCGCATACCTTGCATGCCTCGAATTACTGGTTTGGATATACCATTTCCCAAGCTTGATTGATAAACTCCCGGTATTTTTGCCAAAATTTCTCCCATATTCATAGGAGCGTGAAGTGATAATTCACTTATTTTTCGCGATTCAATATGAAAAGGGTTTTGATCTTGTCTTTGATTCGTTGTACCAGAGAGCGTTACCTCATGTAAATCAATATGCGATCGGAGTAAGTTTATTTTAATCAAGTTACCTTCTTTGTAGGTAATAATTTTCCCTTCGTAACCTGAGGCGCTAATGCGTAATTGATATTCGAATAACTTTCCCGGGGAAAATATGGCTTTTCCACTGGAATTAGTATACAAAATTTGATCTAATTCAACAACAAAGATTTGTACATTCTTTAGTGGAGTCGATTCGCTACTGTCTTTAACCTCAATTATAACTTGCGCTTGAAGTGAGACACATAAAAACAAACTGAATAATAGGAGTAATTTCCGAAGCATTTTGTAAACTTGTAACAAATTTAATAACTATATCGCAACAATGTTGCATTAAATGAAAAAAAATACGCGAAATACAAAAGCCAAAGCAGAAATTTTGAAGTTTATTAATTCTTCAACTCGCGCTGTTTCTCATTTAGATATTCAGAAATCACTTGGAGAGTTTTGTGATCGTGTTACTATTTATAGAGTTTTAGAACGTTTAACAGAGGAGAAGTCGATTCACCGTGTAGTGAATGTGGATGGAGTAATTAATTACGCTTCATGTTCAAGTTGTGCTGCACATCATACACACAATCATGTTCATTTTAGTTGCATCAATTGTAAGGAATTATCTTGTTTGGAAAACAATGAAATCACACTTACTTTACCTGAAGGATACCAATTTAAGGAAGCTTTTTTAACGGTTTCCGGAGTTTGTAAAGATTGCGCGATTGGAAATTTTGTTTGATAATTATTTTCCAATTAAAACTTTATTTCAACTAATTCATTGCAATTTTGTTTCATGAAAAACCTACCTAATGAATGTTTACATCGATCAGCAATCATACCGAGAGATTTTAAAAAAACAACGTGATTATTTTAAAACCCAAGCAACAAAATCAATTGCTTTCAGAAGAACTCAATTAAAGAAACTAAAAGAGGCAATTCAGCAAAACGAAGAGAAAATTCTTGAGGCTTTGAATAAGGATCTTGGAAAGTCAAAAGAAGAGGCTTACCTCACGGAAATTTCTATAGTTGTGCAAGAACTCAACTTGCATCTCTCTAATGTAAAGAAATGGTCTAAAAGATTACGCGTTCAAACCCCACTACAATTATGGCCATCCAAAAGTTATATTCAGCCTGAGCCTTTGGGAGTTTCTCTAATAATGGCACCTTGGAATTATCCTTTTCAATTGGCAATCAATCCCTTAATTGGTGCGATATCTTCGGGTTGTTGCGCTGTCCTAAAGCCTTCGCCATTTGCTATTCACACCTCACGGGTGATTGACGAAATAATTTCATCGATTTTTTCTCCTGATTATATTAAAGTTATTCACGGAAGTAAAGATCAGAATGAGTTTATACTCCAGGAGAAAGTAGATTTGATTTTCTTTACCGGAAGTCCAACAGTGGGAAAAATTGTAATGAAAGCTGCAGCAGAACATTTAACACCTGTTGTTTTAGAATTGGGAGGAAAAAGTCCTTGCATCGTTGATGCTCATGCTGAAATATCAATCACAGCGAAAAGAATAGCTTGGTCCAAATTAATTAATGCTGGTCAGACCTGCATAGCACCTGACTATTTATTTGTTCACCATTCTATTAAAGAGAAATTACTCAACGAAATCATTCGAAATTGGGAAATGTTGCTTGGGAATGATGCGCAACAAAGTCCTTTTTTCAATCGAATCATACATAATGAAGCATTTGAGCGCGTATCAAGTTACCTAGAGCATGCTAACATTTATTATGGAGGAATAATAGATATTGAAGATCGCTATATTTCGCCTACGCTTATTGATGATGTAACATTTGAAGATGCGGTTATGCAACAAGAGATTTTTGGTCCGCTTTTACCCATCATGACGTTCCATGAACTGAGTGAAGTAATAAATATCTTAACGGAAAAAGAAAAACCATTGGCAATGTATTATTATGGAAAAGAAAAGGCGGGATTAGCTTTGTTTGAAAGATTATCATTTGGAGGAGGTTGTATTAATGATGGTCTATTGCATGTGGCCAATCATCACATTCCATTTGGTGGTGTAGGTAATAGCGGACAGGGTAGGTACCACGGTAAATCAAGTTTTGAGGCATTTACTCACTACAAAGGAATAATGAGTTCTTCTCAGTGGTTTGATCTCGCAGCAAAATATCCACCCTACAAGTATTTCAAGTACTTAAAACGATTTGTATAATTAAGGTAGGCTTAAGGAATAAGCTAAATTTAAAATAAATTGCTGGCTACCTTTGTCGATTCGTCTGTTCACACCTGCAAGCAGTTTAAGGCTACTTTTTTTACTTGTTTCAATAGTTATTCCCGCAAATGTTCGCCACGCTCTGTTTCCAGGAACTGGTGTAATTTCATCAACGCCGTAAATTAAATCTTGATTCCAACAATAAAACCATTCTGTGGAAATATAAGGGCCAATTGGTGAGTCATTTACGTCATACGAGCCACTTAGTTTAGTTCTCAAAATACTCAAGTCTCTCGAAGTTACTCTCCAGTTCCATTGCTGTTTGAAATCGATACCTAAACTCCATCGCTTGTTAACCTCAGTCCATTTAAGTGGAGAAAAAGATAATTCTAATCCAAATCTTTGTTGTCCAATAAAATTGGAGTTAGCATTGTTTGAATTATTAGGTTTTATAGCTAATCGGTATTCAATTCCTCCATCTACGCCCTTTACAATCTTCCTTGAAATTTCGGGTTTTAAATTCAATTGATCGAAACCATTTCCTACTTCATGCCTATATTCAATAGTTCCCGAAGCTTTTATGTCAAGCGCAGTTTTTTTTGTAATACCAATCCCACCCCAATATTGCCATTGACTAAAGTAAACAAAGGAATTAAGAGAAACTAAAATGAAAGCAATAAATTTCATAACTGCAGGGTTTTGAATGGAAATATAAATTATTTTACCGAAACAACAGAATATCCTTTATTTCTCAAAAGTTCGATAACACCAAATTCACCAGGAAGGTGACCAGCACCGACGGCAATAAAGGTCTTTTCTTTCGAAATTAATTTCTCTATTTCTGGAATCCAATTCTTATTTCTTTGATTTAGAAAGTTTTCTATAAAGGATTCAGTTGACATTTCCGAATTGTTCATCACTTCGCTTAGTCCGTTTAGATCATCTGCCAAATAGAGGTCAAGCATTTTATAGTATTCTGTCATTTCAGTTCCTAAGGACTCCATCAACATTTTTGCTTGTTCCTCTATCGAAATTGTGTTCACAGTTTTTAATTGATATTCCAGGGTTTCCAAACCATAAGAAGGGATTTTTCTTTTTTTAGCTTCTTCGTTGAAATATTGGTCAAATCCTTCAATTTTGCCTAATTGGTGTTGTAAAAGTATAGAACTAGAAAAGAAGGGTTTTAATTTGTTAAACTTATTGAACTTAGATTTTTTCATTTGTAATGAATCTATGCAATAGCTCCGGAATTGAACATATTGGTTCGGCGTGAGATAATCCTTTAAACTTTTTCCTTTCGGAAGATACATGTATTCCAACATGCCAAGCTGTTCTTTTAGCGAAATATTCAAATCAATTTCAAGAGCTAATGCTTTACAACTTTCGAAGGTTGAACTCAATCTTGGAGAAACGACAAATTTGTCTTTTGGTACCGCATGTATGGTTCCATATAGGTAAGATTCTTCCTTGATGCCATTTCCACTAATTTTCCATAACAACTGTCCAAAAAGTGTTGAACCAATAAAGCAACTGGTGAGAAGAAGAGCAAAAGATTTCATTTTATATTTCGTTGAGTTTTTTATTTAACGAATCTAGTAATTCCCTATCGATTATTCCATTTTCTTTGTCAAAATTCAAATAAAAAGAAGGTAGAAGGTAACTTCCTACAATTTCAGCGCCATGTCTTGGGAATCTATTCAATGCAGCTTCAAGAACGGATAATCCTCCTCGAGCACCAGTAGATGTTGCCATTAAAAATACTTTCTTATTCTCAAAAAGTTGATTTTTAACCTGTGTTGCCCAATCAAAAATGTTTTTAAACGCAGCTGTATATGAACCGTTGTACTCAGCGAAGGAAATAATGATCAAATCTGCATTTTCTATGTACTTGACAAAATCGCTAATTTTTTCAGGAATACCACTAGTTGTTCTTCTTTCGGGAGAAAAAATAGATACTTCGAAATCGTTAAGATCTAGTACGGTTAGTTCACTATAATTAACTTGTTTAGCTGCAAATACTGCCAGTTGTTTATTAATAGATGTTGAACTGTTCGAAGCGCCGAACGCGAGTATTTTCATTTTATTATTTATTTTTCGACTCTATTGACATAAGTTAGACAAAATTGTATTGTTTTTTGTTTATTATTAGAATGTTAAAAAAATGATTTTAAACAAAATAAAACTAATTTTATTGTTAATTAACCTAAAACATGAAAAAAGCATTACTACTATTTATTTTGTTAATATCGAATTATTATGCACATGCTCAATGTATTAATGGGCAAGCTGAAATTCAAATATTAATTACTCCAGATAATTATCCAAACGAATCTTCATGGAAATTATTTTCCGATAATATAGAAATTGCAAGTGGCTTAAGTAATAGCGATACTTTCTGTATTGATACGTTAAATTGTTTTCGATTTGAGATGTATGATTCATATGGAGATGGTATTTGTTGTAATTATGGTCAAGGATCTTATACAGTTACTTGGGAAGGAAATATTGTTGCGCAAGGCGGTCAATTCACAACGATGGCAACTCACACTTTTAATTGTCAACCGGGCGCGGCCTGTGACAATCCTATACCCATTACTACTGGAACTTTTTTAGCACCGGATCCCAACACGTTCTATTCCTTTACACCGGATTCTACGGGGATGTATTCCATTACTACATGTAATTTAACAACTTGTGATACAAAGCTTTGGGTGTATGGGGAGTGTAATAATTACGTAAATAATACCAATAATACAGGAACATTGTTTTATAACGACGATAATGCCCTTTGTGGACAAAGGGCTGATATTGACGCGATTTTAACAGCTGGAGAAACTTATATCATTAAAGTTGGTTTGTATGGTACCGTGACTTGTAATGGTGGAATTCCATTCTCTGTAATTTACGATGGCCCAGTTACGGGATGTATGGACCCACAAGCCTGTAATTATAATCCTGATGCGACAGTGTCTGGTCAGTGTTTTTACTACCCAGATCCAAATTGTCCGGGTGGTCCAGATTTAATTATAGTTCAAAGTGCTGTTGAGAATTCATTAGAAATTCGAGAAGAATTTGCAACAAATTGCATGGTTGCCGAAGGATGTATGAACGGTTATGGTATTCGCACGGTATTAGCTTTTGATACTCATATCAAAAATATAGGAGATATGGATTATTACATCGGTAACCCAGCAAATAATCCGGATCAATTTACATTTCAGAATTGCCATGGACATGCACATTATGAGGGTTATGCAGATTACGTTTTATATACCATGGATGGGCAATACATTCCAATTGGGCATAAAAATGGATTTTGTGTTTTAGATTTAGAATGTTCGGATGGAGGGACCGCGCAATATGGTTGTGGCAATATGGGGATATCACATCAATGTGGAGATATCTATAACAGAAGTTTAGATTGTCAGTGGATTGACATTACTGATTTAGACACAGCTGATTATATCTTAGCTGTAAAAGTAAATTGGGATCAATCTCCCGATGCACTTGGACATGTTGAATCAGATTATTCAAATAATTGGGCCCAAGTATGCATTCGAATTAGCGAAACCAATGGCGTGAAGAGTTTTACATTATTACCTAATTGTTCACCCTATTTCGATTGTGCAGGCGTCATGTATGGCAATTCACAATTGGATTGTAATGGTAATTGCAATGGTGGAGCAAAGCGTGGAGACCTGGATTTAGATGGTTTAGCTAACAATACTGATTTAGATTTATATATGATTCATGCTGTGCAAAATGACCTTGTTCCCACATCTTGTAATGATTTGTCAGGTGATGGGATTATTAATGTGTGGGATGCCGGATTACTAATGAATTGTCTTCAAAATGGCGCAATTAATAACTCTGAATGCATCTTTCCCAATTCAGTAATTAACACGCAACAAACAGTTTTTATTGGAGAGGTAGAAGTTTATACAGATTTTGCAAACAGTAGTATTGGTTTCATGGATATAAAAATTAAAAACCCTATGAACGAAGTGAAAGGATATGAGTTTAAAATATCTGGAGCAGAAATTACTGGAGTATCAAGCTTAATTAGCGCTATAGAATATCCTGCAAATGTTTATTTTAACGATTTGACCCATGAAGTTGCTTCTATTTCACAGGTAGATAGTTTTATTCCGAAGTATACTACTTTTACTCCATTTGTCAGAGTATATCTATCTAATTTATCAAACGAAATTTGCTTGGATTCTGTGATTAGTGTTTTGAATAAACAAGTAGAACCAGTTAATATTCAACTTTCTAATGGTTGTGTAACATCTCAAACTGGGATTACTGAAATTTCTGAATTATCAGATATTCAAATTTTTCCAAATCCTACTACAGGTATATTGAATTTGAAAATACCAAATATTAAAGATGAAATTACAGTTTCAATATTCGATATTGACGAACGATGTGTTTACCGAAATAATTATGTCAACCAACAAGACGTATTATTAAAAATGGATTATTTTAAGCCAGGCACCTATATTGTAAAAGTAAAAAGTGATAAAAGTGAATTTCATTCACGTGTTGTTAAACTTTAGATTTATTAATTGTATTCAATAAAAGTGTTTTTTATTTTTGCAGGTAAATAAAATCTATGCAACAGCAATTGCCTTATCAGCCAAAAAATAAAATAAGAATTGTAACAGCGGCTTCTTTATTTGATGGACATGATGCCGCCATCAATATCATGCGCAGAATAATTCAAGCTACCGGTTGTGAGGTAATTCACTTAGGTCATGATCGATCCGTTGAAGAAGTGGTAAATTGTGCCATTCAAGAGGATGCTCAAGCTATTGCAATGACTTCTTATCAAGGTGGACATATGGAGTATTTTAAATACATGTTCGACTTGCTAAAAGAAAAAGGAGCGCCTCATATCAAGATTTTTGGTGGTGGTGGTGGAACTATTTTACCTTCTGAAATAGATGAGCTACATGCCTATGGAATCACACGAATCTATCATCCGGATGATGGAAGAGCTATGGGCCTACAGGGGATGATTAACGATTTAATTCAAAAATGTGATTTTCCAGTTGGAACGAATATTACAAATGAACCAGAGAAATTAGCCGATAAAAATGTTCCTGCAATTGCACGTGTGATTTCAGCGGCTGAGAATTTTGCAGAGGAAAATGCGGTTATCCTAACAAAAATTAGAGAAATTGCGAAAACTAAATCTATTCCAGTTCTTGGAATTACGGGAACAGGCGGAGCAGGAAAATCCTCTTTGGTGGATGAATTAGTTCGTCGCTTTTTAATTGACTTTACAGGTAAACAAATTGCGGTAGTTTCTGTAGATCCATCGAAACGAAAGACAGGTGGAGCTCTTTTAGGAGATAGAATTAGAATGAACTCAATTAAAAGTGATCGCGTGTACATGCGTTCCTTGGCAACTCGTCAATCTAATTTGGCTTTATCAAAGCACGTGGCAGAGGCTATTAGCATTTTGAAAGCAGCGAATTACGATTTAATAATTTTGGAAACTTCTGGCATAGGTCAGTCGGATACCGAAATATTAGATCATAGCGATGTTTCATTATACGTAATGACACCTGAATATGGTGCGGCAACTCAGTTAGAAAAAATTGATATGTTGGATTTCGCTGACGTTATAGCACTCAATAAATTCGACAAGCGCGGTGCTCTTGATGCTTTGCGTGATGTAAGAAAACAATACCAACGAAATCACAATTTGTGGGAGAAAAACGTAGATGATATGCCAGTTTACGGAACAATCGCTTCTCAATTCAACGATCCAGGAATGAACTCACTTTACAAAGTCATCATGGATAAGGTAGTAGAAAAAACTGGAGCCTCATTAAATTCTACTTTTGAGATTACACGAGAAATGTCGGAAAAGATATTTGTCATTCCACCAGATCGAACTCGTTATTTATCTGAGATTTCAGAAAACAATAGGGCTTACGATAAATGGGTAAACCAACAAGTTGGCGTCGCTGAAAAATTGTACGGATTACACACCTCAATTCAAACGTTAAGTAATTCCTTAATAGAGGATAAGGATCGATTAGTAAAAGGATTAACCGAAGCGTTTGAAAAGGAAAAATTAAATTTTGACCCTAAAAATTGGGCAATCATTGAAAATTGGGATGAAAAGAAACAAGCGTTCAAAAATCCTGAATTTCAATTCAAAGTTCGGGATAAAATATTGAGCATTCAAACGCATACCGAATCGCTTTCTCATTCTCAAATACCGAAAGTTGCTTCTCCGAAATATTCAAGCTGGGGCGATATTTTGCGTTGGGTACTACAAGAAAATTACCCGGGTGAATTTCCATATACAGCAGGTTTATTTCCTTTCAAACGAGAAGGAGAAGATCCTACGCGTATGTTTGCCGGCGAAGGTGGCCCTGAAAGAACGAACAAACGTTTCCATTATGTGAGTTTGGGAATGCCAGCAAAACGACTTTCAACTGCTTTTGATTCAGTGACCTTGTATGGAAATGATCCCGATTTAAGACCAGATATTTATGGGAAAATTGGAAATTCAGGCGTTTCTATTTGTTGTTTAGATGATGCGAAAAAACTTTATTCTGGTTTCGATTTGAGTCATCAGGCTACTTCGGTTTCTATGACAATCAATGGTCCAGCGCCGATGTTGTTGGCCTTTTTTATGAATGCAGCTATCGATCAAAATTGCGAGAAATACATCAAAGCAAATGGTCTTGAAGCTGAAGTGGAAGCGAAAATAGCAGCGATATACAAAGAAAAAGGAACGGAACGACCACATTATCAAGGGGCATTGCCTGAAGGAAACGATGGGTTAGGACTTATGCTTTTAGGCGTTACAGGCGATCAAGTGTTGCCGAGTGATGTCTATGCTAAAATCAAAGCGGAGACATTAACACAAGTTCGTGGAACTGTTCAGGCTGATATATTAAAAGAAGATCAAGCTCAAAAT
>CAZLHR010000042.1:14336-21339 GCA_964559685.1 uncultured Lishizhenia sp.
TTTTTCTACGGAATTTGCCTTGCGATTGATGGGCGACGTACAACAATATTTCATTAACAATGGAGTACGAAATTTTTATTCGGTTTCTATTTCTGGTTATCATATTGCAGAGGCTGGCGCAAATCCAATAACTCAATTGGCATTTACATTAGCCAATGGATTTACGTATGTCGAATATTACTTGAGCCGAGGAATGGATATCAATGATTTTGGTCCAAACCTTTCCTTCTTCTTCTCCAACGGAATTGATCCTGAATATGCCGTGATTGGTCGTGTGGCGAGAAGAATTTGGGCAAAAGCTTTAGCGAAAAAGTACGCCGCGAATCTACGACAACTGTAATTCACTTCACACGAACGCATACGACGAAGCGATTACAACACCGACAGAAGAATCTGTTCGTAGAGCGATGGCCATTCAATTGATTATAAACCGAGAATTGGGCTTAGCGAAAAACGAAAATCCATTGCAAGGAGCATTCATTATTGAAGAACTTACCGATTTAGTCGAGGAAGCAGTTTTAACTGAATTTGACCGAATTACCGAACGTGGAGGTGTTTTAGGAGCAATGGAAACAATGTACCAGCGTTCTAAGATTCAAGAAGAATCGTTGTATTACGAGACGTTAAAGCATACAGGTGAGTTCCCAATCATAGGTGTAAATACCTTTTTGAGTTCAAAAGGTTCTCCTACAATTCTTCCAAAAGAAGTTATTCGCGCAACAGAAGAAGAGAAGCAATATCAAATTAAGATGTTAGCTGAATTACATGCATCTAAAGGAGATCAAGCGCAAGCAGGTATTCGAAAAGTTCAAGACGCGGCCATCAACAACCGAAATATGTTTGAGGAATTAATGGAAACCTGTAAGCACGCTTCTTTAGGTCAAGTAACAAAAGCCTTGTTTGAAGTAGGAGGTCAGTATAGAAGAAATATGTAGACCTAGGATTTTTTGCTCAAAATTGCAGTATTCCATTCATCGAAATTCTTAACGAGAATTCGATAGGTTTCGTCGTGAATATTAGTTAGCTCAAGCACGTTATCTTGAAAACCATGTTTTCCTTTAGCTATTGTTTTTATCTCATTCACATTCCATTTAAAACCTTGATTCTTTTCTTCAACCTTTTTTTCAAAAAAGAACCCAAGAAACCACCTAAATTTATGGTTTGTTTGTGGGCGTTTAATATTAGGTATTCATTTTTCAATTCTAGGGATCCTGGCAATGCCATTATCTTCGACTTTGATTAAAGAACACGTGTTTCTTTAATGAGTAGTTAGTTAACTTAGTGAATTCAATAATTAAATTTTCTTTTTGGATTAATTTTTGCGATTTTCAAAATTATGATGTTTTTTCTTATAAGAATTCTTAGTTTTTTTCTGCTCATTTATTCGGATTTATCAAGTTTAGATGAACAATTAACGTCTAAAACACAAGTCAATGTTGTGGTTTTAGGTTCATCGACGGCAGAAGGCGCAGGAGCTTCAAAACTCAGTAATTCATGGGTTTTTAAGTTAGAACAGGAACTTAAAATTTCAAATAAAGCATCTAGTGTAATTAATTATGGTAAAAGTGGCTACTCTACTTTTCATATATTGCCTACAGGAACTAGATATTCTAATCGGCCAAATCCAGATATTGAGCGAAATATAACAAATGCTCTCTCAATAAATCCAAATATGATTATTATCAATATGCCGTCAAATGATGCGGCCTACGGATATTCAAATGAAGAGCAATTAAGAAATTACCGCTTGTTAATACAGTTGATCAAAAAAAAGAAAATTAAGTATGTGTTGATTTCTCCTCAACCTCGAAATTTCAAAAAAGATGAAGTGAGAATTCAGCAAAACGAGTTGTGTCAAATGATGAAAAAAGAGTTTTCTCCCTATTTTGTTGATGTGTGGACTTATTTGTCTACGGAAGATTTTAGTTTGAACCCAACCTTTGATTCGGGTGATGGAATACATCTTAACGACGAAGGTCACGCCTTTATTTTTAAGCAAGTTTTTACTAAAATTAACGAGATAAAATAGATCTTTTGGTAATTTTAGGGGTGCATTCAATTGAGCCTTTCTACCAATGGCGAGGATATTACATTGCCTCTGAAGATCCTAATTCTCCTTTTTATAATCGAGAGTACAGTGAATTTGAGTTTACAGATACTATCTATAATTATTACATTCATCCGCAATGGGATAATATGGGTTCAAAAACCTTGTTCCTTAAAATTCTATATGTCGATTATGAGTTAGGTTATACAATACTGGAGTTTATTGGGGAGTGGAATGACGCCATAGAAAACGACATTATGGTACTTAAGCGCGATATCGTGGAACCAATGATGGAACAGGGAATAAATAAGTTTATTCTCGTGGGAGAAAACGTATTGAACTTCCATTATTCCGATGATTGCTATTATGAAGAATGGTTTGATGAAGTAGAGGAGGGCTGGATTGCCTTGATTAATTTTCACGACCACGTGTTAGCTGAGTTCGAACGCATCAATATCGACCAGTACTTTGTAATGGGAGGTGAGTTGGAAGACATTGAGTGGAGGACCTATATGCCTCATCAATTTTATAAAAAAGTTGAAAACCTCGTTCAAAAAAGAATTAACTAGTTAATGAACAAGCATACTGTTCGTATAGTCTTCCAAGTACTTGAAATTCGGCATTAATTTACCTTCAAGATTAGTTTCCGAGGCTCTTTCTATTACAGCATCTGGATCATCACCTAAAAGTTTTGGAATTACATGTTTTATAAGTTCATTTCCAAAGTCTTCCGATGCATCTAAAGGTAATTCGCAAGGCAAGTTGTCTATGGCCATTACGGCAATCGCTCCCTTTGATAAAAAATCTACTTCGGTATTTTCAACCGGGTCGTAGCCATAAATCGGATTTCCAATCTTCGATGGGCGAATAGTACAGGCAATAGGCTCATTTACATCGCAGCTGATGTCGCCTACAACTTTCAACCTGTTTTTTTTATTTAATAACGTTTCTCTAGTTAGAATATATGGTGATTTAGAACTCCAAAAATGACAAGGAATATATATGTCACTGTTGAATGCGAATTGTTCAAAATTAGATGTGTAAAGCTCAGGCTGTGCATAGAACTCTTGTTTTGAAAATTCTTTTCCGTCCTTTCTAACGTAATAATCTTCAGTATCTAAATGTGTAAAAACAGGTTCATTGTGCGTTTCTCTGAGGTATTCTTCTGGAGAAACTTCTTTGATGGGTAATAAAGACATAATTTCTCTAGCACCGTTTCCAACGCGACCAAATCCTGTTAACACTACACGGAAATCTTTCGGTAAGAAAACCTTTTTCAATTCCTCTTCGACTTCTTTTCGATCTTTACAGAGATGTGCTGGTTTAAGTTCATAATCGCCTGATTTTAATCCCCATGTATAGAAGGTATTGTAGCATCCTACTATTCCTGCGTAGCGACCGAATCCAATTAGTCTTTTGTTGTTTTTATCTTTGATAACTTCGTAATCTATGAGCCGTATTTTTTTATCCAAGATCGCCCGAAGTAATTTTTGATTATGAGCCTGTTTTTTTATAGTATGAGAGAAGAAAACAAATGTTTTATTCGGAATTAACATGTCAATTGGAACTTCTTTTACACCAAAAATAATGTCACAGTTCTCTAAATCATCCACCAATTTTAGTCCTAAGGCCGCGTATTCTTCGTCTTTGAACACGCGAATATTACTTTTTTGAACATAGACTTCTACCTGAGGATAAAGCGTTTGAATCGCTTTACATTGTTTTGGTGTTAAAGGCACACGAAAATCTGGCGGCACTTTCCCTTCTCTTATTATTCCGATTTTCATTTTTAAATGGGTTCTTGTAGTAAATATTGATCAATAAATTCGCGCACACAACCATCTCCTCCTTTTTTGGATAAAATAATATGTGAAACACTCTTAATTCGGTTAACTGCGTTAATAGGACATACGGCTACTCCTACGTTGGACATAACAGCAAGATCATTGATGTCATCGCCTATAAATGCAATTTCAGATATATTGATTTTCAAATCGTTAATCCATGTCATTAGAATGTCTAGTTTAGATTCTCTACCGACATAGCAATGCGTTGCACCGAGCAGTTTTGCTCTGTCTTGCACCATATGCTCCGTAAATCCAGAGGAAAGAAAGCCAACTGGAAATCCTTTTTTCGTTAAGTGCAATATGGCCATTCCATCTTTCGCGTTGTATTTTTTCATTTGGTCGCCGTTCTCACTAACATACATTCCTCCGTCCGTAAGTACACCGTCGACGTCGAGCACTAGAAATTTAATGTTATTGAGTCGTTTTCTTAATGATTCATTCGGATAAACTTGCTTAAAAAGTAAGTTCATCATGTCAATTTCGTATTCCTCGCAAACTGCCTCTAAATCAAAAATGGACAGTTCGTTGGCATGATCAACCTCAAAATCTTGAAGGAAAGTATGGTAATCTACTCCAAATTTTTCACACAATCCTTTTAAGTTCTGCTCTAGGTACATCTTATACAATGGAATATCCCACGCAATTGGCGAGAGGTTTGATTTCGTTTATGAGGTTTTTGAATTCATCGAAATTGAGTTGCTGACTAGCATCCGACAACGCATTTTTCGGATTCGGGTGTGTTTCTATTAACAAACCATCCACTCCGAGGGCAACGCAGGCTCTGGTTAAACCAGGAACTCCATAAGCGTAACCCATAGCATGAGAAGGGTCGAGTATAACGGGTAAATTACAATGTTCTTTTAACCAAGCTACACCACATAAATCTAGGGTAAATCGTGTTCCGGTTTCAAAAGTTCGAATACCTCTTTCACACAAAACTACATTTAAATTCCCTCCCGACATGACGAATTCTGCAGCTTGAACAAACTCTTGTAGTGTAGTGCCGAAACCTCTTTTAATTAAAACAGTTTTGTTGGATTTTGAGCATGCACGAAGGATCCCTTGGTCGTACATAGCTTTAGCGCCAACTTGAATCACGTCTGTATATTCAATAATTTCTTCTATCTGAGAAGCATCTCGAGCCTCTGTTATAATGGTATGCCCGAATTCTTCTTTCATTTTTCTTAGAAGCCGCAAACCTTCAGTTCCAAGACCTTGAAATGAATAGGGTGAAGTGCGTGGTTTGTAGCATCCTCCACGTAGCGTTTTTAATCCTAGTTCACTTAAAACTTTGGAAGCAGCGCGTATTTGTTCTTCTGATTCCACAGAACAGGGTCCGCCAATTACTACGGTATTTTTTGTGTTTCCACCAATTTCAATATTACCTATAGCAACTTTTCGAGTAGAGGATCTATATTTTTTTGAAGATAATTGCATATCATTAGCTAAAACACAATATTCTTCGGTAAATTGGACCAAAGAGGCAGGTAACTCTTTCAATGAAGAGCTTGTAATTAATACATTTTTACCCTCATCACTAATTAAAAATGCTTGATTACTAGATGCCAGAGATCGAGCTAAATCGCTAGAAACTGAAGATTTTAAGGTAATTATCATATTTCGCCTTTAATAAGGTGTGTAAAGTTAATAATTCCCGCCGCATGTCCTATCGAATTTATCACAGGTAAATACATGATAGGAAAGGAACATTTCTTGATGAGTTGTAATAATTCTACAACAGTGGCAGATTCTTCAATTGTAAGGGGAGAGGGGTTTACGAAATCTGAAATTGTGACGTTTTGAAAATCTTCCCATTTTTTTAGTAAGCCTTTGCGAATATCGGCACTTGAGGCAATACCACTTAACTTTCCATCTTCACTTAAGATTAATGCAAATCCCAATTTTCCTTCGTCTACCACTTGTACAATTTCTTTAGGTGAGTGCACTGATGAATAACAAACAGGACATTCTTCGATGGGCATCATAAAGTCTTTTACTTGAAAAGATGATTCGATTTCTCTTTTCGTTAAATTCATGAGTGCTTGACCAATACTTGGCGCATTGAATAAATAAGATCCGGATACGCATGAACTTACTCCCATATTTCTTAGGATAAATGATACTTCTCCGTTCACACCACCATCCACGTGAATGGATTTTGAAGGATACATTTTTCTGAACTTTCTAATTTTTTGAAAATTATTTCTATCAAATTTACCGCCGCTTTGCCCAGGAGTTGTTGCCATAATGAGTATGAAATCGTAACCGCTAAAACCCTGAAAAATATCAACTGGTGTATTTGTGGTAATGGCAATTCCTTTTTTACCTTTTATGTCTTCAGGAAGGAGCAGTGGAGCTTTAAGTTCTTCAAATTGAAAAGTTAAGTAATCGACAGGGTGCTTTCGAAGCAAGTCGAAATAAGCTGCTGGATTTGCTGTTATGAGATGCAAATCTATTTTAGTATTGCTGATTTTTCGAATCCGTTCAATATCCTGAAAAACAGAGGGGTCATCATTGCAATCTACATGAAATAGGTCTACTTGATGAGCGTCTAAATCGCGAATAATTTCCTCTAAGGAACGTTGTTTATCACTGTAAATAGATGCCGAAATTTTCATAGTGGATTCGGTATTTCTTTCACTTCAAATTGATTATTGGCGATGGCGATTTCGCAAGGAGTGGATTTGAAGCTTTCGACACTCGAATTGAGTTTTTGTTGTAAATCAAAAAATGTTTTTATTTCCTCGAAGTTCAATTCTTCCGATGTAAAAGCATCTGTTTTTATGAATAAAAGTTGGAATTTTGAATCATTCTTTACTAATTTAACATCCATTGAATGCTCTGGAGAAATTTTAATGGCTTTGAAAAAGTCTAAAAGTTCTTTTGCGGTTTTTTCATCGTCGGCATCATCAAAATATACGGTAATGTTGTTTTCTGTGATTTGAAGTCCATGACCTTTGGAACAAGAAAAAAACAATAGAAGAAGTACTAACGGAAAGAAATTAATTGACTTTTTGTGCATACTCAACAAAAAAAAAGAAGGGTAAGCTACTCTTATCGCACCGCTACAACCTCATACCTTTGCTACGTTCCCGTCCTGGAGGATTAA
>CAZLHR010000043.1:0-20447 GCA_964559685.1 uncultured Lishizhenia sp.
TGGAAAGTTGGTGAAGACCTTCAACAAAGATTCCGAGGTTACTTCTCAGGATTGGAATCTCACTAACCATGCAAATATTCCAATTGCATCAGGAATTTATCTCATTCATATTGATGCGCCGGAAATAGGCGAAAGAGTGCTTAAAGCTCTTATATCCATGCGAATGGTCGATCTTCAAGATCTTTAACAAAAAAGGTCCGTTTACTCATTTTTTCATGCTCCGAGATTCCGTAACTTTGTTAAAATTCTATGTCATGAAAATTATTGCCCTTTCTACCTTCTTGATTTCTTTCGTTACCTTTTCTATTGCACAACAATACTCGTTGCCGACTTTACGTTTTGAATACAGTGCGTATGAGCCACATATAGATGCTCAGACCATGGAAATTCATTTAACCAAACACCACCAGGCTTATATCAATAATTTAAACAAAGCCATCAGTGGTACTAAGTTAGAGAGTTTTTCTTTAAATCAACTGCTTCTTAATGCTGGATTGCGTTCTGATGCTGTAAGAAATAATGCGGGAGGGCATTTTAATCACTCATTATTTTGGCAAATTTTAGCGCCAGAGAATAAACAAGGTGCTATTTCTGCCGAATTGAAAAGTGCTATTGAGTTAGAATTTAAATCACTTGATACTTTAAAATCAAAATTGGGTGCTTCGGCAGCTAAACATTTTGGTTCAGGTTGGGCATGGTTGATTGTTACACCAGATAAAAAACTTAAAGTGACAAGTACTTCTAACCAAGATAATCCAATTATGGATGTAGTTAAAGATCGTGGAATTCCAATTTTAGGTGTAGATGTTTGGGAACATGCATATTATCTAAAGTATCAAAACAAACGTGGCGACTACTTAAACAGTATATGGAAATTGATAGACTGGCAAATGGTTTCAGCTAACTATTTAACTGCTCTTAATGACCCGCTACTTAAAGAGATTGCTGATGATTCTTGGCCAGAAATTAAAGAATTTCATAAAGTGATGTCTCAAACTTTTCATCCTGCTGAAAAGGACGATCTTTTACCCCTTCAGGCCAGAAGTGGTGAAATGTTGGCAAAAGCAATTCTATTGAAAGAGTCTGTTATTCCCGTTAATTTTCAAAAACCTGAGATAAAAGCGGCTATGTTGAAATTAGTTAGAGATTGTGATGAACTGGATAAATTGGTTAAAAAGAATTCAAAAAAAATAGTGTTAAAAACAAAGATCATACAAGCGCATGACACATTTCATGTAATACAAGGATTGTGTAAAGATTAACATTGTGTGTTTTTTGGAACTTAATCCAGAAAATTACGTTTCTTTATTTAAACTCTCGCCATGCGTTTTGAGCTAACTCATGACTTCCTAGAAATACTGCGCCAAAAGGTGGCTGAACAAGACGTTTCTTGGATTCAAGAGCATGTGTTAGAATTGCACTATGCCGATATTGCCGAAATCATCGATAAATTAAACAATGATGAGGCAAAATTCATTTATTTCTTGGTTGATGAGGAGGTACAGGCTGACATATTGATGGAGCTCGACGAAGACGTGAGAGACCGTTTTCTTTCTTCCTTATCCACGAAAGAAATAGCCGACCAGCTTGAAAATTTAGATTCTGATGATGCCGCTGACATTCTTGGAGAATTATCTGACGATAAAATTCAAGAAGTTATCTCTCAAATGGAGGATGATGAGGCTGCGGAAGACATTGTTGACTTATTGAATTACGACGAGGATACTGCTGGTGGTCTCATGCAAAAAGAGTTTTTCCAAGCAGAAGTAGATTGGACGGTTACGCGCGCACTTGTAGAGCTTAGAAAGCAGGCTGAAGACGTTGAAAAGGTGTACAACATTTTTGTAGTAAATGAAACCAACCATTTACTTGGGGTATTGTCTCTTAAACGACTATTATTTGCAAATGCAAAAACAAAAATTGTAAACTTATATCAGTCAAAAAATATAATATCCGTTAAAACAAGTGATTCTGCAGAAGAAGTTGCCAAAGTGATGGAAAAATATGATTTAGTATCAGTTCCTGTTGTGGATTATCAAAATAAGTTGGTGGGACGAATTACGTTAGATGACGTAGTTGACTACATTAAAGAGGAGGCTGACAAAGACTTCCAGCTCGCGACCGGTATTTCAGACCCCATTGAACCCGATGCGAGCATTTGGCGAATTTCTTATGCTAGATTGCCATGGTTAGTGATTGGTATGATGGGTGGGGTTTTAGGTGCAAAAGTCATTTCAGGATTTGAAGATAGCATTACCCGAATTCCTGCGTTGGCATTTTTTATTCCGTTAATAACTGCTATGGGTGGAAATGTTGGGGTTCAATCTTCTGCGATTGTTGTTCAGTCATTGGCAAGAGGAGACAAGGATTTTGGTAAAATAATGCCCAAATTAGTTCGTGAGGCTGGCGTTGGGTTACTCAATGGTCTATTGTTAGCGAGTTTAATTTTTGGAATAGCCTATGTGTTTGAAAATGCCCAACTTGGTTTTGTCGTAAGTATTTCTCTCTTTACAGTCATTTTGTTCGCGGCTATTTTTGGAACATTAATTCCGTTGATGCTAAATAAATATAAGATTGACCCCGCCTTAGCAACAGGACCCTTTATTACCACCTTAAATGATGTAACCGGCTTATTTATTTATTTCTCTATAGGACTCCTACTGTATAAATAAATCTATAATAAGTCGTTAGCTAAGTTTGCTAATTCCGAACGTTCGCCTTTTTCTAGCTTCACATGCGTAAATAGTTTTTGACCTTTCAATCGATCAATTAAATAAGCGAGACCATTCGAGTTCTCGTCCAAATATGGGGTATCGATTTGATGCACATCACCAGTAAAAACAATTTTCGTATTTTCTCCAGCCCTGGTGATTACCGTTTTAACCTCGTGAGGAGTTAAATTTTGTGCTTCGTCAATAATGAACATGATATTGGATAAACTTCTACCTCTAATAAATGCCAATGGTGTAATGATTATCTTCCCAGACTCTTGCATTTCAAGAATTGCCTTGTGTTTTTTCTCGTTTTCGCCAAATTGGGATTTTATGAATTTTAGGTTGTCCCACAGAGGTTCCATGTATGGTCCAATTTTGTCATTCGCATCACCGGGTAAGAATCCAATGTCCTTGTTGGAAAGCGGCACAATAGGTCGCGCCAAAATAGTTTGGTTAAATTGTTTGTTTTGTTCTAAAGCAGATGCCAAGGCTAACAAGGTCTTTCCTGTACCCGCTACTCCTTGAAGAGCTACCAATTTTACCTCTGGATTCATTAATGCATGTAATGCAAAAGCTTGTTCTGCATTTTTAGGTTTTATCCCGTAAATAAATTCCTTCTCGATACGTTGAATTTGATCGGTTAGATGATTATAAAAAGCTAAAGAAGATGATTTGCCGTTTTTTAAAATATAATATCCGTTCACTACTTTTTTACTTCCTAACAGCCCTTGTTCATCAACTTGCCCTTTTGTAAAGATTTCTCTGATTACCTCGGAATCTACCCCATCAATTGCATATGAACTTGTATCTTGGTCATGAATGGTCACCTTTCCCGTTTCATAATCTTCTGCAGTTACCCCAAGTGCTTTTGCTTTTATCCTTAAATTGATGTCTTTAGTCACTAAAACCACAGTCTTCTTGGGTTCTTGCTCCATCAAATGCAGAGCGGCGTTTATTATTTTATGGTCATTCTTTCCCGACGAATAAACTTGTTCAGCGTTTAATCGCTTAGGGTCGGTTTCCATTATTACACGAAGCTTTCCAAGTCCTTTTCCAATTGAAATCCATTCTTGAAGTGAACCACTACCTGATAATTTATCAATAAAGCGAATTACTTCTCTTGCGCTGAAATTCTTAGTGTCATTTCCTAGTTTGAATTTATCTAATTCTTCCAATACGGTAATTGGTATTCCAACAAAATTATCTTCAAAATTGGTGATTGCGTCGTGGTCATGTAAAAGCACTGATGTGTCTAAAACAAAAATTTTATCTTTCTTCTTCATCCCAGAAATTTAATTGAAAGATACGTACTTTTGTTACCTAAAACTTAGTTTTTTCTCAAAGTTATTAACCGAGACATTATTTGTTTCTCGCTTTTATTTTTTGCTTAATAATTGCATAAAAGCTTGTTGAATTGTAGGGTATTTAAAATTAAAACCTGTGGAAATAATTTTCTCATTAGATGCATTTACACTTCTTAAAATTAATTCTGACCTTTCACCATAAATCCATTTTAAAAATTTAGAAGGGACGTTTGGCATGAAAAATGGTCTATGCATTGATTTTGCAAGAGTTCGCATTATCTCTTTGTTAGGATCACATGATGCTACAGCATTATAAGTGCCATTTAGTTTATTTTCAATGCAATGAACAATCATTTCACATAAATCCTCAACATGTATCCATGGTAACAATTGTTTCCCACTTCCTAATGGAGAACCCAAACCAAAATAAACTGGAGTTTTCATCTTTGAAAGAACTCCTCCGGTATTATCCATTACGGATGCTATGCGTAAAATAGACCCAGGCATATGCTGCATAAACTTACTTGAACATTCTTCCCATAATTTTATTAAATTGGCTAAAAAATCTTCTCCGTAATGGTCTGCCTCTGTATGAAGAGTATTTCCATCTTTAAATCCATAGCAATTTATTCCTGATGCTCCGACATAATATTCTAGGTTTGGAAAATTAATCCTGGAATTAAATAAAAATGTTGTTGTATTCACTCTTGACTCAATGAGTTCTTTTTTACGATTTTCAGTCCACTTTTTATCTCCAATATTTTCTCCAATTAAATTGACTAAAACATTTATCTTGTTAAGGCTTCTCCCTTCAATATTTTTTGAAATAGGATTCCAATATAAATATCCACGTTGTTTTTTTTTTCGAGAAAGTATGATTACATTAAATCCCTTATCTCTCAAACATTTTGAAAGAGCTTTTCCTATCATTCCTGAACCGCCTGCAATTAATACTGTTTTCATAATAAGGTATAACAAATATACTCTTTTTTTAAACGCAAAATAAATTCAGTTAAAAAACATATTATGTTAGTATTCAATTGAATAACTATTATTTAAAGTAAATCGTTAAAACGTGAATAGATGTAATTTATTAATGAGTTTTAATCATGTTTTCAGGCACACAAATAATGTAGTCGGCCTTTCCGAAATGTTCTTTGTCAAGTTTATTTATACCATCTTGACTCACAGTCGAGATTGTTATTGCCTTTTTAACCAAAAAAGTAGGGTTTTGCGTTAGATACCATAAGATTCCTTGATAATAATCGGAGTGGAAGGCGCCATTAAAGTGTAATACTTGAAAATTGAGCGAAAGGTATTTTTGAATGTGCATAGCCATTGTAGCATCTTTAAATGCCTGGGCCTCCATCATTGCAATTCCCATTCCATGCCCGCCCATTTTACGAACCTCACGGTATTGAGATAAAGTGGAATCGATTTCAAAATTAAGTGGGGCAAACTTATTTTTCTCTGCTTCGGAGAGCGTGTCTAAGGCAGCTTTTCCTTTCTTGAATAACATAGAAGCATATTTTCGCTTTACATTACTGGCAATACATGGAATACCTTTTTGTTTGGCTAATTCAATAAGAGGTTTGTAATCAGTTTCATAGTTCGGCCATAACCGACAAGAGTCACTAAATTGCTTATCGTTTAATTTTCCTGCTAAATAATCGTCTAAAAGTTGTTGTTGATCAGATTCGAACATTTCAAAACCTAAACAAAGAGAATTTGAGCCTGAAAGAAATTTAGCTGTTTCTAGTTGCAACCAATGCGTAATGGGATTGTCGTGAAACTCACCAAACAGAATACAATCTGCCTTTTTTATATCGTTCATCATTTTCAAGACACTGGTTTTTTTACCCTTTGAATTGTATACAATAAAAGCTTTTTCGAAGGATTGAGCTTTAATTATTGAAATAGAAAATAAAATATAGATGGCTAGAAAACTTCGTATCATGATGTATAATTTCAATCATCGTTAAAGTTAATTGAATATTCTTTATATTTGATTGAAACAATGAAAATGAAGCAACTAGGCATTTTTTTAATAGTCCTTTTTCTTACAGGTTTTATTTGGTGTCAAGGCTTCCAAGTAAACTTTCAAGGGCAGAAGCAGCAAGGTATGGGTTGTGCAGGAACGGCTTTGTTTCAAGACGGCGCAAGTATTTTTTTTAATCCGGGTTCAGTTGCATTTTCCAATGAAAATTCTATAAATATTGCCGCCACAACTATTTTCGCAAATGTATTGTATGTGGATTCAGCCACAGGTGAAGGATATCGAACACAAAATCCTGTAGGAACGCCTTTTTCGGCATATGGTCTTTTTCAAGCACACAAACACGATAAATTAAAACTTGGTTTAGCGGCATACACACCATTTGGATCAACAGTTCAATGGCAAGATGCGTGGATTGGTCGTTTTGCTTTGACAAGACTAGAACTTAAGGCAATTTTTTTACAGTCAACATTGTCATATCGAATTGCTGATCTAATCGGTATTGGCGCTGGATTCATTATGTCAACCGGCAATGTAAATCTTCAAAAGGATATTCCTGTGCAAGATTCTACAGGAAATTATGGTCACGCTGAACTTTCTGGCAAAGCAATGGGTTTTGGATTTAATGCCGGTATTCATTACGATTTGAACAAAAAACTATCTGTTGGCATCACTTATCGGTCTCAAATAAATATGTCATTAAAAAATGGCGAAGCAAATTTCACGGTTCCGTCTTCTTTAGATCCTAATTTTCCCGATGGCAAGTTCACGGGGGCACTTCCATTACCAAATGTCACGACTCTTGGTTGGGCGTACAATCCAAACACCAAAATAAAAATTGTATTAGATGTTAATTACGTAGGTTGGAAAGCGTATGATACATTGGCATTTGATTATGAACAAAATACAGCATCACTTTTAGATACTAAATCCCCAAGAAATTACAAGAGCATCTTTGCTTTTCGCGGTGGTGCACAATATCAAGTCATTGATAAATTAGACCTGCGTTTTGGAGGCGGATTTGGTTTCACACCTGTTCCTGAGGAAAGTGTTACTCCAGAGACGCCGGATGCCAATCGTGCCTATGTAACAGGTGGCTTAACTTTTCGATTTTCCGATAAGTTTTCAATGGATGCTTCGATTTATTATACGCAGTTAAAACGTACGGCTCAGAATGCCGAAACAAATTTATACGGAACATATCGCACCGAAGCTATAGCTCCGGGATTCTCACTAATATATAAATGGTAAGATGGGCAAAAAGTATTATTCGATAGGGTTTGTTTTACTTTCATTGGCAACTTTACTTTCCTGTAAGCCAAAATATGAAAAACCAGAGGTTTCAAAAGGAGAAATTGACCCAACCCGTTTTGTAATGATAGGTGGTGCGCACTCTTCAGGGTATATGAATGATGCGTTGTATTATGAAGGCCAGCAGAATTCATTAGCAGCGCTTATTTCAAACCAACTTTCTCTTGTCGGAGGTAATTCGATTAACCAACCATTTGTAAATGCAAATTCTGTTGGAATTGGTTTAACAGGATTGGCCCAATTAAAATTGGGTTATAAAACTGATTGTAAAGGTGTGACCAGCCTTTCTCCGGTTAGAGTTTCAGCCACAGGTGATGAATCTATTTTTAGTGATAATTTGTACTCTTCCTCCACTAAATTTGGAAACTATGGAATTCCAGGATTAAATTTAATGGATGTTGCGACTGCAAATTATGGACAGTCTAATTCGTTTTTTGCGCGAATGGCATCGTCTTCAGCAACAAGTGTACTAAATGATGTAATCGCAACAAATGCTACCTTTTTCACTTTATTTTTAGGTGTTGAAGACGTTTTAGATTTTGCGAAATCGGGAGGAACTTATTCTAATTTACCTTCTGTAAATGATTTCGAGAATGCTTATTCCAATCTAATTCAACAATTAACTGCAAATGGTGCAAAAGGAGCAATTGCGACGATTCCAGATGTAACAGAAATGCCTTATTTCACAACAATTCCTTGGAATGGCTTAACATTGGATGCTGTTAATAATTCAACACTCAATTCAATTTACAATCCCTTGGGTTACTATTTTACGGTGGGGAGTAATCCGTTCATGATTGTTGATCCCGCTGCTAATGATTTTGCGGTTAGACAGATTCTATCCGATGAACTGTTGCTGTTGAGTCTACCGTTAGATTCAGTTAAATGCAACCAAATGGGAGTTTTATTCCCAATTCGAGATGAGTTTGTATTAGATCAAGGTGAAATCCAAGAATTAAAAACTAGAATTCAAGAATTTAATGCTGTAATTATTTCTTTGGCAAATCAATATAATTTGGCACTTGTTCGGGTAGATGAATTTTCCTCCGCTTTAAAAACAGGTTTTGTTTACAATGGTGTTACAATGAGTGCTAAGTTTGTTTCAGGAGGCGCTTATTCATTGGATGGTATTCATTACAATGCCAAGGGAAATGCTCTTTTGGCTAATGATTTTTTAAAATCGATAAATCTTAAATACAAATCCCGCATCCCGCTTTTGAATGCAAATGCTTACGATGCAACTTTATTTCCTTAAAATCTAAAACTTATGAAAAAAATTACGTTATTCTTTAGCTGTTTAATTGCTGGTTCTATGTGGGCTCAAAGTCCTTGTTCTACAGGAAGATATGCAACGGATGTGTTTGCAAATTACACTACTACTAGCGATATTGTTTACGGCCAAAATACTTCTTGGAATGGTGCCTCGACAACCTTGAAATTAGATGTATACCAGCCGACAGGAGATGCTGAGACCAACCGTCCTTTGGTAATACTGGTTCATGGCGGAAGCTTTATAGGCGGAACAAAAACTGACGGAGATGTTGTAGCTATGTGTCAAAAATTTGCAAAAAAAGGTTATGTCACGGCATCAATCGATTACCGCTTAGGCTTTTTTCCATTCGATTCTGCAAATGCTGTAAAAGCTGTAGTAAGAGCTGTTCAAGATTTACGTGCTGCTGTTAGGTTTTTCTACAAGGATAAACAAACAACTAATGCATATAAAATAGACACGAATAATATTTATGTCGGAGGCAGCTCTGCTGGAGCAATTACTTCTTTACACCTTGCTTATTTAGATCAGGAATGTGAAGTTTCAGATTACTTGAATCAGACAACCATTACACAGTTGGGAGGATTAGAAGGAACAAGTGGAAATCCTGGTTATTCGTCGAAAGTTAAAGGAGTATTAAATGGTTGTGGTGCCTTAGCACGGTATAGTTGGTTAGAAGCTGGTGATGTACCAGTTGCATCAGTTCATGGTACCAATGATGGTACTGTTAAGTATAACAGAGGAATCGTTAACCCCGGAACGCCATTGATGTATTTAGATGGTAGTAGAATGATTCACGAGAGAGCATGTGCAGTTGGAGTTGAAAATCAATTTTACACATTCCTTGGCGCCCCTCACGTTCCTTACGCAGGAAGTGCTGCCTATATGGATACAACAGTAAACTTTTTTAGAGATTTTCTAATTAAACAATTAGGTTGTACGGATGCTATTATCCAGCCAGAGAATGCACGTGCGCAATCGGTAAATTTGTATCCAATTGCTTATTGTGATGGTTCTCCTGTAAATGAGGTTTGTCCAACGTCAGGCCTTCATGAGCAAAACGTATTAACTGCACTAATTTATCCGAACCCTGCTCAAAATGCAATTCAAGTTGTGCCTAGTATAGAGGGTAAATATACGGTTTCAATTCTGGATAATACAGGAAGAATATTATCATTTATTGAGTTAGAAAAAGGAATCGCCGAAATTTCTCTAATTGCTTTAACGAACGGTAATTATTTTGTTCAAGTAAATTCTGGAAAGTATTTATATACTGAGCAATTAATTAAATATTAGTTGAGAACATTCTATAAAGTTGAATAATTCCTTATCTTTGCAACGATTGGTCTCATGGCCGAGCGGTTAGGCACCGGTCTGCAAAACCGTCTACAGCAGTTCGAATCTGCTTGAGACCTCTTAAAACCCACTGAACAGGTGGGTTTTTTATTTCAAACACTTAAAATAATCGTAGGGTTCCAGACAGGAATTACAACGGTAATGAGCTTTGCATGCTGTGCTTCCAAACTGACTAATCATTCGGGTATCGGTAGAATCACATTTAGGGCAAGGTACTTTTGTCGGCTCCGAAAAGAGCACACTTTTATCAACCTCATTCTCTGGTGGTGCGATGCCGTATTCTTTTAATTTGATTCTGCCATTTTCAGAAAGCCAATCAGTTGTCCATGCGGGAGATAGTACTGTGTTTACAACTACCTTTTCTAGCTTATTTTCCGCCAATTTTTTTCGGATATCATCTTCGATTGTTTTCATTGCCGGACAACCCGAATAAGTTGGTGTAATGGTAATATGAACCCATTCCTCTTCTATGCAAACATCTCTAACTACTCCTAAATCCACTACGGAAAGAACTGGAACTTCTGGGTCGCTAACTTCTTCTAATAAATCCCATATGTGGGTTGCTTCTACCATTCCATGTTCGGATAGGCCCGTTGCATATATTGCATATCAGCGAGGATATACCCCATGTGTTCGGAATGTCGACCTTGTCGACCACCATCAAATTTCCAATTATTTTCTGGGAATTTTAAAGTAGCTTCATGGAAAACGTCCTTAACCGTTTTATCCCATTCGATTTTTACGTCTTGAAGTGAACAGGCAATACCTATTTTCTCGAGTTCTGCATCTACCTTATCTTCGTAAAATAATTCATAGGTGTAACGCATCAGTGTTTCCACTGATTCTTGTATTTTGTTATGTGATTCTTCGGTGCCATCGCCCAAACGAATAACCCATTCAGAGGAATGTTTTAAGTGGTAACGCGTTTCTTTTAAGGATTTTTCTGCTATGGCAGAAAGTTGTTTGTCTTTTGATTGAATCAATCGTTCTAAGAAAGGTTTTCTAAACGCATCGAAGAAAAACTGTCTTAAAATAGTGTCACCAAAATGTCCGTTTGGTTGCTCTACTAAAAGCGCGTTAACGTATTCATTTTCATAGCGCAAAAATGCCAATTGATCCTCAGTACGACCCTTTCCTTCTACTTCTCCCGCATATTTCAATATACTGGTTGCCTGCCCAATGAGGTCTAATGAGATATTGGTAAGTGCAATGTCTTCCTCTAAAATAGGACCATGACCACACCATTCTGATAAACGTTGACCGAGTATTAAACTATCGTCACCAAGGCGCAATAAGTATTGAAATAGAGCTTCTTGCATGTTACATGTGTTTTACGCCATCCGGAACATCGTAGAATGTTGGGTGACGGTAAATTTTTGTGTCGGATGGTTCAAAATAGGCATCTGCGTCTGCAGGATCGTTGGCGTGTACGTAGTTGGATTCGACGACCCAAATACTAATGCCTTCGGATCTTCTCGTATAAACATCTCTTGCATTTTCAATTGCCATTTGTGCGTCTGCTGCACGAAGGCTTCCCACGTGTTTATGATTCAGTCCTTGTTTGCTTCTAATGAAGACTTCCCAAAGCGGCCATTCTTTTGACATAAGTTATTATTATGCGATTTTTCTTAAACTTCTTTTTTCAGCGAATGCTAATGCGGCCTCTCGAACCCATTGTCCATTTTCTTTGGCTGCTTTCCTCGCAGCGATACGCTCTTTGTTGCAAGGACCATTTCCTTCTAGTACTTGCCAAAATTCGTCCCAATTAATTTCACTGAAGTCATAGTGTTGACGTTCTTCGTTCCATTTTAAATTGGCATCTGGAATGGTTAGACCAAGGATTTCTGCTTGAGGCACTGTGGCGTCTACGAATTGTTGCCTAAGTTCATCGTTTGTAAAACGCTTTATTTTCCATTTTATGGACTGCGCAGAATGCGGCGAATCAGCGTCACTTGGACCAAACATCATTAATGCAGGCCACCAAAATCGATTCAAAGCATCTTGAGCCATGGCTTTTTGTTGCGGAGTTCCTTTACACAAGGTTGTAAGAATTTCAAATCCCTGACGCTGATGAAAAGACTCTTCTTTACAAATCTTCACCATAGCCCTTGCATAAGGACCGTAGGATGTGCGGCACAAAGCCACCTGATTCATAATAGCTGCACCATCTACAAGCCAACCAATTGCTCCCATGTCTGCCCATGTGACCGCAGGGTAATTGAAAATAGACGAATATTTCGCTTTTCCTTCGTGCATATCGTCGATCGTTTGTTCCCGATCTGCTCCGAGGGTTTCACAGGCGGAATATAGGTATAAACCATGTCCGGCTTCGTCTTGTACTTTTGCTAATAACACAGCTTTACGTCGCAAGTTCGGTGCTCGGGTAATCCAATTTCCTTCAGGTAACATTCCTACTACTTCAGAGTGGGCGTGTTGAGAGATTTGACGAATTAAATTCTTGCGATACGCGTCTGGCATCCAATCATTGGGTTCGATTCTGATCTCCTTGTCGATTTTATCTTGAAATCGCTTTTCGAGTTCTTCGTTGCTAAGAGTGTTCATACTATTTCCTTATTTACAAAAATAACAATTTAAGGCTAAATAGGTTTGTGTAGAATACAAAAGGCAATATAAATAACACAAGATTAAACTCAGTCTAAATAAGTTTTTGAAGAATTTTTTGTAACTTAAGTAAAAAATGGAAATGAAGCATGACGAGTTGGGGAAGTGGGGGGAAGTAAAAGCCTTGACATTTTTAACAGAATTAGGATTTATCGTATTGGATAGAAATGTGAAACTTAAAAAAAATGAAATTGACCTTGTAGTCATTGACAATGTTACGCAAGAATTAGTCGTTGTAGAGGTTAAAACTCGTCAGACAGCGGAAATTGGTCCACCATGGAAAGCAGTAACGCGAGCAAAGCAACGACAAATTATTCATGTCGCGAATTGGTTAGTGAAAGAGCGTCAAATAGACAGAGACGTTAGATTTGACATTATTTCCATTGTACACAATTCTTATCGTACAGAAATTGAACACCTCCGAAATGCATTTGCTCCGTAAATTGTGTTAAAAATGGAAACTTGATCAAAACAATTTATAAATACTTTTGAATAAAAATAATTTATATGGAACCATTAATAAAGTTGAATTTTATCGCGATTGGTTTAGGAACCTTAGCATTTTTCTTTTTAGGATTTCTATGGTACACGCCACTTTTTGGAAAAATATGGGCAAAGGAAATGGGTTTTTCTCGCGACATGGAAGTTTCTAAATCCTTTATAATTCGAAGCCTTTTATTGAATTTGTTTGGTAATTTTCTTTTGGCCTTTGTATTGACGCATAATATATTTGCCTGGGATGCACGTTCGTGGGGTCATGACAGCAATTTTGTAGGACAGGGTCAGGCAGCTGCAATGTCAGCCATATTTACGTGGCTAGGATTTTTTCTTCCTCAAGATTTAAATGCGGTAACTTGGCAAATGAAAAGTTGGAAACTGTTCTTTATCAATACTTCATATCATTTGGTGGGATTATTAATCGTTTCTATGATCCTAGTTTTCACGAGTTAAAAAGGAAAAAATGAATTCTTTATTTCTAACATTTTTCTTGTTTTTCGCAACTTTATTAAGTTTCAAAAATTGCTTTACTCAAACATTCATTGACACCACGAAATTTTGGCACGTTGGGCAATGGAGTGGTTTTTCTCCAAATAGCTGTTACACACAGATTTATCAATTCCAAGAAGATTCTGTTGTAAACAATCAAACCTATACACTGTTAAAAGTATCTTCTGATTCAACACTCGTTAACTGGTATTCAATTGGATTATTTCGTGAAGATACCATTTCAAAACGTGTGTTCTGGTTATTGAACAACGTCGATGAATTACTTTATGATTTTAGTCTTGAAGTAGGAGATACGGCAAAAGTTACAAGTGCCTTTGGAAATCCTTATCCAAATTGTGGCACTGAAATGATAGTCGATTCAATTGCATTTCATGAGTATTTTGGCAAGTTGAGAAAACACTGGTATTTCAATACACCTTATTATAGCAATCCCGAAACTTGGATTGAAGGAATTGGAAACCTGTTCGGACCAATTGATAATAAAGTATTTACTTGCACAGCAGATTATTTACCAAATTTATTGTGTTTTTCTGAAAATACTGAACTAAATTGGATAAATCAACAATATCAAGATTGCTACATCAATTCTATGGGGATTGACGAATCAAATACTACTTTTCAAATGAGCCTTACTCAAAATCCAATAGTAAATGAATTTCAGGTTCGAACAAATTCAACTGAAAAAAAGCAAATGATAATAGTTAATGCGCTAGGTGTACCTGTCCTTTATAAAGAGTTCTACTCGCTCAACTCAGGCGATTTGTATTTAAAAGAACCGGGAACCTATTTTATTCAAATTGATACGGAAAATTCATGCTATGTCTTGAAACTTGTTAAACTTTAACTGAAGTAGTTAAAATAAGATTTTAGATAAGTTATTGATCTTTTTCTATTAGGCATCTATCTCAGAAACCTTCTTCTACTCCCGATTTTTCGAATCTATGCAAATAGTAACAGGCCCATCATTTACCAAGGAAATTTTCATATCTGCACCAAAAACGCCAGTTTTGGTTTTATCGGGGAGAAAAATATGACAACTTTTGATAAAACTTTCATACAAAGGAATCGCATGTTCTGGATGTGCTGCTCGTATATAACTTGGTCGGTTGCCTTTCTTCGTGGAGGCGTGAAGCGTAAATTGACTTACCAGCAATAATTCACCTTTTACCTCTTGTAATGATAAATTCATTTTTCCTTCTGAATCGTTAAAAATGCGTAAGTTCAACAATTTGGCGACTAAATAATCCACATCCTCTTGAGAATCGGCATGTTCTATTCCAAGTAATACCACCAAACCATTTGCGATTTCAGCATAAATAGTTCCATCTATTTTAAGCCAAGCCCTCGTAACTCGCTGAATCACTACTCTCATGCGTATTCATTTCTTCGGTAAGGATCGTTCGGATCTTCTACCATTAATTGTACATAAGTTTGATACCGCGACGCTGCAATATCTCCTGCTTCAACGCCTTTTTTTATGGCGCAATGTGGTTCATTGAGGTGCTGACAATTGTGAAATTTACAAGCATCCATGCGTTCGCGCATTTCAGGGAAATAATGAGCATAATGCGCTTTTTCCAAATCAATTAATCCAAAGGCACGAATTCCGGGTGTGTCGATTATGTATCCCCCACTTTTTAAGGCATGCATTTCTGCAAAAGTAGTGGTGTGTTTTCCCTGCTCGTGTGTCTGCGAAATCTCTCCTGTTCGTAAGGAAAGCGATGGGTCCAAACTGTTCACTAAAGTACTTTTCCCAACGCCAGAATTGCCAGTAAATAATACTTGTTTGTCCGAAATCTCCACTTTTAAAAATGCGACATCGCCAGGTTCTTCTCCACGAATTGCCTTACAGCCGTAGCCGATTGCTTCGTAGAGCTTAATATGTTCCTCCAGACCAATAAGTTCCTCTTGATTTAGTAAATCAATTTTATTGAACAACAAGGTAACCGGAATTCGAAACGATTCTGCAGAAACAAGCATACGATCCACAAATGCCAATTGCGTAATGGGAGATTTCAAGGTTACCACTAAGTACATCCTGTCAATGTTAGCTGCAATAATTTGCATTTGCTTACTCAGATTGGTAGATTTCCGAACGATGTAATTGTCCCGAGGAAGTACATCACAAATGGCGTATTCAGCTGTGTCATCTTCGTAGTGGAAAGCACGTTTTTCAACCAATACACGATCGCCCGCAGCAACAGGATTAGTGGTTTTAAGTCCGTCAAGCCTCAACTTACCTTTTATTCCAGCATTGATTACCTCACCTGAAGGCAATAAGATAGAATACCATTTCCCTGTAGATTTCAACACAAGCGCTTGCATCCAACAAAGTTAAAATTCTTGGCGATGAAAGCCTCATTGATTCCCACAATCTATGTTGATTTTTAGCGTTTTCTTCCGACAAGGTAGTATCTTCGTTTTACATGCTGAGTAAAATAACAGTCATATCGTGTATTTTTTGCGTTTCAACGATTTATGCGCAACTCAGTTCAAGGCGCGTGAAAAAGCAATTCGTTGAGCACACAATTGTGCTCGACAGTTTGAGTTTGGTTCCTGGTTCTTTAACTGTTTACAAAGCGGGAGAGCTGCTTTCGCCTACTGCATATTCCATTTCCGATATTCGAGCTACGGTGAAATTTAACAGCAAGATCAACGACACGCTTTTGTTTGAATACCAAGTATTCCCATATGCTTTTGGTATGCGATATCAGTTGCGCGATACCAGTAAGATTTTTTCACAGCAAAAGGGAGATCGAGAAAAATTTTTAATCAATACCACACCTTATACCATTCAAGATGTGTTTGGCGGAAAGGAACTGAACAAAAACGGCAGCATTTCGCGGGGTGTAAACTTTGGCAATAACCAAAACTTAGGAATCAATAGTTCATTGAATTTGGAATTGGCAGGCGATATTGCTCCGAATTTAAAATTATTGGCCTCTGTATCAGATGCGAACATCCCCATTCAACCCGATGGGAATACCAATAAACTACAAGAATTCGATCAGTTATTTATTCAAGTTTATAACGATAAGGTAAAGTTAATCGCAGGAGATTTTTGGATTGATCGGCCAAAAGGATATTTTTTGAATTATAAAAAACGAGGACAAGGATTAACATTCAATTATTCTGTAAAAGATCAGTGGGGAGGAACATGGAAAACCCAAGAAAGTGTGGCGTTATCAAAAGGGAAATTCAACAGACAATTGATTCAAGGGCGCGAAGCAAATCAGGGCCCATATCGATTAACTGGCGCAGACAATGAACCCTTCATTGTTATTCTAGCAGGTACCGAACGCGTATACATCGATGGAAAACTTTTGGAAAGGGGACAAGATCGTGATTATGTTATTGATTACAACAGCAGTGAATTGGTTTTCACAACGCGAAATTTAATCACAAAAGATTCTCGAATTGCCGTGGAATTTCAGTATTCGGATCAAAGTTATGCCCGGTCCTTGCTACAATCATCAACCCAATACCAACGAAAAGGAGTGCATGTTTGGTTCAACGTTTACCAAGAGCAAGACGCAAAAAATCAAAATTTACAGCAGGAATTATCCTTGTCACAAAAATCATTTCTTGAAGGAATTGGCGATAGCACACAACTCGCGCGAGTATCAAGTGTGAATCAAGTGGGATACATCGAAAACCAATTACTTTATGCGATGATTGATTCTTTGGGTTATGATTCAGTACTAATTTTTTCGAAAGATCCTGCTACTGCTGCTTACAGAGTGTATTTTCAGTATGTAGGTCCGAACAAAGGAGATTATGTTTTTAGTGAGCAACTTGCCTTGGGTAAAACGTACAAGTGGGTAGTGCCTGTTGGAGGAGTTCCACAAGGTGATTATGCTCCTTCGCGACAATTAATTACCCCAAGGAAGCGTCAATTTTTATCCTCAGGCGCGAATGTTCAACTCAACAAAAACAACTCGATAGAAACAGAATTTGCGCTGAGTCAATTCGATATAAATACGTTCTCTACCCTCGATAATGACGACGATATTGGGCAGGCAGGAAAACTCGCGTGGGAAAATGTGCAGCATTGGAAAAGAGACAGCTCTTCGTTTCGTTGGCGAAATACCACGGATGCGGAATGGTTATCTACTTCTTTTGCTCCAATCGAACAATTTCGTTCGGTAGAATTCGACCGTGATTGGAATGTCCGGGGAAGAAATTACCGTGGAAATCAATACCTGGCGCAATACAAGTCGAGTGTGGAGAGTGCTAAAAATGGGAAAATGAGTGTAGTTGGCCAATATTACCAAATTGGGGAGGAATTTAATGGAAAGCGTTTGTTTTCAGAAGGAAATTGGCGTCAAAAAGGTTGGAATGCAACTTGGGATGCAAGTTATTTGCAATCTAAATCATCTGAAGAAAATGGCTTTATTCGTCATCGCGCTGCTCTTTCTAAAACTATTGGAAAATTCACGCTAGGGTTTATTGACGACCAAGAATTGAATACCTTTTCCTCTCAACAGCAACTAAGTTCGAGAAGTTATGCTTTTTACGATTATCAGTTCTATGTTTCGGCAGGAGATACCACGATGCAACAATTAAAAATCTTCTATCGAGAACGATACGATTGGCGTCCGGACAGTTCTTCGAATTTGAAAAATGCGGCGAAAGCAATATCCTCAGGATTAGAATATAAAGTTAAGGGTCTCAAGCAAGTTCAAGTGAGTTCATTAATTGGGTGGCGAAGGTTGGAAATATTGGATAGCACACTTTTGCAACAAGATCCGGAGAATACCGCAATTGGACGTTTAGACCTTCAGTACAAAACAAAGAAGGGCGACATCACCCTAAATACGTTTTATGAAATTGGTGCCGGACTGGAACAACGAAGAGATTTCGTTTACATCAAAGTGAATGATGGGCAAGGAGTTTACACGTGGATCGATTACGACGGCGACGGGGTGGAGGATTTGAATGAATTTGAAGTGGCTCAGTTTATTGATCAAGCAAGTTACATTCGTGTATTCACACCGAGTAGCGAATACACTAAAACGTATAACAATGAGTTCAATACAGGATTTTTCTGGCGTCCGGAAAGGCGATGGAATAACAAAGAAGGGTTTTTCAAGGGTCTTAGTTTATTTTCTGACCAAGCTCGATTTAGAGTAAACAAAAAGGTTGGTTCTTCGGATTGGGGCAGTTTGTTAAACCCTTTTGATGCTGCCTTAAATTCTCAAGATTTGATAACAACGAATTCTAGTATCCGCAATAGTTTGTTTTTTAACCGAACATCAGCTATCTTTTCTGGAGAATATGTAATCAGTCAAAACCAAACCAAGACTTTGTTGGCGAGTGGTTACGATGCGAAATCAACACAAAGTCAAGAACTTAATTTGCGTTGGAATTTCCTTCGGAAGTTTACGTCTGAGTATAAGGGTTCAATTGGAAACAAAGTATCTGCAGTGGATTATACGCAAAATAGAAATTACACCTTGAAATTATGGAATGTTCAAACTGAGTTTGCATTTCAGCCGTCAACAAATTTGCGTTATGGTGTTTCGTTTAGAAGAGGTGAAAAGCAAAACATTCAAGGAATTGAAACGCTTAAATTGCTGGAGTTTTCAGGTAACATCAAATGGAATCAGACTCAAAAAGGGAGCCTACAAGGTGAAATAAAATACGTGAACATGGATTTTGCGGGGAATGCCAATTCTGCTGTAGGATTCGACATGTTAGAAGCGTTACAACCAGGGAATAATGTGGTATGGAACTTAAGTTACCAACGTTTTGTATCTAAGAATTTACAATTGACGATACAATACTTGGGGCGTAGAAACGAAATCACCCGTACCATCCACACCGGAGGCATGGAGTTACGGGCGTTTTTTTAAGATAGGTTTTTACTGTGCTGTATATGTATTTACAGTTGTGTCACCAGCATCAATTTGACGCAATTTCATTTCTTTATTCGTTAAACGAATAATTTCATTTGTTGAGGTTTCTGAATTAGCGGTTAGGATGAGGTTAGCTTTATCCGAGCTGAATGCCCATGTTCCTGTTACGTTATAAGGTAGGCCAAAAATAGTTTGAGAAGCTGATACTGTTTCATCATCTTTTAAAGTCATTGTAAAGGAATAACTTGATTCAGAAGGTGTATTATCCTGACCATTCACCTCTACTTTTGTTAATTTCCAAGTGTTTGTTACTCGAGCTTTTTTGCTCATTAAGCTAAACCCCGGACCTTCCTCGTATTTTCCACATGAAGATATTCCCGCCGCTGTTAAGGAAATCGCAAATACATAAATTGCTAATTTTTTCATAAAATAATTTTTAGTTAGTCAAAAGTACAGACAAAGCGCAATTTGAATATTAATTTTTCGCTAATTTTTTCAAAAATAGATGGTTAATTGCGATGACAAATGAAATTTTATTCTACTTTAGGAGTAGTGTTTACATGAGGTTGATTGTCTTCTTTTTCTTTTCGCTAATTTTATGTTTTAACGGAAGTACACAACATGCGCTAGAAATTGATTGTGACACCATGCGCTATGAATATGCTGCTTATGCTGACTCTATCGGTTATTACGAAGATTTGTTTGCCGGCACTCACGAGGCAAAAGTCTCCGACAATCGACTACACTTGGCTTATTTCGTGGCATTACGACATTATCCCGAGTTAAAACAGGCCAAGGTAAAACTAAAATTGAAGCCTATTTCGAGTACCATGCAAGCGCAACCGAGATGGGATTTTATATTTCAAAAACGAAGTGCTAGAAGTTATACTGTGTTCGTAAATTCAAATGCCTCTATCATTGGAATTAGTTACCAAGACTTGAGTTTTAATTCATTGGTAGGATGGATTGGGCACGAAATGGCGCACGTATTGGATTATTCAAAGAAAA
>CAZLHR010000044.1:0-19234 GCA_964559685.1 uncultured Lishizhenia sp.
TAAAACAAATATAGTTATTCAGACAAAGAAGAAAGATGCAAGTTTGCAATAAAAGTATCATCTTTACCTAAAAGGAAATAATTCTCTTAACTTTGGGTTAATGTCTAATTTAAATTTGGAAAATACTCTTGTTGCCTTTGAGCCCATCTCACTGACAGAAATGGACAGGGTAAAATTAATGAATCGAACTGATACAAAATTTGCATTTCACTATGATAAATTAGCCTTTTTTTTAGCTGAAATAAAATCCCACTATCAAATATTAACAATTAACGACACCAATACTCCACATTACGAAAGTTTGTATTTTGACGATCATCAGTTTAGATTTTTCAAGGATCACCACAACGGAAAAGGTGATCGGTTTAAGTTACGCATTCGAAAATACGTTGAGTCAAATTTATTTTTTTTAGAGATTAAACATAAATTCAAAGGTCGCACGGATAAAAAAAGAATTGAAACCCTTGATTTTCATAGCAATTTTGACAAAGATCAAAAGGAATTTATTTTGAAACAAATGAAGGAGGACATAAATCTTCAACCAACTATGTGGAATTCTTTTCAACGAATAACCTTGGTGCATAAAACGTTAAATGAAAGATTGACATTAGATTTTAACATCGAATTTCATTTCGATAGCATTGAAAAAAAATTCCCACATCTAATAATTGCAGAATTAAAACAGGAAGAATTGAATCGAAATTCTCCTTTTTACGTACTTATGAAAGAACAACAAATTCGACCCTATCGATTAAGCAAATATTGTCTTGGATCTGTTGAGTTATACGGCGAGGAAAAACTTAAATTTAACCGATTCAAAAAGAAGTTACTTTTTTTGAATAAAATTGAAAATAATGAACACTAATTTAATTCTGTTTTTTGAAAATCTTGATGTTACTTGGTTTAACGATGACATATACATGCTTTTCCTGAGAATGTATGTCAACCTATTCTTTTTGACCATAATAATTCGCTACTTATACTACCCAAAAACAAAAAGAAAGGATTATTTATTTACCTATTACCTAATCGGAATGATCACCTTTTTTCTATGCTTTGGTTTGAAAAAGTTGGATATTGATACTGGTATGGGGCTTGGTCTTTTTGCCATCTTCGGCATAATTCGTTACCGAACAGACGCTATCGAAATCAAAGAAATGACCTATTTGTTTTTAGTTATTGGGATTAGCGTGGTAAATGCGTTAGGTATGAATAAAGTAAGTGTAGCTGAAATTGCCATTATAAATGTTGCCACGGTTCTACTTACCTTTGTTTTGGAGCGACTTTGGTTGATGAAGCATGAAACAAGAAAAACAATAAACTACGAGCGAATTGATTTAATTGTACCTGAAAAATATGAGGAAATGAAGGCTGATCTGGAAAAAAGAACTGGTCTCAGTATCAATCGCGTAGAGGTGGGTAAAATAGATTTCTTGAATGACACGGCATTAATACGGATTTATTATTTCGCAGACGAACAAGAATTTTCTGATTATCACGTTAGTTAGGTGTGAAATTTAACACAATGCTTCGGCGTTTCCTTTTTCCTTTTAGCTTTATTTGGTGGTTAATCACCTGTGTCAGAAATTTTCTCTACGATAAGTCCCTATTAAGGAGTTACACTATCTCCGGTAAATCTATTACAGTTGGCAATTTATCTATTGGAGGAACAGGAAAAACACCAATGGTAATTTACCTTACAAAACTTCTTACTGAAAAATATGAACTTCAAATTTTGTCGCGGGGTTACGGAAGAAAAACAAACGGGTATTTATTGGTAAATGAGAACCACACCGCTAACGATGTTGGTGACGAGCCGCTCCTCTATTTCAATAAATTCAAAAAAAATATTACAATTGCAGTATCTGAGAACAGAACAGATGGTGTTCAACAATTGAGAAAAATTCAACCGAAAAGTGTAGTTATTTTAGACGATGCGTTCCAACACCGTAAAATTAAGGCTGGGTTATCAGTGCTTATGACCACTCACAATTCATTATTTTCCAATGACTTTCTTTTACCTGCCGGCAACTTGAGAGAAATAAGAAGTGGCGCAAAACGCTCTGATGTCATTGTCGTCACAAAATGTCCTTTAAACATGACTGAATTTGAGAAAAGTAAAATAAAATCGGCGTTATCGAAATACAATAAACCTATTTATTTCTCTCGCATCTCCTATTCCGAACCGATATCGTTTGGAAATTCAGTTTATTGTTCTAAAAACGTACTTTTAGTTACCGGAATTGCCAAACCAGAACCTCTTGTTGAATTCTTGAGCGAAACATCGAGAGTAGATCATATTTCTTTTCTAGATCATCACAACTTCTCAGCCAATGAAATTCAAAAAATTCATGAAAAAATTGATAACTTTGTGAGTGAAAATTGGAGTATAATAACGACCGAAAAGGATTACATGCGATTGTTGCCCTTTAAAGAAAAATGGGGTCTTTCAAATTACCCTTGGTTTTATATTCCTATTGAAATGAAAATAGAAAATGAAAACGACTTTAATCAACTTATAATAGATTATGTTAGAGAAATTTGAAGCATCCGTAAAATTCATTCAATCCAAAACAAACGTTAAACCGTCAATAGGAATAATTCTTGGTACCGGATTAGGTGGATTGGTGAAAGAAATTACTATAATCGATCAAATTCCTTACGAAGAAATTCCAAATTTCCCAGTGTCAACAGTGGAGAGTCATTCTGGTAAATTAATTTTTGGAGAGTTAGGAGGAAAACACGTTGTTGCCATGCAAGGGAGATTCCATTATTATGAGGGTTATTCTTTGCAACAAGTTACATTCCCCGTTCGCGTGATGAAATTACTTGGAATCGAACGACTATTTGTAAGCAATGCTTCAGGAGGTGTAAATCCAAATTTCGAAGTTGGTGAAATAATGATTCAGAACGATCATATTAATTTGTTTCCTGGAAATCCTTTAATTGGAAAGAACATCGATGAACTCGGACCACGTTTTCCTGATATGAGTGAACCGTATGACCCTGAAATGATCTCTTTGGCACAAAAAATAGCTGCAGAAAACAATATTCGTGTTGCTGTTGGAACTTACGCAGGTTTAACTGGTCCAACACTTGAAACCCCTGCGGAATATAGCTATGTTCGTGCAATTGGAGCGGATGCAGTGGGCATGTCAACTGTACCTGAAGTTATAGTTGCGCGTCACATGGAAATTCCTTGTTTTGCAATTTCGATCATTACTGACTTGGGTGTTCCGGGAAAAATACAAAAAGTAAGTGTTCAGGATGTTATTGAGGTGGCAAGTAGACAGGAACCAAAAATGACCTTGATTATGAAAGAATTAATTTCAAGAATTTAATGGCAATAGACGATTCAATTAAATCAAAATACGAAGCGGTAATTGGATTAGAAGTGCATGCTCAAATGCTCACGAAATCAAAAGCCTATTCGAATGATATCAACGAGTATGGTGCTTCGCCAAACACCCAAGTGAGTGTCGTGACTTTAGGTCACCCCGGCACTCTACCCGTAATGAACAAAAAAACAATTGAATATGCTGTTAAGTTGGGGTTAGCGTGTGGATGCACAATAGCACCGGAACAGTATTTCGCGAGAAAAAACTATTTCTATCCTGACTTACCTAAAGGATACCAAATTACACAAGATAAAACCCCAATTTGTACGGGAGGAAATATTATCATCCGCGATGAAAACCAAGAAGAAAAATCTATTCGATTGACACGTATTCACATGGAAGAAGATGCTGGAAAAAGCATCCATGACGTGGATGTTTACGATACGTTGGTCGATTTAAACCGTGCAGGCACTCCCCTATTGGAAATTGTTACTGAACCTGATATTGCAAGCTCTACTGAAGCTTACAATTATTTAACCGAGGTAAGAAAACTATTACGTTACTTGGAAATTTGCGATGGAAATATGGAAGAGGGTTCTATGCGGTGTGATGCCAATATTTCGGTGCGATTAAAAGGAGAAAAGGCTTTCGGAACTAAAGTAGAAGTTAAAAACATGAACTCAATTCGGAACGTGCAACGTGCCATAGAGTTTGAGATTAATCGTCAAATTGAGGCCATTGAAAATAGGCAAACCTTAACACAAGAAACAAGGGCTTTTGATGCGCTAAAAGGAATAACCATTTCCATGAGAACGAAAGAAGCTGCGAACGATTATAGATATTTTCCTGAACCGGACCTTCAACCTATAACTGTTAACGAAGCTTACATTCAATCGGTAGAAAAGACAATGCCTGCGTTACCCAGAGTGCTCTTCGAAAAATACACGAAGGTGTTCGGACTTTCCTCCTATGATGCATACAATTTAACAGATTCCAAAGGAATTGCGCTTTACTATGAAGAACTAATTGCATTTACATCAAACTATAAAGCAGCAGCCAATTGGATGATGGGTGATGTGAAATCATATTTGAATGAATTTGGCGTTGAAATAGATCAATTTCCCATTACTCCTCAACGGCTATCTGGATTAATAACCTTAATTGAACAGGGAAAAGTTTCAACTTCTATGGCTTCACAAAGGATATTTCCTGAAATGTTAATTTCCAAAGGAGAAGCAATTCAAATTGCAGAGCAATTAAATTTGATACAAGACTCATCTGAAGACTCTTTGAAAGCATTTATCTCAGAGGTTTTTAAAAGTCATCCCAATGAGGTTGAGCGTTTTAAAAACGGGGAAAAACAACTCACGGGATTCTTTATGGGGCAGTTGATGAAAGTTTCAAAAGGGAAAGCCGATCCTAAAACTTCGAATAGTTTATTGAGACAAATGCTTGAAGAACTTTAATTCATGATGATAAAAAAATATTTACCTCATTTGATCATCTTACTAGTTGCCTTAGGTGCAGTCGGTTATTTCGTTTATCAAAACAGAGAATTAAGCGATTCGAATAACGAAGACAGAAATAGAGAGAATGCAAAAAGTGTAACCATTAAAGGTGTAATTAAAGGAGCAGAAGGCATGGATATTTCACTTGATTTTCCTGCAGAAAACAAGTTAGAGAACATCTCAAAAACTAAAATTTCTACTGATGGAAGTTTCGAATTGACAGGAAATATTAAGGAGTTAAATGTATACCAATTAACCATTCCAAACCTTAAAAAAGCTATTCCACTATCTTTATTGCCCGGTGATCAAATTACCCTAAAAACCAATGCCGATGAATTTGCATTTAAACCAAATGCAAGTGGAACAGAATGGTGCGGAACTTTAAATAAATTTGCCCAATTCACGGCTCCTCAACCTGGGTTATCGCCAGAAGAATCATTTCAACAACTAACGACTTTTGTTAAATCTGAAATGCTCGCGAAACCTGAAAACCCGTTCAATGTGGTGTTGTTGTATTATTTAATTCCTTCGGCAGATAATATTAAAGTATTGGAAGAAGTGGTAACAGCCTACGAATTCAATTACCCTAATACGATTCCTGCCCTAAGATTTCGTAAAACATTAAACTTAGTTCGACCTCAATTCGCATTGAAAACGCTAGAAGGTAAAGAATTTGATATTGCTACGCTTAAAGGAAAGGTTGTATTGGTTGATTTTTGGGCTTCGTGGTGTGGTCCTTGTAGAAAAGAGAATCCCAACATAGTAGCCATGTACAAGAAATATAAGTCTAAAGGATTCGAAATTGTTTCCATATCTTTAGACGAAAATTACAAAAAATGGGAGGACGCGATTGCTGCTGATGGACTCATTTGGCCCAATCATATTAGTGATTTAGATGGTTGGAATTCATATGTAATTGGAGAGTTTGGAATTAGTTCGATTCCATATACGATGGTGCTCGACAGGAATGGACTTCTGTTAGCTCAAGGATTGAGAGGACCAGAGTTAGAGGAAACTATTAAAAAAGCGTTAGATGAAAAATAGACTTTTATTCTTATTTACCTTTGTTCTTTCTTGCCATCTCATGGCGCAAAAAGGAACAGTTAGAATTTCCGGAATGATCTTTAATTCAAATGAAAAGCAATTTGTCATAAAACCAATAGTTGGAAATTCAAATGACCAATCGACAGATAAATCACTGACTATCTCTCCCGATGCTAATGGTAACTTTTCAGTTCTATACACCTTTGAGCAACCCGATTATTATCAATTTCAAGTAGGACAAAGCACGATTTTTTTAATCATCAAGGATACAACTTCATTAAAAATATATGCCGATGGCAAACAATTAGAGAAATTCTGCAATATCGTTGGTTCTGATGATTCTAAAGCTATGTTTGATTTCTTGCTTGTTGCAGACAAGTGGAAGTTAAAAATTGACTCTGCAAATAAAGCTATTCAGGCTGACAGAAGTAAGGAAAAAGAAATTAATGAATATATGCAAAAGCAATATTTTTCTTTTCAAAATGAATTGCAAACTTTTACAGGATCAAATCAAAATTCCCCTGCCCTAATTGCTGCGCTTTTAGTTATGAATATGCAAAACGATCTGGAAGGCTATGAACGAGTCTTATCTCAGTTGCAACAAGCCTTTGGACAAAGTTTATTAGTTAAGCAATATGTTGCAGATTTCACAAATTATAAAAAGAAATTAGACGATAGTAAACCTCTTGCTCAAGGAAAAGTTGCCCCGGATTTTGAAGAAATCCTAGCAAAACCTATTAAGGGTAAGAAAACCATGAAATTATCCGACTTGAAAGGTAAAGTGGTGCTAATCGATTTTTGGGCTTCGTGGTGTGGACCATGTAGACGAGAAAATCCAAATGTGGTGAAAACGTATGAAAAATATGAAAAAGATGGTTTTACTATTTTAAGTGTTTCTCTTGATAATGACAAAACCAAATGGTTAGAAGCAATAGAAAAAGATAAACTTGTTTGGCCATACCACGTTAGTGATCTCGGGGGTTGGAATAGCAAAGTGTCCAGAATGTATGAAGTTTCAAGCGTCCCATTTACTGTTTTAATTGGAAAAGACGGTAAAATAATTAACACAAATTTAAGAGGCCCCTCACTTGAGGCTGAGTTAGCCAAAATTTTCGGACATTAAGTCAAATTGAATAACACCAAGCAACATATTGCTTATTTCGCTTCTGACTTTCACCTAGGTGCACCAGATGATAGAAGTAGTTACGATAGGGAAAAAAAAATCCTTTCTTGGTTAGATGCAATAGCAACAGATGCAACCCATATTTTTCTTGTTGGAGATATCTTTGATTTTTGGTTTGAATACAAACTTGCAATTCCCAAAGGGTTCGTTCGTATTCAAGCCAAAATAGCAGAACTTGTAGATAACGGCATAGAAGTTCATTTTTTTCACGGTAACCATGACATGTGGATGTTTGAATATTTCACCAAAGAACTTGGGGTTATTATTCATCCAAACGAATTTGAGATTGAGTTGAATAGTACAAAGGTATTCATTTCACATGGCGATGGTGTCGGCCCTGGTGATCGAGGCTACAAAATGATTAAAAAGATTTTTAGAAATAAACTTTGTCAATGGTTATTTGCGAGACTCCATCCTAATCTCGGAATTGGATTAGCGAGGTACTTATCTCAATCAAGTCGAAAAAAAACTGGACATCTAGATGAAGAATTCAACGGAATGCAAAGTGAATGGATTTTTCACTATTTGAAAAATAAACACCCCGAATTCAAAGCAAATACTTATATATTTGGTCATCGCCACCTACCCCTTTTCGTTAAGGAAACTGATTTTCAATATATCAATTTAGGAGAGTGGTTACATACGTGTTCTTACGCTAAATTTTCTGAAAAAGGATGGGAATTATTAAAATGGCAAAAGAACCAAGCATTCCCTTTAACATCTGCGCATCTGCAATGATCATTGAAATAATGAACGAATCCGAGCTAAACGAAGCTGCCCAAAAACTTATTTCAAGATTTGGATTGGGAATTTATGCATTTAAAGGTGAGATGGGCGTTGGAAAAACAACTTTCATTCGCAACATTCTCAATTATTTGGAAATAGCTGACTTTGAAGGATCACCTACATTTTCCATTATTCAAAGTTACAAAGGAAAGCATTCTGTTTTTCATCTTGATTGTTATCGCATTGAAAATCAAGCTCAGGGATTTGAAATTGGTTTGTGGGAACTTTTTGATGCTAATGCATATTTTTTTATCGAATGGCCAGAAAAAATTGATACATTTCTCCCAACTAATGTAATTTGGGTGTATATTCGTAAGGAAGAGCATACCGAAAAAAGAATCATTGAAATAACACATGATAACCAACCCTGAAATATTGCAAACACTTCTTCATCAAGGAAGTTTGAGTCCAAAAGAGGAAATGCTAGAAGTCAAGAAGAAAAAAGGCGAACTCTTTATAGGAATACCAAAAGAGATTTCCTTTCAAGAAAGAAGGGTGGCGCTTGTTCCTGAGGCAGTATCCTTGTTGATTGCAAATGGCCATAGGGTAAGAGTCGAACATGACGCAGGTGCCGGAGCAAATTTTAACGATCATGATTACAGCGAGGCTGGTGGTGAGATTTGCCATGACCCTAAACTAATTTACGAATGTGATATCATCTTAAAGGTAGCACCGCCCACAGAGGAGGAAATCGATATGATGATTGGTAATCAAACTTTTATTTCGGCACTTCAATTAGTAATACAGCCTAAGCAAATCCTTCAAAAATTAATGGCAAAAAAAATCACAGCCATTGCTTGGGACTATGTGCGTGACGAAGAGGGTGTTTTTTCTGCTGTGCGAACACTTGGTGAAATTGCCGGAACTACATCTATTTTAGTTGCTGGTGAATTACTGAGTAGTTTCTCATCAGGAAAAGGAATGATGTTAGGCGGCATAGCCGGCGTTCAACCAACTGAGGTGGTAATTATTGGTGCCGGAACTGTCGGTGAATTTGCCTCGCGCTCAGCGATTGGTCTCGGAGCTTCGGTTAAAGTTTTTGATAATTCATTGTCTCGATTAAGAAGATTACAAAACGATATTGGTTCTCGAGTGTACACGTCAATTATTCAACCTAAAGTTTTAGCAAAAGCTATTCGCCGTGCGGACGTTGTAATTGGAGCATTGAGGAGTCCGATAGGAAAATCCCCTTGTGTGGTGACTGAAAGTATGATTGAGTCGATGAAAGAAGGGTCAGTTGTTGTTGATGTAAGCATAGATCAAGGCGGTTGTTTTGAAACTTCTCGTGTAACAAATCATAATGAACCTACTTTTATCAAACACGGAGTGATACATTACTGTGTTCCAAATATTGCATCACGTGTATCCCGAACGGCATCGTTCGCTTTATCCAATATTTTTTCACCTCTCCTTTTAGAAATGGGAGATAAAGGTGGTGTTTCAGATTTAATTCGTTCCCAAAGTGGATTTCGAAATGGCGTTTACATTTACCGAGGCATCCTGACGAATGAAGTATTAGGGCGAGCATTTGATTTGAAATTTAAGAATATTGAACTTCTCTTGCCAGGGATTTAATGCTACCGTTCCCCGCTCTTTCTTTACCTTTAGCGCGTTTGGATTTGAGAAAAACAGATGATCAATATTGGGTAAAGTGCCTGATTAGAAAAAAATGGATAGTTCTAACTCCGGAGGAATGGGTACGCCAACATTTAATTTATTTTTTATTGAATCAACTCAACATTCCTACTTCATTCATTAGTGTCGAGAAAACTATCCACTACGGACAATTGGTAAAAAGATGGGATATACTAGTTTTTTCAAAATCCCATACTCCCTTCATGCTTATTGAATGTAAGGCTCCGAATATCACCTTATCCATCCATACACTCTTTCAGCTGTTTACTTATCAAAATGTTGTGCAAGGAAAATATTTAGCAATTAGCAATGGAATAGATCATAAATTTTACACAACGGATTCCAAAGGAGATAACAAACTTGTTGAAATCTCAAACTTTCCAACTTGGGACTAGTTTTGCATGTAATTCCATTCTCCAGATTTCATTTTCTTATACTCTTTAGATAAATAGGCTAACTGTAAACGCATTCTGTCCATAGATTCTTCCGTTTCAGTCGTAATCGCTTGCTTGCGAAGTTTTAGTTGCATTTTCATGAACATGGCATGCAACAAAACCTCAACTTCATGATGACGCTCTAATTTAGATTTAACCTTAAAGGCTTGAATATCTTCGTGACAAGATTCACACAAACCCTTGTATTTTTCATCATTTACTAACGTTATTAGTGTATTGTGAAGGTAAATCAATTCCAAAACAATTTCTTTTAATTCCTCTAAATGACCGCTTTTTTCGATGCCTTGAGCTTTCATTTCGCTCATGAAATTACGATAATAAGCTCTTAAATCTTTGATTCGTTCATCTTCATCATCTGCATCTCCCGTAAATAAACTTAATATTGTCGCTTCGTCAAATGATAACGATCGAATTAATTCCTCTATTTGGTACATTAAGAGAATATACTCTGCTATATTTTCGCTTCTTTTACTATTTGGATGCATGTTCCTATTTAATTCTTACCAAATTGATCTTGGTTCTCATTGAGGTAGTTAATGAATTCTCTCGTTACATCCATCGATGGATTAATATATGTGAACTGACCACCCTTACTATGAGCAATGAGCACATCAATTTTATGTTTCTCAGAATATTTTTTACCGATACCTTCAATTTTTTTGTCTATTATTTCCAATTTCTTTGCCATATCTTCTTGAATTCTATCACCTTCTGATTGCTGATATTTCATTATATCTTCTTGCATTTTCTGAGCTTTTTGCTGAACAGCTACCATATCATTTTCAGATAAGAGACCTTTTTTTGCCTCTGCGTCTTTTTGAATTAAATACTTTTCGTATTCTGCAGTTCGTCGTTCTACTTCTTTCTGAAATGCCAGCTGACGTTGAGATACAACTTCGTCTTGTTGTTTGTAATACTTGAATTGAGAACGTAAACTATCTAATTGATAATACGCAATCTTTAATCCAGATGTATCCTTTGATACAACTGCAGGAATTGTGTTCTTTTCTTCTTTTTTCTCTGGTTGAGCTTCACTTCCACAAGCAAATAATACAAGGGAACTAAAAAAGATTATGTAACTTTTTTTCATTTAAGTGATTTTTGAATATCCGTCCAATCCGAGCGCATCGCCAGAAATCGTTGAAATGCATTTGGAAGAAGGTTATTAATTATTTGACTTTCTAAAATATCAAAATTGTTTATTTCGTGTACGTGAATTTTGTAGTTCTGTTCAAACATTCCTAACTCAATTTTCACAATATATTTATCGTTGTACTGATGGATTTGGATTAAAAACCTATCATGCTGAATTTGCTTTATCAATCGCATGAGACAAAAATAACTATTCTAGAGAAGTTAAACGATGTGCTCTAACTTAATTTCTAAAATTTCAAAAGGAACCTTTAGCATGTGGGCATAATCTTTTCCTACTTCTTTCATATCAACATCTTCAGCGTAATAATGCCATTTCACTTCAGCAGTTCTTCCATCTTGAACCATTTCGTTTATTCTATATAAAAGCTGTAAAAGCTCTTTGCTAGAAGAAGTATTTAGATAATCTATTTGAAGTTGAATAGTAGTGTGGAGAGCTGGACTTTTTAAATAGGAATCGAACCAATCATGAACCTTTGCCCAAAAGTCTGCACTGTTTTCTGGAATGCACTTACCTGTTATTTCAATACTTCCCCGTGGATCCAAAAGTATCATCGGAGTTGAATTCGTAGCAATAATTTCTAAATATTCCATATTAATAAGCATTGGAAAGTTACTGCAATTTTAATAAATGGAAAAATCAATTTATACACAACTTCACATGTAAACTTACTTCTTTGACACTTATTTATCTGATTTCTCGACAAATAAACATCAATAAGCCACTCGTAAAAGTATGTTTTTTTATTATTTTTTTTTTTAGGGCATTGAATAATCAGATTTTTATTCTAATTTCGACCTTATTAACGGTTTTATAAACCAATAAATTACAACGTTTTAACCATTTATGACCAGTATTTTTGTTGCCAAGTTAGATTTTGGCGTTACGAATGAGCAGTTAAAGTCGCTATTCGAGCAGCATGGAAAAGTAGCTAAAGCCAGTGTTGCAGTTGACAGAGAAACAGGGAAATCAAGAGGATTTGGATTTGTTGAAATGCCTGATGAAAACGAGGCTCAAGCGGCAATTCGAGCACTTGATGGTTTTCATGTAAACGGGAGACCGATTGCTGTCAAACAAGCAGAAGACCGATCAGGAAATAAAGGCCAAGGTAATCCTTCTAAACCAAGTTACAACGCTAATCACAACACGGCAAACAGAAAAGATGAATATTCGAGACCAAAATCGGATTATTCGCCACCCCCGGTTTCACCAGATATTTTCTCTCCTGATATTTTTAAAACAGATCAACGTAAAAAAGGCAAAGAAAAAACAAAAGCCGAATTGGATGCTGAATTAAAAGCTAAAAAATTGAAATTAGACGCTCAAAGCAAAAAGGCAAATAAATACAATAAATTCTACGAAGAAGACGACGAAGATTTAGATCCGGATCTTTTCTCCTATCGTAAGAAAGACGAAGAAGACTTCTTTGATGATGAAGATGATGACGATATTTAGTCATTAGCCGGATTAATATTTAATTTTGTGGGGATGTCAAGTACGTTTTCAAGTAAATTGAAGCATCCTGTTTTTAAGGTTATTTCTCAAGTAATTGAAGAAACTAATCAGCCTGCGTTTGTTATCGGAGGATTTGTACGCGATCTTATTTTAGGAATTCCTTCAAAGGATATAGATGTTGTAACTGTTGGTGATGGTACTGCGTTTGCTGAACGAGTCGCTGAAATATTACGAGTTAAAAAAATCACAATCTTTAAAAATTACGGTACCGCACATTTTAAATACAAAGACTTGGATATAGAATTTGTTGGGGCACGAAAAGAATCGTATCACAGTGAATCCCGAAACCCAAGTACTGAACTCGGCACCTTACGCGACGACCAATTACGCCGAGATTTTACCATAAATGCACTCGCCTTTGATTTAAGTAGAAATAATTTCGGTGAACTCATCGATCCTTTTAACGGAATAGTTGATCTTGAAAAAGGAATAATTAAAACCCCAACAGATCCAAAAATTACATTTAGCGATGATCCTCTGCGCATGCTAAGAGCAATTCGTTTCGCTACTCGGCTCAACTTTTCAATCGAAATTTCTTGCTTAGAAGCAATTAAAGGCAATAGTGAACGACTTTCAATTGTATCCAAAGAACGAATTTCAGAGGAATTGAATAAAATGATCTTGAGTGACACACCTTCTCGTGCATTTAAATTATTGAAGAGCACCCATCTATTACCCTTAATTTTCCCTGAAATGGAAAACTTATGCGGTATTGAAACAATTAATGGTAAAAGTCACAAAGACAATTTCATTCATACACTACAAGTACTTGATAATCTAAGTTTGAATAGCGACTCACTTTGGTTGAGATGGGGTGCAATTTTACATGATATCGCAAAACCACCTACGAAACGCTTTGACCCTAAAATTGGATGGACATTTCATGGGCATGAAGAACTTGGAGCCAGAATGGTTCCTCGCATTTTTAAAGCTATGAAATTACCCCTAGATAATAAAATGAAATATGTCCAGAAACTTGTACGACTTCATTTAAGACCAATTGCTTTAGTAAAAGGTTCCGTCACTGATTCAGCGATAAGGCGATTGCTACATGAAGCGGGAGATGACATAGAAGATTTAATGCTCTTGTGTAATGCCGATATAACGTCAAAAAATGAGTTTAAGGTTAAAAAATATCGAGAAAATTTCCAACTCGTTTCGCAAAAATTAAAAGCTGTCGAAGAAAAAGATAAAATTCGAAATTTCCAACCTCCAATTAGCGGAGAATACATCATGAAAACATACAATATCGGCCCATGTGCAGAAATTGGTTCAATTAAAAATAGTATTAAAGAAGCAATACTTGAAGGAGAAATTGCCAATAATTTTGAAGAAGCTTTAATTCTCATGCTTAAATTAGGTCAACAACATGGATTAAAGGCAACAGAAATAGGTCCTGTCTCAAATTAGTTTGTATCTTTACACTAAGATCCAATGCTCATATGCCAGGCCTTAAATTCAGAGTGCTTCTTGACACAGATAAAAACGAAGAGATTTTTCGTGATATTTTAATTCGTGATTCAGATAATTTCGAGTCATTATTCCAGTCCATAATCAAAGCCTTTAATTTTAAAGGAGATCAAATGGCTTCCTTTTATGTTTCCAATGACAATTGGGACAAAGGTCATGAAATTAGCCTGATGGATATGTCTTACGACGACGACAGTATAGATTCATTACCCGGTGTAATGAAAAATGCTATAATTAAGGATTTTCTCGAGGAACCAGATCAGAAATTCATACTTGTTTATGATTTTATGAAAATGTGGATATTCTTGATTGAATTGATCGGTTTCGATCGGATAGAACCGGAAACTCCCGAAACAATTTTATCTGTAGGTACACCTCCAATGGAGAGCACAAAACAAATGTTGGATGAAAGCATGTTTTCGAGTGAAAATGCCGGAGTGGAAGATTATGAAGACGAGGACGAACTTGGATTCAACGACTTTGATGACGACTACTCCGATGATGACCTCGCGGATTACAACGAAGAATTTTATTGATGAATAAATTGAAAGGAGATCCAGTTGGTAAAGCTATTTTGGATTATTCCAAATCTCGAAAACCTGCAGATATTATTGTACATTCTGACTTGTGCGAAGATGATATTATCCCTGTAGAAGTTCTTTTTCGCTCCTACAAAGAAATGCCCGATCTTGAGAAAAAAGCTTTAGCACTTTGCAAAGGAGAAATTTTAGACGTTGGAGCTGGTGCAGGTGTACATGCTTCCTGGTTAAAAAATGAAGGGTTTAATGTAACAGTTTTGGATTCCAGTAAGGGGGCATCAAATTTTCTTGAACAACAAAATTTTCATGTTATCTCTTCTGACTTTACCTCTGCCTCTACCCATAAAAAATACGACACAATTTTTATGATGATGAATGGAATTGGAATTGCTGGTAAATTATCAAATTTGAACGATTTTCTCTTGAAAGTGAAATCACTTTTAAATCCTGGTGGACAATTACTATTCGATTCATCAGATGTAAAATATTTATATGAGGATGAAGACGGTTCTCTATTAGTCGATTTAAATTCAGAATATTACGGGAATTTCAAGTTTCAAATGGAATATAAAAAGGAGATTGGCGAATGGTTTGATTGGTTGTATGTTGACTATGATACAATTCACAAAGTCGCACAAAAAATACATGCTAAATCAGAACGAATAATGGAATTCGATAATCATTATTTAGCTAGAATTACTTTTTGAAAGAAATGCGAATATTCATTCTTTCAATTGTGCTTGCCCTAGTTTCATGCACGACCTATTCAGACGAAGAAATTCAAGAATTTGATGAAGAAATAGAGGTTTATTTAAAAAAGAAAAAGCTTTCCTTTTCAAAATCCGAAGACGGATTGTATTTTCTAATAGAAAAAGTAGGTTCGGGTAGAAAAATACAATACAATGACAGTGTTCTAATTTCTTATAAAGGATCCTTATTGGACGGTAAAATTGTGGATTATCAAAAAACACCCATTTGGTTTGCCGTCAAAGATTTAATCGCTGGTTGGAAACTAGGTCTTACAAAGGTTGGTAAAGAAGCTGAATTGAAACTCATTGTACCACCTCAATTAGGATATGGTGATCATGAGTTAGAATCGATCCCAATAAATTCAATTCTTATTTATGAATTAAAAGTTTTCGACATTCATTAAAAATCATTTAGCAATTGCTATTTTTACACATTAAAAATAAGAAACAGAACTATGAGTGTACTCGTTAATAAAAACTCAAAGGTTATCGTGCAAGGATTCACAGGAAGTGAAGGAACTTTTCATGCGGGTCAAATGATTGAATATGGAACAAATGTAGTGGGTGGTGTAACTCCGGGTAAAGGCGGAACCTCTCACTTAGACCGTCCTGTTTTCAATACAGTTCTTGATGCAGTTCAGACAACAGGAGCCGATGTTTCAATTATTTTCGTTCCACCTGCGTTTGCTGCTGACGCAATTATGGAGGCCGCAGAAGCTGGAATAAAAGTAATCGTATGTATTACTGAAGGTATACCTGTTAATGACATGGTGAAAGCGAAAGAATATATTAAAGGTTTCTCTTGTCGTCTGATTGGCCCAAACTGCCCCGGAGTCATAACTGCCGACGAAGCCAAGGTAGGTATCATGCCAGGATTTGTTTTCAAAAAAGGAAAAATAGGAATTGTTTCTAAGTCTGGGACATTAACATACGAAGCTGCTGACCAAGTAGCGAAAGCTGGATTGGGTATAACTACGGCTATTGGAATCGGTGGTGACCCGATAATAGGAACCACAACAAAAGAAGCAATAGAAATACTGATGAATGATCCTGAAACAGAAGGAATCGTAATGATTGGCGAAATCGGAGGAAGTCTCGAAGCAATTGCCGCAAGATGGATTAAAGAAAATGGAACTAAACCTGTTGTTGGTTTTATCGCAGGAGAAACGGCTCCGAAAGGAAGAACTATGGGACATGCTGGTGCAATAGTAGGCGGAGCTGATGATACAGCAGAAGCAAAAAAACGAATTATGCGAGAATGTGGAATCCACGTTGTTGATTCACCTGCCCAAATAGGAGCCAAAATGGCCGCTGTCCTCGGCGTAACGGTGTAATACTAATTATTATAAAGCGACTTAAGTCGTTTTTTTTTGAAATGACCTCACAGAATCTACATAAAGTCTGAGTAATTGTAAATTCCCATATTATATTTTGGTTGTTTAAAGATATGAGTTGGGCAATGGGATGGAAATGGCTTGGAATGGTAATGATCATTCCTACTTTATTTATTTCGATTCTCATTACTTACAAATTAAAAGACAATGTGCGCGAATGGTACCACAATAATGCTGTATCACTTTGGATTATTGCAAATAGTTATTGGATGATAAGTGAGTTTTATGGATTCGATGACACCATTCTTTTTGAAAATGTGAAAGGAATCCATCTCTCACTTGTTCCATTTGCTGCCGGAATCCTAATCGTTTGTTTTTATTACCTGTTCATTTATAAGAGAGGTATTAATTCCAAAAATCCCAAGTAATACCCAATTTTAATTGAGTGGAAGGATAAAAATACCCATTTAATATTTCTATATTTCTACTCACCCACATGTAGGAAAGATTATCAATTCTTGCAAAAAACCGAAACTGATTCACGTTGAAATTTGCAAATGCCCCTATGGCATAATATCCGGGAGAAGATTCCTGTTGAGCTAATGCACTTAGATTGAATGCACCCATCACAGGACTATAAATTAATCGTTTATGCGAAGAGTAATAATAAGCATCAACTCCAATTAGTGTTTTTAATCGACCTTGTTTGAAAAGCCCAAATTTATAAGCTAAGCGGACATTTAACTGATGTTTCGGCACATAACTGATCTCAATTGGTAAAGTCGTGGAATTATATCCTAATTGCCCTATGAATCTTTTAGAATTAACTCCAACGCTTAATTTATATTTCAAAGCATTAATAATTCCTGGATCTTGTATGACCCACTTAATTGAATCAAAAAAATAACCTTTTGAAGATTGCCAATATTCACCTCCAAATTGTGTCCAAAAAATAGATCTACTGTAAGCGCATTCTATTCCAAATTTCAGGTTTTGTTGTAGCGAAATGGATGCTAACGTATAATCTAAATTATTACCTCTAAAATCACGAATAAAAGGAGTTGGTGGAACTCTACTAAACTCATTATAGAATCGTATCCTTGAAGATTTAAAAACTAAAGAAAATTGATTATCAATCAAGAAAGAGGAGAAATTACCATACAAGCCATAATATCCTTGAGAGGAAAAACGATAATTTTTAGTTGAATAAAGAAGTGCAAAATCTACATTAATTTCCGTTGTATCTAGCTGCCTTCCCATCGTTTGAGATTTCCAACTATTTGCACCAATATGCGTACTTAAATTAAACTTTCCTTTTTCAAAAAAGTATCCAAAGGCCGCGTTGAACTTATCTGAAGAGACACTGTCTGCTGTTTCAGTAGAATCAATCGTAATTAAGGAATATAAAGAAGAGAGATCTCCTTCTTCGTTGTAAAAGCGTTTGAACTTGGAATAATTTAAAGAAAGTTCTGTTCCGGTTTTAAATTCCGAGGAACGAGAAAAGTTGTATTTCAAATCATTACTATATGACTTGAGAACATTTCGGGATATTGCATTATCCTTGTTTACAGAAATCAAATTTTGAGACAATACACTCAATAAAGAATCATTAGTCAAGCCATCACTCCAATTTGCCGTAAGACCGGAATGTTCAATTTTCGTAATACTCTCAATTCTGGAAAAAGAAAGCCGCATTAACAACTTATAATACAGTTGCTTATTGAATGAATTACGTTGAAAGCCATTGAATTGGTCCTGTGAAAGATTCGCATTTAAAAGTACATTCTTTGACAATGATTGCTGATAGTTTGCCGTTAAAAGTTGAGTCCCTTGTTGTCCAAAAGAATACCCGAATCCAATGTGCGGTAGTGCCGTAAAAATTATTCTTTTATCGTTTTTAGTTGGGACAAAAAATTGCTGAGAATTTGTAAATATTTTATTTTCATCTGGAAACTCAGAGAAACCAAATGACGCAAAAGGAGAGGAAAACGAACGAGAGTGTACATCTAACGAATCTAAAACACCTCTTGTTTTAAATGATGCTTTTAGGGTGTCCAAAGACCAATTTTGAGCGTGGAAAGAGGTGCTTAACAAAACCGAGATTGCAACTATCAGTATTCTGAACATACAAACAAACCTACAAAAAAAAGGGGCAAATAGCCCCTTTATACTATAATGTTATGAAAATGCTATAAGGCATTCACATGCAATTGAAGACCAGACTTCAAATTGGATGCTTTGTTTGAATGAATGATATTTCTCTTCGCTAATTTATCGATCATAGCGGCTACCTTAGGTAGTAAAGAAGTTGCCTCAGACTTATCCGAAATACTTCTTAAGTTTCGAATTGCGTTTCGCGTTGTTTTGTGTTGGTATTTGTTCAATACTCTTTTAGCATCGTTCGAACGAATTCTTTTGATTGATGACTTGTGATTTGCCATAATTTAGTTAATTATTTTATTTATTTTATTTGCAGCCCATAGGAGAATCGAACTCCTGTTTCCAGGATGAAAACCTGGCGTCCT
>CAZLHR010000045.1:0-17733 GCA_964559685.1 uncultured Lishizhenia sp.
TAACGTCTCCGATTGGTGTCCAAGCGCCACCTGCATTGGCAGCGATTATTATAAATCCGGCATACCACATGCGATCCTCTTGGTTGCTCACGATTTTACGTAGTATGGTAATGAGAACAATCGTTGCAGTAAGGTTGTCAATAATTGAAGAAAGAAAGAACGCAAGAAAAGAAACAATCCATAATAATTTAGCTTTGCTTCTCGTTTTGATCATTCCTTTAATAGAGGCAAAACCATCGAAATAATCAATCATTTCAACAATTGCCATGGCACCCATTAGGAAAATGAGAATTTCGGCCGTTTTCCCGAAATGATGAAGCAACGCTTCGTTTACCATTTCTACTCGGTGCTCGTGGTCTCCAACTAACTTAGGAACAATGTATTCTCCATCGCTTCCGAGTATTACTCCTTTCGCGGGATCTAACCAAATTTCTAAATTATCCACTCCGAGTATTAGTAAGGTCCAACACGCCACCATCATGAGTAAGGCGGGGATAAGTTTATCAATTTTGAGCGTGTGCTCCATGGTTATTGCTACATAACCCAATACAAAAACAGCAAAAATTAAAAGTGTCATAAAAATAAATTAAGAAATTAACTGAATCAGGGCGATTTCGAAGGCCGCCTTGGCTATACCTCTATTTTGGTTGTGTGTTTCGTAAGTTTTTAAAAGCGCTTGCTTAATTACAGATGAGGTGTCATTAAAGATTTCCGCATCTTCAAGTTTGACTAAATCATTACTCATTAAATAAGCAAATACCCTCGCCATTCCACAGTTGGCTATGAAATCTGGAATCAAAGCAAGTTCAGCATCTGCGTGTTCGGCAATTTTTCCAAAAAATATTTCCGGATCGGCAAATGGCACATTCGCTCCTGAGGATATTACTGAAATTCCAGCATGAATCATCTGATCCAATTGTTCTTTAGTAATCATTCGACTTCCGGCACAAGGAATGAAAACGTCTGCTTTTGTTGACCATATTCGTTGATTGATTTCTTCGTATGTCATTAAATTTGCAGCCGAAAGCTCGTTGCCATTTTTGTTGAGGTATAGCGTTTTTATTTCTTCAAATGAAAATCCATCTTCTTTGATAAGACCACCAACTCGGTCAATGATACCAACAATTTTTGCTCCTTCTTGAGAAAGGTAATAAGCAGCTGCTGAACCTACATTTCCCCACCCTTGCACAATTACTTTTTTTCCTCTGACGTCTCCGCCCCATATTGCATAATAGTGACGAATCGATTCCGCTACTCCGAAACCGGTAATCATATCGGCAATTACATATTTTTTATCAACTGAAGGCGAGTATTTTTCGTCTTCAATAACTTTCAACACTCCTTGGCGCAATTGGCCTACACGGTTAATTTTTTGCGATTCTTTCGGTTGGAAATGTCCGTTAAAAACACCTTCTTGAGGATGCCAAACGCCACAATCTTCAGTGATAGGAATTACCTCATGAATTTCGTCTACGTTGAGGTCTCCACCTGTTCCATAGTAATTTTTCAACAAAGGAGAAACTGCGGCAAACCACCTTCTCAATACACCTTCTTTACGTGGATCTTTTGGATCGAAGTTAATTCCAGATTTCGCACCTCCGATGGGAGGTCCAGCCACCGTAAATTTCACTTCCATGGTTTTGGCTAGAGATTCTACTTCTCGTTTGTCTAAACCTTTTCGCATTCTCGTTCCACCACCAGCAGCCCCACCTCGAAGAGAATTAATCACCACCCAACCTTCTGCTTCGGTTTCCTGGTCTTTCCATTCGAAAACAATCTCGGGCCTTTTCTCCTCAAACTTTTGAAGTAATTCTCTCATAAAATTTCCAAAAACAAGACAAAATTAAAAAATTGGAGCAAGCATAACTTTATTTTTATAGGAATTACGAACATAGTTGTTGTGGATAAGTACTTAAAAAGGTAAATGCAATACACCTCCGCAGACTGAAGTTCTCGCTCCTGTTACGCTCGGAACATTGTTAGGTTTTCCCTGCAAATAAAGTGCACCCAAATACGCAAATACTATCGCTTCCTTAAAATCGACTGTAGTTTTGTTTGGAATAATTAACTCCGTTTCAGTGGAATTTTGCAGCTGTGAAATTAAAAAATCATTTTTCGCACCACCGCCAGTTACAAAAACACGTTTTAAGTTGTATTTTTTTAATTCTTTTGATATTTGATGAGTAATGTGTTCCACACAAGTTCTCAAGGCATCCGATGCATTAAGCGAATTATCCAATTGACTGAAAAAGTGCTTTTCGAGCCATTCAGTACCTAACGATTTAGGAGCTGGTTGGTTATAATATACCAACGAATTCCAGGTCGCTAATTGTCTTTTATTTACAATACCACTTTTAGCTATTTTGCCTCCCTCATCGAACGAAATCCCCAGTTTTCCAGCAAAAAAATTGAGTGGAAGGTTACACGGACAAATATCATAAGCCATAATAACGCCCTCCCTCTTCAAACTTATGTTCGAAAACCCACCTAAATTCAGAAAACTTTCTGCCTGATCTTGAAATAAATCAAAATCTCCAATAGGAACTAAAGGAGCTCCTTGTCCTCCCATCAAAACATCTTTGGTTCGGAAATCATTTATGACCTTAATACCTGTGTTCAATGCAATGGTGGCGCCGCATCCGATTTGTAATGTAAATCCTCTGTCAGGCTGATGAAAAACGGTATGACCGTGACTAGCAATGGCATCGATATCTTCAATTTTCAACTGTTTCTCTTCCATGAATAGCGTCACCTGTTGTGCAAAAAACAATCCTAATTGTTTGTCTAGGAAACATAGGTCCTCGCTTTTCAACAGAGTAGCCGAGCGAAGCGTATTTTCCAACCCAAGAGGATAGGAAACTGTTTTAGTATGTGTAAGTTCGAACTCAGTTTTTTGGTTACTAAATTCAAAGGTACAATAAGCGATATCTACTCCATCTAAAGAGGTACCGGACATAAGTCCAATGATTTGTAATTTATAAGCAGTATTTTTTTTCACTTACGACTAAAATGGATTATTTTTGTCAAAATTAATTAAAAACCTACACCATGAATTTCGAATTAACAGAAGAGCATCTTGCGGTTAAGGAAGCAGCACGTGATTTTGCACAAAATGTATTGAAACCGGGTGTTATTGAACGCGATAATTTGCAGAAATTTCCTGAGGAGCAAATCAAGCAGTTGGCAGAATTAGGATTCATGGGAATGATGGTTGATCCAAAATACGGAGGCAGTGGAATGGATACGCTTTCTTATGTTTTGGCGATGGAAGAAATTTCGAAGGTTGACGCCTCAACTTCAGTTTGTATGTCGGTAAATAATTCCCTTGTTTGTTGGGGATTAGAGAAATTTGGAAGCGAAGAACAAAAACAAAAATATTTAGTTCCACTTGCAACAGGTGAAAAAATTGGTGCATTTTGTTTGTCAGAACCTGAAGCAGGTTCAGATGCGACATCGCAACGCACAACGGCAATTGACATGGGTGATCATTATTTATTGAATGGCACAAAAAATTGGATTACTAATGGCTCTTCAGCTTCTGTTTATTTGGTAATTGCCCAAACAAATGCTGAACTAGGTCACAAAGGAATAAATGCATTGATTGTGGAACGCGGAATGGAAGGTTTTGTCGTGGGTGCGAAAGAAGACAAAATGGGAATCCGTGGTAGTGATACACATACCTTGCTTTTCAACGATGTAAAGGTTCCAAAAGAAAATAGAATAGGTGAGGATGGTTTTGGATTTAAGTTTGCCATGAAGGTACTTTCTGGAGGTAGGATTGGAATTGCGGCGCAAGCTTTAGGAATTGCGGCAGGAGCATTGGAGTTATCGACGGAATATTCTAAACAACGCAAGGCATTTGGTAAAGAAATTTACAAGCATCAAGCGATAGCGTTTAAATTAGCCGATATGGCAACAGAAGTAGAAGCTGCTCGTTTGTTGGTGTACCGTTCAGCTCTTGATAAAGACGCAGGAAGAAATTACGATCAATCCTCTGCAATGGCAAAATTATATGCTTCCAAAGTGGCGATGGAGCAAACGGTTGAAGCTGTTCAAATACACGGCGGATATGGATTTGTGAAAGAGTATCACGTAGAACGATTGATGCGAGACGCTAAGATTACACAAATATATGAGGGAACAAGTGAAGTTCAGAAAATTGTAATTTCAAGAGGAATTCTAAAATTTTAAGTATTAAACAAAAATCGGTCAACTTTTTTAAAAAGTAATTCCGTTTATGAATTTTAAAAAGGTTTTTTCATTTAATTTAGAATGCTTTCATAGTTGATTTTAAATTAATGATTAGAAATTTAGTAGTTATTTCAAAATGAATAATAAATGGGCTTTAATTACTGGCGCTTCAAGTGGAATTGGTAAAGAATTAGCGATTATTCATGCAAGTAAGGGAGGAAACCTGGTCTTATTAGCTAGAAGGGAAAAGGAACTTAAAGAGCTTCAGCTGCAAATTATTGAGAATTTCAACGTGACTGTACATGTCATACCCATTGATCTAACGGAGCAAGAAGCGGTTTCCAGCGTTATGACGTATTTGTCTGAGGAACAGATTTCCATTGACGTTTTAATGAACAACGCAGGTTTTGGCGGTTATGGGTTTTTTGCTGAACGGTCTATATCAGCAGATTTAAATATGGTGGATTTAAATATCAAAACATTGATTTCGCTTACGCATGCCATCATACCCAGCATGAAGAAAAAGGGAAGAGGATACATTCTAAACACCGCAAGTACTGCTGGATTACTTCCTGGTCCCTTACAAGCCACCTATTTTGCAACGAAGGCATTTGTAGTTTCGTTTACGGAAGCTATTTCTTACGAATTGAAGGATACAGGAATATCAGTGACTGCATTATGTCCAGGTCCGGTAAAAACTGAATTTGAGAAAACGGCAGGAATGGAAGGGGGGAATTTCTTTGAAAAAGCCATGTCTGCTGAACTAACTGCCAAAAGAGCTTACCGTGCAATGGAAAATAAAAGGGTGATTTTCATTTCTGAATATCCCTTAGGTTTTGCTCTTCGTTTTGTATTGCCTCTTATTCCAAGGAGGTGGCAAGCAGCCATGGTATATCGTATTCAAAAAATGTAAAAATGACAAAGAATCTTGTTGGCTCTAAATAATGTCGTAATTTTGACCTATGAATTGGCCATCGCTATTTTTGAACGACGTCGCAGGGACTGAAATTCTGGTCATATTTTTAGTAATTCTCCTTTTTTTTGGTTCGAAGAGTATTCCAGGTATTGCCAAATCTTTGGGCAGGGCCTTGTTTGAATTTCGAAATGCTACAAATGAGATCAAACAAGAAATCAAAAAAAGCAGTGGCGATGTGAAAGGGGATCTCAATTTGAATAATTTAATTAAAGATACTACCGAGGAAATCCAGCAACCAATGGATCAAGTTTTTACCGATGTGAACCATGCGGTTCACTACAATCCTGGAAATAGAGAGGTGACGTCTGGAAATCCAACAGTGGTTCCACAAACAAACGAAAACACAGAAAAAGATTCACATGATTGAAGTAGGTATAATTATGGGAAGTAAGTCTGATTTGCCAGTAATGCAAGCGGCCAAAGATTTCCTTGACGAGATGGGAATTTCCAACGAAATAGCCATTGTTTCTGCACACCGTACGCCAGAACTAATGGTCGATTATGCAAAAGGGGCAGCTGATCGAGGTTTGAAGGTCATAATTGCTGGTGCAGGTGGAGCTGCTCATCTGCCGGGGATGACAGCATCCTTGACCACACTTCCTGTTATTGGTGTTCCGGTAAAATCATCTAATTCAATTGACGGATGGGACTCTATTCTGAGCATACTTCAAATGCCAAATGGAATTCCTGTGGCAACAGTAGCCTTGAACGGATCAAAAAATGCTGGAATTTTAGCAGCAAGAATTGTAGGTGCATATAATTCCAATGTTCGGGAAAAGTTATTGAAATACGCTGAAGAAATGAAGCAAGCAGTTCTCGATAGTGGAAAGTCACTTTAATTAAGGATAAAGCAAGTATTTTTTACGCGTATCCATAAAACTACTGATTCCGGGCTTCCAAGTTTCCTTTATTTCCTGTGCACTCCAACCTTTGTAGATTTGTTCCTTTAAACTCGCAGTTCCAGCGAGGCGATTAAAAAACAAATTTTGATCAATAAAAACGGCTGAGTCTCCTAATAAATCTCGTGCTTGAATCAAATAGTTGAGGTTTAATTCATACGTCCGTTTCATTTGTGATTTAGACAGATCAAACCCATGACAAAGTTTATACTTGTGCATCGGGTTTTTTGCACCTACTTTTGGTTCAGGTGTAAAGGTATGGTCTAATATTGGAAAGCGCGGGTGACCGAAATATTCAAATGGTCGATCTGTACCTCTTCCCACACTCACAGTTGTTGCCTCAAAAAAACATAGGCTTGGATAAAGTGCAATGGCGACATCAGATTTTAGGTTTGGAGAAGGAGCAATTGGCAAGGAATACCGTGTTTTGTGAGTATAATTTTTACAAGGAATGACTGTTAGGTCACATTGTTTTTTATTATCTAACCAACCTTCACCATTAATCATTTTGGCATATTCTCCTATGGTCATTCCATAAACAATAGGAACAGGATGCATGCCCACAAAGGATTTGTACCTATACTCTAACACAGGCCCATCGACGTAATGAGCATTAGGATTCGGACGGTCTAATACAATCAGTTTTTTATTATTCTCTGCGCAAGCTTCCATCACATAGTGAAGCGTAGAGATAAATGTATAAAAGCGCACACCAACATCTTGAATATCAAAAAGCACAATGTCAACATCTGCCATTTGGGCGGCTGAAGGTTTCTTGTTGTTTCCATAAAGTGAAACGATTGGAATTCCTGTTTTCTCATCGACCGTACTATTTACACGCTCTCCTGCATCTGCATCTCCACGAAATCCGTGCTCCGGGCTAAAGACCTTTACCACTTGCATTTTCATGGCGATAAGCGTGTCGACAAGGTGACTTTTTTTCACTACGGAGGTTTGATTAGCAACGACAGCGATCCGCTTACCTGAAAGTGAATCGAGGTACAAAGAAAAACGTTCAATACCTAATTGAATAGGTTTTTCATTTGGCTTTGCAGCTTCTTTTATTTCCTGTTTTTGAATGGTGTCACGATCGTGTTGTACTTCACCAATAATAATTTTACTTTTCAGCTCGTAATTTCCGCAGCTCGTTACTAAAAATGTGAAAAACGCAAGCAGACAAAGAACCTTTATGTACCTTTGGACAGAATAATGGAATAAAGTGTCATTTGAGTTTTTCATATCACGTCGACTCTCGAATAATAATACGCAAGGTAAAAAAGTTTCTAGACCTATCGTACGTATTTCCATTGTAAGTATTTCACTAGCTATTGTTGTTAACTTAATCGCGGTAGCAATCGTTACAGGTTTTCAGAACGAAGTACGCGAAAAAGCGATGGGTTTCACCGCTCCACTTTTTGTATCAAAAATCAATCCAGACCAAGGAGAATTGAAAATTCGCATTTTTGAATCTGAACCCATTCCTTATTCTGAAGCCATGGCATCATCCTTAAGAAACGAGGAAGGAGTAAATGGCGTTTCTCCGGTATTATATCGTCCAACGATTTTGCAATCAAAGAAATTTGAAGATAAAATCACGTTGGCATCTGGAAAAGACACCACGGTGGTCCGTCAAGAAATTGCTGGTGTTTTGATGAAAGGAGTCGATGAAACATATGATTGGTCTTTCCTAAAACAACATGTGATCGCAGGTGAAGTACCGAAGCAATCAGAAAAAAATGCATTGGTACTATCTGAAACAGTCGCAACTAATTTAAATTACAAGGTCGGTGATACCGTGTTGGCTTCTTTTTTTACTTCGAATAGAGCGGTGAAACGCGACTTTGTGGTTAAGGCCATTTTTAACTCAGGATTCGGAGATTACGATCAACAATTAGTGTTTACTACATTGAAATACCTTCAAGAAGTTAGCGGCTTAGATTTTCGGGTGCGCTTAGAAGTAAGTCCTACGCTGAATGAAGACGGTTCGTTACAACTTGAAGCCGTTACCAATAGAGCGGAAGATGCCGTACAATTCAACTGGAATGGCATGGTGGGGTCTCCCAAAATTTCATGGGAAGTTGGCGGACCTCGAGAGGTGGAACTAATTGCGCGCACTCAAAACGATCAAGGTGAAATCGAATCGGATACACTGCAGCTTACTTTCGATTGGAAGTCCATCAGACGTATTTCTGAACTTTCGAGTTATGGTGAGATTGACATCGTCTTTGAAAACAATTCCTTCAAAATTTTAGGTCAAAATAAATCATTGACGATTCGTTGTGATAATCCTTCCTACAAAGAAGGGGCTTATATTTCAGGCTACGAAATTGGTCTCACTGATTTTTCTAATTTGGAGGGGAAAGCAGAACAATTACGAAATCAGTTGCAATTGAAACCGGATAAATATGGAAATCTAGTTCAGGTGACCACCGTGAAAGAAGCGGAAAGTGATTTATTCGCTTGGCTAGATTTTCTTGATGTAAATGTTTATATCATCATCACGTTGATGTTGCTCATCGGGGTGATCAATGTGGGTTCTGCGATTTTAGTTATTATTATAGTTCGCACGAATTTCGTGGGCATTATGAAAGCCATGGGTGCAAGTAATTGGTCGATAAGAAAAGTCTTTGTCTACGAGGCTGGTTATCTCATAGTAAAAGGGATCTTGGTAGGAAATATATTGGGAATCAGCTTATGTTTTCTTCAAATGAAATGGAAAGTTTTTTCGCTCGATCCATCGGTTTATTACCTAGATGCTATACCCATTCATTTCTCATGGATGAATTTACTTCTCATCAATCTTTTGACAATCGTTGTGTGCTTGTTGGCATTGGTTATCCCAAGTATCGTGGTGACGCGCATTACACCTGTTAAGTCCATTCGATTTAATTAAGATGTATACCTTTCATATTTCCGAACGCGTTACAATTTTAAATGAAACTGGATTTTTTACGGTACTCGAAATTAGGGGAGAAAATTTGCTGTTAGAGGATGAATTTGGATTTAAACGTACTGTGGTGAGATACGTGGTTTGTAAAACGCAACGAATTGACGTACATGACGTTTCTCAAAAAGATTCTATTGAGTTACCGATAAAACATGACGTTACCGATGGAGAACTTCCACTGATCGATTTGCACAGCGAGGCCTTGGAAGATAGGGGAGTTGTCATAAGAAAAGAAGAGGCAGTACTAGAAATTCAGGTGAAAGAGTTCAAGCGGTTTTGTAACCGAATGATCGATCAGCGACAAACGCGTTTTCGTGTGGTTCATGGAATTGGCGAAGGTGTTCTTCGGCAAGAGATTCGGAATTTACTCCTTGGGCGCAAGGGATATGCCCTTCACGACGATCAGGTGAGCTTTGGTAGGGTGGGTGCTTCACTTGTAGAAATTCGATTAAATTTAGTAGAAAAGTTCTAACTACTCCCTATCAAAAATTCACATTACAACTTTGGTTAATATTTAAAGATATTCAAGTTAAGCAATTTTACCCCAATTGGGTTTACTTGCCAGAAGATCTTGCAACACTCGTTTCATCTTTTGGTGTTCTGCCAGTTCCAAGGAAAAATCTTTAGCTATTAGTTCTTGTACGCTATTCCGAGCTAATTGAATTATTTGACCGTCTTTTGCAAGATTTGCGATTTTAAATTGTAAGGCCCCACTTTGTTGAGTACCCATTAAATCTCCTGGACCTCTAAGTTGCAGGTCAACTTCAGAAATCTCAAAACCATCCTGAGTCTCTACCATGGTATCCATGCGCTTTTTGGATTCTCTGGATATTGCATCCCCCGTCATCAGAATGCAATAAGATTTTTCAGCACCCCTTCCTACGCGACCTCTCAACTGATGCAATTGAGACAAACCGAAACGTTCAGCACTTTCGATAACCATTACTGAGGCATTCGGAACATTTACGCCAACTTCAATAACGGTAGTAGCAACCATAATGTGTGTTTCTCCTCTCACGAATCGTTGCATTTCGTATTCTTTCACTTCAGGTTTCAACTTGCCATGGACAATACTAACTTGGTAGTTAGGCATGGGGAAATAACGTGATATGGCTTCGAAGCCGTCCATCAAATTGTGAAAATCCATTCGTTCCGATTCTTTAATCAACGGATACACCACATAGACTTGTCGCCCTTTATCGATTTCCTTTTTCATAAATCCGAGTAAGGCTAAACGGTGACTTTCGTAACGGTGAATTGTACTGATAGGTTTTCTTCCAGGGGGTAATTCGTCGATAACCGAAACATCAAGGTCACCATAAAAGGTCATGGCTAATGTGCGAGGTATCGGTGTTGCAGTCATAATGAGAATATGCGGAGCAATGGCATTTTTAGCTCTCATCTTTGCGCGCTGAGCTACTCCAAACCGATGTTGCTCATCGATTACAACGAGTCCAAGATTTTGAAATTGAACAGGATCTTCTAATAAAGCGTGTGTACCAATGAGAAGTTTACAATTTCCATTTCCAAGTTCTTCATGAATGATTTTTCGATCAGCTTTTTTCGTTGATCCCGTTAGCAAATGAATTCCGATAGGCATTTGTCCAAGTAGTTCCTTGATATTCTCAAAATGCTGGGTGGCTAGAATTTCAGTAGGAGCCATCAACGCAGCTTGAAATCCATTTCCGTTGGCGATGAGCATACACAACAAAGCAACTAAAGTTTTTCCACTACCCACATCTCCTTGAACAAGTCGATTCATGTGTTTTCCTGAGCCTAAATCTTTACGAATTTCTTTGATGACGCGTTTTTGGGCATTTGTCAATTCAAAGGGTAAGTGTAGTGAGTAAAATTCATTGAAAAATTCGCCCGTAGTTTCAAAAACATGCCCTTTCGTTTCTTTCTCATTTTTACCTTTTCGCATCAATAGTTCCAATTGTAGAAAAAACATTTCTTCAAATTTGAGTCTAAATCGTGCGCGCTCCACTTCTTGCAAATTTGCCGGTTGATGGGTTTTAATTAATGCTTCTTCTTTGCCTACCAAGCGATGTTCTTGCGCAATCCATAAAGGTAAGGCATCTTCTATTTTTCCAACGATTTGTGGTAATAGCGTGTTGACTAATTTCTCAATGCCACGGGAATGTAATGCTTTCGCACTTAATTTTTCTGTACTATGGTATAGTGGCTGAAATCCGGTATGTCTTTGAACTTCGGCCAACGGGGTGAGTTCTGGGTGTGGTATATTCCATGTGTTACCATACAATTTTGGTTTCCCAAAAAGTTGATATGCCACATTGACTTGAAGTTGTGACTTGATCCAATTGCCTCCTTGGAACCAAATTAAATCTATTGCACCAGATTCGTCACGAAACCTAGCCATTAATTTCTTCGCGCGACCAACACCGATTTCTTTAACAGATTCGATCCATCCTTTTACTTGCACGTGGTTTTCAGCGTATGGTAAATCTTTAATGGATGTATAGGAGCTTCTATCTATATACCGATAAGGATAGTGTTCTAATAAATCTTGGTAGGTAAAAATGCCTAATTCGCTTCGTAGAAGTTCCGCACGTTGTGGACCAACGCCTTTTAAAAATTCAATTGAAGTTTCAAGAATATGTGGCATTGTCGGAATTCCGCTTATTGCCAAACACCCATTTTGGAGAATTTCTCGATGCGGTCGTTGATACGCTGATTAGCTTCTTTGGCGTTTAGTTCTTTCAGGTAAGACTTTATTTTTTTCTTGACAATACTGAACATTTCTTGCTGACTTCGGTGCGCACCGTTTACAGGTTCTTCGATAACGTCGTCTACTAATCCATTTTTCTTCATGTCTGTAGATGTCAACTTCAATGCATCAGCAGCTTTCTCTTTAAAATCCCAAGATCGCCACAGAATAGAAGAGCAACTTTCAGGAGAAATAACAGAATACCAGGTATTTTCTAACATCACGACTTTATCGCCAACACCAATTCCGAGGGCACCTCCAGAAGCCCCTTCACCTATAATAATACATATCACAGGAACTTTCAAACGCATCATTTCGTATATGTTTCGGGCAATCGCCTCTCCTTGACCACGTTCTTCCGCTTCAAGCCCTGGGTAGGCTCCGGGGGTATCAATAAAAGTGACAATCGGCTTATTAAATTTTTCAGCTAATTTCATCAGTCGAAGTGCCTTTCTGTAACCTTCAGGATTTGCCATCCCAAAATTACGGTATTGACGCATTTTGGTATTGATTCCTTTTTGTTGACCAATGAACATGACGGTTTCCCCGTCAAGAAGGCCAAAACCTCCAACCATAGCTTTATCGTCTTTAACGCTTCTGTCTCCATGAAGTTCTTGAAATTTTCCTCCTGTGATGGCATCAATATAGGCCAAAGTATAAGGTCTGTCGGGATGCCTAGACAACTGCACACGCTGCCATGGCGTGAGGGTGCTGTAAACTTCTTTACTTTTTTCTAAGAGCTTCTTTTCTAATTCTTTAATCTTGTCTCCCATATCCACTTCTGTGGACTCGGCAATTTCTTTTGTTTTTTCAATTTGCTCTTCTAAAGCTTTAATTGGTTCTTCAAAATCAAGATACGTCGACATATTTAATTTTTTTTTACAAAGTTAATTTTTTCTTTAACAACAAGCTAAACATTTTCAATCGACCTCTTTGGTACATTCAGGCAATGTGTACCTTTGTGATGTGATAAGTTTTCCTCCGGCAAAATTAAATGTAGGATTGAGTATTCAATCAAAAAGAGAAGATGGCTACCATGACATAGTGACCATCATGACGCCCATTCCACTTTACGATATTTTGGAGGTATTGCCAGCTGAAAGGTTTTCTTTTGTCCAAACAGGTTTGCAAATTCCCGCTGATGGAAAATTAAATTTATGCGAACGTGCTTTCCTTTTAATGAAAGAAAAATATGGCATTGGTGACGTAAAGATTCAATTGCGAAAACAAATTCCATTTGGAGCTGGCTTGGGTGGTGGTTCAGCCGATGCCGCATTTGTACTCAAAGCACTCAATGATTTGTTTAATTTATCAATTGAAACAGGTGAATTAGAAAATTTAGCGGCGCAACTGGGAAGTGATTGTCCTTTTTTTATTGATGCAAGTCCGAAATTAGCTAAAGGACGAGGTGAGGTGTTATCTCCAATCAAAGAGCGACTTTCAGGTCTTCGCTTAGTTGTGTTAAATCCAAAAATTCATGTGAGCACGGCTTTCGCTTATTCGGTGATAGTTCCGAAAGTTAAGCAATTGGACTGGGAAGCTTCATGGAATTCTTCAATCGATGAATGGCAAGAATTATTTACCAATGATTTTGAAAAACCTATTTCTGAACATTTCCCATTGATAGCTGAAATTATTCAAGAATTGAAAAATCAAGGAGCTCTTTACGCCGCGATGTCTGGAAGTGGATCTTCGGTTTTTGGTTTGTTTGACAAAACGAATTGCCCAAATATTTCTCGATTTCAGGAATATATCATACTAAACGAGGAAATTTAAAAAGAAGAACTTAAAAAAATAAACTGAAAATTCTGAGAATAAAATAATTTTCTTATTTTTGAACTTGTCAATATGACACTAAGTATCGTTAACTTTAATTAAAATTAAACTATGAAAAGAATTTTTACTTTATTAACAGTGCTTTCATTTAGCACATTGACTTTTGCTCAAACAATGGGTATTGTTGGGCAATTTACAAATTGGGGTGCAGATCCGGATATCGTTATGACGAGTTCTGACGGCGTACTTTGGGAGGCTTCTTCCGTAGTAATAGGTGTAGACGGTGGTTTGAAGTTCCGTTTGGATAGTGACTGGGCGAACAATTGGGGAGGAGCAGGTTTTCCTACTGGAACAGCTGAACCAGGAGGCTTTGGGAATGATATTCCAGGAGTAGCAGGTACCTATGACGTAACTTTCAACACACAAACCCTAGAGTATGCATTTACTGCAGTTGCAACAGGTTTTGATGAAATCGGAATCGTTGGTGGTTTCAACAGTTATGCATCTGTTGTTCCTTTAGCTACACTTGATGGGAATGATTATTTTAAAGATGATTTCTTCTTTGGAGAGCCAAACGTTTTATTTAAAAGAACAGCTCCTACAGAAACTTTGTGGGGAGGAACAGCTTTCCCGGCTGGTACTGCTGTAGCTAACACGAATGACATTCCATTAACTGTTGGATATTACAATGTTTCTTTTAACAAAACAACCTTGGCCTATAACTTTGAGCAAGTACCAGTTGGATTGATCGGTTCTGCGATTCCTCCATTCGATTGGTCAGTAGACGTACCAATGATTTCTACGGATGGTGGAATAACACATTATTTGTATAATTTTACAATTGGTGATGGTGTAGCAAAATTCCGTGCAAATGGTGGATGGGCTGTAAATTGGGGTGGTCCGGCTGACTTTCCAGCGGATACTGCATTCTTGAATGGTCCAGATATTGCTGTTGCTGCGGGAACTTACGATACAATTTCGTTCAACCGTTATACAGGTCAATTTAACTTCGGTGGTTCAGTAGCACCTGGTCTAGGAATTAACGAACTAGAGAAAATCAATGCTTCTGCATTCCCAGTGCCTGCAGAGGACATCATTACTTTTGTTGCTGATGCAGATGGTTTCGAAGTGGTAATAACAGATTTGACAGGAAAAGTTGTAATGAAAACAGCTAGTAACACAGTGAATATTTCATCACTGAACGCTGGAACGTATCTTTACAAATTAACTTCTGGTAATCGAACAGGTTCTGGAAAGTTGATTAAGAAATAAGTAAATTTTGAGTTGAAAAAGGCCTGAGTTTTTAAAACTCGGGCCTTTTTTGTAAATTGTTGTCATATGAAAAAATTGCTTTCGGTACTATCCATGTTGTGTTGCGCATTAACACATGGGCAAATATTAACAGTTAATCCAGCTTTTCCAACCGTTAATGATGTTATTACAATAACGTATGATGCTACCAAAGGCAACGCAGCCCTTGCCAATCAGACACAGATCTATTGCCATACAGGTCTTATAACCACTTCGAGTACTTCTCCGTCAAATTGGCAATATGTACAAGGAACTTGGGGAACTGCTGACCCAACTGTGGCTATGACTTATGTAGGAAACAACAAACACCAAATTACGATTGATATAGATCAATTTTACGGTGTTCCAGGTACAGTATCGGTTCTGAAATTAGCATTCGTATTTAGAACCGCAAATGGTTCTATTGTGGGTAGAGAATCCGATGGATCAGATATTTTCTATGATCTTGTGCAACCGGGAAGCGGACTTCAAGCGCAACTTTTCAGTCCAAATAACAATGCAACCATCTTGAATCTTGGTGAATCACTTTTTGTTAATGGTCAGTCCAGTCAATCATGTACATTATCCTTGTATGAAGATGGACAACTTTTAGCGACATCAACAAATGCAAATACCTTAAATTACAATTTAACTGCCACTTCTCAAGGAACACATCAATTAAAACTTACAGCGGATAATGGTATTGAAGTTGTTGAAGACAGTGTTTATTATACGGTAAATCCATCGATTACTTTACAAGATCCGCCATCAGGAACTAAAAATGGTATCAATTACATCAATGATTCTACCGTTGTATTGCGATTATTTGCTCCTGAAAAAGAACACGTGTATGTTATTGGTGATTTTAATCAATGGGTGCCTTCTGCCAACTATTACATGAATTTATCCTTGGATTCAACAACGTGGTGGTTAACTATCGGAGGTTTAACTCCAGGTCAACGCTATGGTTACCAATATTTAATTGACGGCAATTTAAAATTAGCTGATCCACTTAGTACCTTAATTTTAGATAAGAACAATGATGCTGCCATTGGAGCCTTAACAAATCCAAACCCACATCCCTATCCAAATGGATTGACAACTGGATTTGTGACAGTAATGCATCCGGGTGCACCGGCATATACTTGGCAAAACACAAATTTCACAGCTCCTGAAAACAAAGACTTGTTGATTTATGAATTATTGGTTCGCGACTTCGTTCAAAAACGAAATTACCAAACGCTTATTGATACACTTGACTACCTTGATAAACTAGGAATCAATGCGATTGAATTAATGCCACTGGGGGAATTTGAAAATAACGAAAGTTGGGGATACAATCCTTCCTTTCACATGGCATTAGATAAATATTACGGTACTCCTCAAAAATTCAAGGAATTTGTTGATTCTTGTCATGGACGTGGAATCGCGGTTATTGTTGACATGGTGCTTAATCATGCTTTTGGTCAAAATCCAATGGTAAATATGTATTGGGACGCGGTGAACAACCGTCCTGCTGCAAACAATCCTTGGTTCAATGCCATTTGCCCACACGAACCGTATTGTTGGGGCTATGATTTCGATCATACTCGTCAAGCCACGAAAGATTATATTGACCGTGTAAATATCTTTTGGCTTGAAGAATACAATATTGATGGTTTCAGGTTCGACTATACCAAAGGATTCATCAACAATGGAAATGGATTCAGTACAGATCGAATTAATATTCTTAAACGAATGGCTGATACCATTTGGACAGTGAAACCGAATGCGTATGTCATTTTAGAACATTGGTGTGACAACGCAGAGGAAAAGCAATTAGCAGAACATGGCATGATGCTCTGGGGCAATTTGACGCATGCATACAACGAAGCGACTATGGGTTACACGTCAACTTCGAACATTAGCAATGGGATTTATTCAGCCAGAACTTGGAGTGTTCCACACTTAGTATCTTACATGGAAAGTCACGACGAAGAGCGCTTGATGTTTAAAAACATTACGTTTGGTAGTTCAGCCAATCTAGATCACAATACGAAAGATGAGTATGTTGCGTTGGGAAGAATGCAAACAGCTGCCGTAATTTTCTTTTCCCAGCCTGGCCCGAGAATGATTTGGCAATTTGGAGAATTGGGTTACGATATCTCCATAGATGTTCCGTGTCGGGTATGTAATAAACCCATTTTATGGAATTATTTCACCGAAGCGCGCAGAAGGCAATTGTATGATGTGTACGCAGCCATGATGCACTTGAGAAATACTTACAGTACCTTCACTTCCTTAAATTTCAACTACATGCTTTCGGGTGCTGTTAAACGAATGAAACTAAACGACCCTACAATGAATTCGGTTGTTCTGACAAATTTCAGTGTGTATAACCAGGATGCAACACCTTCTTTTCATCATACGGGAACTTGGTACGAGTACTTTACTGGAGATAGCATTATTGTATCTGATGTAAATGCAGTTTTAAATATGACTCCAGGAGAATATCGTGTATATACGGATATTCGACTTCAACAACCAGAGATAACTGATGCTCCTGTATCTTTGGATGAATTAGTCATCGAGGAAGAATCTTTAGAACTTTATCCAAATCCGAGTAAAGACGAGGTTTCGGTAAGTTTTAACTCAAATTCTACGAGCGCGGTTCAGATTTTAGTGGTGGACTCGCAAGGGAAAACTATTCTTGAGAAAAAAGTTCCTGTTTTATTTGGAATGAATACAGAAAAACTAGATTTGATTGGTATTTCTACAGGTACTTATTCCGTAATAGTTGTTCAAGGAAATCGGATTCAAATAAGTCAATTGAGTATTGCTCCATGAAGCAAATTTGCTTTTTTTTCTTTTTATCCATTTTTATAAATGGGGCAGGACAAATCGTTCATCCTCCCAATAATCAAGGTTTTTTGCAAGAAGAAGTCGC
>CAZLHR010000046.1:154-16109 GCA_964559685.1 uncultured Lishizhenia sp.
CATCAAGAAAGCCAGGCACAATGTGCTTGGCTTTTTTCATGGAACAAAAGGAAGCTTGCTTTTATTTTGGAAAATGGAAAAAGACAAAGCATGATCAGCATAATGGCTTTCGCAGATGCAAGGTCTACCAAAAATGGGTTCATTATAAATAATCCCTCACTCTCCGCATCAAGAAAGCCAGGCACAATGTGCTTGGCTTTTTTCATGGAACAAAAGGAAGCATGCTTCTATTTTGGGAAATGGCAAAAGACAAAGCATGCTCAGCATGATGGCTTTCGCAGATGCAAGGGCTCCCAAAAATGGGTTCATCATAGATAATCCCTCAATCTCCGCTGAAAATAGTTCTAGTCAACAAGGTTTATTTTTATTTACACATTGATTGAGCTGCAATTACATCGTCTGTAATTATTCCTGTTGGTTTCTTTTTAATGGCATTTAATGTACCCTTTGGTGAACGAATATCATACAAATAAACTCTGTTGCCATTTGAAACATATTCTTGAACCACTTCAGCACTGATTTTTGAATTTCGTATTGCTACACCATACCAATCATTCGTATTAAACTCTTGACGAATTAATTCGATATTATCACTAGAAAGCACACAATTGTAGTCTAAGGAAAAATAGGGATACAAATCCTTTGTAGGAAGAATCAATATCAAATTTGATTTAGCCAAAAGATCAAGTTTTTGTTTAAATGTGTTAATGTCCACTAGTATTTCTTTGCATGAATTGTAAAATTTCAAATCTAAAAAATAGGTTTTCGAACTATCAAAAGTAATAGAGGAAAGTTTAACCAATTTTTCCTTATGAATAGATTTATAATGAAAAGTTTCCAGATCATCACTCGTAGTCTCTTCCAGACAACCCGAACCTGTGGTTTCATCCTCCAAAAAATCATCATGAGACAACCACAATTCACCATCTTTAGACATCCTGACATCTAATTCAATTCCTTTCAAAGTATTAAATTCTGAGGCTAAATTGATTGCTTCCATACTATTGGCATGATAACCTGAATTTGGCATTGACAAACCCATTCCGGCGTGTCCAAATATTTCAGTTTCATTACACGAAGTAGTTTTTCTACAGGAGTAAAAAAGGAGAAACGCGGATGAAAAAAGTAGGCAACGACTAAAAATCATAACTTATCCCAATTTGAGAAATAAAATTAACGGTCGTATATAAATGTGTAAATCCTTTCATGTGATGCATGATTCCGACGTAATTTTTCCAAAAACATCCTAGGTAACCTTTATATTGCAATCCAACAAACAAATTTTCATCCAGTTGATAAAAAGTAGAATTATTAATCTGGGTAAATAATCCTAGAGACAAACCATTCTCAACTGTACATCTTTTTGATAATGGTATGCAATTATAAATTTGTTCTTGAAAGCGCCAATTGAATTTGCTTATCACCAAATATTTATGACTCAATCCTATTTCTTGATTAAACCCGAATTTATTTTCCCTAAAAGAAAAGCCGACATGATGAAAGATATCATACTGAGAGGATACGTAACACGTTCCTATACCAACGTTTCGATAAGTCTGACAGAATGATATACTGAAATTCAGTATTAAGATTAATAAGCTAAGACGAGTTTTCAAAAAATTAAGTCAATTATCCAAATTTCGGACATTTTTTACAAGCATGACCTTTTTTCTTATACTTCTTGCAACATTTCGTCTTTTTAGAGTCCGACTGAGTATTCACCCATGGACAAGTATGTTCATCAATTAATAGACACGTATTTTGATTCATTATTTAGAATAATTCTAAACAAAAATAATATTTTTTTAAATTCCACTAAACTAATTTCGAAAAAAAAAGCTGTCCGAAGACAGCTTTAACTAATATTGAACTTAGAATTTAAACCAATCCTTGATCAATCATTGAATCGGCAACCTTTACAAAACCAGCTACATTGGCTCCTTTAACATAATCTATTGAACCATCTGCATTTTTACCGTATTTCACACATGCTTCGTGAATTGAAACCATGATGCCGTGGAGTCGTTGATCAACTTCTTCTCTCGACCAAGATAATCTCAATGAGTTTTGAGACATTTCTAAACCTGAAGTAGCAACACCTCCGGCATTCGACGCTTTTCCTGGTGAAAAAAGTACACCACCTTGTTGAAAAGCCGTAATTGCTTCTGGAGTTGAAGGCATATTCGCTCCTTCCGCAACACATTTCACTCCATTTGATATTAATACTTTTGCTTCTTCTCCATTTAATTCATTCTGAGTTGCACAAGGTAAAGCAATATCAACTTTAACTTCCCAAGGTCTTTTTCCTGAAATAAATTTTGCATTTGGATATTTAGAGGCGTATTCCGAAATTCTACCTCGTTTTACATTTTTCAACTCCATGACATATGCCAGTTTACCTGCATCTATGCCATCTGCATCGTAAATATATCCTTCAGAATCGGATAAAGTCACCACTTTAGCTCCCAATTCCGTTGCTTTTTCACAAGCATATTGTGCAACGTTTCCAGAACCCGAAACTGCAACAATTTTACCATTGAAAGAATCACTTTTTGTTGCTAACATTTCTTTAGCAAAGTATACTGTTCCATATCCCGTTGCTTCTGGACGGATCAATGACCCACCCCAATTACGCGCTTTTCCGGTAAGTACTCCAGTGAATTCATTTCTTAAACGTTTGTACTGACCAAACATATATCCAATTTCTCTACCACCAACGCCAATATCACCAGCCGGAACATCTGTATCGGCTCCAATGTGGCGTGCCAATTCCGTCATGAACGATTGACAAAATTTCATTACTTCATTATCCGATTTACCTTTTGGATCAAAGTCAGAACCACCTTTTCCACCACCCATTGGTAATGTTGTCAATGAATTTTTAAAGATTTGCTCAAATCCTAAAAACTTCAGTATGGAAAGATTTACTGATGGATGAAAACGTAATCCGCCTTTATAGGGCCCAATTGCTGAATTAAATTCCACTCGGTAACCTCGATTAACTTGAATATTTCCTTGATCGTCAAGCCATGGCACTCTAAAGATTATGGTACGTTCTGGTTCCACTATTCTATCAAGAATCTTGGCCGTTTTGTATTTTGGATTTTCCTCGATAAAAGGAATAACTGTTTCAGCTACCTCTTGAACCGCTTGTAAGAACTCAGGTTCATGACCATTTTTTTCTTTAACGCGAGACATGAACGCTTCTATCTCTGCATGAAATTTATTCGACATATATTGATTTTTTATGGTTAACAGTGGCAAATTTAATTAAGTTTTTGCATGAGACAGTTAATAATGAAAAAACTTGTATTTTGTTGCTATTCGTTTTTGATATATTTTTTTCATGCCAACAAGGCAACTATTCTAATCTAAAATTCGTTTTGATATATATTGATTAATTTTTATGAAAAAGAAGTTTTGGTTTTTAATATTGGTACTCGTCTCGATAAATAGAATTTATTTTTCTCAAAATAACCTCTGTTTAGGTGACGATGCTACAATTTGTCCCGGACAGTCTGTTACAATTACGAATTGTAATTCAGGTAGTAATCCAAATTCTACAGCTGGAATTTATCTAAATAACCCAACAAGCATAAATCTTACTGACGATGTGTGGTCCGGTGTTGTAAATATAGGATTTAACTTTAGTTTTTATGGGCAAGCATACAATCAGTGTGTAATTGGATCAAATGGGCTAATTTCATTTAATACTGCTCAAGCAAGTTCATATTGTCCTTGGTCATTTGCGGGAGCAGGTCCTCTACCAAATTTAACTGTTACAGGAGCTAGTAATGCAGCAATGTTAACATATCAAGACATCAATCCTTCATTAGGAGGTCAATTGCAATATCAAACCATAGGTACATCTCCAAATCGAAAGTTCGTTGTGCTTTATAAAGATATTTATATGTTTAGCTGTACATCTCAATGCAATTATATGTCCATAATTCTTTATGAATCTTCAAATATTATAGAATATCATATTGGTAATAAACCGGTTTGTGACACTTGGAATAGTGGATTAGCAATTCAAGGAACTGAGAATATTAACATGAATATTGCTCATACTACTCCTGGTAGGAATATGACGATATGGGGAGCCAATCAAGATGGGAGGAGGTATACGCCTACCTCTCCTACAAATACAAATGCTTACTCGATAACACAGATTCCATATTTAATGGTGAACAGTCCAGGAAGCAACTTTGTTTGGAATGCTTGTGACGTCAACGGAGTAATTTTGGCCACATTCCCATACAATAATGGAGTATTAACTATACCTTCCTCAAATCCTAATTATTCAATACCCTCGGGAGTGTCCGGCTATTATCTATCTGGTGCTGCTTGTGGAACAAGTATAGGTTCTATTACAAATGATACTACCTGGATTTCAGTAGCAAATCCCACTATAGATGCAAGTTCTACTCCTGATATATGTTCTCAAGGAATGGGTTCTGTTACTGCCATTCCAGGTCCGAATTCTCCTGCTCCTTATACGTTTAGTTGGCCTGCCCTTGCATCATCATCGGAAATAGTCAATAATGTTTTTGGTGGTACTTACACTGTTTACATGACCGACGGAAATGGGTGCACTGCAAATACTAACGTATTTGTTGACGACACGCCTGCAAGCTTCACTGGAACAATAGTTCCAGTTTCTTGCCCTGGAGGAAGTGATGGAAGTGCAACTGCCGTAATGACTCCACCACTTGGTATTTTATCATATCAATGGAACGACCCGTTAAATCAAACTACTCAAACTATTTCGAATTTAACTGCAGGGACATATGTCTGCACTATTACGTCAAGTATAGGATGTTCAGGCGTAGTCACTATCAATGTGACTGAAATACCTCCTTTAACGCTTCAAATAGCAAGTCAAACAGATGTAACATGCAACAGTGGATCTGATGGAACTGCAAACATTACCATAACTCAAGGCACATCACCTTACAGTTACAATTGGGACATTTCATCTTCCACAACGAATATAGCTACTGATTTGAATGCCAATGTACATACATTAACGGTTACAGATAACTTAGGTTGTATTTCTACTATTTCGGTAAATATAAATGAACCATCACCACTTGCTCTAACCTTTTTGACTCCTGATTCAATGATATGTCCCGAAGCAACAATATCTTTAATAGCTCAGGGAACAGGAGGATCAACTCCTTATATATTTACTTGGAGTCAGAATGGACAGCAAATTGGAGTTGGTTCAACATTCTCTGTAAACCCAGCTAATACGAATACCCAATATTGCGTGGAATTATCTGAGCAATGTGGATCTCCTACAACAGGAGATTGCTTAACAATAATCTTTCCTACTCCAATAATACCAAATGCTGTTCCGGATAAATTGAAGGATTGTGAACCCGGTGAGTTTATTTTCGAAAATACCTCAACAAACCCAACCGAAATTTTTTCGACTCAATATTCGTTTTCAAATGGAGAGATTTTTCTTATTAATGGAACGGAAATTCTACCTAATGATTTGCCTAACGTCGGTAATTATAGTCTAAATATGGATGTAACATCTATTTATGGCTGTGTTTACTCTACAACAATAAATGATATAGTTGAGGTAACAGCTATCCCAGTAGCTGATTTTACAGTTTCAAAAAATCCTGCAACATGGTTCGAAACTACTATTCAAACTTCTGATAATTCTCAAGGAAATATTTCAATTTGGAATTGGTCTAGTCCAGGTTCGAACTCATTAATAAATAATGGTTCAAATGCAATCATTTCATATCCAGAAGGCGTCACAGGAATTTATCCGATTACCTTATCTGTTACTACCAATGAAGGTTGTTCGGATTCGATTTCGCTAGAAATAGAAATCGTACCTGATGTGATAGTTTACGCTCCAAATACCTTCACCCCTGATGATGACGAACATAACCAAAATTGGATTTTAGTAATTGATGGAATCGATTTTGAAAATTTTCATTTAGAGATATTTAATAGATGGGGAGAAAAAATTTGGGAAACATATGATGCAAGTATTGCTTGGGATGGCACCTATAATAACATGGGAGTTCCAAATGATACATATAATTGGAAAGTTTCATACAAGATGAAAGACAATGATAAAAAAGATTATAAAACCGGATTCGTGAACGTATTGAGATAATTTAGATGATCAAATTAAATTTATTTTTAGGACTTATTGCTTTATTATTTTCTTGTGATGTGTTAAATGAGGCATCAAATATGATGAATAATTCCTCTAATTCATCCAATAATAAACCTTCTCTTACAAACGATGAAGTAATAGCAGGATTAAGAGAAGCGCTACAATTAGGGATTAAAAATTCAGTTTCACTTACTTCTGTTACTGATGGTTTTTTGAAAAATAGCGAAATTCGCTTGCCTTTTCCTCCTGATGCTCAAAAAGTGCGCGACAAAGCATTAGAATGGAGGTTAGATGGACAAGTAGAGAAGTTTGAAACCACTCTGAATAGAGCAGCTGAAGAAGCATCAAAAGAAGCGCTTTCCATTTTTGCAGATGCCATTAAAAATATGTCTGTGCACGACGGTTTTGCCATATTGAATGGCGGAGATGGCGCAGCAACTAAATTCCTAAAAGAAAATACTTCGTCGAAACTATTTGCGGCTTTTTCTCCGAAAGTAAAAGAGGCTACTTCTAAGGTAAAACTCACAGAATATTGGAATCCAATCATCACAAAATATAACAATGCTATGACACTAACAGGGGGTCAAAAATTAAATCCTGATTTAGATGCATACATTACTCAAAAAGCAATTGACGGACTTTTTTTAATGGTATCCAAGGAGGAGAATAAAATACGTAAAGATCCCGCAGCCCAAGTTACAGCGCTCCTTTCAAAGGTATTCGGAAGTTTATTGAAATAAAAAATGCGATTCTTTCCAGCAACTGATTTAGTACTCGATAAAAATAATCGAGTTTACCATCTTGGACTGCACCGAGAAAATATTGCAGAAAAAATTATTATTGTCGGAGATCAAGACCGAGTGAGTCAAGTTTCATTTTTCTTCGATCACATCGAACACCAATCCCAACATAGAGAGTTTGTTTGTCATACTGGTCACTACAAAGGTCATCGCATTACTGCACTTTCAACTGGAATTGGCACGGATAATATAGATATTGTTATCAATGAATTAGATGCCTTGGTAAATATCGATTTAGACACAAGAACTGAAAAGGAAAAGAAAACGAGCTTAAGTATTGTCCGAATTGGCACATGTGGAATTCTCCAGCCAGATATACCCGTTCATTCCTTTATCTTATCCAGCCATGCCATTGGATTTGACAATGTTGCATACTTTTATGAAATAGAATTTAATCATTCTGATACCTCATTAAAAAATCAATTTTTATCACACATCAACATTCCTGAGTACATTAATCCATACGCAATTCATTCCTCTGAGAAACTACTAAATTTATTAGCTTCCAATAGTATTCACACTGGAATAACCATCACAAGCTCAGGGTTCTATGGCCCTCAAGGTCGATCATTACGACTAAAAACTCATACCGAAAATTTACATATTCCCTTGAGTAGTTTTATGTGGAATGGTTCAAAAATTCTAAATTTTGAAATGGAAAGTTCAACACTTTTTGCTCTTGGAGGTGCATTAAATCACGAAACCTGTACCATTTGTTTAGGCGTTGCTAATAGACCTAATTTCGAGTTCTCTAAAGGCTATACTGAAAAAATGAATGAACTAATCGCTTATACCTTAGATAGAATTATTTTAGCTGATTCTTAATTAGTTCGGTTAATTTTTCACCTCTTAAATCCACTCCATTTTCAATTACTTCTCCTTTACCGTTGATGAGGTAAACATGGGGTATTGAATTTACTCGGTATTGAGATGATATTTTGCCATCAACATCCAAAATATGTCCAGGCCAGCGAAGTTCAAAATAATCGATTGCAGATTTCCATTGCGCCTCATCACGATCAAGAGATATACTAATGATCTCGAGCCCTTCAGCATCTTTGAAACGACTATTTTGGTAGGTATTATAAATTTCCTTTAAATGTGGAATTTCTTCCTTACACGGACCACACCAAGAAGCCCAAAAGTCTAACAAGATTAACTTGCCTTTGTAATTATCGAGAGAAATTGCTTTTTGTTGATGATTAATTCCTTCAAAATTTGGTGCCTTTTCTCCTTGTGGTATACCGGGTGAATAATTTCTCCAAATGAGAATACCAATTAATATTAATACTCCAATTAGTGAAAATAGAATTGACTTTTTCATTATCCGATTCGTCGGATATCAGCACCAATATTGTTTAACCTAATTTCAATGTCTTGATACCCGCGATCTATTTGTTCTATATTGTGAATCGTACTTTTTCCCTTGGCAGATAAAGCCGCTATTAACAGGGACACACCAGCTCTAATATCCGGACTTGTCATACTTATTCCGCGAAGGCTATGTTCTCTATTCAATCCGATCACTGTAGCTCTATGAGGGTCACAAAGAATTATTTGAGCACCCATATCAATAAGTTTATCCACAAAAAACAACCTTGATTCAAACATTTTTTGATGAATTAATACGGAACCTTTTGCTTGTGTTGCTACCACCAAAATAATTGACAATAAATCAGGTGTAAATCCTGGCCATGGCGCATCATAAATGGTTAGAATAGACCCATCGATAAAAGTATCTATTTCATATTTTTCCTGAGCCGGAATGTAAATATCGTCTCCTCTTCTCTCCAATTTTATCCCCATCCTTCTGAATACATTTGGAATTATTCCTAGATTATCCCAACTCACATCTTTAATGGTGATTTCAGACTGAGTCATAGCCGCTAAACCTATGAAACTACCAATCTCTATCATATCTGGCAGAATACGATGATAGCAACCTTTAAGAGATTTTACTCCTTCAATATGTAACAAGTTCGAACCAATTCCATCTATTTTAGCGCCCATAGAATTAAGCATCTTACACAGCTGTTGAATATATGGCTCACAGGCAGCATTGTAGAACGTAGTTTTACCCTCCGCCATAACAGCAGCCATTAGTATATTTGCGGTACCTGTTACGGATGCCTCATCTAAATGTATGTACGTTCCCTTTAATTTTTTTGACTCAACAGAATAAAAGTGCTCTCCCGCGTCGTAATTGAATTTTGCGCCCAATATTGCAAACCCTTCGAAATGAGTGTCTAATCTCCTTCTTCCAATTTTGTCTCCACCTGGCTTCGGTATAAACCCTTTTCCAAACCTTGCCAATAAAGGCCCAACAATCATAATTGAGCCGCGTAAAGAGGATGCTCTTTTTTTGAAATCTTCAGTTTCTAAGTATTTTAAATCAATATCTTTTGCTTGAAAAATATATGTTCCCTTTTCAACCTTTTCTACTTTTACACCCATGGTTTGCAAAAGCGATATAAGTTTATTGACATCCACAATGTCTGGAATATTGGAAATCGTTACTTTTTCTTCTGTTAAAAGTGGAGCACAGAGTACTTGCAATGCTTCATTTTTAGCGCCTTGTGGTATTAATTCTCCCTTGAGAGGTTTACCTCCATAGATTTCGAAAGATGCCATCTTATTTTTTGTTGAATTTCTTTTTGTGTTTATTCTTGAAGTTCTTATTGTTATTATTAAACTTCTTATTCATTCCCATTGAACGCAAGAGTGTATTTGTATTTGCCAAATCATCGGGGTTTTCTAATACCAATTCTCCTGCAGAAAGTTCTTTTAAATTTTCAGCGATTACATGATTTTCAACTGCATCATTATTGTGCGATAAATACAGTTTCTTCATAAAATTTGCCATCGAGTTCTTTAAATACTCCTTTTCTTCAGTAGAATCCAATGATTTTGAAGTTTTAAGTATCGCTTCCGTATATTTCCCGTAATGACCATACTTAATTTTACTCTTTGGATATTCCATCAAATTAGGTTTTTCCATTAGCATTTCTGGTTTCGGGATTTCGTAAGGAGAATCGACTTCCAACTGAAAATCAGACATCACAAAAAGATGGGTCCACAACTTATGACGAAAATCGTCAACATCCCTCAGGTGCGGATTTAATTGCCCCATAACTTCTATTATTGCTTGTGCTGCACGATTACGTTCATCACGATTTTCAATTTCCATGGCATGAGAAATCATATTTTGAACGTTTCTGCCGTACTCAGGCAAAATCAATCGGCCTCTTGTTGTATTATATTCCATTAATTTTCAATTAAATTACCTAGAGAAGAATCGTAAATTTTCTTTGCCTCTATAACATTTCCAAACGGTTCTTCATCCACCTGAAATTTTCCTTTCGTCACGTGACCTAGCAAGGTAATGTTTACACCTGATTCCATCATAAACTCGATAAAACGCTCCTCTGCATCTTCAGGAAGAGTCACTACTACCCTACCTTGCCCTTCACCAAATAGAAATGCATCCACCCTGAGTTCTGAATCCGTTACGATATCGAAACCTAATTCACGAGGCAGAGACATTTCGACCAAAGATACATACAATCCTCCATCTGAACAATCATGTACAGCATTAACTAAATCTTCTCTTATTAATCCTCTCACTGCCTGTTGCACATTATATTCTTTTTCAAGATCAAAGTATGGAGCTGGGGAAGCCTTAACTCCATGATAGCTGGCTAAATATTCAGAGGAGGCGATGTCCTCATAATAATCACCTAAAAGAAATATTAAGTCTCCTTTTTGTTTGAAATCTAAGGTCATAATTCTCTCTTTATTTTCAAGAATACCAATCATACCGATAGTTGGAGTTGGAAAAACTGGAATTTCTTTCCCAGCAATAACCGATTGATTGTAAAAACTAACATTTCCTCCCGTAACTGGTGTCTCAAATTTCAAACAAGCCGCAGACATTCCCTTAATAGCACCAACAAACTGCCAATAAGACTCTGGATTGTATGGGTTTCCAAAATTTAAGCAATTCGTAATTGCACTAGGTATGCCACCGGCACAAACTATATTTCTGGCTGCCTCTGAAACTGCAATCATTGTTCCAACTTCAGGATCTGCATTGACATACCTAGAATTGCAATCCACGGTCATTGCTAACGCTTTATTCGTACCCTTAATGTGAACAATTCCTGCATCAGAAGGCCTATTGGTTGTCATATTTTTTGTTCCTACCATCGAGTCGTATTGCTCATAAATCCAACGTTTTGACGCGATATTAGGCAAAGCAAGTAACTCATAACCTACTTTTGCTAAATCTTGTGGACAAGGCACATCAGAAATATTAAACTTTTTAAATTCCTGATAATACGCTGGCTCTGTGTATTCCCTTTTATTTTGAGGAGCTCCTCCACCCAATACCAATGATTCAGCTGGAACATCTCCGACCAATTCATTGTGCATATAGTACTTAATTCGCCCTGAATCCGTCACTACGCCAATTTCCTCTGCATGCAAATCCCACTTATCAAAAATAGATTTCACCACCTGCTCTTTTCCTTTTTGAACTACCACCAACATTCTTTCTTGAGATTCTGAAAGTAATATTTCATATGGAAGCATATTCTCTTGACGTGTAGGTACTTTGTCTAAATGAATTTCCATCCCGACATTACCTGCTGCGCTCATTTCACAAGTTGAACACGTAATCCCAGCTGCTCCCATATCTTGCATCCCGACTATTGCATCTGTTTCTGCTAATTCCATGGTAGCTTCTAACAATAATTTTTCCATAAAAGGATCGCCCACCTGTACAGATGGTAAATCTTGAGCAGAATCTTCAGTAATGTCTTTTGATGCAAAAGCAGCTCCTGCAATGCCATCCTTACCTGTCGCTGAACCTACAATAAACACTGGATTTCCAGGTCCTTTTGCGGTTGCAGAAATAATTCTTTTGGTATCAATAATACCTGCTGAAAAGGCATTTACTAGCGGGTTCTGATTATAAGAATCGTCAAAAAAAACTTCTCCTCCAACGATAGGAATCCCAAAAGCATTGCCATAATCTCCAATACCTTTAGAAACTCCTTTCACCAACCATTTCGTTCTATCATTTTTGATATTACCAAATCGCAACGAATTTAATTGTGCAATTGGTCTCGCTCCCATTGTAAAAATATCTCTATTGATTCCTCCAACACCAGTTGCCGCTCCTTGATAAGGCTCCAGCGCACTCGGGTGGTTGTGAGATTCTATTTTAAATACACATCCCAATCCGTCTCCAATATCTACCAAGCCAGCATTTTCTTCACCCGCCTTGACCAACATGTGTGGACCATCTTTCGGTAATGTTTTTAACCAAAGAATCGAATTTTTATACGAGCAATGTTCTGACCACATAACAGAATACACGGCTGTTTCTGTGAAATTTGGCACTCTACCTAATATTTCTTTAATCAATTCAAACTCTTCCTTTCGAAGTCCTAACTCTATTGCCTGCTCAAGTGTTGCTGCTTTTTGTAGTGTACTTTCCATATTCATTATTGCTCGAACAAAATTAATCAAATTAAAGTGGCAGACACTCATTTTAAAGTAACATTTAGCATGACTTTTTAACATCCTTCGAAACATTATTTAATGAATTATTTGATTAATTTTGCACTCTAAAAAAAATAGTTTATGAGTTATGATATCATTGTTGTCGGGAGTGGACCAGGAGGATATGTTACGGCTATTCGAGCTTCACAATTAGGATTAAAAACTGCCATCGTTGAGCGTGAATCGCTTGGTGGAATTTGTTTGAATTGGGGATGTATTCCAACCAAAGCTCTTCTTAAATCTGCTAATGTTTACGAATACTTGTCTCATGCTGCAGATTATGGTATTCAAGTAAAGGACGCTAGTGCAGATTTTGGCGCTATGATCAAGAGAAGTCGAGATGTTGCTAACGGAATGAGCAATGGTATTCAATTTTTGATGAAGAAAAACAAAATTGACGTAATCAAAGGAAATGGCGTATTGAAAGCAAATAAATCTGTGGAGGTAACGGCAGAAGACGGAACTATTTCGAATTTGACCGCAAACAAAGGAGTTATTATTGCAACTGGCGCTCGATCTAGAGAATTACCTAATTTACCCCAAGACGGCGAAAAAATTATTGGGTATAGACAAGCGATGACCTTAGCGAAACAACCGAAGAAATTGGTTGTGGTGGGTTCGGGAGCAATCGGTGTTGAATTTGCTTACTTTTACAATGCAATAGGAACAGAAGTAATAATTGTTGAATACCTTCCGAATATTGTTCCTGTTGAAGACGATGAAGTATCTAAGCAATTGGAAAAATCGTTTAAAAAATCAGGTATTAGTATCATGACGAATTCTTCGGTAGAGGCTGTTGACACTTCAGGTAAGGGCTGCGTTGTAACCGTCAAAACAGATAAAGGAGAAGAAAAAATAGACTGTGATGTTGTACTTTCTGCCGTTGGTATTCAAGCCAATCTGGAAAATATCGGATTAGAAGAGTTGGGAATTATTGTTGATAAAGGTCGAATTTTAGTTAACGAGTATTACCAAACCAACTTACCAGGTTATTATGCCATTGGTGATGTTGTACCAGGCCCTGCGTTAGCACATGTGGCCTCGGCGGAAGGAATAATTTGTGTTGAAAAAATAGCTGGTCATCATCCTGAACCATTAAATTATCATAACATTCCGGGTTGTACCTATTGTTCTCCTGAGGTTGCTTCCGTTGGAATGACCGAAAAAGCTGCTAAAGAGGCGGGAATTGAAATTAAGGTTGGAAAGTTTCCTTTTTCTGCTTCCGGGAAGGCAAGTGCTTCTGGAGCTAAAGATGGATTCGTTAAGTTAATCTTCGATGCGAAATACGGAGAACTTTTGGGTGGTCATTTAATTGGAGCAAATGTAACCGAAATGATAGCAGAAATAGTTGCGCTCAGAAAATTAGAAACTACGGGAGAAGAACTCATTAAGACTGTTCACCCACACCCTACCATGTCAGAAGCCATTATGGAAGCTGCTGCTGCTGCCTACGGTGAAGTGATTCATTTATAATCTTTCGAACTAACATTTATTAAGGGGCTACATATAAGGTAGCCTTTTTCTTTATTCTGAAGCCGTATCCATTACCCAGTAAGCGCCATAAACGCTATTTTTACTGTAATGGTAGCCTATACCAATGTGCGTTGACGATGAATTCAACATATTGGCATAATGTCCGAGACTATGAAACCATTGTAAATAAGTTGCCTCAACCGATATGTTTCCTGCAGCACAATTTTCTGAATTTGCATACCCCTTCCCCTTATAAAACCTTGCCACTCGTTCGAAAGTACCGAGATCATCTTTTAATTGATGATTTCTGAAATTATAGGTGTGATGTTCGAAATAACCCTCAAAAGCCATATCAGCTGCATGGTACCTTGCTGCAAGAGTTAATTTGGCATCATATTTTAATGCCTTGAGCCCTTTTTTCTTTCGAAGAGCATTAATTTTGTCAATCATCTGTAATTCTGCCTTTGCATTACATGGCATAATAAATTCATTTCCAGACGGATTGATACTGAAGTCAATGTGCCCATTTTTAACTTCTCTCGGAAAACTTTCTTGATTTACCTGATTGAAAGAAACCAATGCTATGGCTCCTAAACAAAATAACATTACCTTTGCGCTCATTATTTGTGATTGTAAACACAAACGATGGCCGAATAATAAGTTACACCATGAAAAAATTATCTATTGTTATTCCCGCATATAATGAAGGCGCTACTATACATTTAATTTTAAATCGTGTAAAGGCTGTTGAACTTATTCACTCTATTGAAAAAGAAGTGATTATTGTAAATGATTGTTCAAAAGACAACACCGAAGAATCCATTCAAAAGTATATTTCTGAATACCCTGAATTACCCATTTCATATTACAAGCATGAAGTGAATCAAGGAAAAGGAGCCGCCCTTCATACTGGGATTAAAAAAGCTACTGGTGACTATATCATCATTCAAGATGCTGATTTAGAATACGATCCTGAGGAATATAATGAACTTCTCATTCCCGTGTTTAAGGACAATGCAGATGTGGTGTATGGCTCTCGTTTTATGGGAGATAAGCCCCATCGCATCCTATTTTTCTGGCATACCTTAGGAAATAAGTTTTTAACCTTTTGTAGCAATGCTGTAACGAATTTGAACTTAACGGACATGGAAACATGTTACAAACTATTTCGACGCGAGATCATTCAAGGAATTCAACTTCGTGAAAAACGATTTGGTTTTGAGCCGGAAATAACCGCTAAAATAGCACGAATCAAACCGATAAAAATTTATGAAGTTGGAATTTCGTACTACGGAAGAACCTATGAAGAAGGAAAGAAAATTGGGTGGAAGGATGGTTTTCGTGCGCTTTATTGTATTACAAAATATGGTTTATTTCGAATGAAATAGATTCAAACCTTTTTGACAAACTGAGATTTCAATCCAAGTGCACCAAAACCTTCAACTTTGCAATCGATGTTGTGGTCACTATCAACAAGTCTGATATTTTTTACCTTTGTTCCTGATTTTATCGATTTTGAAAACCCTTTTATGGGTAAATCTTTCATGACTATGACAGAATCACCATTAGATAATTCAATTCCATTAATATCTAACACAATTAATTTTTGATCTGAAGTATCCCATCGATGCGCACATTCTGGACATTCGTATGCGTTATTTTCAATATAATATCCATAAGGATTCTCACAGCTCGGACAAGTTTTAAATTCTTCGGTCATACATAAATATAAGGTGCGTGAAGATAATTAAAATATAATCAGCTATTTCTAAAAAAAACAGACGATTCTTATAAATATTTGCTTTTAAAAAGCGGCGTCTCTTATGCTGACGTGATAGTCAGCACCCTGACCGCAGCGTCAGGGCTCTCCCACCCAGATTGGTAATTGATTCTATTGAAAACGAAAAACCCCCGACTGTTTTCACAATCAGGGGTTTAAAAAGCGGCGTCGACTTACTCTCCCACCCTC
>CAZLHR010000047.1:0-15310 GCA_964559685.1 uncultured Lishizhenia sp.
ATCTTCACCAATACCTTCAGTGATGTATGGATAGATCTCGTTTTCATCAAAAATTCCTGTTTCTTTATACTTTTTGAATACTGAACCATAGGTATCAATACCCCAAATTTTAATATTCGGATTTTGTTCTTTTAAATATTTTCCGACACCAGAAATAGTACCTCCCGTTCCCACTCCAACAACAAAATGTGTCACTTTTCCTTCGGTTTGCTCCCAAATTTCAGGACCTGTTTGTTCGTAATGCGCTTGTCTATTCGATAAATTATCGTACTGATTTACATACCAAGAATTGGGGATTTCAGTAGCTAATCTGCGTGACACAGAGTAATAAGATCTTGGATCAGTAGGCTCAACTGCAGTAGGACAAACCACCACCTCTGCCCCTACCGCTCTGAGAATGTCCATTTTCTCTTTGGATTGTTTATCATTCAATACGCAAATAAGTTTGTATCCTTTAATGATGCAAGCCAATGCTAAGCCCATACCTGTATTGCCTGAAGTTCCTTCTATGACGGTTCCTCCCGGTTTTATTAACCCAGCTTTCTCTGCATCCTCAATCATTTTCAACGCCATTCTGTCTTTTACTGAATTTCCTGGATTAGTAGTTTCCACCTTTGCATAAACTTTTGCTTTTAAACCATTAGTTAAACGATTTAATTTTACCAAAGGCGTATTTCCAATGGTCTCGAGTATGTTGTCGTATACTTTCATTGCTTATTTTTGACAAAGTTAAGCCAAAGCGATGAATGCAAAGATTTTAATTCATGAATTCTTGAAAAATAAGCAATTGATTGTTCTATTAATATTCTTACTTTTTTTAAGCAGTTCAAAAGCGCAATTCGATTACCAAGGAATGCAATCGCTTCATTCAAATAGGAATCAAAATTTAGATCCATTTTTCAAGGTGGTGACGCATAGTGTTACACCTATCATGTTTGCCCTCCCTATAAGTAGTCTCGGAACCTGGGTGATTACGAAAGATAAAAAGTACCTTAGAAACACCTTCGTGCAATTGGAGGCCATGGCAATCAACGGACTCATTACGCTATCGCTAAAGGAACTAATCAAACGACCTCGTCCATTTGTAACCTATCCAGAGTTTGATAATTTGGTTTCTGCTGGCTCCTATTCGTTACCATCTGGACATACATCATCTGCATTTAATACAGCTACTGCACTAACCTTGTCTTGTCCAAAATGGTATTTAATTGTTCCCGCCTACACATGGGCTTCCTTAGCGGGTTATTCGCGAATTCACCTTGGTGTGCATTACCCTACCGATGTGCTTATGGGGGCATTTGTCGGTTCAGGGAGCGCTGTTGCCGGATATTACCTTAACCAATGGATAAACAATATTCAAAAAATAAAAAAACTTAAGAGCAAACTATGAAAATATTAATCACATTAAGTATTACATTTTGGTTTGCTTATCCTCGGTTTTTCGCACAAAATGAATCCTCTGCGTGTAGTATTTTGCCGCATCCTGTAACTTATGTTGTAAATCAATCAGCAGGAAACCAATCTTTCATTCAACTTACTGACACCTTATACTTTCAAGGAAATGATTTAAGTCAACAGGTTAAAAACCAACTAATTTATTTTGGAAAACTTGTACATGGATTAACTCTTATGGAGTCTAAAGAAAATCCTTTTCTTACCTTCAAAAAACAACAAAATGTTATTGAGGATTCTTATTCTATTACAACCAACGGAAAAATTAGTATTCAATATTCAAGCGATGCTGCCTGCTTTTACGCGATGCAAAGTCTATTGCAATTAACGAAGGAAGTAGAAGGTAAATTAACTCTGCCAAATGTCTTCGTAAAAGATTATCCAAAATACAGATGGAGAGGCTTGCATTTGGATGTGTCTCGGCACTTTTTCACCAAAGAAGAAGTGAAACGATTTTTGGATATTATGGCAATTTATAAGTTTAACGTGTTTCACTGGCACCTTACCGATGACCAAGGATGGCGCATTGAAAGTAAAAAGTACCCAAAACTGACGGAAATTGGTGCTTGGAGAGACAGTACTGTAAATTTGCATTATTCAACTCAACCAAGGACATACAATAAGGTTCGGTACGGCGGATTTTATACGCAAGAGGACGTTAAAGAAATTGTTAGTTATGCCGCTGAACGCTTTATTACAGTAGTTCCTGAAATTGAAATGCCTGGACACGCACGTGCTGCACTTGCCGCATACCCACATTTATCATGTACTGGGAAATCGATGCCTGTAGAAAGCCTTTGGGGTGTTTTTGATGATATTTTTTGTGCTAAAAAAGAATCAATTGATTTTTTAAAGGACCTATTGGAAGAGTTTATTCCTCTTTTTCCGGGAAACTATTTTCACATTGGAGGAGACGAAGCACCAAAAACGCGCTGGAAAAAATGTGCAAAATGTCAAGAAGTTATCGCTACAAATCATTTAAAAGACGAACATGAATTACAAAGTTATTTCATCAAACAATTAGATGTTTTTCTCGATTCAAAAGGTAAAAAGCTTATCGGATGGGACGAAATTCTTGAAGGAGGATTATCCCCAAATGCGGCGGTAATGTCATGGCGCGGTTACGAAGGTGGTATTGAAGCAAGTAAACTCGGTCACGAAGTTGTGATGACACCAGGTTCTCATTGCTACTTTGATCATTATCAAGGAAAATCTAAAGAGGAACCTCTCGCAATAGGTGGTTTTACACCTATAGAGAAAGTATACGACTTTTCACCAATACATCCAGAAATGAATTCCTCACAAGCAGCTTATGTGTTAGGTGGTCAAGCAAATTTATGGACTGAATATATCGATTCTTTCGAAAAATTAATGTACATGGCCTATCCAAGAGCTATAGCACTGAGTCAGGTACTTTGGAACCCTACAACAAAACCTAGCTATGAAATCTTTGAAAAATCTCTCATTGATAATCAATTTCCAATTTTAAAGAGGTTAAATGTGAATTATTCAAGTACAAACCTTTATCCAAAAGTTGAATGGGCTGCAGAAAACAGTGGGATTAGTCTGAAAGTATCCTCAAAGAGAAAAGATGACATTTTTCACTTAATATTTGAGGAACCTCTTTTAATTAGAAAAAATAAAACTTCAGAATTGATTCTTCAAAATAATCAATCCTTTTTGATTTCAAGAAATTTAGGTTCCGATACCTTAAATTTTTCACTCCACAGCGAACATTTCGGTGTATCTCAATCGTATCGGGTTTTGCCACATATAGGATTAGGAGAAAACATACATTTCAAAACTAAACCGAATAAACAATACGACAGCGGTAAATTAACATTAGTAGATGGTCAAACGGGAAGCAGGCCATGGAAAGGACATGAATGGATCGGATTTGATACATGTAATGTTTCGATTGAAGTTACATTAGCAAAAAAAATACAGGTCAAGGAATTAAAACTTTCCTTCCTGCATGAACCCGGTAGTTGGATTTACGCCCCAAAACAAATTACACTTTTATGGAAGGAAAGAACTAAAAACCTTGGGACCACATTTTCTTTATCCTCTGGACAAGAATTAATAAGTCTACCATTTAACCGAAAAATTAAATCCATTCAAATTCAAATCTCAAATGTTGAGAAAATTTCGTCCGGGAATCCCGGAGAAGGACATGTTCCTTGGACATTCATTGACGAAATTATTTTACGCTAAAGACAACTAACCTATGTCAAGAATCTTTGTAAAAAGATATTTTAATTTCGCCATATGCAAAGAGATTCATTTCTACGTCTTATGGGATTGAGCTCCATTGGTTTAAGTATTTCCTGTCTATCGTCTATAATAGACTTTTCAACTTCACTTGAAAAAACGACAAAATGCCTGCACTTTTCATTGGCCATGGTAGTCCAATGAATGCGATTGAGAAAAATACATTTGTTAATCGTTTCCAACAACTTCAATCTCAACTACCGGTTCCTAAAGCAATTATTTGCATATCCGCTCATTGGTTGACAAATGGCACTTATGTTACTGCGATGGAAAATCCTAAGACAATTTATGATTTCTATGGGTTTCCAAAAGAACTATACGAGGTTGATTACCCAGCTCCTGGATCTCCTGAACTAGCTTCCTATATCAGTTCAATCGTTGAAGATATACAAATTCATCACGATTTGTCTTGGGGGTTAGATCATGGCACCTGGTCTATTTTAAGAAATATCTATCCCTCTGCAAATATTCCTGTACTTCAACTGAGTATAGATTGGAAAAAACCTTTGGATTTTCATGTAATGCTTGCTAAGAAACTTAGGATGTTAAGAGAAAGGGGTGTACTCATTATTGGGAGTGGAAATATCGTTCACAACTTAGGCCTTGTTGATTTTTCAAAACTCAACCAAGTAGGATACGGATTTGATTGGGCCATTGAAGCTAGAGAATTCGTAAACGATAAAATTTTAAAAAGTGATTTGAATTCATTGCTTAAATACCAGAATGGACCGAATTATCTAAAACTTGCCATTCCTACTCCGGATCATTACATTCCTTTATTTTATGTTTTGGGGCTTCGAAGGACCGATGACGAGCTGACTTTTTTCAATGACGAACTAATAGCAGGAAGCTTAAGTATGACCTCAATCATGTTGAGTTAAAAAAAGCTACCCGAAGGTAGCTTTTCATTTATGCTTGTGATTCGGGTCACTGTGATCGTGATCATGTGGCACTTCTGTTGGAGACGCCGTTATTGACAAAATTTCAATGTCAAATACTAAATCCGAATATGGAGGAATTGCACCAGGTCTTCCTTGTGCTCCGTATGCTTGATAGTATGGTATTATTATTTTCGCTTTTCCACCTTGACCAATCAAGGTAACTCCTTCCTCAAAACCTGAAATCATTCTTTGCTCCAAATACTTAAAAGGCATAGGTTGATTTCTGTCATACGATGAATCAAATTTCTTTCCATCAGCGCGCAATGTTCCGTTGTAGTGAAGAGTTACCTGCTCACCTTTTTGAGCTCTTTTTTCATCCCCAGTTTTATCAATAATATATACTAGACCTGTAGGGCTTAGAACCGCATTTGGGTATTTTACTTTTACCTCATTATACATATATGTTTTATATTCATCTTGTGACATTGCCGAAATTTTAGCGATTTTCTCTTGTCTTTCTTTTTCAGCTTTCGCAAATGCCTCGTAATATTTACCAAAAACTTCAATTGCATTAAACTTCTTAGCCTCACTTCCAACTCGAATAATTTTTACTGTTTTCATAACATCATCCTGTTGGATAGCATCCACAATCGATTGCCCTTGTAAAACATGACCAAAAACCGTGTGCTTTCCATCTAACCATGGTGTTTCCTTGTGCGTAATAAAAAACTGACTGCCATTTGTTGCGGGTCCAGAATTTGCCATGGATAATATTCCAGGACCTTTATGTTTCAAATCTGTTACAATCTCATCAGGAAATTTATACCCTGGTCCACCTGAACCATTTCCAGCAGGATCACCACCCTGAATCATAAAATCTTTGATTACTCTGTGAAATTTCAAACCATCGTAAAATGGCTTACTAATAGCTACATCGCCTGCTTTAAAATTCCCTTCAGTTAAACCAACAAAGTTCGCTACAGTCATGGGTGTTTTTTTATACTCTAGCAAACAAAGAATTTTTCCTTTCGTTGTATTAAACTCAGCATAAATTCCATTTTCTAATTTGGTTTGCGCAGATATTGAAAAAATGGTAAACAACGCAAACGAGGTAATTATTCTTTTCATAATAGTTAATTTATTCAATTATATCTAACAATTCAACTTCAAAGACGAGTGGCATGAATGCCTTTATAGGACTTCCTTCTGGAGCCATTTCACCATATGCAAGCTCCTGAGGAATATAAAACTTAAACTTAGAGCCAACAGGCATCAATTGCAAACCCTCTGTCCAACCGGCAATTACTTGATCAAGTCCGAATTCTGCAGGTTCTCCTCGATCCACAGACGAATCAAACTTCTCTCCTTCAGGAGTATAACCTGTGTAATGTACTTTTACCATACTAGTTGAAATAGGCTTTTTTCCTTTACCCATTTTTTCGACTACATAAAGAAGACCGGATTCAGTTTCTTTTAAACCCTTAACTGATTTTTTAATTCCTGCAAGAAATTCTTCTCCTTTAGCCATTTGAGCCTCTGCTTCAATCGCTTGTTTTTCTTGAAAATAACTACTAATAACCATATCGAATGAATCCACTACGTGTGCATTCTGATTATTCAAAGCATGCATAATTCCTTGAATTAACATTTCTTTATTTACTTCTGGCATATTTTGAAGAACATTCTTACCTATACCATTTCCAATCAGATACGAAACTGAATCTAATTGATTGTTGCACTTTTGCTGACCGAAAACCATCCCGCTCAAACCTGTTATTAAAATTAAGGTGTATTTCATAAAATTTAACTAATTACGTGTATCTATTCCCCAAAACATTTTATTTCGAATGGTATCAAGGAAATTATTGTCTTCGAATTTCACCACATTAATCATGAATTCAGCTTTGGTCACGATTACTTGTTCGCCCTGTCTAATACTTTTTGATTTGCCATCGAGACTTAACAAATAGGTTCGGTCTCTTCCTTCAACAGTTAATGTTATAGGCAGATGATCCGGAACAACCATCGGACGGACATTCAAATTATGTGGAGCTATGGGCGTTAAAATGTGCACTTGACAACCTGGTGTTATAATCGGACCTCCACAACTCAAATTGTATGCCGTAGATCCTGTTGGAGTAGAAACAATCAGTCCATCTGACCAATATGAGTTTAAATATTTGTTATCCAACGAAGCATGAACGGTGATCATGGATGATGTATCTTTCTTGTGTAATGTTAATTCGTTGAGTGCGAAATTATCTTCTCCATATAAATCTTCTTCTGTATGAACGCGCAGCAATGATCTTTTTTGGTAATCAAAATCCTTTTCTTTGATGCGGTTCAAAGTGGAAACAATATTTTCTTTTGATATGTTAGATAAAAAACCCAACCTGCCTGTATTAATTCCTATGATAGGAACACCCGAATTTCTTATGAACCCAACGGATTGTAGAAAAGTTCCATCACCACCTAAACTAATCATTAAATCTATTCCCGAAGAGAAATCATGGTAATCTGAAAATGATTCTAGCTTTTTATCAAAACCGTATTTGGTAACAAGTTGGGATGTGAGTTCATTTTCAATTACAACGCTCCAACCAAAGCTTTCAATTACATCGATTACCTGCTGAAAATATTCAGTAGACTGTTTGTTGATTTTTCTTCCGAAGAGAGCAATTCGCATATTAAAACTTAAGAAAGTTCATCAATGAATCGTAACGCGTTTGAATATCATCGTCACCAAATCCTTTTTGATAGCTCGTTTTCACTATGTAATCGTAGCGCTCAAATGTTCTTACAATGTGCGTTAAGTCCATTTGGTTGATTTTCAACGTGACATCTAATTTTGTTGATTCGTGATTCGATAAAATATAGGCACTTAAAATACGTGCATTGTTGCTTTCCACGATTTGAGCAATTTGAGCCATAGAATAGTCTACTGAATTAACCTCTAACACGATGATTCCACCTGACTCTTTTATACTACCCGTATTCGCAATCACAGTCATGACCTCGTAAATGGAAGTGCAACCAAGATAATTCTCTTGCTCGTCAAGGATTGGAAGTACGCTTAGTTTAAATTCAGACATTTTAGCCAGTACCTCATAGAGATGCGCTTTGTCGTATACAAAAGGACGCGGTAGGTGATCAAAGAGTAGGTCTAACGTTTTATCGACATCCAATCTATCTAGAATGTCTGATTCTGAAACTAAGCCAACAAAATTTCCATTTTTCAAAACAGGTAGATGTGAAACTTTAAATTCATCCATCCAATTAATGGCTTTTTCCCCTGTATCAGAGTGGATTAACGGTGGTATTTCCTCAGTTATTAAATCTGTCGCGCGCATATCTTGTGCCAAAGTACTAAAATCCTCTCAGAGTTTGTAATTTTACAATCAAATTTTATTCCATGACGAGGTTAAGTGTCAACATAAATAAGGTGGCTACACTGCGAAATGCCAGAGGAGGAAATGTACCCAATGTGCTTCAATTTGCCTTGGACTGTGAACGTTTCGGGGCTCAAGGAATCACAGTACATCCTCGACCTGATGAAAGACATATTACTGCAAAGGACGTATACGATCTTAAACAAGTTGTGACAACTGAATTTAATATTGAAGGTTATCCCGATTCGCGCTATCTTGAATTAATAAGAAATATAAGGCCAACCCAAGCTACCTTGGTTCCTGATCCTCCAGGAGTTTTGACTTCTAACATGGGATGGGACACAAAGAAACATAAAGAATTTCTTAAAGAAATAATTAAAGAAATTCATTCTTTAAACATCCGAAGTTCCATCTTCATCGAACCGGATCTTGAATTAATTGAATATGCTGCAGAGATCGGCGTTGAAAGAATAGAATTTTACACTGGTCCCTATGCTGAATTATTCTATGAAAATAAAGAACAAGCTATTTCACCTTATATTTCGGCTGGAGAAATTGCAAAAAAATGCGGTTTAGGAATAAATGCGGGTCACGATTTAAACTTGGACAATTTGGCTTATTTCAAACAAAATTTATGTCAACTTGATGAAGTATCCATTGGTCACGCCATAATCTCTGATGCCTTGTATTTCGGTATAGAGAATACTATTCAGCAATACTTAAATAAATTAAGGTAATTATTTATTGAAAACTTCAATAGACCTTTTGGGGTATGGGATTTCAATGTTGTTTTCTTGAAACAATCTATTAATTTCCAGTCGAATTTCTGATCTGTAGTTATTGATATCCCAACTTTGATCTGCCCAAAACAGTAATTCGAATTCCAATCCATTATCACCGAATTTAGCAAGACGAACAATAATTTGCTCATTCTTATTCACATGGGGGTGACTCATCGCTGCACTTTGAAGTAAATGAATAATTTTCTCAGTATTGACGCCATAATTAACCGTTACTTCAATTTTGAAACGGCTTTTTTCTGACCCGTGACTCCAATTTTCTATAATATCCTGCGTTAAACGCGTGTTTGGTATAAACAAGATATTTCCCTCTCTTGTCTCAATCTCTGTGGTGCGGATGTTTATTTTAAGAATTTTCACGACCATGTGCTCACCAGGGTTTTTTGAGCTACTGCCGTTACCATTTATTTCAACAATATCTCCAACACGAATATTACCTTCGAACAACAGCACAATACCCGAAATGATATCTTTGAATACATCTTGTAGTCCCAATCCAAGTCCAACCAGTAAGGCTGCGGAACCAGTTAACAAAATGGTTAAATCGATTCCCAGGGTTTTGAACCAAATTATAATCGCAAAGAGATAGATGATGTACTTAGACAACTGAACATAAACAAATTCCGTTGCCAAAGAATAATTCTTTCTCTTCTTTAGTCGTTGAACAATTATTAATCGTAGAATATTGACAAGAATTTTTGCAGAATAAAAAACAGAAATAAGTACCAGTATCCTATAAAAATCGAGCTTAAAACCATCGTTGTCTATGAGTTTATAATTTAGAAAATCTTTGAAAGTAATTTCTGGATTATTGAATTTAAAACTCATAACAGAAAAATACAGAGCTCCAATATAAAAACTCTGACCAATTAGATTAAACCAAGTTGTTTGACGAGAACCCAATGTAATTTCTTTTGATTTTAGATAACCGCGTGCCATTTGCATGACAACCTTTTTTAAAATAAAGGCCGCAACATAAATTCCTATTACCAACAAAATATTGAGAAAACTTATTTTAAATGGCCCTAATTGGAACAGTGTATTCGTCATGCAATTATTTTAAAATGGTTCTACCTAATTTTTCCGAAAGCAATTTTTTTATTTTTTCATATGCCATTTGTTCTGACAACAATAAGAGTATATCTTGATCTGGCAATTCATTGTTTTTAAGGAGATTAAAAATCTCAATGAGTTTTTCTTCTACTTTTTTAAATTTAAAAAAGTAAATAGCGTTCATCACAGTTTGGTAGAGGTTATCGCCTTCTGATTTTGTGAAAATATTGTATTTAGTTACCCAATTATGGCTTAGTTCGTCATCATTTGACTCTACTTCAGAAACAAAACTTACTATTTCTTGGTCTTCTAAGCGTTTGAGATATTTTGATGAATACAGTGAATTTTCCTTCAATCCTTGCTCAAAAACTTGAATTATCCTGCTGTATAATTCGTGTTCAAACGTCAATTCATCTGCTGATAATTCTGAAATCACCAATTCTAAAACACTTAATGATTGATTTTCGATCTCTGTATTTGGTAGTTTTAACTCATGTGTGCCAAATTTTATAAGAATCCTCATCAGCTCATGTTCATGTACAAACGATTGTTTTGATTCAGTTTTGGTAATCGTAAGAGTTGACGATTGTTGAGAATTTACTTCAATTTCTTTTAAAGCAGGCTCAGCATACTCTTTAGAAATTTGATTTCTCTTTAATTTTATTATCTCAGCGCTAATCAAGCTTTCACTCATATTAAATTGAGAGGCTATACTTTGAACGTAAACAGATCTCGTAATTTGATCAGGTATTAAGGATACTGAGTGAATTATTTCCTTAATTAATTCTGCAAGTTTTATTGGGTCATTATTCCCTTCAGCCAATAAAATACTCGACTTAAAAGAAATAAAATCTTGTTTATTGTCCTTTATATACGTTTGCAACTCCGTTTTACCTACCTTTTTGGAGAATGAATCTGGATCTTCGCCATCAGGAAAAAGCACAACTTTAACATTCATACCCTCCTCTAAAATCAAGTCAATACCTCGGAAGGAAGCCTTAATACCCGCAGCGTCTCCATCGTATAAAATTGTTAGATTTTGAGTGTATCTTTTAACTAATTTAACTTGTTCTTTAGTTAAGGATGTTCCAGATGAAGAGACAGCATGTTGCACGCCAGCTTGATGCATACTGATGACATCTGTGTACCCCTCGCACAACAAGCATTCATCGTATTTTACAATATCTCCTTTTGCAAAATATAACCCATAAAGAATTTCACTTTTGTTGTAAATGATGCTTTCTGGAGAGTTGAAATACTTTGCGATTTTTTTATCGGTAATCAAGGTTCTTCCACCGAAACCAAGAACTCTTCCTGTAATACTATGTATTGGGAACATCACACGTCCGCGAAAAAAATCAAAATAGCGTTCGTCTTTTTGTTTTACCAATCCCACTTGTTCTAAATAAGTCAAGTTATAACCTTTCGACATTGCAGCTTTGGTAAAATCATCGCCTGAATTCAAACAATAACCAAGTTGGAAGCGTTCAATGATGTCTCTTCGGAAACCTCGTTCCTCGAAATAACTCAGTCCGATAGCAATACCTTCCTCATTTTTTAAAAGATTATCAGCAAAATAGTTTTTCGCAAACTCATTGATAATAAAGAGGCTATCTCGCTCATTTCTTTGTGCAAGTTCTTCCGCGCTTGGTTCAGCAAGTTCCGGGATTTCAACGTTGTATTTGGTAGCTAACCAACGTAAGGCTTCTGGATAAGAAAAATGTTCTTTTTCCATCAGGAAGGTAACTACTGTTCCACCCTTACCGGTAGAGAAACACTTAAAAATTTGTTTGGCGGGTGAAACCACAAAAGATGGCGTTCGTTCGTCGGTAAAAGGACTGAGACCTTTTAAATTTGATCCTGCCCGCTTCAATTGCACAAATTCTCCAATCACCTCTTCAATACGAGAGGTTTGCATAATTTGATCAACGATATGTGCTGGAATGATGCTCAATTAGTCGTAAACTTTTTCGTACGAAACTTCTTTAACAAATTTCCCTAAGGAATCATAGTAATACCAACTACCGATTTTATTTTCAGATTCCCATTCACCCGTATAATATAAATTACCATTTTCCCTATAAACCTGAAAAATACCATTTTTAATACCGTTTGTGTAACTAAGTACAGACATTATTTTTCCATTGGGATGATAAGCCGTTACTTTCCCTTCCCAAAGTGTATCTTTATTTACGTTACCTCGAAATCTCACTTTGTCAGTACCCTTGTAATAAACCGTTTTTACTCCATTTTCAATTTTAACTTCTTGCGATTCAACGCTACTCTCGTTACTTGTACTTTCTTCGCTCTTTCCACAAGAAAATAGCACAAATACAGGGATTAAAAAAATTAAATAAACTTTCATTATTTCTCTCTTTTCATGGTGTAATTTACCAAGGCTACTATAGATTTCTTAGCCTCCGTTTCTGGCAAATCTTGAATTATTGCTAATGCTTTATTCGCGAAATCTAGCATTATTTTTTCAGCATAGTGAATACCACCTGCATTAATAACGATTTCAATAGCCTCATTTATTTTCTTCGAATTGTCATTGTGGTTCTTGAGAATATCCATCAACGTCCTTTTTTTATCCTCTTCTACATGGTTCAATGCATATATAATCGGCAAAGTCATTTTGTTTTCTCGAATATCATTTCCTGTTGGCTTGCCTATTTTAGTAGACGAACCATAATCAAAGATATCGTCTTTAATTTGGAAGGCCATTCCAACATATTCTCCAAACATTTTCATCCTTTCCCTATTCTCGATATCTCCAACACTCAGTGCGCCAGCTTCACAACAACTTGAAATCAATGAGGCCGTTTTTTTCTTGATAACGTCAAAATAAACCTCTTCTGTAATATCTAATTTACGTGCTTTGTCTATTTGCAACAACTCCCCTTCACTCATTTCTCTTACGGCGCGTGAAATAACTCCAAGAAGTTCGGTGTTATTTTTTTCGATGGAGATTAATAATATTTTAGACAACATGTAATCTCCAACTAAAACGGCTATTTTATTCTTCCAGAGAGCGTTTACCGAAAAAAAACCTCTTCGTTCTGCTGCATCGTCAACTACGTCATCGTGAACTATCGTTGCCGTATGGAGTAATTCAACCAAAGTTGCTGCATCAAAAGTAGATTGATTTACCTGTCCCAACATTTTTGCTGATAAGAAAACAAACATTGGTCTCATCTGCTTTCCTTTTCTTTTTACAATGTAGTGCGTTACTTTGTCTAATAATGCCACATCAGACTTCATGGAATTTCGAAAATATGCTTCGAAATCTTTGAGTTCTTGCTCTATTGGTGCTGTAATTTGTTTCACATTATCCACTACTACAAATATACGCAAAGCGAAAAGGTTAAACGTGCATCTTTTCGATGTTTCGCTAAATTAATTTGAATAAAATAGAACAGCCTACCTCGACAAGTGCATGTTTCGCTCCGAATAAACCTTTGTAAAGAATGGGTCTTTCAAGTTCTTTATGAAACGGATTGCTTCTCCCGTTGATTTCATTTCTGGTCCTAATTCCTTTTTAACGTCAGGGAACTTTTCATACGAGAAAACTGGAATCTTAATGGCATAACCTTCTTTCCTTGGATTGAAATTAAAGTCAGTGACTTTGTTTACTCCTAACATGACTTTGGTGGCATAATTCACATATGGTTCGTCGTAGGCTTTTGCTATAAAAGGAACTGTTCGCGACGCTCGGGGATTGGCCTCAATTACATAGACTTTATCGTCTTTAATGGCGAATTGTATATTCAATAAACCGACTGTTCTCAACTCAATCGCAATTTTCTTGGTAATATCTTCTATTTGCGTCATCACGAAATCACCAAGATTGTATGGAGGTAAAACCGCATAAGAATCTCCTGAGTGAATTCCAGCCGGCTCAATGTGTTGCATAATTCCGATAATGTAAACATTTTCACCATCACAAATCGCATCGGCCTCAGCCTCAATCGCTCCTCCTAAAAAGTGATCTAACAAAATTTGGTTATTCCCCATTTCATTGATGATATCAACTACATGGTGCTCCAATTCATTCTTGTTTATGACGATTTTCATTTTTTGTCCACCAAGAACGTAAGACGGGCGAACCAATAATGGAAAACCAAGTTCATCTGCCAAAACCAAAGCTTGCTCTGCACTTTCAACAACCCCATATTTCGGGAATGGAATGTTATTCTTCTCTAATAGTTTTGAGAAACGACCACGATCTTCAGCTAAATCTAAGGCATCGAAACTTGTTCCTAATATTTTTACACCATATCGATTGAGTTTTTCAGCCAACTTTAATGCCGTTTGCCCACCTAATTGAACAATTACTCCTTCTGGTTTTTCGTGTTGGATGATGTCGTAAATATGTTCCCAAAAAACAGGCTCGAAATACAATTTGTCCGCTGTATCGAAGTCGGTAGAAACTGTTTCCGGATTGCAATTAATCATGATGGTTTCGTACCCACATTCTTTGGCTGCCAAAACACCGTGAACGCAAGAATAATCAAACTCAATTCCTTGTCCAATTCTATTTGGACCTGAACCCAAAACGACGATTTTCTTTTTGTTAGATACATTACTTTCGTTCTCGTATTCAAATGTGGAATAGTAATATGGTGTTTTTGCCTCAAATTCTGCAGCGCAAGTATCAACAAGTTTGTAAACGCGCTTAATGCCAAATTCCATTCTCTTTTTGTGAACTTCGGATTCCAAACATCTCAGTAAATGAGCGATTTGGCGGTCAGCGTATCCTTTTTGCTTGGCTTCAAAGAATAATTCTTTTGGTAGATTTTCAATATGGTACTTTTCTATCTTTCGTTCCAATTTAATCAGGTCTTCAATCTGTTTTAAGAACCATATGTCAATCTTCGTTTTTTCTACGATAGTTTTAAATGGAATTCCAAGTTTTATAGCATCGTAAATATGGAAAAGTCGGTTCCAACTCGGATGACTTAACGAATGTAAGATTTCATTTTGATTTGTCAATTCACGTCCATCTGCTCCAAGTCCATTTCGGTTAATTTCTAGCGATTGACAAGCTTTTTGAAGAGCTTCCTGAAAAGAACGTCCAATTCCCATTACCTCTCCAACCGATTTCATTTGTAATCCAAGTTCACGATTCGTTCCCGGGAATTTATTAAAGTTCCAACGTGGAATTTTCACGATAACATAATCCAAGGTTGGTTCAAAAAGTGCTGACGTCGTTTTTGTAATCTGGTTTTTCAATTCATCCAAGTGGTAACCAATAGCCAATTTAGAAGCAATTTTTGCAATTGGATAACCTGTAGCTTTTGAAGCTAAGGCCGAAGAACGAGAAACGCGAGGATTAATCTCTATCGTAATTATGTCCTCTTTTTCATCCGGCGAAACGGCAAATTGCACGTTACATCCACCTGCGAAATTTCCTATGGAGCGCATCATTTTTATGGCCATATCCCGCATTTTTTGGAAGGTGGTA
>CAZLHR010000048.1:0-6145 GCA_964559685.1 uncultured Lishizhenia sp.
CGGCTACCATGGACTGGATGGAGCAAGAGCAAGAGCGTGGTATTACGATCACCTCAGCTGCCACAACACTTAATTGGAATTATAGAGGTCAAAAGTATCATGTAAATATAATTGATACACCAGGACACGTTGATTTTACAGTGGAGGTAAATAGATCGTTGAGAGTACTTGACGGTTTGGTTTTTCTATTTTCTGCTGTGGATGGGGTTGAGCCTCAATCAGAAACAAACTGGAGACTAGCGAATAATTACAACGTTCCACGTATTGGTTTCGTAAATAAAATGGACCGTCAAGGTGCTGATTTCCTTAAAGTTTGTCAACAAGTAAAAGACATGTTGGGTAGTCATGCATTGCCCTTGCAAATAAACATTGGAGAAGAAGACAATTTTAAAGGAGTTGTTGATTTGATCAACTTCAAAGGAATTGTTTGGAACGAAGATGATTACGGAATGACATATAAAGAAGTTGAGATTCCGGCAGATATTATCGAAGATGCAAGAAAGTTGAGAAGTGAATTATTAGAGGCAGTGGCTGAATTCGATGAGTCATTAATGGAAAAATTCTTTGAAGACGAGAATTCATTAACTGAAAGAGAAATTCTTGATGCATTGAGACAAGCAACTATTGCTGGTAAGGTGGTTCCAATGATGTGTGGTTCTTCTTTCAAAAATAAAGGTGTTCAAGCAATGTTGGATATGGTAATGGAAATTTTACCTTCTCCATTAGATATCGATGCAATTACTGGTACAAATCCAAAAACGGACGAAGAGATTTCTAGACAACCTTCTTACGATGAGCCCTTTTCAGGTTTGGCATTTAAAATTGCTACTGACCCTTTTGTTGGTCGTTTGTGTTTCGTTAGAGCTTATTCAGGAAAATTGGAAGCAGGATCTTATGTCTTAAATACAAGATCTGAAAATAAAGAAAGAATTTCTCGTATTTTTCAAATGCACGCTAACAAGCAAAATCAAATTCCTGAGTTAGGTGCAGGAGATATTGGTGCTGTGGTTGGTTTTAAAGATATCAAAACAGGTGATACTCTATGTGCTGAAAATGCACCAATTATTTTAGAATCTATGGTTTTCCCAGATCCGGTAATTGGTTTAGCAATTGAACCAAAAACGCAAGCTGACACAGATAGATTATCAATCGGTTTGTCAAAACTTTCTGAAGAAGATCCGACTTTCAGGGTTAATACTGACGAGGAAACGGGTCAAACAATTATTTCTGGAATGGGTGAGCTTCACCTAGAAATCATCATTGACAGGTTAAAAAGAGAATTTAAGGTCGAGGTTAATCAAGGTGCGCCTCAAGTAGCATACCGTGAAAATATCAATGGATCTGCCGAGCATAGAGAGGTTTACAAGAAACAAACGGGTGGTCGCGGTAAATTTGCGGACATTTTGGTTAAAATTTCACCTCAAACAGACGAGACTAAGACAGGTCTAGAGTTTGTAAACAGTATCAAAGGAGGAAATATTCCAAGAGAGTTTATTCCTTCAGTGGAGAAAGGTTTCAAAGAGTCAATGAAGAATGGTGTATTGGCTGGTTTTCCTCTTGATGCTATGAGAGTTGAATTAGTGGATGGATCTTATCACAACGTCGACTCTGATTCTTTATCTTTTGAATTGTGTGCTAAGATGGCATATAGAGCAGCACTTAAATCTTGTGCGCCTGTTCTACTTGAGCCAATCATGAAGTTAGAGGTGGTTACTCCGGAAGAGAATATGGGGGATGTAGTTGGTGACTTAAACAGAAGACGAGGAATGATGAAAGGCATGGATGATAGAAATGGGGCAAAAGTACTTAAAGCAGATGTTCCCTTGTCTGAAATGTTCGGATACGTAACACAATTGAGAACAATTACTTCAGGACGCGCAACTTCATCGATGGAATTTTCGCATTATTCAGAAGCGCCGAAGCAAATCTCTGACGAGGTAGTCTCAAAAGCAAATGGTAAAATTACAGCTTAATTGATATTAAAATGAGCCAGAAAATAAGAATTAAATTAAAGTCATACGATCACAATTTGTTAGATAAATCGGCAGAGAAAATCGTTAAAACTGTTAAATCAACGGGTGCTGTTGTTAGTGGTCCAATACCATTACCTACTCACAAGAGGGTATATACTGTGTTGCGTTCACCACACGTTAATAAAAAAGCAAGAGAGCAATTTGAATTGTGTGCATACAAGCGTTTGATGGATATTTACAGTAGTAGTTCAAAAACTGTTGATGCGTTAATGAAACTTGAATTGCCAAGTGGAGTAGACGTAGAAATAAAAGTGTAATAATTAAAATAAAATAAAAATGCCAGGAATAATAGGTCGAAAAGTCGGAATGACTAGCATCTACAGTGCCGAGGGTAAGGCATTACCATGCACAGTAATAGAAGCTGGTCCTTGTGTTGTAACGCAAATAAAAACACAAGACAGAGATGGTTACGAGTCCGTTCAGTTGGGTTATGGAGAAAAGAAAGAAAAAAACACTCCTAATGCTTTGAAAGGGCACTTTAAAAAAGCCAATACTGCTCCAAAAGCTAAATTAGTCGAATTTAAAGGATTTGATGGTTTAAACCTTGGAGATGTTGTAAATGCAGCAATTTTTGAAGAAGGTGAATTTGTAGATGTGATTGGTACATCAAAAGGTAAAGGGTTTCAGGGAGTTGTAAGACGCCATGGTTTTGGTGGAGTAGGTCAGTCTACGCATGGACAGCATAACAGACTTAGAGCGCCAGGATCAATAGGAGCTTGTTCTTATCCTGCTAGAGTATTTAAAGGAATGCGCATGGCTGGTCAAATGGGAAATAAGCGACGTTTGGCTTCCAACCTACAGATTTTAAAAGTAATAGCAGACAAGAACATTGTAATCGTCAAAGGTTCAATTCCTGGTGCTAATGGTTCAACAGTTACAATTAGAAAGTGATGGAAGTAAAATTAGTTGACGTAAAAGGGAAAGCAACATCGGGTTCCGTAACATTATCAGATGATGTATTTGGAATTGAGCCTAATAATCATGCAATTTATTTAGATGTTAAACAACATTTAGCTAATCGCAGACAAGGTACACACAAGTCCAAAGAAAGAAATGAAATTTCAGGATCTACTAAAAAGTTGAAAAAACAAAAAGGTACTGGAGGAGCAAGAGCCGGTAGCGTTAAATCCGGAACCAGAGTAGGAGGCGGACGTATTTTTGGACCTCGTCCTCGTAACTATCATTTTAAACTTAACGTAAAGTTGAAAAGATTAGCGAGAAAGTCTGCGTTTGCTTACAAAGCTCAACATGACGGTCTAGTTGTTTTGGATAGTTTTAATTTAGCTGAAGCAAAAACAAAAAGTTTCAAATCTGTACTTGAAGGATTGAAACTTGAAAACGAAAAAGTGCTTTTCATTCTTGCTGAAGCAACCGATAATGTCTATTTAGCTTCTAGAAATTTAGGTAAAGTAAAAGTAGTAACTGCTGATTCATTTAATACATATGACATTCTCAATGCTAAGAAGGTTGTATTGGTGAAGGATGCAGTTGAAAAAATTGAAAATATACTTAATTAATTGAAAATGCAAACGATAATTAAGAAGCCTTTAATTACAGAAAAAGCAACTTCGGCGAGTGAAAAGCTGAACAGATTTACTTTTGAAGTAGATAGAAAGGCGAATAAAATAGAAATAAAAAATGCCGTCGAGAAAATGTATGGAGTACATGTCACAGATGTTCGTACATCAAATTATGGCGGTGGTAAATCCTCTGTGAAATACACCAATAAAGGAATTGTTGAGCAAAAAAGCAAACAATGGAAAAAGGCGGTGGTAACGGTTGCAGTTGGTGAAACCATTGATTTGTTTAACAATTATTAATGATTAACCATGAGTTTAAAAAAGTTTAAACCAATCACTCCGGGTACGCGTCACAAAGTGGCTATGGATTTGAGTGATATTACAAAATCAACTCCGGAAAAAAGTCTATTGGCTTCAAAGAAGAAGTCTGGTGGTAGAAACAATGACGGACGTATGACAATGCGTTATCTTGGTGGAGGCCACAAACAAAAGTATCGTGTTATCGATTTCAAAAGAAACAAATTTGATATTCCGGCTACGGTTAAGGGAATTGAATATGACCCGAACAGAACAGCTAATATAGCATTGTTGTTTTATGCAGATGGAGAGAAACGTTATGTCATAGCTCCTACGGGATTAAAAGTTGGTGACGTGGTTATTTCAGGTAAGTCAGCAACTCCAAATGTTGGAAATGCTATGTATCTAGCGGATGTTCCTCTTGGAACTGTTATCCATAATATTGAAATGACCCCTGGAAAAGGAGGAGTAATTGCGCGTGGAGCTGGTACATATGCTCAGTTGAATGCTAGAGATGGTCGATATGCAATCATTAAAATGCCTTCAGGTGAAACAAGAATGATTCTTACGACCTGTTTAGCGACTATTGGATCTGTTTCCAATGCAGAACATAATTTAGTGGTTTCAGGTAAAGCTGGTCGTTCTAGATGGTTAGGAAGAAGACCTCGCGTTCGTGGTGTAGTAATGAATCCAGTTGATCACCCAATGGGAGGTGGTGAAGGTAGAAATGCTGGAGGCCATCCTAGATCGAGAAAAGGTTTACCTGCTAAAGGATACAAAACTAGATCGAAAACAAAATATTCGAATAATCTAATAATTGAAAGAAGAAAAAAATAAGTTATGAGTCGTTCGTTAAAGAAACCACCTTTTGTTCACTATAAATTGATGAAAAGAGTTGATGAGGCTCAGGCTTCAAATAGTAAGGCGGTAATTAAAACATGGTCAAGAGCATCAACAATTACTCCGGAATTTGTTGGATTGACTTTTGCAGTTCACAATGGTAATAAGTTCATCCCTGTTTTTGTTACTGAGAATATGGTTGGTCACAAGTTAGGAGAATTTTCACCAACGAGAAACTTCCGTGGTCATGCTGGGAATAAAAAAGATAAGAAACGTTAAGATATAAGTCATGGGAGCAAGAAAACGTTTAAGAGCTGAAAAGCTTAAAGAGAACAAGAAGTCTTTGGCAGTAGCCAAGTTAAATAATTCTCCAATTTCTCCTCGTAAAATGAGGTTATTGGCTGATTTAATTCGTGGTGTAGAAGTCAACAAGGCTTTGAATATATTACATTTCAACGGCAAAGATGCTTCGTTAAGTTTAGAGAAGTTATTGAGATCTGCTATTGCAAATTGGGAGCAAAAGAATGAAGGTGCTGATATAAGTCAAGAGACTTTGGTTGTTCGTTCAGTTGAAGTAGGCGGTGGAACAATGTTGAAAAGAATACAACCTGCGCCACAAGGTAGAGCACATAGAATTAGAAAAAGGTCAAATCATGTTACCATCGTAGTTGATGGCGCTAAATAAGAAATAGGAAATGGGACAAAAAACAAATCCAATAGGCAATAGACTAGGTTACATTCACGGATGGGAATCAAACTGGTACGGAGGAAGTGATTATCGAGACAAGATAGTAGAAGATGATCAAATTCGTCGTTATTTAAATGCTCGTTTAGCGAAAGCAAGTATTGCGAAAATTATTATAGAAAGAACATTAAAGTTAGTAACTGTAACTATCAATACAGCTCGACCAGGAGTTATTATAGGTAAGGGTGGTCAAGAGGTTGACAAGTTAAAAGAAGAGTTAAAGAAGATTACTAAAAAGGAAATTCAAATTAACATTTTCGAAGTCAAAAGACCTGAATTGGATGCTCGACTTGTAGCTGATGGTGTTGCTAGACAATTAGAAGCTCGTATTTCTTTTAGAAGAGCAATTAAAATGGCAATTGCTGGGACAATGAGAATGGGTGCTGAAGGAATTAAAATAAAGATATCTGGAAGGTTGAATGGTGCGGAAATGGCGCGTTCAGAGATGTACAAAGATGGTAGAACTCCATTACATACATTTAGAGCAGACATAGACTACGCTGTTTCAGAAGCGCATACAACATACGGTAGATTGGGAATAAAAGTTTGGATATGTAGAGGTGAAGTTTATGGTAAGAGAGATTTATCTCCAAATATTGGAATGTCTACTTCTGCTGGTTCAAATTCAAACCAAAGTGATAGAAAACCTGCAGGTATAAAAAGAAAGAAAAAGTAAAATAGCATTAATATAATTAAAAATGTTACAACCT
>CAZLHR010000048.1:6155-15075 GCA_964559685.1 uncultured Lishizhenia sp.
CCTAAAAGAACAAAATTTAGAAGAGTTCAAAAAAGACGAAATAGAGGATTAGCGCACCGCGGATCTACAATTTCTTTCGGATCTTTTGGATTAAAGTCATTGGAGCCAGGATGGATTACATCTCGTCAAATCGAAGCTTCTCGTATTGCCGTTACTCGATACATGAAGAGAGAAGGAAAGGTGTGGATCCGAATCTTCCCAGACAAGCCGGTTACCTCAAAACCAGCTGAAGTAAGGATGGGTAAAGGTAAAGGAGCTCCAAGTCACTGGGTTGCTGTTATTAAGCCAGGTCGTATCATGTTCGAAGCGGATGGTGTGCCGTACGAGATTGCGAAGGAAGCCATGAGATTAGCAGCACAGAAATTACCAGTGAAATGTAAATTCGTTGTTCGCAACGATTATGTTATACCCGCTTAACGTTTGATTATGAAACAACAAGAAATTAATAAATTGTCGTTAGAAGATCTTAAAAATAGACTTGCAGATTTTAAAAAACAATATTCAAGTTTAAAATTAACGCACAAAATGGCACCAATCGAAAATCCTCTAAGAATTAGAGGAATGAGAAAAGTCATTGCGCGTTTAAGTTCTGAATTAACGAAAAGATCAAATCAAGCTTAGGCTAAATTTAATGCTTAATATGGAAAAGCGTAATTTAAGAAAAGAAAGAATCGGTGTAGTAACGAGTGACAAAATGGAGAAATCTATTGTTGTTGCTGTTGAACGTAAAGTGAAACACCCGAAGTATGGAAAATTCGTTAAGAAAACGACCAAGTTTGTTGCTCATGATGAAAAAAATGAATCTCACGTAGGTGATACAGTGAAAATCATGGAAACTCGTCCTTTGAGTAAAACAAAAAATTGGAGATTAGTTGAAATTGTTGAAAGAGCTAAATAACCGTAGAAATGATACAAACAGAATCTAGATTATCGGTTGCAGACAATTCAGGAGCTAAAGAAGTTTTGTGTATTCGTGTACTAGGAGGTACTAGAAAGCGCTATGCTTCAGTTGGTGACAAAATTGTTGTTGCTGTTAAAAGTGCAATGCCTAATGGAGCCGTGAAAAAAGGATCGGTAGCAAAGGCAGTAGTTGTGAGAACTAAAAAAGAAGTACGTCGTCCAGATGGATCGTATATTCGATTTGATGACAATGCATGTGTGATATTGAATCAGGCGGGAGAAATGAGAGGTACTCGTATTTTTGGACCTGTTGCAAGAGAACTTCGTGAAAACAACTACATGAAAATTGTTTCATTAGCACCTGAGGTGTTATAATAATTGTAAGTGATGCAAAAGAAATTACACATTAAAATTGGTGATACCGTTAAAATTACAAGCGGAGAATCTAAAGGTCAGGAAGGAAAGGTACTTACTATTGACCGTAACAAAATGCGCGCTACTGTAGAAGGAGTAAATATCGTTAAAAAACACACAAAGCCAAGTGCAAGTAATCCTCAAGGAGGTATTGAAGAAAAACCAGGCTCTATTCACATTTCCAATTTAATGGTTGTTGTGAATGGTGTTGCTTCTCGAATTGGTAGAAAAGCAGATGATAAAGGAAAATTAGTACGTTATTCAAAGAAATCAGGGGAGGTGATTAAATAATGAGTTACACGCCAAGATTAAAAGAAATGTACAACGCTGAAATTGTTAAGTCGTTGACAGAAAGATTCGGTTATAAATCTTCAATGAGAGTGCCGAAATTACAGAAAATAGTTTTGAGTCAAGGAATGGGAGATGCTGTGGCGGATAAAAAGCTAATTGAAAGTGCTGCAGCAGATTTGTCTCGCATAGCTGGTCAAAAGGCCATCACCACAATGTCCAAGAAAGACATATCTAATTTTAAATTAAGAAAAGGTATGCCAATTGGAACGAAGGTTACTTTACGTGGAGACAAAATGTATGACTTTTTAGACAGATTATTATCCGTTTCTTTACCAAGGACGCGAGATTTTAGAGGAATTAATCCGAAAGGATTTGATGGTAGAGGAAATTTCAACTTAGGTATTAAGGAGCATATTATTTTTCCTGAAATTGATATTGATAAAGTTAATCGCATATTAGGGATGGATATTACATTCGTGACATCAGCACAAAATGATGAAGAAGCGAAGGCATTACTAGATGCATTTGGTTTTCCATTCACTAAAAAATAAGTAAGAAATGGCAAAAGAATCGATGAAAGCGCGAGAGCGCAAAAGAGAAAGGTTAGTAAACCGATTCGCTGAGAAGAGAGCTGAGTTGACAAAAATATTAAAGTCGACAGATGCTTCTGAAGAGGTTCAGTCTCAAAAATGGGAAGCAATGATGAAACTTCAACAGTTACCAGCTAATTCAGCGAAAATAAGAAAACACAATCGTTGTGGATTAACAGGTAGACCAAGAGGTTACATGAGAGACTTCGGTATTTCTCGTGTCACATTCAGAGAAATGGCACTAGAAGGTAAAATACCGGGAGTAAGAAAAAGTAGTTGGTAAAAATCAATAATAAGAAATGAATACAGATCCAATAGCAGATTACCTAACAAGAATCCGTAACGCTAGTTCGGCTGGCTTGAAAATGGTCGAAATTCCTGCTTCAAACATGAAGAAGGCAATGACGCAAATTCTTTTTGACCAAGGGTATATTTTGAATTACAAATTCGAAGATGATTCAAAGCAAGGTATAATTAAAATTGCATTGAAGTACAATCAATCAACAAGGGTTCCGGCAATTACAAAGTTGCAAAGAGCATCTCGTCCGGGATTAAGAAAATACAGTGGTTCAGAGACAATGCCTCGGGTATTGAATGGTCTTGGGATTGCGATTGTTTCTACTTCAAAAGGTGTGATAACTGATAAAGAGGCAAGAAAATTAAACGTAGGTGGCGAAGTAATTTGTTACGTATATTAAAAAACTAAGTAATGTCAAGAATAGGTAAAGCAATAATCACGATTCCAGCAGGGGTAGAAATAACTCAACAAGCGGGAATGATTACAGTAAAAGGAAAAAAAGGTCAATTAGAGCAATTACTTGATGATTGTGTTGAAATGACTATTGACAATGGTGTTATAACTTTTACCAGAAAGTCTGATGCCCCTGATCATAGATCTAAGCATGGTTTGTACCGCGCATTGATTCAAAATATGATAACAGGTGTTTCTGAAGGTTTTAAAAAAGAGCTTGAAGTCATTGGAGTAGGGTATCGTGCTAATACAGCAGGTCAACAATTGGAATTAGCATTGGGCTTTTCTCATGCCATAATCATGGAAATTCCATCTGAGGTCAAGGTATCTGCAAATACTGAAAAAGGGAAAGCTCCAGTGGTAACTTTAGAATCACATGACAAACAATTATTAGGTCAAGTGGCTGCAAAAATTAGATCATTTAGGAAACCTGAACCATACAAAGGAAAAGGAATTAGATTTTTAGGAGAAGAGATTAGAAGAAAAGCTGGAAAGTCAGCAGGTAAAAAATAATAATTGATACGAATATCATGGCACTAAACAAAGTATTAAGAAGAGCTAAGATTAAAAGAAGAATCCGCAAAAAGGTTTTTGGAACGTCAGTTCTACCTAGATTAAGTGTGTTTAGAAGTAATAAGCAAATTTATGCACAGTTAATAGATGATTTATCGGGTAAAACAATCGTTTCCGCTGGTTCTTTAAAAGAAAAAGCTGCCCAAGATGGCAACAAAATAAATCAAGCATCCGTAGTAGGGAAAATGATCGCTGAGAAAGCTCAAAAAGCTGGCATTACTAGCGTCGTGTTTGATAGAAATGGTTACTTATATCATGGTCGTGTAAAATCACTAGCTGATGCTGCACGCGAAGGAGGACTTAAATTTTAATAAAGAATGACAGCTCAAACAGTAAATAGAGTAAAATCGGCAGATATCGAGTTAAAAGATAAGCTCGTAGCTGTAAATCGCGTAACGAAAGTTACTAAAGGAGGTCGTACTTTTAGCTTTTCCGCAATCGTTGTAGTTGGTGATGAAAATGGTGTTGTTGGACATGGATTGGGTAAAGCTAAGGAGGTTACGGAAGCAATCACAAAAGGAATTGATGATGCAAAAAAGAATTTGATTCGCGTACCCATTTTAAAAGGTACAGTACCACATCAGCAGAAGGGTAAATATGGTGGAGCTGAAGTTCTACTGAAACCAGCAACCCCAGGTACGGGTGTTATAGCGGGTGGTGCAATGCGTGCAGTTCTCGAAAGCGTTGGAATTCACAATGTATTGGCCAAAAGCCAAGGATCATCGAATCCTCACAATGTGGTTAAGGCAACAATTGACGCTTTGTCAAGAATGCGTGATGCTGTTGCAGTAGCTCGTCAACGTGGAATAGAGTTAAAAAAAGTATTTAACGGATAACAAATCATGAGCACAATAAAAATAAAGCAAGTTAAAAGTGCAATTAAACGTCCAGCTCGTCAAAAAGCAACAATTCAGGCACTTGGATTTAGAAAGTTAAATCAAACTATTGAGAAAGAAGCAACTCCTCAAATTTTAGGAATGATTGCAAAGGTGAAACACCTAATTGAAGTAGTAGAATAAAATTATTAGAAATGAATTTAAGTAATTTGACACCTGCTAATGGTGCTGTAAAGAAAGAAAGAAGAATAGGAAGAGGGCAAGGCTCTGGGTTCGGTGGTACTTCAACAAGAGGTCACAAAGGTGCTAAATCTCGTTCAGGTTATAAAACGAAAATCGGTTTTGAAGGAGGTCAGATGCCTTTACAAAGACGTGTACCAAAGTTTGGTTTCAAAAATATTAACCGAGTTGAATACAAAGCTGTCAATCTTGACATTATTGAATCTTTAGCGGGTAAAGGATACGTTGAAATTGATTTTGAAGTGTTGAAGGCTAACGGTGTTGTTTCAAACAATGACTTGGTTAAAATACTAGGAAGAGGTAAATTAAATTCAAAAGTTTCAATTACTGCGAATGCGTTTTCTGCTGCAGCAAGTGCAGCAATTGAGTCTGCAGGAGGAACTTTTACTACCATTTAATGTTAAATTGAATAAATGAAACGTTTAATACTGAATTTAAAGAATATTTGGGCGGTTGAAGAGCTAAGGAAACGTATTCTGTTTACGCTTCTCTTGATTCTAGCTTATCGTTTGGGATCCTTCGTTATCCTACCTGGCGTTAACTACGAAAGATTAACTACAGATACGGGTCAACAAGACATGTTGGAGTCTCTTCTTTCTTTGTTTTCGGGAGGTAGTTTTACTAATGCGTCGTTCATGGCATTGGGAATCATGCCTTACATAAGTGCTTCAATCATCATGCAGTTATTGGGAATGGCTGTGCCAGCAGTTCAGAAAATGCAAAATGAAGGAGAATCAGGTAGAAAGAAGATAAATAATTATACCAGAATTTTAACAATTGTAATTTGTGCTTTGCAGGCTCCTAGTTATTTGAAATTATATGTAGAATCAAAAGGAGCTATGCCAATGGAGCCATCAACGTTTTGGTGGACACAAACTATTTTAGTTTTGATTGCAGGTTCGATGTTTGCAGTTTGGTTAGGAGAACGAATCACGGAAAAAGGAATTGGAAATGGTGTTTCTCTTTTAATCACTGTTGGAATTCTTTCAAGATTACCCGGTTCTTTCTTTGCAGAATTTGGAAAATCATTAGAGGGAGGAAACTTACTGATTTTGGTTATAGAGGTGGTAGCTTTTATGTTAATAATTCTAGCAACCATTTTAATTGTTCAAGGAGTTAGGAGAATTCCTTTAAATACAGCAAAAAGAGTCGTTGGGGCTAGAGGAAGTCAAGATCTCTCAGGTGCAAGAAACTATTTACCAATAAAAGTTAATTCAAGCGGAGTGATGCCTATAATATTCGCTCAAGCTATAATGACGATTCCATTAATGATTTATTCCGGAGCTGCTGGTGATAGTGAAAGTGTTGGTTTTCTACAAAGTACTCTTGGAAACGTATACGGATGGTCATATAATGTTTTGTTGTGCATATTAATCATTGTTTTTACCTATTTCTACACTGCTATCATGATTAATCCAATGAAAATCGCGGATGATTTGAAAAGAAGTGGAGGTTTTATTCCAGGTGTTCGACCAGGAGAAGAAACAGCAGAGCATATCGACACAGTAGTTTCGAGAATAACTTTCCCTGGTTCTTTATTTTTGGCTGCCATCGCTGTATTACCGGCAATAGCTAAATTGGCAGGAGTTAATGATGGATTTGCCATGTTTTTTGGAGGAACAAGTATTCTAATAATGGTGGGAGTGGTTTTAGATACGTTACAACAAATAGAAACATACACATTGAATAAACATATGGATGGATTGATGGAAGGAACGAGAGTTCGCGGAAGAAGGGGTGATAATGAATTATCAGGATTTTAAAAATGCCAAAACAGTCATCAATAGAGCAAGATGGAGTAATTGAGGAAGCATTGCCAAATGCGATGTTTAAAGTTCGTTTAGAAAACGGGCATGTCATTACTGCACATATTTCTGGAAAAATGAGAATGTTTTACATAAAAATACTTCCAGGAGATAGGGTGAAAGTAGAAATGTCTCCATATGATTTAACAAAAGGTAGAATATCATTTAGGTACAAATAAAAAAGAAGTAAAATGAAAGTAAGAGCGTCAGTTAAGAAAAGAACTGCAGACTGCAAAATCGTAAAGCGAAAAGGTCGTGTTTACGTTATTAATAAAAAGAATCCGAAATTAAAACAACGTCAAGGTTAATAGTATGGCACGTATTGCAGGTATTGATTTACCAAAAAACAAGAGAGGTGTAATTGGTTTAACTTACATCTTTGGAATTGGAAGAAGTACTTCGAAAAAAATTTTGAAGGACAATGGAATTGATGAGAATATTAAAGTTCAAGATTGGAATGATGATCAGCTTTCTGCTATTAGAAATTCAGTTAATGAAGTTAAGACAGAAGGTCAATTGCGCTCTGAGATTCAACTTAATATTAAAAGGTTAATGGACATTGGTTGCCAACGAGGTATTCGTCATCGTGCGGGATTACCGTTAAGAGGTCAACGTACTAAAAACAATTCTAGAACTAGAAAAGGAAAAAGAAAAACAGTTGCTAACAAGAAAAAAGTAACTAAATAATAAGTGTTAATATGGCAAAAACGAATCAAAAAAAGAAGAAAAACGTCAAAGTAGATGCCGCTGGCGAAGCTCACATCCAAGCGAGTTTCAACAACGTAATCATCTCCTTGACAAACAATGCCGGTCAAGTGATTTCATGGTCATCTGCTGGTAAAATGGGCTTCAAAGGTTCTAAAAAGAACACACCCTATGCAGCACAAGTAGCTGCAGAGGATGCATCGAAAGAAGCACATGATTTCGGACTACGTAGAGTAAAAGTTTTTGTGAAGGGTCCTGGAGCAGGTCGTGAGTCTGCTATTAGAGCTATTCATAATTCGGGAATTGAAGTAATTGAGATCATCGATGTTACACCAATGCCTCACAATGGTTGTCGTCCACCAAAAAGACGAAGAGTATAATAGTAATTAACAGGGAAATTACCATCGAAGGAATGCCTTAATTCATGGTTCCCACTAAATAAAATAGAAATGGCAAGATATAGAGGTCCTAAATCAAAAATTGCACGTCGTTTTCGAGATCCAATTTTTGGCCCTGATAAGGCATTGGACAGAAAAAATTACGGACCAGGACAGCACGGTCCTGCAAAAAGAAGAGGTAGCAAACAATCTGAATATGCTATCCAATTAGGTGAAAAACAAAAAGCAAAATATACCTATGGTATTTTAGAGCGTCAATTTTCAAATATTTTTGAAAAAGCATCGAGAATGAAAGGTATTACTGGTGAGAACTTATTGCAACTTTGTGAAGCAAGATTGGATAACACGGTTTACAGACTAGGTATTGCACCGAGCAGAAGAGCTGCGAGACAATTGGTTTCTCATAAACATATTGTTGTCAATGGTGAAGTAATAAACATTCCTTCATACACCCTACACGCTGGTGATGTTGTTTCAGTGCGAGAGAAATCTAAATCACTTGAAGCAATTCAGTCTTCATTGACCGGAAATAATAAAAAATATGATTGGTTGGATTGGGATTCATCTTCACTTTCAGGTAAGCTTTTAAATTGGCCTTCTAGAGACATGATTCCAGAAAATATCAAAGAACAACTTATCGTCGAATTGTATTCTAAATAATAAAAAAAGAAAGTAAAATGGCTATATTGGATTTTCAAAAACCAGATAAAGTAATAATGATTCACTCTGACGAATTTAACGGTGAATTCGAATTTCGTCCGTTGGAACCAGGGTATGGTATTACAGTAGGTAATTCTTTAAGAAGGATCTTGCTTTCTTCGTTAGAAGGATTTGCTATTTCTTCGATTAAATTACAAGGAGTAGACCACGAATTCTCAACTATTAAAGGTGTTGTAGAAGATGTAACTGAAATGGTTTTGAACCTAAAGCAAGTTCGGTTTAAAAGACAGATAGAAGGAACTGACTCTGAAACTGTTGTTGTGTCTGTGGGTGGTCAAAATATGCTCACAGCCGGTGATATTGGTAAATATACATCGGCATTCCAAGTCCTAAATCCTGACTTGGTTATTTGCAATATGGAAACCTCTGTAAAAATTGAGATGGAATTGACAATCATAAAAGGAAGAGGATATGTTCCAGCAGAAGAAAATAAAACAAATTCTGCTTCATTTGGTACAATTTTTATTGATTCAATTTTTACACCAATTGTCAATGTACAGTACATGATTGAGAATTATCGTGTAGAACAAAAAACAGATTACGAAAAGCTTATTTTCAATATTAAAACTGATGGTTCAATTCATCCGAAAGATGCGCCTATAGAAGCAGCTAAAACTTTATTCCATCATTCCATGTTGTTGGATCAAATATATGTCCTAATTTTTTCCATTTCATATTAAAGTGTATTCATTTAAAT
>CAZLHR010000049.1:0-247 GCA_964559685.1 uncultured Lishizhenia sp.
AAAACTGAACGGTCGGTAATACGAATAGCAAGACGATTAAGTTCTTCTTGAAATCTTAAATCTCCTCTTACATTTAGTGATTGAAGATATAAAAGGGTTAGCGAAGTGGAGAAAGGGAAGTAGGCAACAGCATCCTTTAGATCATCGGGATTGACCTGATACAATTCCGAAGAATTAATTATTAATTTTTGTAATTCTTGTTTAGTAATCATTTACCAATTCCCTAAAAGTTTATTAATTAAATCTT
>CAZLHR010000049.1:257-15035 GCA_964559685.1 uncultured Lishizhenia sp.
AATATCCTCCAGTAATTGATTTTCTACAGATGCTAAATTTGTTGAAGCGTTAAAATCTGCAAATCGCGTTGAAGAAAAATTAATAGTTTCTGGTTTTGGGACGCTTATGTTTATGTTCAATTGAACACCAATCGTCAATCTGTTTTGAGCGGCGCTGTTGTTGTTTTGAATTGCGATAGGCATTACTTGATAATTGCTAATTAGACCCTCGATAAAAACTTCTCCACCACCTGTAGTTGTGTTCAGGGAAAGTCTTGTGTTATTTTGAATTGCATCTTTTAAATCTTCTGTAAGTTTAGCACTGTAGCTCAACGGGCAATTTGGGGCACTTGATTCAAGAGTTTTGATTGAAAAAGACTTCCATTCTTCTGGAGTTGAACCAGAATCTCTAAATGAAATACTCACAGATTTACAACTAAAGAGTAGAATTAAAAGTATAAAGCAGCTCCAAATTTTCATCTTACAAAAAACCTAAATTATACTCTTTTATTTTCCTGTAAAGCGTTCGCTCGGAAATTCCCAACTCAGCAGCTGCGTATTTACGTTTTCCTCTATGTTTTTCTAAAGCCTTTTTGATCAATTCTTTTTCACGATCCTCCAAGGACAAGGATTCTTCAAATTCTTCATGGTGTTCAAAATTTTCAATAGGCTTTGTTATATTAATATGGTGATCACTTGAAGTTGGTAATGCCCTGGTTGATTCAAATGAAGTTAATCCATTTGTTTGCACCTCACTGTAAAATCTATTCAGCACCTCAGTTTGGTCTGCATTTAACGGCACTCCCATGCCTTGTGTTAATACCTCTAGCACTAGCTTTTTTAGATCGGTTAGATCCTTTTTCATGTCAAAAAGAAACTTATACATTAATTCCCTTTCTGAAAAATTATCTGCGTTTGCATGATTTTGTAGTATTGGAACTTTTTCGGTTGGTTTGGGAAGATAAGATGCCAACATGTAATCGTCTATTTCGCGCGAAGTTTCAATTACTGATAATTGCTCAACGAGATTTTTTAACTGACGAATATTTCCTGGCCAGCTATATTGGGTGAGTAATACTACAGCTTCATTGGTTAATTTGACAGCAGGCATTCTGTATTTATCGGCAAAGTCGTGAGCAAACTTTCTGAATAAAAGGTGAATGTCTTCTTGTCTGTTTCTCAACGCAGGAAGTTGAATCGGCACAGTGTTTAATCGGTAATATAAATCCTCTCGAAATTTACCTGAGGCGATTGCTTGGTGCATATTTTCATTTGTTGCGGCAACTACTCTAACATTTGTTTTAATAACCTTGGAGGATCCCACGCGAATGAACTCCCCAGTTTCTAAAACTCTCAGTAAACGAACTTGTGTTTGCATGGGAAGTTCAGCAACTTCATCTAAAAAAATGGTGCCGCCATTTGCAACTTCAAAGTATCCTTGTCTGCTTCCGCTTGCACCGGTAAACGATCCTTTTTCGTGTCCAAATAACTCTGAATCAATAGTCCCCTCAGGTATTGCCCCGCAATTTACTGCTATATATTCCTTATGTTTTCTGGCGCTAAGGTGGTGTATCACTTGAGGAATTATTTCCTTTCCAGTTCCACTTTCTCCCGTAACTAATACAGATATGTCAGTTGGAGCAACTTGTATTGCCACCTCAAGTCCACGATTTAGAAGTGGAGAATTTCCAATTATTCCGAAACGCTGTTTAACTTGCAGAACATTCATTTTTTATACGTATTGTTCAATTTTGCCCAATAAAGTGGCTGAGGTACATTCTTCAATCCTGACCAAAACATAGTTTCCTTTAATTGCATTTTCTTTCGGGAAAACAACCATGGAATTCCGTCCGTTTCTCCCACAAAAGAAATCTTCAGAACGCTTAGATGGGCCTTCTACCAAAACTTTTTGAAGCGTTCCAACTTGTTTCTGATGTGATGTCAACGAATGTGAGAGTTGTTTTTCTATAATTTCGTTCAATCTTTTACCTTTGATTGCTTCAGGCACATCATCTTGAAATCTTCGTTCGGCTAGAGTTTTAGGTCTTTCCGAATACTTGAACATGTAGGCAAAATCGTATTGAACACTTTGCATAAGTGTTAACGTATCTTGATGTTCTTCGTCAGTTTCTCCGCAGAAACCAGTTATTATATCTGTTGAAATTGCACAATCGGGAATGAATCTTTTAATTGCTTCAATTCGTTCCAAATACCATTCTCTGCTGTAGCCTCGGTTCATTCGGTACAAAACATCAGTGTTTCCGGATTGAACAGGAAGGTGAATGTAAGGACAGATATTTTCATATTTTGACATAATTTCCAAAACTTCATCCGTCATATCCTTGGGATGCGATGTGCTAAAACGAACGCGAAGTAGAGGAGAAACCAATGCCACTTTTTCCATTAACTGTGCAAAATTGGTGGTAGGAAGTGATGTATCTTTAATTTCACCTTTTGAGGTAATGTTCCATCTATAGGAATCAACATTTTGACCTAATAAAGTTACTTCACGATATCCTTTTTCGAACAAATCTCTGCATTCCTCCACGATAGTTTCTGGATCTCTTGATCGTTCTCTTCCTCTTGTAAACGGTACTACGCAAAAAGAACACATGTTGTCGCATCCACGCATGATCGTTACAAAAGCGCTTATTCCGCCTTGATCTAGTCTAACAGGTGAAATGTCAGCATAGGTTTCGTCCCTTGAAAGTAGCACATTAACCGCTTTTTGACCAGTTCCGACCTCTTCAATCAGATTAGGTAAATCGCGGTAAGCATCTGGCCCAGCAACTAAATCTACGAGTTTTTCTTCTTCCAACAACGACTTCTTTAAGCGCTCTGCCATACATCCGAGAATTCCGACTACGAGCTCCGGATGATCTTCTTTCTTTTTTTTAAAGTCTGTTAATCGGTTACGAACCCTCGTTTCAGCATTTTCACGAATGGAACATGTATTTAAAAGAATAACATCAGCTTCGTCGATGTTTCGAGTTGTGGAAAAACCTTCGTTAGTTAAAATGGATGCCACCACTTCACTATCTGAGAAATTCATTTGACAACCATAACTTTCAAGATAAAGTTTTTTACCTTCTGATTTGATATCTCCTAATGCGATTGCTTCACCCTGTCTACTTTCGTCTATAACTTTGTTTTCCACCTATTTTGTAAAATTTAAATACAAAAGTAAATATTTACGAATGGCTGACAAAATGACATGGTTAATTTTTTTTGATGTTTAGTAAATTAAGTCAAATTAAAGTTCTTAACCATAGGTTAATAGGATAAGCTTGGTAAAAAACTAAAAAAAGTATTTGTTTTTTCCATTCAATTAACAATACATTTGTTCTAAAAAATAACGAAAATGGCAAAAAATCTTGTGATTGTGGAGTCACCTGCGAAAGCGAAAACGATTGAGGGGTATTTGGGAAAAGATTTTGTGGTGAAGTCAAGTTTTGGACATGTTCGAGATTTAGCAAAAAAAGGTCTATCCATAGATTTGGGTAATTCATACGCCCCGGCATATGAAGTTTCAGCAGACAAGAAACAATTGGTTTCGGAATTAAAAAAATTAGCAAAAGATGCCGAAACAGTATGGTTAGCGACGGATGAAGACCGTGAGGGAGAAGCAATTTCTTGGCATTTATATGAAACCTTGGAATTAGAAAAGAAAGAAACCAAGCGAATTACCTTCAATGAAATCACAAAAAGCGCCATATTAAAAGCCATAGAAAAGCCAAGAGAAATAAATAAGGAATTAGTAGATGCTCAGCAGGCTAGACGTGTTTTGGATAGAATAGTTGGGTTCGAATTATCGCCTATTTTATGGAGAAAGGTGAGACCAAGTTTATCCGCAGGTAGAGTGCAATCTGTTGCTGTACGACTTATAGTTGAAAGAGAGCGAGAAATAGAACAATTTATTTCTTCAGGTTTTTTTCGTATCAATGGAACTTTTAAATGTGCCAATGGGTTACTCAAAGCAGAATTGAATTCAAATCTTCAGAATAAAGAAGAAGTACTTTCTTTGCTCTCCACGTGTGTCGATGCCACTTTTGCGATTGAAGATGTACAACAAAAACCTGCTACACGTTATCCTTCGGCTCCTTTTACTACATCAACACTTCAGCAGGAGGCGAGTTTAAAGTTAGGATTCTCTGTAACGAAAACTATGAGTGTTGCGCAACGATTGTATGAATCAGGAAAAATCACTTACATGAGAACCGATTCTGTAAATCTTTCGGAAACTGCCATGAATTCTGCGCGTCAAAGTATAGAAACTTTTTACGGAATTTCATATTCTAAACCTACTAAATATACCACCAAATCTGCTGGTGCGCAGGAGGCACACGAAGCAATTCGACCAACTGATTTTAACCAACAAACCATCGCAGCTGATCGCGACGAACAGCGCTTGTATGAATTGATTTGGAAAAGAGCAATTGCAAGTCAAATGTCACCTGCTCAACTTGAACGAACAACTATAAAAATTGCAGGATTATCTGATGCAAGTCAGTACTTTACTGCAAAAGGAGAGGTTGTTCAATTTGATGGTTTTCTCAAAGTCTATTTGGAATCTGTACTAGAAGATTCAGATGAAGAGGAGGAAGACAATTTACTCCCGAAAGTACAAATTGGTGAAACTCTGATGAGAGATAAAATAACTGGGGTTGAGCGATTTACTCGACCGCCTTCTCGATTTGTTGAAGCCTCTTTAGTTAAAAAATTAGAAGAATTAGGTATTGGAAGACCTTCGACATACGCACCAACAATTTCAACAATTCAGAAAAGGGGGTATGTAGAAAAAAATGAACGTGAGGGCGAAATTCGAAAGTATGCATTCCTTGAACTTTCAGGAAATCAAATTTCCGAATTAGAAAAACAAGAAACTACAGGAAAAGAACGAAATAAACTTTCGCCTACTGATATTGGCATCGTGGTTACAGATTTTCTTACACAACATTTTGAGAGCATTATGGATTATCAGTTTACCGCTAAAGTGGAAGCTGAGTTTGACGAAATAGCCTCTGGAAAAATAGGTTGGACATCAATGATAGATCAATTTTATGTTCCATTTCATGTGAATGTAGAAAACACGTTAGAGACTTCTGAACGTGCTACAGGAGAGCGCTTACTTGGGGAGCATCCTAAAAGTGGTAGAAAAATAATTGCTCGAATTGGACGTTTTGGACCTATGATTCAAATTGGCGATGAAAAAGAAGATGGACTTAAGGCTGAATTTGCATCCCTACCAAAAAATAAAGCAATTCATACGATTACCTTGGAGGAAGCATTGGAATTATTCAAATTACCGCGTATTCTTGGAGAAAAAGATGGGGTAGAAGTTCGAGCAAATGCTGGAAAATTTGGGCCCTATGTTCAATTAGGAAAGACCTTCGTTTCTATTCCTAAAGACGAAGACGTTATGACCATTGATTTGGACAGAGCATTAATCTTAATCGCTGAAAAAGCACAAGCAGATGCAAGCAAAGTGATTAAAGTATTCTCAGAAAGAGAAGATGTTCAGTTGCTATATGGAAAATACGGTGCTTATTTGAAGATAGGTAAGGATAATTTTAAATTGCCTAAAGATAAATCAGCAGAGGAACTCACTTTAGAGGAGTGTTTAGAAATTTCTGAAAATCAGAAATCAACTGGAAAAAGCAAAAAGACGTTTAAGAAAAAATAGTAGCATAGATTAATTTATATCTTTGTATTATGAATGGTAGCGTAAACAAGGTGATTTTAATTGGCAATTTGGGCAAGGATCCTGAAATTAGAAGATTAGAAAATGGCGCCATGATTGCTTCCTTCCCGCTCGCGACATCGGAAGTTTACACCGATAAAAATACAGGAGAAAAAAAAGAAATAACTGATTGGCATGATATCGTTTTGTGGAGAGGATTAGCCGAAATAGCCGAAAAATATATTAGAAAAGGATCGAAGATATATGTGGAAGGCAAGTTGAAAAAACGTTCATGGCAAGATAAAGAAGGAAATACACGATATGCAACAGAAGTTGTTGGAGACGACATAACCATCCTTAGTCGACTGGAAGGGAATGACAGGAATACCCAACCTCCTTATTCACAAGAAAATAGACCTAACCCTCTTTCTCCTTTAACTGATTTGAGTGATAGTTCAGATGATGCTGCACCATTTTAATTTATGACGACAACCGAACCTTCCAGTTACCTAAATATTTCTCCTGCATACGCTTCTCTTGAATCAACAACCATTATTTATTTAATTGTTATTCTTTTATTGCTGATAGTTTCAGCATTAATGTCTGGATCTGAATCAGCATTTTTTAGTTTGAAGCCCTCAGAGACTGACGAATTTAAAAAAGAGAATTCATATAAATCTAAATTGGTACTTTCCTTACTAGCTAAGCCGAAAGATTTACTCGCCATTATCTTGGTAACCAATAATTTTGTTAATGTTGGTGTTGTCATTCTTTCAACAATAGTGCTTGACGATGTTCTACCATTAGAGAACACAACGCCAATCGTTCGGTTTTTAACAGAAGTGGTTGGGATTACACTTTTAATTTTAATTTTTGGTGAAGTTGCACCAAAGATTTTTGCCAATTCAAATTCAAAGAAAGTGGTTTTAATTATGGCGCCCCTCCTAACTTTATTATTAAAAACTCCTCCTCTATCTTGGTTAAAAATGGCATTGGTTAATTCTTCTTTCTTTATTCAGAAATTAGGTAAACGTAATGAAAAAGTGAACAGTGATGATTTAGAGCAAGCATTAGCTTTAACCAAAGAAGATGGAACATCAGAAGATGATCACAAGATTTTAGAAGGAATAGTAAAGTTTGGAAAAACGGAATCTTCTGAAATAATGACGCCGCGTGTGGAGGTGGAAGCTGTGGACAAAGAAATGTCATTGAAAGAAGTTTTGGAATTTATTTTAGAAGCGGGTTATTCTCGAATGCCTGTTTTTGAAAATCAGCCAGATAACGTAATAGGAATTTTATATATCAAAGATTTGTTAGCACACACCGATGATCCTAATTTTGAATGGCAAAGTGTGGTGAGAAAACCATTTTTTGTTCCTGAAAATAAAAAAATTAACGATTTGTTGCAGGATTTTCGCAAAATGAAAATGCATATGGCAATTGTTGTGGATGAATACGGTGGTGCTTCAGGGATTGTAACTTTGGAGGATGTACTGGAGGAGATTGTAGGAGATATAACAGATGAATTTGATGAAAATGAGGTGATATTTACAAAATTAGACGAAGACACTTTTGTTTTTGAAGGAAGAACGTCTATCAATGATTTTTGTAAAGTTCTAGAAATTGGACATGATACATTTGACCAGGATCGAGGAGAAGCTGAAACTTTAGGTGGCTTATTGACAGAAAAAGCAGGTAGAATTATGAAAAACAATGAGTTTGTGAAATTAGATATTTTTAAATTTATTGTTGAGTCCTCAGATAAAAGAAGGGTAAAAACAATTAAAGTGGTAAGAGGAAATGAATAGAACACGCATACTTTGTCATACTTTATTTTTTTCACTTTTAGTTTTCCTAATCTCTTGCAAACAAGACATTTCCATTAAACCGCCCTCCAAACTAAGACTAGACTTTCCTAACCAAGAATATTCGGATTGGAGTTCAGAGGCTGGATATTCTAGTCAGCTTTCTAAGCATTACCAAGTTAATTGTCAATTTAATAGGGAGAAATCTATTGAAGTGGGTGATGTGGTAGCCGTTATGCAAAATGTTTTAAAAGGAAAAGCTGATGAAATAGGCAAAAAAATAATTTCATTGGGAATTCCTATCGCAGGAAGGGTTCTTGAGATTGTAAAAGGAGAAAAAGTTTTAGTTGAAATTGATCTTGGCGAAGAGGAAGTTGAGTTTTCCGGAGTTAAAAAAAGCAAATTTAATCTACTTTTATCTAGAAATGAAGTGAAAAAAATTAGTCAATTTGAACCGTTTGATATCGTGGAAGAAGTTTCCATGTCTTTTATGCACGGTGACCTAATGTTGCATTATAAAAATATTACTTCAAATGATTCCTTAGGTAACCTTATAAAATTGGTGGTCTCAAATGTAGAATCTCATAAATTTAAATCGGAGAGTATAGATAAAAAACCAATTCTCAAGAAAGAAAATAGAATATTCGGGATGTTATATGAGTTTGAAGGCGACATGGCGACAAGTTTTCAATTCTATGCAACTGATTCTGTCGGGCATTTTTTATGGGGTCAAGTTTTAATCGATTTTCAAGCTTTGCAGAAAGAAGGTATGCCATCTGATGGGGATACAAAATCGAGAATTCGGGCATACTTAAGAAAAGATTTGGAGGTATTCATTGATCGTTTAAACTGGAGAAAATGAATTACATCTTGGGATTAGGTTCTAATCTCGGTAACAAGTCAGATAATCTTAATCAGGCAATTTTACATCTAAAAAAAGATGTTGGCTTGATTACAAAAATCTCTTCTTTTCACACGTCAAGACCTGAGGGTTTTTATTCTACTAACGTTTTTCTAAATTGTTGCCTTGAAATTCAATGCCATTTAACTCCAATGAAGTTGCTTAAAGCAATAAAAAATATTGAAAAAAAAATGGGGCGTGAATATACCAAAGTTGGATACGAGGATAGAATTATTGATATCGATATAATTCTAACAGAGTTTAAATTCTCGGGTAAAAAGATAGATATCCCACACAAACACTACGTCAAAAGGGACTTTGTACTTATGCCATTAATTGAACTTGCTGATATTCAAGATCCTTTAACATTTTTACGAACACAGCAATTGATAAAGTAATGTTAAAAAAAAACTCAAAAAAAATAAAGTTTATTAAAAATGTAAGAATTATGCTATTAACTTTGTCGCGTTAAAAAATAGTATATGAATAAATTAGTTGGTTTTTTAGGTGGCGTTTCGATAGTTTTAATGTCTGCTTCTTGCGATTTAGTTAAAGATTTCACTTACACCGTGAATCCTAATCCACTTGAATTGAAAGGTGACAGTGTTAAGTTTTCTGTAAGCGTAAATGTTCCGGAAAAAGGATTAATGAAGAAAGTAAGAGCTGAAATAACTCCAAAGTTAGGTTCAACTTCTTTAGGAACCTGGGTAGTGCAAGGGGAAAAAGTAACTGGTAACGGAACAACGATTTCATTTAAACCCGGAGGAGTCGCAACTTTCGATATGTCTGTTGCCTACACACCAGAAATGGAAGCCGCAGATTTGGTTTTAACAAGTAAAGTTTTTAAAGGTAAAAAAGAGAAATCAAAAGAAGCCATTCCAGACACTAAAATTGCAGATGCTACGATTATTACTCAGTTGTTAGTTAATAAGTCTTTTAAAACATTGACAATTGCGGATAATTTGAAGAGATCAAACGAAAAGTCAGTTGAAGCAAAAATTAATTTTGAAAGAGGTAAATCGGCAATTCGTCCAAACGAAATGAAAGACAAGGATGTTGTTGAAATGGTTAATTGGGTTAAAAAGAATCTAAGTAATCCTAAAATAACAATTAAATCTGTAGAAATTAAAGGTTATGCTTCACCTGATGGTGAAGAAGCCAAGAATGATGGATTATCAATGGAACGTGCAGAGGCTGGTAAGAAAGCCATAATGGAAGTTTTCAAGAAAGCGAAAATTACAGTTTTAGCTGATGCTTCAAAATACAGCACTGCAAAATTCGGAGAGGATTTCGAAGGATTTGCAGCTCAGTTAGCGCTAACGAAGTCTATCACAGATTCAGATAAAGAATTGTTTAAACGAATTATTAACATGAATTCAGATCCTGCGGCGCGCGAGAGAGAGATGGTTAACCTTGGAAAGTCATATGTTGCATTAGAGAAAGATGTTTTTCCTGCAATACGCAGATCGTCAATCATAGTTAATTATACCGAACAAGGTTTAACGGATGATGAATTAAAATCTGCAGCTGCCTCGAATCCTTCGTCCCTTACTGTGGAAGAGTTGTTGTTTACTGCTGAGAAGTTACTTACTAACGTAAACGATAAGGTTTCATTATATGCTTCCGGAGTTCGAACCTATTCAAATGACGAAAGAGTACAGAACAACCATGGTGTTGCATTGTACTTAAATGGAAAAATGAATGAAGCTGCTGCTTCATTTCAAAAAGCTGCGTCAATTAAATCGAATGACGTAACTAACAACAATTTGGCTGCAATAGCAATGTCAAAAGGAAATAGAGCAGAAGCGAGAAAATTAATGTCGCAAGCGAAGAAAGGTAGTTCTGTTATAAATACCGTTTCAATTGCTTATAATACAGCAATTCTAGATGTTCTTGATGGAAATTATTCAGCTTCATTGAATGGTTTTACCGGAAATTCATTCAATAAGGCATTAGCTGAAGTATTAACTGGTAAGTTAGATGCGGCTAAGTCGACTTTGAAGCAATTAACTCCGGACGCAATGACACATTATTTGTCAGCTTTAATTGCTGCTCGCTCTGGCGAGTCAGTGGATGCAGTGGTCAATCATTTGAAAAATGCATTCGGATCAAATCCTAGTTTGAAAGAAAAAGCATCAAAAGATAGAGAGTTTATTAAATTTATGAAGGACGGAACATTTACAGGTGCTGTAAATTAATAAATCATTCGCTGTTTATTCAAGGCTACTCATGAGTAGCCTTTTTTGTTATGTATCTTCTCAAGATATTTCTGTTCCAATTGACCCGGACAGGCTATTAAGTTGGTATCGCATTTTAGAAAATATGAATCCATCAGAGTAGTGTAGCCAATGTATCCAGATAGCTTAGTGCAATGGAGCAACAAATGGTCTAATTCTTTCCAATTCGAACTAAGATGCAGGGGGATTTTAAGATTTTCTGCCAATTTAACCCCGTCATTTGGACCTATAATTCCATCAAAAGAGTCTAAACTGATAGTATTGATGAGGTATTCCCAGTAGGCACTTGGGCCGCTAAGAATTAAATAATGGCCGTTCTTAATTTCTGAAGGATTTTGATTCTCAAATCTAGAAAGTAAGCCAATGTTGTAACAATTCAATGTTTTATTATGGGAACTAAGTTTTCCTGCTAAATTTAATATGGGGTCATCTACAACCCAAATCTCATCAAATTTTCTTACGAGTATTAAGTGATAAGTATTAATAAATTGCAAATACCATGGTAAGGGTAAATTTACTTGATGTGTTAAAAAAACAGAAGGTGTTTTCATGCTATAAAATCCGTAACGATGATCTGAAATTACTAAGTCAATTAACTTCTTCTTACAAATTATTTCACACTGATCTTGCTCATATTTCATATGATTAACCAGATGATTGTAATTCTTTAGAAGGCTATACACGAAACTCTGTCGTTCGTTAAATTGAAAGGGGTATCCTGATAACTCGACAAATTCTATTTCACTGTGGTATTGTTCCAAAATTTCGCGTTGCTGCGTGTTACACGCCACAATTATGACATTGTTATACTTCAGTTTTTCAATCAGAGCAATACATCTTGATACATGCCCCATTCCCCAATTCAATGGAGAAAGAAGTATTTTTTTTCCTAGGATTTCTGTTAATCGCATGATACCGACTCTAAAATTAGTTAAAAAAAATCCCTAGATTCATTTAGAATATCTAATTTTAGGCACTTAATTACAATATACTATGGACGGAAAAGAATTTAGAAAATATGCAACAAAACATATGGGGATAAACAGCATGTTTGTCGACCATTTTATTGAATCGTCATTAACACCATACATCATAGAAGAGCGTCCTTTGAACATGACGCAAATGGATGTGTTTTCAAGATTAATGATGGATCGAATTATATTTTTAGGAACAGGAATAAACGATCAAGTTGCTAATATCATCAATGCTCAATTGCTCTTTTTGGAGTCTGTTGATGCAAAAAAAGATATTCAAATTTACCTAAATTCTCCTGGAGGTTCTGTTTATGCTGGCTTGGGGATTTATGACACCATGCAGTATATTCGTCCCGATGTTGCAACAATTTGTACAGGAATGGCAGCTTCAATGGGTGCTGTACTTCTGTGTGCAGGAGCGGATGGAAAAAGAAGTGCTTTGAAGCATTCTCGGGTTATGATTCACCAACCACTGGGTGGGGCACAAGGGCAAGCTTCGGATATCGAGATCACTGCAAGAGAAATCCAAAAGTTGAAAAAAGAACTTTATGATATCATAGCTATTCATTCTAAGCAGGACTATGAAAAAGTGTGGGCTGATTCAGATAGAGATTATTGGATGACCTCAGAGGAAGCAAAATCATATGGAATGGTTGATGAGGTATTGATTAGAAATCCGAAATAAAGTGTCAAAAAAAGAGGCAGTTTGTTCTTTTTGTGGTTCTGATCGTCAATCAGTTGGTATGTTGATTGCTGGCGTTTCTGGACATATTTGTGACAATTGCGTAGAACAAGCTGGTAAAATTATTTTAGAAGAAAAGCGACATGAACAGCCGGTTCATAAAAACACTTCCTCCTCTAAAATAGCATTACCTATACCTGCAAAAATTAAAGCGAAGCTCGATGAATTTGTAATTGGTCAGGAAGATGCAAAAAAAGTTCTTTCGGTTGCGGTATATAATCATTACAAGCGACTGAATCAAGAACAAATAGATGACATCGAAATTGAAAAGTCTAATGTAATTTTGGTTGGAAGAACTGGGACGGGAAAAACCCTTTTGGCTAAAACAATTGCTAAACTGTTAGAAGTCCCATTCTGTATTGCGGATGCCACGGTATTAACAGAAGCGGGTTATGTTGGTGAAGATGTCGAAAGTATTTTGTCGCGACTATTACAAGCATCCGATTACAATGTTGAAAACGCACAAAGGGGAATTGTTTTTATTGACGAAATAGACAAAATTGCGCGTAAAAGTGATAATCCATCGATTACGCGTGATGTTTCCGGAGAAGGTGTTCAACAAGCATTGTTAAAACTATTAGAAGGAGCCATCGTGAATGTGCCACCACAGGGAGGAAGAAAACACCCAGAACAAAAAATGATTCAACTAGATACGCGAAACATCTTATTCATTTGTGGTGGGGCTTTTGATGGAATAGAAAGAATAATTAGTAGTCGTGTGAATAGGCAAGCTATCGGTTTTAGTAATGCAGAGGAAGAATCGATCCAAGATGACAACCTACTGAAACACATCACTCCAACAGATATTCGATCTTTTGGTTTGATACCAGAGCTTATAGGTCGCTTTCCGGTATTAACATATTTGGAACCTCTTGACGAAAAAGCCTTAAAGAGAATCCTCACAGAACCTAAAAATGCTATTGTAAAGCAATACACTAGGTTGTTTGAAATAGACGGAATCCAGTTGAAATTTGATAAAGATTCATTGGATTTTATTGTTCAAAAAGCCGTAGAGTATAAATTAGGTGCCCGTGGTTTAAGATCTATTTGTGAGGCCATATTGTTAGATGCTATGTACCATGCTCCTAGTAACAAAGAAAAAGAACTATCTGTTACTCTAGCCTATGTAAAAAGTGCTTTTAAAAAATCAAAGTTATCAAAACTTAAAGTGGCTTAAACATTTTTAGTTTTATCCGTGTTGTTGTAAATTTGTTGATTCAATTAGAAATAGAATGAAAGTAATTCAATTTAGAGAAGCGTTGCGCGAAGCAATGTCAGAGGAGATGAGAAGAGATCCTTCCGTTTTTTTGATGGGAGAAGAAGTTGCTGAATATAACGGTGCATATAAAGTTTCTCAAGGAATGCTTGATGAATTTGGTCCGAAACGAGTAATCGATACTCCAATTGCCGAGTTAGGTTTTGCAGGAATCGCAGTGGGAGCTTCGATGAATGGATTGCGTCCAATTGTTGAATTCATGACGTGGAACTTTGCTATACTTGCGGCTGACCAAATTATTAATTCGGCAGCTAAAATGTTACAAATGTCTGGTGGACAATACCATTGCCCAATTGTTTTTCGAGGAGGTAATGGGCAAGCAGGTCAACTTGCTGCAACCCATTCACAAAGTTTTGAGGCGTTTTACGCGCATGTTCCAGGCTTGAAAGTCATTACGCCTTCAAATCCCGCAGATGCCAAAGGATTACTCAAAGCTGCTATACGCGATAACGACCCGGTTGTTTTTCTTGAATCAGAAAAAATGTACGGTGACAAGGGTGAAGTTCCTGAAGGGGAGTATATCATTCCAATTGGTGTTGCAGACATGAAAAGAAAAGGTAGTGATGTAACACTTGTGACTTTCGGAAAAATTATAAAAGTAGCCTATGAAGCGGCCGAAGTTTTGGCAAAAGAAAATATTCACTTGGAAATAATTGATTTGAGAACAATACGCCCAATAGATTATCAAACTGTTGTGGAATCCATTAAAAAAACAAATCGTTGTGTGGTACTCGAAGAATCATGGCCACTTGCGTCTATTGCTTCTGAAATTTCCTATCATTTGCAACGATATGCATTTGATTATCTTGATGCACCAGTGATGCGCGTTATGCAAACTGATACTCCATTTGCGTTTTCCCCGACATTAATTGATGCGGCACTACCTAATGTAGATAGAGTGGTTGCAGCAGTGAAATCTGTTTTATATAGAAATTAATAATAGTATTTACTATTAATCGTAAAGCCTCATTTGAGGCTTTTTTTGTTTTACAAGAAGAAAATCAATTAATTAACTCTGTCTATTAAAAAAAAATCATCTTTTTTAAATTAGAACTTGTTAAATAAAATAAATGTAGTATCTTTGCACCCCTCAAAGTGCGTTTGAGGTAGTATTTATTTATTAAAAAACAAGAGTATTTTATGCCAACTATTCAACAGTTAGTTCGCAAAGGAAGAACTGCGGT
>CAZLHR010000050.1:0-14189 GCA_964559685.1 uncultured Lishizhenia sp.
AAAAAGCATTACTCATTTGCGGATTTAGTTTGTTTACCTTTTCGATAAGTGCTCAATTTAGACTGAATAAAATTGACGGTGGTATTATATTAAAATCTCAAAATTCCTTTTTAAAGAATAAAAAGAAGCCTGTTTTAAAAAATTTAAACTGTCAAGATACCCTTCGCTATGCGGAGGCAAAGGAACAAACGCTTTCATTGAACCCAACATACTACTATCAGGAGTTGTGGAGAGCTGACAATGAAGAAATTTCAATGGCATTTTTGTCATCTTTCAGTAATTCAATCCATGGAGTAGAAATATTGGCAAGAAGAAGTTCAAATTCTCTGCCTGTTAGTGTGGTGGTTCAGGCATCAATTTATTCAGCATCCCAATCATTCGAACCGAGTACCTTGATAGGTTCTGCGACAATAACTATAACAGATAATGTAGATTTTAATTACTATAATATTAATTTCCCAGTCCCCTTGAATGTTTCAGGTAATTATTGTGTTGTTGTTAAGCCAATTACGACTGATGGAATAATAGACTTATATGTAAATGATGTCAACGTTAGTAGTCATGATGAACTTTTTTGTCGGTTTAAATCGGATTATTACCCTTCAAGTAGTGGTCAATGGATAGCGATACCAAGTTTTTCAGAATATACAGTGCAACCGGCAAATTTCGAACCACTTGTTGCTCCAATAGTAAGCTATAATTTGGGCACACAGATTACTGCACTTGAACAAATAATTTGTAAAAATGAGGTATTAGCATTAAATTCAGAAATAACACCAAATGGTATATACGGTAATAGATTTTATAATTGGTATTCATTTTGGTCTCACTTTAATACAGGAACAATTGATTCAACTTTAAATTGGCAAGCACCAAATTCATTAATTGGTAATAATTCTTATGGGCCTCAAACAAACGTTCAGTATAATGGAGTTACACAATATGGAGTTACCCTAAATAATCAATTCGGCTTTTATTCCAATTGCTTTGACCAAGATACAATTGTAATTACTATAAATGAGCCCATTACTTCAGCGGGTAATGATTTATCAATTTGTGAAGGTGAAACAGTTACGTTAAATGCAACTGGAGCTAATTCTTTTATTTGGAATAATAATGTAGTAAATGGATCTCCTTTTATTCCAAGTAATTCTGGAACCTATATTGTTGAAGGAACAAGTATATATGGATGTAGCAAAAGTGACACATTAGTGCTTAATATAAACCCATTACCTGAGACTTCTGGAGGTGATAACGTAACAATTTGCGAAGGACAATCTGTTACTCTAAGTGGTAGTGGTGCAAGTTCATACATTTGGAATAATAATGTATCAAATGCAGTTCCTTTTACGCCATCTATTTCTGGGTCTTATATCGTTGAAGGAACGAATGCATTTGGCTGTTTAAAGAGTGATACAGTGCAAGTTTTAGTAAATCCACTTCCTACAGTTACGCTTTCAAGCTTCACTTCAGTTTGTGATACAACGGGAATTGTAAATTTAACAGGTGGAAGTCCAGCTGGAGGAACATATTCCGGAACTTCGGTAAGTAACAATACATTTAATACCTCCATTGGTATTGGGTCCTACCAGATAACTTATTCTTACACTAATTCAAATGGTTGTAGTGCAAATGCTTCACAAAGCATTTCTGTAATTGAGTGTTCAAGTTCTTCTCTTTTTGAGGTTCTCCAAAGTAGTATCATTCTCTACCCAAATCCAACATCAGACGCATTTGTTACTATAGAAACTAGTGAAGACTTAAATGGAAAAACTTTTGATATTCATGATGTTAGCGGCAGGGTGTTGTCAACTGGTACGCTGCTAGGTAGTAAAACCACGATTCAAGTTTCATCCTTTGCTGCAGGATCCTATTATTTCAGTTTACCTGAGTCGAATCAGACCTTGAAATTTATCAAGCAGTAGTAGAAATAAATAACTAAATCTACCTCCCTTCAATATCGCTTGTCGGGAGGTTTTTTCTTGAACTAACATTCCAAAAACCATTCAATATACTCATTCAGTTTTAGGCCCAAAAAATAGGGTAAATTAAGTAATTTGAATTCTTTACCATTCGTTGTGGTTGCTGTATGAATTTCAAGTTTTCCAGCATACATACGTACTGCATAGTGGTGAGGGCAAGCATCCATAAATTGATGTAATGATCGTAATTTCCCAATCGGTCCTGATTTTATTTCTACGGGAATCATAAGACCACGAAACGGAATAACCAAATCAACTTCTGCAGAAGACTGTTTTTTTTCTCTCACCCAAAAGTTAGGCTTGTGATAGCTGAATTTATTCGTAGAGAGAAGTTCTTGTGTCACGAGTTGAGGAATAAGTGCGCCTTTATACGCATTGCTCAAATCTTTCATTCCGATCAATTCATACTGAATATTTAATCCATGATTTACCAATCCTATATCTAAAAATTGTAGTCTCGGTTTTTTACGAAAATCTGGAATAATTGGAAAATCAACTGAAGTAGTTGGATAAATTAATTGTATCACCTTAGCATCATCTAAACTTCTAAATGCTTCTCCAACTTCTCGTGATTTATAATTGGAGTTTCCAAAATTTTGAAAACTAACACGCTGGTCTAAAAAATTGTATGCAGAACATATAAGATGTGTAATCACTTTTTCTTCGGTTGAAGATTTGGCATATTTTCTCACATCACTTTTATACGTTTCCCATATACTCGAATAAATTTCTTTTAAGCCAACAAAACTAGTTGTTTGAATATACATTTTAACGACCTCTGGCATTCCCCCAACCAGTGCATATAAATGAAAAAGATCAAATAGGGTATCTTGGGCAATTTCGGAAATAGGGATTTGATTAAATGTCTTGAGAGCGATTTTTTTGTCCAATGCTTCTATAAATTCTTCAAAATTTAGTGGAAAAAGATACATGAAACTCACTCGACCAACGGGGAAGCTCTTAACATGTTGTAAGGAAAATTCTAATAAAGATCCTGCAGAGATTACATGCAGCTCTGGTAAATCTTCATAAAAATAACGAAGTAAAGCGATAGCTTTCGGACTTTCTTGAATCTCATCTATAAAAAGAAGTGTGTTTGTATAATCAGGCTGTAACTCAAATTTCAGAAAAAGAGATTCTACTATTTCCTTGACATTAATCAAAAAAATGAATGTGCTCTGGTCTTTCGAGATTCAAATAAATGTACTGCTTATACTCTTTAGAAAACTGATTCACTAACGTAGTTTTACCAACTTGCCTTGCTCCTCTTAAAATAAGAGGTTTACGGTTTTTATCTTTTTTCCAGGCAATTAAGTCTAGTATTGCGTTACGATTCATTTATAACTTTTATCTTGATTAAAATTACTAATTAAAATTCAAAATAAAACACAAAGTAAGGGTAATTAATCGAATTTCTTGTGACAAAGTCAGGGCAATTAATCATATAATTTGTAACAAAGTCAGGGTAAAATTAGTTTTGTTTGAACGAATAAACTTAATTTTCGTTGTTAATCAGGTTGAATTCTGTCTGTAAAATACAATCTTGGGTTGTCGACCCAAGAACCCGGTTAAAGCCGGTTATACCAATAAAATGGAGGATTGGCCATATTCATTTGCTATCGATTATTTAGGAGGAAAGACCGTGCTTAGTAAAGTTCATTTGTTGTAAGTTGTGTTAGTTGCGCAGGATTTGAAATCCTGCGCAACTAACACAGAGTTATCTTGTATAGTAATTACAAATGCGGAAAAGGGTTTTTTTTCGAAAAAATTGACATTTAAATTAAGCTTCGTGCTTTTCCCAAATTTGCGCTAACTCCCTAAGTGTCGCAACTGCCTTCTCCATGTCTTGAACACTCACATATTCATGTTTTGAGTGTATGGCCATTTCACCGGTAAAAAGATTAGGACAAGGTACGCCCATAAACGATAAACGGGAGCCGTCTGTTCCTCCTCGGATAATTGCGCGTCGAGGTTGTACTCCTGCTCGCTCCATTGCCTGCACCGCGTATTCCGTCACAAAAGGAACTTCCACAAGTTTTTCCTTCATGTTTCGGTATTGCTCGCTGCGCTCAAAACGATAGGCTGCACCTGGAAATTCTGCCATGACCTCATCCGCAATAGTTATTAATCTATTTGCATACGAATTCATCTTTTCTGTGTCATGGTCACGTAAAATAAATTGAACTGTAGCTTCTTCCAAACCTCCCTGAATCGAAACCGGATGAACGAAACCTTCCCTTCCAGAAGTGGTTTCAGGTGACCATTCTTCCTTCGGTAATCGCGAAACAAATGCCGAGGCGAGTTTAATTGCATTTACCATTTTTCCTTTCGCATATCCTGGATGTGCACTAATACCCGTAAAAACGAACTTCATTCCATCGGCTGAAAAAGTTTCGTCTTCGATATCTCCTAATGGTCCGCCATCTAAGGTATAACCATATATAGCCGTAATTTTATTCATGTCAAGATAATCTACTCCTCTTCCCACCTCCTCATCTGGCGTGAATAACACTTGAATATCACCGTGAGGAAATTGTTTTGTTGTGAGCTGTTGAACAAAATCCATTATAATGGCTATTCCCGCTTTATCGTCAGCTCCCAAAAGTGTCAGACCACTCGCTGTAATCAGATCATCTCCGATTTTTTCCTTCAAATATGGATGCCTTTCAATGGTGATCACCTGTGAAGGATCGTCCGGTAAAACAATGGGTTCTCCGTTATAGGAACGGTGGAGAATAGGCTTAACATCTGTTCCGCTGCAATCAGGTGCAGTATCCATGTGCGAGCACAGCAAAATGCATGGTGCGTTTTGGTTCGTGGTGTTTCCCGAAATCGTCGCTATGACATATCCATTGTCGTCCATTTCTACATGTTTCAAACCAAAAGCACGTAATTCTTCCGTCAATAATTTTCCCAGATTTTTCTGTTTTTCAGAGGATGGAAAGGATGTGGAATTTGGATCTGCGGTTGTGTCGATTTGTACGTAGCGCATGAAACGTGAGGCAATATGCTCCATAATTATAAATTAGGAGCGAAAATTACATAAAAAAAGGAAGTTTAAACCCTAAAATTTATTGTTTTATAAAGCGAATCGGTAAAGTGGCCTTATCCAAATACACATAATAAATGCCCGTCTTTAGAAATTGAATGGGTACTTGGGTTCGTTCATCTGTAATAATATCTTGGTGATGAACATTTCCGTCTTCCGAAACAATTTTAAATTTTTGGTTAACAAAACTAGCATCTACTACGAGTTCAATAATATCTGCCGCTGGATTAGGTTTAACTCGAGCAGCAACAAAAAATGTTTCTGTTACTTGAGAATATACAGGAAGAGTAACGATAAAGCAGCCAGAAATAAAAAGGAATAGCATAGCTAAAAACCCCATTAGTATTGGGAACTGAGTCGCTATATCTCTTAACCAGTTTTTTTGATCTCTTGGAAAAGAAAATGAAAAAAGTCCAATAATAAATAAGAAAGAAGAGACAACTGCCATAATGTTTTATTCGTGAAACGCATAGCTATTACATTTGTAACAAATTCTTAAATTTATTCCATGCATGATATTCAAACTTCAGGTGACATTCACACATTAGTACGTGTTTTCTACAATAAAATCATGGACGACAAGTTACTCTCTCCATTCTTTGCAAAATTAGATTGGGATGAGCATTTGCCGAAAATGGAAAAATTCTGGCGTTTTGTTTTATTGGAAGAGACAGGATACACCACCAACGTTACAGAAAAACACCTGCAGATGCGATTATCACCCGCTCATTTTGAGAGATGGCTAGCCTTGTTCAATGAAACCGTGGATGCTTTATTTTTAGGGGAAAATGCCGACAAGGCAAAACAGCGGGCGGCGCTCATTGGATGGACTATCCAAAGTAAAATGGTTTAATCGAATTCTATTTTCTTTTCGACATCCCAGTTGGCACGAATAGTGACCGCTTCCGGGAAATACAGTACATGTTCGGGTTGTACATTTTTTTTCGGATCAATTGGATCCCATTCTCCATTTTCGTTGGTATCAAGAATTAATTGAATGTCATATTTTCCTGGGACTAATCGAGGTAAAGTAATGCTTGATCCTTTAAATAGAAGTTGCTTCTGATATTTTCCGTCTTTGAGCAAACGCACTATATAACTTCCTTCTTTTGATATTTTTAGGTGTAGTATTCCCAATTCACGATCAGATTTGATAGAGAAAGGAACTTGTAATTTTCTTGTGTTGGTGTTTCCAGAATACCCCATGATGGCCGATTGATCACATTCCAAAATGAAGCTGCCGCTGCGCGATGAAAGCCCTATTGTATTGAGGTATTGTTTATTGAAAATAAATTGAGCCGGAATCAAGGAGCTGTCGGGAAGTAATTTCAAACGAATTTTTGTGGTATCAATAGAACGAATAAAGTCATTTGTGTGAAACACAAGTGTATCGGGATTATCAGTTGAAGATTCTTCAAAATTTAAGCGAAGAGGCATCGTTTTTCCCGTTCTATTTACAAGTTGATTGATTGTATCGCTTCCAATCACCAACGTAAATTGTTCCTGTTCAATTGGCGAAATAGCGAGTACAAGCGAATCTTTTTTACGGTATACTTGTTCTTCCCCCAATGGCTTTCCGTCGAGAAATATCATGCTTTGCAGACCCATCGGTGCATGCAGCGCAAAAAGACCTGGAGAGATAAACTTTTTGTTTTTGATTTTATCATTACTTCGAGGCGTTGAAACAAACAAAGTGGAACTGTCGTGACTACCAGACAATACGGTGCGAACTGTCGAATCAAATCCTTGTTTTTCAAGTGAATCAATTATTAAGTTATTGTTGGCATCTTCAAATGCTTTTACCACATAGTTTCCAGGTTTGATAGCGCTTATCTGGGCAAAACCGGATTTATTCGAACGTGCAAAATAACGTGGGGATTGCGCTTGCATATTCTCGAATAATCCCACAACTATTTTTTGTGCTGGCGCATTAGAAAATGCTTCTTTCACATTCAAATGGAAGAAAGAGGAATCGATTGAAGATCCTGAAGAAAAAACATACGTGTATAACGAATCATTTCCCTCATGAAAATCTTTAACCACCCCATTTAAAAATAACGAATAGGTCGTGTTTTCCTTCCAAGGTTTATCCCAAGTAATCGTCAATGTTTTTGCAGAAACACTTGTTTTTGCAGAAGCGTCAGGAGGAACAAGTACTACATTTTCTTTCGCTGGATTTAAAGTAATGCGCTCATCAAATTCAAATGTAAACGTTTGTGATTTCACATTTCGATCGTTCTGTTTTACTGAAGATTTTATGATTCTTGGAGCAATTTCATCCTTTTCTCCGCCGGTAATACTACCGATTTGAGCACAACCTGCAAATAAAGCGCATGCACAAATGATTAAAAGCAATGATTTCCGATCCAAGAGCAAATTTGTGTTAGATATTGTTCATCAATTTCGTCAAATTCGGCTAAGCGATCACTATCAACGTCAAGCACAGCAACGATATTATTGTCCTTTTTTATAGGCACTACAATTTCACTTTTCGACAAGGAACTGCAGGCAATATGACCTGGAAAGGCTTCTACATCGGGAACGACCAAAACTGCATCACGTTCCCAGGATTGTCCACAAACTCCTTTTCCTTTCTGAATCCTCGTACAAGCTAAGGTTCCTTGAAAAGGACCAAGAACCAATTCATTTCCTTTCACCATGTAAAAGCCTACCCAAAAAAACCCGAAGGTTTCTCTCAGTACTGCCGTAGCATTAGCCAAATTTGCAACCAGATCCTTTTCTCCAGAGAGCAAGGCACTGAGTTGTGGGATAAGGTGTTGATACTTTTCCGATTTGGAACCAGTTACAAGACTCAATTCTTCCGCCATGAGACAAAGATAGTTGAGAAACAATTAAAATGATTCTATTGAACTAAATCAAAATTATTTTTCGTAAATTCAAGTTAAATAAGAAAAATATGTTGACAAAAGTACAAGTAGAAAAAATCCTGTTTCTTGACATCGAAACTGTTCCGCAAACATACAGCTACCAGGATTTAGAAGAAAAAACACGTGAATTATTTAATGCAAAAACGAGGTTTTCTCAATCCGAGGAAAAATCATTTGAAACGCTTTACAACGAACGAGGAGGTATTTTAGCTGAGTTCGGGAAAATCGTATGTATTTCAGTGGGCATGGTCAGAGAAAACAACCTCAATAAAACAATTCGATTGAAATCCTTTGCTCATGACGATGAAGAAACATTGTTGAAACAATTCAAACGATTATTGGATGAGCATTATAATTCTCCATCTCACATTCTATGTGGTCATAATGCCAAGGAATTTGATATACCTTACATCTGCCGAAGAATGCTGATCAATGGTATTGGGCTTCCGGCTATATTAGATATTGCAGGGAAAAAGCCTTGGGAAATTAATCACCTTGACACGTTAGAACTTTGGAAATTTGGTGATTACAAAGCTTTTACATCTTTGGCGTTGTTGTGCCATGTGTTTCAAATTCCTACGCCGAAAGACGATATTTCAGGCGCAGATGTAGCAAGGGTTTATTACGAAGAAAGCGACCTTCCCAGAATTCGACACTATTGCGAAAAGGATGTGGTCGCTTTAATTCAGCTCTTCCTAAAAATGAAAGGAGATACCTTAGTTGCTGATAAAAATATCAGCAGTGCAAGTAGTTAAATGCCCATTTCCACTTGGAATATTGCGCCTAATTGTTTTTTATTTGTTGAGTTCTTCAAATCTGAGGTAATGTGATAAAGCAAATTCCCCTGTATTTTAAGTCTATGTCCATACAAATACTTGGTTAATCCCAATTGAATATGTTCTTGTTTTTTAGTGTTCAATGAAGAATAAATTGCATTATTATACAAGTCCGATCTAGGTTGAATCATAGCATATCTACCCGCGATTTCGTAATTGTTTTTGAAAAGGTAAGATACTTGAGTTAGCACTCCAAAACCCGTGTAAACTGAAGCAATTGAACCATTATCGGGATTTTCAGTTACCGGATTATCTACTTGTCGATTCAAATACTCTTGATAAAATGCAAAGCCTCTATATTTTAAAAGTAAGTCTAGATGCAAATTTTGCATGTCCACGCTGTTGTAAAGATCGCTTCCAAGTGTTCCTCCGCTACGAACAGCATCATCATTATAATTGTAAGTTCCACAAATAGCCAATTTCGGTTTTTTTTCGCGTGCTAAGTCTCCTTCACATTCATCATTGCCACTCGAGAACTTTCCAAAAGGTAATATTTCGAATCTTCCCGTGTAATTCAATCCTTTGTTCGATTTTGTAGAATTTCTCCCTTCACCTGAGGTGATTGCTGTTTTAATTGCAAAATAATTTTTGTCGTAGTTGGCGAAAAATCCAAAATCACGATCGATGGTAAATGTACTATTTACAATAGACCGATCTGCAAATTGCAAGTTGCCTGAAGATACAACACGCTGACGATTTCCTGGAAGTTTTGTTTGCCCAAAGATGAATTTAAGTGATTTTGTTGCATCATAACTTACAACAGCATCTCGAACTACATTAACACTTGTGTTAATTTCGCTTTCATTTGTTGACTCCCAGTCCATATCTCCACGAGAAAATGATAGCTGAACATGGTACCCAAATTTTGGATTAATCACAAAACCACGCAATCTCATACGCAGTCGTCTCACTCGAAATTCAAAATCTTTAGGGGTCAAATCTTTTTCTGATTCAGACATATACCCGGCTCTATTTTGCATTCTAAATTGAAATTGCATGCTAAATAAACTGTCCTTCTGAATTATCTCGATTCCTTTTTCTTTTTTAGTGACAATTTGAACCGGTAAATTCGTTTGTGCTTCAATATGTTGTGAAAATACCAAAGACAATAATCCAATGATCTGTGTTGCTTTTTTCATTTGTTTTTTTTGCAAAATTACTTTCTTAACATTGGCTTAATATTGTATTAACTAAATGATAACCTTTTGTTAATTTTATTAATCTTTTGTTAACATTGATAATATTTGAAAAAATTTTGAATGTGTTAAAAAGCTTATATTTCCTTTTCTGATAAAGGTTTGACCAACCATAATTATAAGGCGCAATGTTATCTTTACGTTAACAAATCTCCCCTTCTTTTCATTACCCGAAGAAGCCCGTTACATTTGCGTCAAAATGAACTATTATGGCAGGAATTTTAAGCTATTTTTTACCGAAAGACAAGGTTTTTTATAACCTTTTCGAAGAAGCGAGTGATAATTTGCAGTTAATTGCAAAAAAACTACAACTGGTTGTTCACGAGCCTGACTTCAATAAACGCGCTCAATTAATTTCAGAGATGGAAGGTATAGAGCATAAAAACGATGAGATAACTCATACTATTTTTGTAGAATTAGGTAAAAATTTCATTACGCCATTTGATAGAGAGGATATCCACAGTTTGGCTTCTGCATTAGACGATATAGCGGATTACATTTATGCCGCGGCCAAGAAAATCAACTTTTACAAAATTGATCCTATTTCAGACCAAGGTATTCAGAAAACGGCTGATGCGATTCACGATGCTGTAATTGCTGTGAAAGCAGCTGTTATGGAATTGCGTAATTTGAAAAACACGCAAAAAATTATTGAATGTGTGATTAAAATAAATAGCATTGAAAATAACGCAGACGATATATTTGACATGAGTATTGAACGCCTTTTTGAATCGGACGTTGATGCCAAAGAACTCATTAAGAGAAGAGAGATTTACCAGGTAATGGAGACTGCTACGGATAAGTGTGAAGACGCAGGTAATGTCATCGAATCTATCGTTGTAAAATACGCTTAAGTAATCTAACCTATTAATAACTGAGCACATGTTTGCTTTACTCATAACGGTGATTGTTATCGCCATTCTTTTCGATCTGGTAAATGGATTTCACGATGCAGCGAATTCTATTGCAACTGTCGTTTCAACAAAGGTGCTTACACCCTTTCAAGCCGTTGTTTGGGCTGGGTTGTTTAATGTTGTCGCCATTTTCATATTTGATTTAAGTGTTGGAAACACGATTGCAAAAACAGTCAATACCTCTGCAATTGATTTGTGGGTAATCTTAGCTGGATTGTTGGCTGCGACCGCTTGGAACTTATTTACATGGGCATTAGGATTGCCTTCATCATCTTCACACACCTTAATCGGAGGCTTTGCCGGGGCGGCAATGGCTTATGCTGCAAACGACGGAGGTTTCGGCGCGCTTGGTTTTGGTGTGTTAAAAACTGAAGAAGTATTAAAACCCTTACTCTTTATCTTTTTAGCCCCAGTAATTGGTGGGCTCATCGCTTTTATCATTGCATTGGTGACCATACAACGCAATTTCATCAAGAAAATGTTTTTTGCGGCTTTGTTGAGCTTCATAACAGTTTTTGCCTCTTGGTTCTACAAGGATGTCTTTGAAATTAAAATTCAAATGATTTGGATTATTGGCATTGTGCTGGGATTGTTTTTAATCGTCTATATTATCTATCAACTGGTATATGGAAAAAGACAAAGTGCATTGCGTGAATCGTCGATGTACAAAAAGTTACAACTTTTATCGTCTGCAGCCTTTTCAATCGGTCATGGCGGTGCCGATTCTCAAAAGGTTATAGGTATTATTTGTGCGGCCTTATTAGTATATTCCAACATGGAGCGCGAAGGGAGGGTTGATGTCGCGTTACCGGATTCCTTCAAGGTTTCCGAAATTTTTCAAATTAAATACGAAGAGGATGGCAATGTTAAAAAGTTTAAGCCTCAACGATACGGAGAAATTAATGGGCGACCTTTTATGTTGTGTAATGATACGAAATTGTTCGATGTAACACAAGGAAAAAAAATCAAGGTAGACGACTCGCACACGGCCATTGTAGATGGAAAAGAAGTGGATGTCAAAAAAGTATTAGTGCCGTTCGAAATTTACTCTAAAACAAAAAGAGTGGAGAAAGACGGAAAAATGAAAGATGAGACGAGCATATATGATTTATCAAATGATTCTCTTGTTTTCAAAGGAGGAAAAATCAACAAAAACTGGGTCTATGCTAGCGTATTCAATGAATTTTTGGACGAAAAGGGCAAACTTAAAGAATCTTACAAGATAGAATCAAAATTCACACGTGAAACAACTCCTTATTGGGTGGTCCTTGCCTGTTATTTGGCAATCGGAATCGGAACCTTGATGGGAGGATGGAAGATTGTGAAAACAATGGGAACGAAAATTACGAAAGTAACTCCTTTAGAAGGCGTTTGTGCTGAAACTGCAGGGGCTTTGACTCTTTTCACCGTATCACAATTTGGCATTCCTGTTTCCACTACCCATACCATTACCGGGTCGATTATTGGCGTTGGGGCTACAAAAAGACTAAGTGCAGTGCGATGGGGCGTAACCATTAATTTGCTTTGGGCTTGGATTTTAACAATTCCAGTTAGTGCGATTCTTGCGGCAGCATTTTACCATATAATTTTGTTGGTAAAGTAATTGTTTTATATATATATATTTTTTAATTTATTGCAAATAAATATTATTTTAGCAATGAACTTAAACCTATGTATCTATGAAAAAACTTTTACTTTCTTTTTCTGTCGTTTTGGTAGCAGCGGCTGCAAACGCTCAGATAATCGTAGCCGGGGTCTCTCCTCAAAACATTGTGGCTAATTATACCAACTCATGGGCTGATCCTGCAGGAGGTTGGGGAACGCCAGACTGGAATGTTCCTGGCCCGAACTCTTTTGTTGAAGATACCTTAATGATCGTTAACGATGGTTCTACCGGCACTAATGCTCAAGGGAATCCTGTTTCGGCAGAAGGTTGTAATCCACTATTAAACGACTTATCTGGTAAAATTGCGGTTATATATCGAAACACGTGTGAATTCGGATTGAAAGCACTCAACGCTCAAAACGCAGGTGCTGTTGGGGTTATCATTATTAACAGAAACCCAAATGAATGGATATCTATGGGTCCTGGTGCTGATGGTGCCAATGTTACCATACCAGTTGTTATGTTGGATATCAACGACGGGCAAACATTAGTTGCGGAAATGGCCAATGGGCCTGTTGTAGTTTTCATGGGTAATAAAACAGGTTTGTTTGCAAATGACATTGCCTTGAATGCAAATGCAGCTTTGGCTCCTAAGGGTGGTATGGTTCATTCTTTGTTGGCACAAAATGGAACTGAATTTAACTTTGAAGTAGGCGCAAGTATTACAAACCCAGGTAACCAACCTCAATCAAACGTTTCCTTAACTGCGACAGTTACCGACCCATCTGGAACAATTGTTTACAATAATACCGTATCAAATTTGACTCTCGCAGCTGGTGACACCGCTGGAATTGATGTGTTTCCAAGTGGAACATACACGCTTCCTCAGTTTTCATTGAGCTCTTATCCTGCAGGAACTTACACACTTACTTATACAGCTAGCCTTGGTGGAACTGACGAATATGCGGATGACAACACGTTAGAATTTACATTTACAATCAATGACTCTGTGTTCTCTTATTCTGCAATTGACCCTGCAACAAATGCTATGGGTGCATCAAACTTCTACAGACCAAGTACAAATAACCAAACTTATTCAGTTTGTACGGTTATTCAGGATCCAAATGCAAGCAGAGTTGCGGCCACAGGAATTTATTTTGCTGCTACTACAGCAGCTAACACAACTCCACTGGATGGGGAAGAAATGAATCTATATTTATATACTTGGGATGACCAATTTACAGATTTGAATGATGCTAATTTCCCCGCCAACAATGCTTGGACGCTAACTGAGGTTGCATCTAGTTTCTATTATTACCCGAGTGATTTACAGGGTGATGTGGTGTATGGCGCTTTCGCTAGTCCAGTGGTTTTACAGGATAATGTAAGGTATTTGGCATGTGTTCAAACAGTAAACCTAAACCTGTATTTAGGTTATGGAAGCCAAAACTATACTTGGAATACAGATTTGTATTTGCAACCAATGTTTCCGAACGAAAGCGATGGAACGAGATATCCTATTGGATTTGGAAGCGATTTGCCAAGTGCTCTTGGAGTTGGTTTAATTGATAAAAACAATATTGGTTTAGCTGAGGCAAACGTTGTTGAAGGAATGGCTTATCCAAACCCTGCGAATGACAAAGTAACTGTTTCAATCGAAGGAGAAGGAGTTGCTACATTAAATGTTACTGATGTTACTGGCAAAACAGTTATGACAA
>CAZLHR010000051.1:0-13676 GCA_964559685.1 uncultured Lishizhenia sp.
TTTATAATAATCGCTGCCAATGCAGGTGGCGCTTGGACACCAATCGGAGACGTTACGACGACAATGCTTTGGATGGCTAATAAGGTATCCACTGGTGAATTAGTAATCCATTTAGGTTTACCATCCTTAGTTTGTATTCTACTTCCATTGATTGTAGGTAATTTCTTGCCGGCATTTAAAGGGGAAGTAGAAGTTATGGATGATGAACAAACAAATCCAAACTCCAAATTAATGTTGTATTTAGGTCTGTTTTTAATTATCTGTGTTCCTATTTTCAAAACAGTAACACATTTACCTCCATACTTAGGAATGATGTTGTCTTTGGCTGTATTTGCTATAGTTGCAGAATTTTTAAGTAACAGAACAATAAACTTAACAGATGCAGCAGACAGTCATGGTCACAGCGGTCCAACCATGAAAGCATTGAGTAAAATAGAAATGCCTTCAGTACTCTTCTTCTTGGGAATACTTATGACAGTTGCTGCGATGGAATCCGCAGGTTTAATTTTCAATTTTGGACAAGATGTTAAGAATGCTGGAATTCCGGAAGGGGTATTTGTCACCATGTTGGGAGTTGCCTCTGCAATAATCGACAACGTGCCTTTGGTAGCGGCTTCAATTGGAATGTTCCAACAACCTATGGATGCAGAGGTTTGGCATTTCATAGCATTTGCAGCAGGTACAGGAGGTTCCATGCTCATAATTGGCTCAGCAGCAGGCGTTGTGGCAATGGGAATGGAAAAGATTTCATTTTTCTGGTACATGAAGCGAATTTCATTATTGGCTGCACTCGGATACTTTGGCGGAATTGGTGTTTTCTTGATAGTACCTAAAAAAGACCCAAGTGAATTAGAGAAAAAAGAAGATAAAAAACAGGTGGAAACACCTCACCATTCGAAATCAATTGATACAGAAACTACTTATTTTGTATCCAAGAAATAGTAACCAAAATTTATAATTAACTTTTAAGCATATGAACTTTTCATTTTTTTTACAAGCAACACCTGAAGCCAGTGCACCAGCAAAAACGACCACTTACCAGAGTGTTTGGGACATCATTGATAAATCAAATGAAGGACTTGGTCTCACTATAAATCTCATTATTTTAGCAATGGCCGCATGGACGATCTTCGTGTTCATCGAACGTTTCCTAGCCATTAGAAAGGCTGTAGAGTCAGAAAAAAGCTTGCTTAAAAATGTAAAAGCTGATTTAGAAAGTAACAACATTCAAGGAGCCTTGGCAAAATGTACTAATACAGATTCACCAGTAGCCAAAATGTTGGAAAAAGGTATTCAAAAAATTGATCGTTCTTCTTCAGAATTAACCTCAACGATTGAAAATACTGGGAAATTTGAAGTGTTACGCTTAGAGCAACGTCTTAACTCCTTGGCAACGATGGCGGGTGCCGCTCCAATGGTTGGATTCCTAGGAACCGTAATTGGTATGGTGAGTGTATTTTATGAATTAAGCGAATCACAATCTTTAGAGATTAAAACAATTGCTCCGGGTATCATGACGGCAATGATTACCACTGTAGGTGGTCTTATTGTAGGTATTATCGCTTTTATGGGGTACAACTTTTTGGTTGGTCAAATTGGGAAAGTTATCTACCGAATGGAAAATGCAGCCCTAGAATTGGTAGAATACGCAGCTAGAAGAAAAGAAAGCAAGGTTAAAAATATGGACGTTTAATTTCCACAGTATGAATTTCAATTCACGAAATAAGGTAAAAATTGAAGGCGGAATGGCATCCATGACCGACTTGGTTTTTTTACTACTTATATTCTTTGTTATCATGAGTTTAATGGCGAATAACCAAACTCCTGTAGAACTTCCGAAAACAAGCGAAAATCCACCTAAGGATCAAAATCCGGTCGAAGCAACGGTCATCATCAATGCCGACAACTCGTACATTGTAAATACAGGAGATGGTGGCACGGAAAATGCTCAAACCTACCAAAACATTGAGGAAATCAAGGATCTTGTTTACCAGGCTGTCGAGAAATCAGGAAAGAAAAAATTACGCATTGCCTCTCATCGAGATGCACGTTTCGAAGCTGTTTTCAAAGTGATGGCACTTTGTCAAGTGAACGAATGGTCTCCCGTAATAGCCTACGAAAATGAATAAAGAAGCAAGAGATAGAGAAAAATACAGTGATGTTGGCGACGAACGTAAATCCGGCCTTGCAACTGCTGCGATAATAATTTCGACATTATTACTTCTTTATTTTTGGCCAAAAATTGAAACAACGAAAGAAACGCAAAAAAAACAAGTTGAGATTGCTCCTCCTTTGGATTTCAAAGAATTAGACTTGAAAGATTTGAAAGTGGAGAACAAAGAAGGTGGACAAAGTACCGCCAATAACAATCCTAATAGAAAAACAAATTCCCGTAATAAGTTAACCTCCAATCAAACAGGAGGGGATGAAACGCCATCAGGTTCTGAACGTCAATCGGATAATCCGTTTGGCAATGGTGGTACAGGCGACGATGGCAATCGATTTGGTAGAAATGGTAATGGGAATCAAGGTGATGGGCCGGATGACCGCGGAAATGGAAATACGGGAGGTAATGCAGATAGAAAATTAATCAATCAACCTTCTATCCCTCAATATGAAATTAATTACGATTGTAAAATATCCTTGAAGGTAACCTTAAATGACGATGGTTCGTGTCGAACTGTTACAGTTATTAAACGCGAATCTAATTGCAATGATATTAATATTATTAATGATGTAATTGCAAGGGTAAAAAGAACGATCAAATACAACATGAGAACTTCGGGAGCAAAAGATCACGCATTTTTCATAGTCAGAATTGATTCAAGATAATTACCAAAATACTCTAGATTGGCTATTTAGTCAATTTCCTTCATACCAGCAGCTTGGTGCTCCTGCTTACAAACCCGGCTTAGAGAATACCCAAACGCTATTATCGTACTTTGGAAATCCTCAGGATAGCCTGCGTTTTATTCATGTGGCAGGTACCAACGGAAAAGGTTCTACGTGTAGCTACCTTGCTTCATTTCTCAGCAACGAAAACGAAAAAGTTGGTCTTTTTACTTCCCCACACATTTACGACTTTCGAGAGCGTATTCGGGTGAATGGCAACATGATTTCTGAACAAGAGGTTCTTGATTTCTGTGGAAAAGTGAAAGACATGGACCTTAAATTTCAACCATCATTCTTTGAGATTACGTTAGCAATGGCACTTGTACACTTTTCACAACAACAATGCACGTGGGTTGTGCTGGAAACGGGCATGGGTGGCAGATTAGATGCTACAAATGTGATACTACCAGAAACTAGTATTATTACAAACATTGGGTTTGACCATACCCAATTCTTAGGTCATACGCTCGAGGAAATTGCTGTGGAAAAAGCAGGAATCATCAAACCAAATGTTCCGGTAGTAATAGGTAAACAACAGAAAGAAACAAGTGCAATATTTGAACAATTTGCGAAAGTTAATAATTCGCCTATTTATTTCGCTGAAGATGAAAAATCAAACAGCTTGGAAATAGAAAAACATGACTTGCCACTCTATCAAGTTAGCAATTTAGTGGCGGCTTTGACTTGTCTAAAAATCTTGGGTTTTAATGTCCAGCAAACTAAAGTTGACTCACTTTTGAAGAACCTTTATCAGCATACCGGGATTTTTGGTCGACTAACTAAAATTCAAGAGAAACCGTCAGTTTACCTAGATGTCTCGCACAACAGTGATGGTATTAAAGAGACGCTTCGGCACATAAAACCAAAAGGTAAGTTGCATATTATTTACGGATGTTCAGAGGATAAAGACATGCTAGAAATCTTAGCGCTTTTTCCAAATGATTGCGCTATTTATTTATGTACCTTTTCGAATACAAGAAGTAAAACTCATGAGGAATTAAAAATTACGCAAGAGGCAGACGCGCGTATTATGGAGGTATATCATAACGTAAACCTTGCATTGAAACAAACCAAAGCGCTTCTTGAAGAACATGATATTCTTTTAGTAACCGGTAGTTTCTTTTTGATTTCGGATGTTGATCAAGATGTTTGTAATTTTTCTGAATAGGCATTCGCTTATTTGGTAAAAGAATTATCTTTGTTGAAATGGAAAAACAAGTCATTCTCAATGAAAAGCACCTCGAACTGACATTGAAAAGACTTTCCCATGAATTAATCGAATCCCACCTTGATTTTTCACAAACTGTACTTGTTGGCTTGCAACCAAGAGGGATACATGTGGTTAGCCGCTTAAAAAAAGTATTGGAGCAAATTCTTGGGCAACCTGTTTTGTGCGGAAATTTGGATATTACCTTCTTTCGTGATGATTTCAGAAGAAGAGAACGTCCACTCATACCTAGTATTACAAACCTCGATTTCAGCATTGAAAATAAAAAAGTGGTGCTTGTTGATGATGTTTTGTATACGGGAAGAACGATTAGATCCGGATTAGATGCCTTGATGACCTTTGGACGACCTTCAAAAGTAGAACTCTTAGTATTGGTTGATCGGAGATTTCGCAGGGATTTACCGATTCAGGCAGATTACGTAGGAAAAGCCGTTGATACACTAATTTCCGAGCGTGTATCCGTTGAATGGAAAGAAACCGAAGGAGCAGATAAAGTAGTATTATTTACAAAGGAATAGCATGACGAATATAAGTGTTGATCACCTTACAGGTATAAAAGACTTAACGAAACAAGATATCGAGTTGATTTTCAAAACTGCGGATAGTTTCAAAGAAGTGATTAACCGTCCGATAAAAAAAGTGCCTTCCCTGCGCGATATTACCATAGCAAACATTTTTTTTGAGAATTCTACACGAACCAGATTATCCTTCGAGCTTGCAGAAAAACGTCTTTCAGCGGATGTAGTTAATTTTTCAGCATCGGGAAGTTCTGTAAAAAAAGGAGAAACTTTAGTCGATACCGTGAACAATATTTTATCGATGAAAGTGGATATGGTGGTTATGCGTCATTCAAGTCCTGGAGCTGCCGAATTTCTTTCGAAGAAAGTCAATGCGCGTGTCATTAATGCAGGTGATGGAACACACGAACATCCGACACAAGCACTATTAGATGCCTATTCTATTCGCGAGAAACTAGGCGAGGTGGCAGGAAAAAAGGTAGTTATTGTGGGCGATATTCTACATTCTCGCGTAGCTTTATCTAACATTTATTGTTTACAAAAATTAGGCGCAGAAGTTATGGTTTGCGGACCTACAACGCTCATCCCAAAATACATTCATGAATTAGGAGTTCACGTATCTCACAACTTGGTGGAAGCCCTTGAATGGTGCGATGTCGCCAATATGTTACGTATACAATTGGAAAGACAAGACATTAAATTTTTCCCTTCAATTAGAGAATATTCTATGCTTTTCGGACTGAACAAAGAGATCCTAAATAGCTTATCCAAAGAAATTGTTGTTATGCACCCTGGTCCTATTAATCGCGGAGTAGAAATCACCAGTGATGTCGCCGACTCTAAGCAATCAATTATTCTTCAGCAGGTTGAAAATGGGGTTGCTATACGTATGGCGGTAATATATTTACTCGCAGCAAAGATTGAGCGATGATTTTTTAATTAACTTTGAAAAAACAGGCCATGAACTTTTCAATATCTACCCACGGAAATGCTATCGTTGTGCACTCACATGTTGCCAAATTAGATTCTAGTAATGCGCCGGATTTAAAAGGAATATTTCTGCTTCACAATAAAAACGGTGTGAATCAAATTGTTTTCGAAATGGCCGAGACACTGTATTGCGACTCTACAGGATTGTCAGCCATATTAGTAGCCAATCGATTGTGTAAAGATACCAATGGTACTTTTGTTCTTTGTGGACTGCAGTCCGCCGTGCGAAAAATGGTTGAAATTGCTCAATTGGATAGAGTTCTCAGTATAGAAAGTAGCGTTGAAGATGCGCTAAGTCATATGAATTCTTGAATTTTTTTGTTCGCATATTAGGAAGCGGGGCTGCCTTGCCCACATCTAAAAGAGCACCGAGTTCACAATATATTTGTTGTAATAACCGTCACATCCTTATCGATTGTGGAGAGGGGACACAAATGCAATTGCGCAAATACGGCGTCCACATGCAACGAATTTCCCATATTTTGATATCGCACTTGCACGGTGATCATTTTTTTGGTTTACCTGGACTGTTAAGCACCATGAACTTACTTGGTAGAGACAAAGGAATTACTGTATATTGTCCTCCGGAATTGCCATCAATTTTGGAACAATTGTTATCTGTTGGTGGAAATAAATTGACATTTAATGTAGAATTTAAAGTGTTAACTTTTGATTCAAAAAATTGCATTTTCGAAGACGATAAAATAGAAATTTGGAGCTTTCCTCTAAAACATCGCATTCCAACGTGCGGATTTCAGGTAAAAGAGAAAAAAAAGCCCTTCCGAATTGATGCGAAAAAATGTGATGAAGCGGGAGTGGAATTGCATCATATGCCAAATCTACTGGCTGGAAAAAATATACATATTGATGGTATTGAACACGATTTCAGAACGTTTACTTTGAAGCCAAAACATTCCTATGCCTATAGTTATTGTTCGGATACATCCTATGACGAAACATTGATTCCTTTTATAGAATCTTCTGACTTACTTTATCACGAGGCAACTTTTTCCTCAAAACACAAAGAAAGAGCAAAAAAGACTTTCCATTCTACTGCACAACAGGCCGCTACAATTGCACAAAAATCGGGAGTAAAAAAACTTATTTTAGGACATTTCTCCTCGCGTTATGCGGAAGTGGATGAATTATTAGAGGAGGCAAAGCAGATATTTCCTGCGACAGACGGTGCCGAGGACGGTGCAGTTTATGATTTAGCTCAATAAAATCATCCTTAAGATTAAACCCACACCTAGAAACAAACCAAATAAGGTGATAAACAAATAAAAATCACTTTGACGTAAATGTGCTTCGGAAAGGTAATTTTCTTTTTCGTGGAAACTTGCTTGGTGGTAAGCGTAATGCTGAAATAAAAATAATGGTAAAAGCGCTCTATTAACTTTTCTTCCTAATGTGCCTATTTTTTTCATGTCCTTTTGTTTTTTCTTCAAAATTGCAGGTTTTGTAAAGAGAAAAATAGAATTAACATTCAGTCTAGAAAGAAATTCAGTTGTAGTACGGGGTACATTCTAGGTGTTTTATTGCTACACATACGTAATTCTACGGAATTACTTTTGTGATTTGAAAAACAACACGATTGAAATTCCTAAGAAAAGTAAGTTCGGAACCCAAACCGAAAGAAGTACCGGTACTCCAAGGTTAACAGAAGCTACAGTCATCATTTTCATTGAAAAAATATAAATAAAAACGAATAGTAAACCAATAGCAATATTTACACCTATTCCTCCTCTTCGCTTTTCAGAGGATACTGCTACACCGATTATCGTAAGTACATAAGCTGCAAAAGGATAAGAAGTACGTTGGTGTAACTCGATTTCATAAAACGGTACTAAATCGGAACCTTTTTGGCTTTCACGCTCAATCATCTTAGTGAGTTCATCATAAGACATGGTTTCAGCAATATTCTGTCGTTGTGCCATTTCTTCCATTTGAAAGGCAAACGTCGTATCCTTTCTATGCCCATACTTTATCTTTCCGATTGGAAATTCAAAAGACTTTTCATAGTAATCTTCGAGTGTCCATTGAAAAGTGCCGGGTTTATTCTTTGCATAGCGAGCTTTCAAAAAGTACTTTATTTTATGTTGCTCATCAAACTGTTGGATGATAAAATTGTGCGCACGATCCTCAAATTCAACAAAGTTGGAGAAATAAACATGTAAATTCCCAGGGTATTCGGCATTATAGTCTTCCACTACAAGTGCATTTCTGTAGTATTGGTTTTCAAAATCTAACCGCTTTTTATTTGCTGTCGGAACAATTAAATGATTCAACACGAGAGATAATACCATTAAAACAGTTGCAGCCATTAGATAGGGCCGATACAAACGAAATACAGGTTTTCCACTAAACAAAATAGGTACGATTTCCGTGTCTTTCGCCATTTTTGCAGTGAACCAAATAACAGATAGAAAGATAATCATGGAAGAAAAGAGGTTTCCATAATACAAGATAAAATTCACATAATACTCGAAAATTATTCCTGAAATTGGCGCTTTATTACTGATGAATTCACTCAATTTTTCTGAAATGTCAAAAACAGTAGCAAACATCATGATGATGCCGAGCATAAAAAAATACGTGCCCAAAAACTTTTTTACAATATAGCGATCAATAATAGACATTAGCGTCTTTGCTTCAAAATTGGAATTAACTTATCTTTCCATTGAGTGAACGTTCCTCCGTTTATTTGATTGCGTGCTTCTTGCATTAATTCGAGGTAAAAATTTAAATTATGAAGCGTTGCCACTTGAACCCCTAAATACTCCCCCGCTTTTATAAGGTGTCGTAAATAAGCTTTAGAATATACTCGATCTGAAAAAAGCTCACTTTTTTCTTCAATCGGACTAAAGTCATTTGCCCATTTTTCATTTTTTATGTTTAATGTTCCACTCCATGTGAAAAGCAAGCCATGTCGAGCATTTCGACTTGGCATCACACAATCAAACATATCAACACCTAAGGCAATACATTCTAACAAATTTGCAGGAGTTCCAACTCCCATTAAATAACGAGGTTTGTCTTTCGGTAAAATCGAACATACTAAATCTGTCATTTCGTATAATTCCTCTTCAGGTTCTCCAACTGATAAACCACCTATTGCATTTCCTTCAGCATTGCAACTTGCAATTTTTTCTGCAGAAGCTACACGTAAATCCTTGTATACACTTCCTTGAACAATTGGGAACAAGGCCTGAGAGTAACCGTATTTAGGTTCACTTGCATTCATTTCTATGATACACCGATCCAACCAATCATGCGTAATTTTCAATGATTTTTTAGCATATTGGTAATCACACGGGTAGGGCGTGCATTCATCGAATGCCATAATAATATCAGCACCAATGCTACGTTGAATTTGTATGGCACGTTCGGGAGTAAAAAAATGATAGCTCCCATCCAAATGCGACTGAAATTTAACCCCTTCTTCCGTGATTTTTCGGGATGAAGCTAATGAATAAACTTGGTAACCTCCACTATCTGTCAACATTGGCTTTTCCCAACCTATAAACTTATGTAAACCTCCTGCTGCCTCCATTGTGGGCATACCTGGTCGCAAAAACAAATGGTAGGTATTCCCGAGAATTATTTGAGCTTTTATTGCATCAGAAAGTTCGTGTTGATGCACTCCTTTAACTGTACCAGCAGTACCAACAGGCATAAAGATGGGTGTTTCAATCTCGCCATGTTCAGTGATTAACTTTCCGGTACGAGCTTTAGATTGATTATCGTTATGAAATACTTTAAAGTGCATAAATCTGTTGAAAAATAGATTAAACAAAGATACGGCGATTTAAATTAGGACATCATATTTGTATCGAGATTAAGAAAATGACCTATTTACCAAGTTTTCAACTAGATTTTTACCTTTTTGCATGCATTGCATTCGGTCTATTTGTTTTAATACAACTTTTTTACCTTTTCTTTATCCAAGTGCGCTTGGCATATTATTCACCAATTCCAAAGTCCGCTCCTACATTTATGCCAGTGAGTATCATTATTGCAGCGCGAAATGAATCTGATAATTTATACGAGAATCTTCCTATCATTTTAAGTCAAGATTATCCTGAATTTGAAGTAATTGTGGTTAACAATCAATCGATAGACGATAGCAGTTGGCTATTAACCGCATTTAGTCGGCAATTTCCTAATTTAAGAGTCGTTGAACTCGGAAGAAACCGGCATCTCCGACCAGGAAAAAAATTACCCATTACCTTGGCAATTAAAGCTGCTAAGTACGAACATTTCCTTTTAACTGATGCAGATTGCAGACCTGCCTCCAATCAATGGATAAAACAAATGTCCTCTCACTTTTCTTCATCAAAGCACATAGTGATTGGATACGGACCCTATTCAAAAAGTAAAGGGTTTTTAAATCGTTTGATTCGTTTTGATACCGCTTGGATTGGGGTGAGTTATTTCTCCATGGCCCTTGCAAAACTTCCATATATGGGTGTTGGAAGGAATTTAGCTTATACTAAACCTGTATTCAATTCGGTCAACGGGTTCAAATCTCACTATGCTTTACCTTCCGGAGACGATGATTTATTCATTCAAGAAGCCGCAAAAAAATCAAATTACACTGTTAACTTGGATCCATCATCCTATTGTTATTCCGCTGCTGCGCCGAATTGGGGAAGGTGGATTAGACAAAAATCACGTCACTATTCCACTTCTAGTCGTTACAAGCTTATCAAGAAATGGTTGTTAGGAATATATCCATTATCCTTAATTCTCATGTGGACATCTTTCGTTACTTTGATGTTCAGTGGAGAATACAGGTTATTTTCCGCCGGTATTTTCTTTGTAATACTAATGCTAAAATGGTGGATTCAAGGTCGTTGTTTATCAAAATTGAAGGAAAAAAGTTTTATCCCTTACTTTCTTTTTTGGGATTTATTTTATGCTTTGATAATGCCGATAATCTACTATGTCACCGAACGTCAAAAACTATATAGATGGTAGAAAATGAACATTTATCCGAAAAAGCAAAACAAGATTTAACCCTTGTTGAGGATGCCTTGGCCGGAAATCAATTGGCGTATGCTACCTTGATGGAAAGATACCGTGACTCCATCTATTTTATGATGGTGAAAATGGTGAAAAATCCGGATGATGCCGACGACCTAACAATTGAGGCATTTGGTAAAGCATTCAGTAGATTAGACCAATACTCTCCTAGCTTTGCTTTTAGTACCTGGTTATTCAAGATTGCCTCTAATAATTGTATTGATTTCATTCGAAAGAAACGTATTCAACTTACTTCAATGGATTCAGGAATAGTAATGGAGGATGGAGAAAAAATGCGTATTGATGCAAAATCAGCAACCCTAAACCCTGAGGAGACGATTATGCAAGGACAGCGTGTGGTCCATATGCGTCTTTTGGTAAGTAAACTAAAACCAAAATACCGAGATCTGGTTGAAAAAAGATATTTCGAAGAGCTGAGTTACGAAGAAATAGCCGAGCAAATGAACCTGCCGCTTGGAACAGTAAAAGCACAATTATTTAGAGCGCGCGACTTTTTGGCCGCCATGATGGAAAAAACAAAAGATACCATTTAGTGGAATTAATTACAGCTTATTTTCCTAAGCTGAGTTCAGTGCAAGTTTCTCAGTTCAAACAGTTAAAGGAACTTTACGATCACTGGAACAGTCAAATCAATGTGATTTCCCGAAAAGATACGGATCACTTCTACGAAAGACATGTACTCCATTCTCTTGGTATCGCTAAGCTTATTCAGTTTAATGATAAAGCCTCAGTATTAGACGTTGGAACAGGTGGAGGATTTCCAGGGATTCCCTTAGCAATTTTATTTCCTAATACACATTTTACCTTGGTTGATTCCATTGGTAAAAAAATAAAAGTGGTCAACGAAGTCTCTAAAACGCTTGCTCTATCCAATGTTATTGGCATTCACAGCAGAGCAGAGCAGGTAGCCGGGAAATTCGACTTTATTGTAAGTAGAGCCGTTACGAAGATGCCAGAATTCATTCCGTGGGTCAATGGAAAAATAAAAAAAGAAAACCTTCATTCACTAAAAAATGGGATTTTATATTTGAAAGGTGGAGATTTGACAGAAGAAATGAAACCCGTAAAACAAGAATTTAAAATCTATCCGTTAGCAGATTACTTCAAAGAAACATTTTTTGAAACCAAACAAGTGGTTCATGTTTCTATGACAAAAGAATCAATTCAATAAAACTGGGAAAATTAAGGTAAAACTTGGAATGGGAACCGTAAATGTCGTTCCTGATTGGACTTCTTTAAATTGATAATAGCCTACCATTCTTCCCATAGACGAATACAACTCACATCCACTGGTGTAGGAGTAAGATTTTTTTGAGTCTATAATTGGTTGTTCACCAACAACACCTTCACCTCTAACTACATTCGAACCAAGTGTTAAATGATCCACTCGCCAATAGCGTCTCAACAACTGAACCTCAACATCTCCAGCATTATGTATGGTTATTTCATAGTTAAAGAAAAAAGAGCCTTCGTCTAGATTTGACAAATCTTCTCTAAACCATGATTTAACGGAAATCTGGATTTTATGTAAGGTTTCTGCCGACATTATTTCGAAATTAACTAATTATCATGGAACAATCAAGAAAACAGGATGTTCTTCAGGGTATCAATTTCTTCTCTAGTGTTAAAGGCATGAAAACAAAACCTCAAACATTCTTTGCCTGCAGGAACCGTCGGAGTGAATATAGGTTTCGTAAATATCCCCTGTTCTGTGCATCTTGTTGCCAAATGACGCAATTGTTCAACACTTACGCCTCGGTACACCTGAATTGGTGAGTTTTGCTCAGAAATCAATAAAGAAGAGGTATGTTCTCGAAAATAAGTAAGGTTTTCATGTAAAGATTTTTGCCTGGAATAGATGTCCTTTCTCTTTACCAAGGATTGAACACGCTGATAAAAATCTTCCGAAGGGGCGGTTGTATAAATAAATGGTCTTGAAAAATTTACCAAATATTGTTTTGTTTTATCTGAGCACAATACCGCGGCTCCATGATACCCATATGCTTTGCCAAACGTTACAACGCGAATAAAAACCCGATCTTGCATTGCTCTACCGTGAACAATTCCTTTTCCATTTTCTCCAAAAACACCAACGGAATGGGCTTCATCCACGATAACTCGAGCACCGAATTTTTCCGCTAACTCAAGAATACCTCGTAGCGGAGCCATATCTCCCTCCATCGAATAAAGTGATTCAACAGCAATGTAGCTATTACCTTTTGTTTTTTTTAATTTCTTTTCTAAATCTTCAAGGTCATTGTGCTTGAAACTCATGGCGTCTGCGTGCGAAAGTCGAATGCCATCACGAATACTTGCATGTACATATTCGTCATAAACAATTGTTTCTCCGCGCTGAGGAATACAAGAATACACACCAAGATTTGCGGTATATCCTGAATTAAATAACAGGGCCTCGTCCGCATCGAAAAAACTAGCAAGTGAAATTTCAACTTCAAGTGATAGTTCAGTTGTTCCTGATAACAACCTCGAACCAGTTGATCCTTTGCGACTCAGAATTTTAATAGGCACATTAGATAGGCCTAAATAATCATTTGAAAAAAAATCGATGGAACTTGAAAAAACTTTAAGCGAACGAAGTTGATTGTTCGCTATTCTATTTTCTATTTTTTTATCAAACGACGAATCCACTAATTTAAGGTAGTAACTTTTCTCGGTTCAAAACCGTTCTTCAAGACTGCCTCTCTAGCCGATTTAAGCGCTGCCTCTCTAACTTTTTCCTCTTCTTTCTTCTTGAGCAAAATTTCATCAGGTTGAGAAATCGGTTGTGGCGCATCTTGAAAAGCTGTTTTAGGAATCAACCCTAAAATATCAAACATCTCTTTGTCTTCGTTAAACTCTGGATTTGGAGTGGTTAAAAGCTTATCTCCCGCAAAAATTGAACCTGCACCAGCAAGGAAACACAAGGCTTGTCCTTCCATACTCATCTTTGTTCGTCCTGCAGATAACCTAACAATTGATTGAGGAAAAACAATACGTGTTGT
>CAZLHR010000052.1:0-12991 GCA_964559685.1 uncultured Lishizhenia sp.
CCCCCGACCAGCTGATTACAAATCAGCTGCTCTGGCCAACTGAGCTACATCGGCAAAAATGTTGGTACATTAAAAAAAGAACGCGTCTTTACACCCAAAAATCCGATTTGGGATTGCAAAAATACGAAAGTTTTTTTTATCACAAAGTGTTTTCGAAAAAAAATATGTGAAGGGAGTGAAAATGATGAAGATAAAAACCATGAAATGTTTAACTTCGACACGAAGATGCAAAAAAAAACCATCATAGTGCTCGTTTCTTCAGATTTAGTTACAGACAATCGAGTAGCTAGAACATGTGAAGAATTACATGCGCAAGATTTTAAGGTTCTGCTTATCGGTAGACGTAAAAAGACTAATTTTCCATTATCAGAAAGACCATACCTTACTAAACGAATAGCTACCCTATTTGAAAAAGGAGCCTTATTCTACGCAAGTCTAAATATTCAATTTTTCTTTATTCTGCTATTCAAAAGGATTGACGGTGTTTTTTCGAATGACTTGGACACTCTACTTCCCGGTTATTTAATGGCAAAGATTAAAAAAGTTCCTATAGTTTACGATAGTCATGAATTGTTCACGGAAGTCCCAGAATTAATAAACAGACCAAGGGTTCAACAAATTTGGAAAAAAATCGAAGGATTTATCTTTCCAAAACTTTCTCATATCATTACAGTCAATTCTTCTATTGCAGCGGAATTTGAAAAAAGATATAACAAAAGACTGAACGTCGTGAGGAATGTACCACCTCGCTACAAATTGCAAAACTGTGAAAGATCCGAACTTGGTCTGCCGAACGATAAATTTATTGTCATCATGCAAGGTAGTGGTCTCAATATTGGAAGAGGAGTTGAAGAGGCGATTCAAGCTATTCTCAGTTTAAATCACGTTATATTGCTAATTGTCGGCGATGGAGATGTAATTCCACAAGCAAAGAACCTTGCAAAATCGTTAGGTATTCAAGATCGGGTGGAGTTTATTCCAAGGCTTCCTTACATGGAAATGATGAAATATACAGAGGTAGCAGATCTTGGTCTTTCACTTGACAGAGCCCTTGGACTTAATTATTCGTTTTCATTACCCAATAAAATTTTTGATTACATACACGCAAATACACCTATTCTTTGTACGAATCTTAAAGAGGTTTCACAAATTGTATTGACCTATAATTGCGGTGTTATCTTGTCAGATTTTAGCGTGGTTTCTCTAGCAAAAGAAATCGAGTTGCTTTCGCATAACGACAAGAAAATACACGAACTAAAAGAAAACTGTCGTGCAGCCTCCTTAAAAGAAAACTGGGAAGAAGAAAAAAAAGTTCTTCAGAAAGTGATTTCAGAGGCTTATTTTTGATCCCCAAGAGAGACCATGCATTTGAGTTTGTAGATGTCGAACATCGGTAGTACAAAAAGTCCTCTTTCTAATAAGAACTTGTTGACAGGATGAACGACCCAAAGTCCAAAATAAATTAACCATTTAAATTTCGATTTTTTAATTGAAATGAAGGTCCTAGCCAAATTACTCGTTTTTAAAAATTGGCTGTCGTATTGCACAATTTGTAAAACCTGAATCAAATTAGCCACTCCTTCTTGTGTTTTTTTTAAAAACGTAATGTTATCGTCTAACTGATCATTTAATACAGGATTATCAATATGTTCAATTTTTATCTTCGCCTCAATTAAATCGTATCCAAAGAGCGAATCCTCGTGCCCATAACCGCTTAAGACTTCATTGAAATTGACTTGATCGAAAATTTCACTGTGAATTATAAAATTGTTGGTTTTGAATCCTAAGTTTGGCTGACGTTGGCGTTCTTCCAAAGATTTGCTTTCTCTATGAGTACTGTATTTCCATCGTAAATAATGGGTCCTTGGAGGTTTATGAAATTGATAAACACTCGCCCCACAAAGCACCTGTATTTTGGATGTTGAAATAATTTCACAATACCTTTTCAGGAAATCGTTTCGAATAATTCTTGAATCACCATCGAGAAATAACAAATGAGCGTACTGAGCTAGCTCCTTAAACTGATTGCGAATCTTTGCCCTACCAACATTCTTTGAATTCTTGTAAGTATTTACAAAGGGATGTTTGAAGTTCGAAATATCACATTTCATTTGTGGAGAGGCATCGTCAATCAAACAAATTTCGACTTGATAATCCATCGAATTTATTTGATGCAATAATGAATTTACCAAATCTGTGACATCTGAATTATAAACCGGTATGCAAACAGAGAGCATAACAATTAGGCCATAGTACTCGGCGTACCAAAATTCATTGGGGGAAATCCATCACTGGGATTTGGATCTTCAATAGCACCAAAATTTTGTTCGTACTTGTGTACGTTGTCCGCAAGAGCTTGAAGAAATCGCTTCGCATTTTGTGGAGTCATTATAACCCTAGACCTTACTTTTCCTTTTGGCATACCTGGCATGATTTGAACAAAATCACATACAAATTCGGCCGGTGAGTGCGTGATAATAGCAAGATTTGAGTATACTCCAGTTGCCAACTCTTCTGTCAACTCAATATTCATTTCATTTTGATTGTTTTCCATTTAAGCTTCTATTAAATATTCGTTTTCTTCAAAGTTAATATTAAAGGATTTCAATTCCTCAAGAATCGGTTCGTAAACTTCCTTGGTAACCGGTAAGGAAACCCCTTTCTGACTCAATTTGTCTGTCAAAATCATTTTTGCACATATTCCAACAGGCAAACCAACTGTGTTTGACATGGCCGTATATAATTGATCTTCACCAATATTAATCATGGAGGAAGTAATTCGCTTGTAAAGTCCATTGAAGGAATACTCAAACTCGTGGTACATGACTAACATGTCTTTATCCTTGTCATCTAAACTCATTTTTCGAACTAACAATTTCTCCAATAACTGCGCAGGGCTAGCATTAGGAGACCCAAATGTTTCATCTTTTTCGAAAATTCCCAACCATTCGAACTGATCATACAAGTACATTCGATCCTCTCTAAGGAATATTTTAAACTTTTCTTCTACAGAGATGCCTTTTTGATAAGGTAAGAATGCATTTAAAAAGGACCTTGGCGTTAACTTTTCGGACTGATACATTTTGTACCCATCATCCGTCATTCCTAATTCAGCAAAAACGTGAAATCCCTTACAATAATTTGGTCTTCTTAGCGTACCTCTATATAAGGTTGGGATATCTTCCAACCCGTATGTTTCCCTGTAAGATAATGAATCGCGATTAGGATATCCTTCAAATTTACCATAACCTGGAACTTCAATTCTATCAAGTCGATCAAAAAGTCTATTGTAAGGAATAAATTTATACTCATCATTGTGAATGAAGGAAGCAGCACCACCCTGCCCTGCCAAAACAACATTTCTTGGATTCCAAGTGAATTTATAGTGCCAAGGATTATTATCCGACTCTGGAGCGATTAGTCCTCCACAAAACGATTTGAAACTTGTGACTTTCCCTCCCTTTTCACGAATATGGTCAATGATTTTCATCGCGCTCATGTGATCAATTCCTGGATCTACACCTATTTCGTTCATGATAATGATTCCGGCTTTTTTTGCGGCATCATGTAAATCGCGCATTTCTTTAGAAATGTATGAAGGCGTTATTAAATGAACACGTAAATCTATACAATCTTTGGCAACTTCAACGTGAAATCTAGCAGGCAACATAGAAACCACTAAATCTGCCTTTTCAATTCTAGGTCTTCTTTCAATAGGATTTAAAGCATCGAATGAGAGCGCTTCTGCCTGAGGATGTCCATTGATTCTTTTTTTTACTTGTTCAATGTCTTGATCAACAACTTGAATTTTCCAATCATAGGTTGCTGCATTACTCAATAAGTAGCGAATAAGAGAGGACGAGGATAATCCTGCACCCAAAACTAAAATGGTTTTCATAAAGCAAAGTTAATAGTTAAACTCGTTTTATCTATTCATTTGCTACCAAATCGCGAATTCGTTTTTCAAAATAATAAGATTGTCGGTGATTTATCAATTTTTCACTTGTTCAATGCAAGATTTAAATTGAATATTGATTAGGAATCTTTAAATGAGAAGAAATTGTATTAACGTAATATGTACAAAATACCTTCCTGATTTAGTTCTTTTCTGTTACCATTTATTGAATACCTTACTTTCCAATAATAGGTTCCTGTCTCAAATGTATTTTTTGAGTTCTTCTGCGGATTAAAAGGATTAAAAGAATTAGCTTCTTCGATACTATTTGCTTCAAATAGAATGGTGCCCCATCTGTTGAATAATTGGAAGTTGAATTTTTGAATATTACAAGAATTAGAAAGAACAATTTGCCAGGGTTCTTCATCATTGATTGAAATATTGTTTCTGACAAAAAAGCAAACACTGTCATTTGTTTCTTTTTGAGACACAGCGAATTTTGAAATGAACAGGAGAAAAATTAAAAGCGTAGTTTTCATTTCTTTGTGAGATATATTATTCAAGTTTTTTTGCAATGAGCAAGAATTAATAATTAAGTCAACTGAATGAAGTTTATTTAACCGTTACAAATATATCTTAGTTTATTTAATTAACGATTGGATTGCTTAATTTTGTGGTCATGAATTGGAAATTAATCAACAGTATCACAAAAGAATTTTTTTCAATGCGACTCATGGCAGTCGCATTGTTTGTTTTTCTAGCTGCGATTGCCATTGCAACCTTTATTGAATCACTTTATGGTATACAAGCTACTAAAATTCTTGTTTACAACCATTGGTGGTTTGAAATACTTTTGGTTTACCTTGGATTGTCGTTAATTTCAAACATTGCGAAATACCGAATGTGGCAACGCGAAAAGATCGCTATGTTGACCTTCCACTTGTCGTTTATTTTTATTCTCATTGGCGCAGGTGTAACACGCTTTGTGGGTTTTGAAGGCATTATGGTGGTGCCCGAAGGGAGCGAGGTAAATTTTATCTACAGCGGCGAGCCCCATATTTTGGTGCATGTTCAAAATCCAAAGAAGAAGGAATCCTCTGCCACGTTCACTGAAAAGAAATTACTTTCGATTATCACCAATAACGACTTTGAACTTGAATATGAATTTGAAGGCAAACCCTTGACAATCTCATACGTGGACTTCAAAGCAAAATCCAACAAGGCAATCGAAAGCAATCCGTCGATAGCTGAATCAGGAATTGAATTATTCACGAACGGTAGAAAAGCCAATGCCTTGTTTAAAGAGGAGATTTTCAGCATTGGAGATGTTCCAATTACGTTCAATACGCCACTCGAAGCACCTGGAATAGAAATCAAAACGTTTGGCGATTCCCTGAAAATAAAAACTGCGGTTCCCATCGAAGTAATTAATATGTCAGAACTAAGGCAAGAGGAACAGAAAACAGGTATTCAGGATTCTACAAAAATTAAAACAATTCCAATTAATTCCTGGTATCCGTTTACTACACGGACACTTTACAAAGTTGGAAACGAACAATTTGTCTTTAATCGCATATTAAAAAATTCACGAAGAGGTCTTGTGCCGACTGGAAACTTAAAAGAAGGACTTGACTATTTAACAGTTAAAGTTTCATACGATGGTCAAGAAAAGGAGGTACAACTCGAAGGAGGAATGGGGAATGTTCCTACACCGGAAAAATTCGAATTAGGCGCCATGATTTTTCAGTTGGAATACGGTGCAATTCGAAAAACACTACCCTTCACCATTACATGTAAGGATTTCCAACTCGACAACTACCCTGGCTCTCAAGCGCCTTCGTCCTTTGCAAGTGAAATAGAAGTTAACGATCCAAGAAGTGGTGAAAAATTTGACCAACGTATCTTTATGAATAATGTAATGGATTATGACGGATATCGTTTTTTTCAATCGAGTTACAAGCTTGATGATCCTTCAACACCAGAAAATGAAGAAGCAACTGTTTTGCAAGTAAACAGTGATTTTTGGGGCACAAATATTACGTATTTTGGATACCTAATGATGAGTATCGCTATGCTCCTGTCGCTTTTTGCTCCTGTCGGACGCTTTCGTTTACTTAACGAAAAACTAAAAGGCTTAAAAGAAAAAAGAAAGTCCATTACCTTGTCGATGCTTTTTGGATTTTTGGCCTTCGGTGGAAATCTCCATGCGCAACTTAACGACCACACTTCCCCTGATTTAGCAGATTTTTCTACCTATCACCAAATTGTGGGAGAAGAACATTCTGATAAACTTGCCCGTTTGCTTGTTCAGGAGATTAAATTCAACCACGAACAACATCAATTTACGCCAACTGGAAGAATCATTCCATTCCATACTATTGCTGATCGATTATTGAGAAAAATCTACCGTGGTACTTCTTTCGATGGTAATAATCCTGTTCAAGTAGTCTTTAGTATGCACATGTACCCTCAGTATTGGGCTAAACAAGAAGTAATTCAGGTTCCTACCGCAGTAAGAGAAAAATTAAAACTTAAGGAATATGCTTCATACAACGAATTAACAGGAGAAACCGGTCAATTCAAATGGATTGAAGATTACGAAAAAGCGCATCAAAAATTGGAATCACAGCGAAGTGAATTCGATAAAAAATTAATCAAACTGAACGAAAAATACGAAGTGGTAAAGGGTGTCTTCACTTGGAATTATTTTCGAATGACCCCTTTAGACAAGGATAAACAAAACCGTTGGTTTCAACCAAAACGCATGTTTGAAGGTCTTGTGAATCCATATGTGTTAGATACCACCTATTTTCACCTAAATCTTGAGGACTTTCAGCGCGCAAATGACACTTCCAATTATTTGCTTTTCGCAGAAATGTACAATGCCTTATATCCAAGTAAGAACATTCAGGATATTTTGGCTATGCCTCCACCAACACTTTTTATTGACATTCTACACTTCTCACCCATTCAAAAAGCCATTCAAACTAGCAATTATACACATGCCGAGAAACTACTCGGAAATTATAAGAATTTCTTGGAAAAATTCGTTAACCTCTCTCCTGCAGATGTCGAAACGGCCATTATGACGCTGCGTTATTTGATGATTACTTCGGACGAAGCAGCAAGGTCCGGGAATTATTCGAAGGCTGATGACTTATTGGATAAAATTATTGCGCGTCAACGGAGTATCGGAAAAGATGTGGTTCCTTCGGAATCAATGGTTGATCTTGAAATTCGCTATAACAAAATGCAAATTTTCAAAAATACGGGCTATGGATATGCATTGTGTGGGTTTTTGATGCTTTTACTTTTCTTTTGGCAACTTTTTGTGAAACCACAAGGAAAATTATTTCGCGTGCTTTCGATCAGCGCAAAAGTGCTCTTTTGGCTCATCATAACTCTCTTTTTATACCATGGAGCAGGAATTGGAATGCGGTGGGCAATTTCGGGTCATGCACCTTGGAGTAACGGATATGAAGCGTTGGTATTTATAGCATGGGTAACAATGGTGGCAGGTATTGCCTTTTCGAGAAAGAATGCTGCAGTTTTACCTGCGACTGCTTTACTGGCTTATTTCATGTTGTTTGTTACCGAACAAAATCTTATGGATCCGGAAATTACACCGCTAGTTCCGGTGTTGCAATCGTATTGGTTGATGATTCACGTGGCGATCATTACCGGTAGTTACGGGTTTCTTGGTTTGGGAGCAATTCTCGGCCTCATTAACATGATCCTTTTTATTTTCAAGTGTGAGAAAAACAAGACCATTCTTGACATCAACATTAGTGAATTAACGTATGTCTCGGAAATGACCATCACTATAGGATTGTTCATGCTTACGATTGGAACTTTCCTCGGAGGGGTGTGGGCAAATGAGTCGTGGGGTAGATATTGGGGCTGGGATCCAAAAGAAACCTGGGCACTAGTTTCAGTTTTGGTTTATGCTATTTTACTCCATTTACGATTTATTCCACAATTGAGTAGTAAGTTTATTTTCAATGTTTATTCTTTTTGGGGATATTCGGCGATTCTCTTTACATTTTTCGGGGTAAACTTCATGCTTGTTGGACTACATTCATACGCTCAAGGAGAAGGACTTGGAAGTTTGCCGAATTGGCTTTTGTATACGATTGCTTTCTTCTACTTTCTGACAGAATTAGCCGCAACACGTAACGCAATTTTAGGCAATAAAGAACGCTCACTACCATCTGTACTCCGAATTATCGGGATCAAACTACTTGTTGTAGCTGCCATATTTTCAATTGTTTACTTTATTTTTAGGCAATACATCAATACAAGTATACCAGCAGAGGAATATATTTTCACTTCCTTTAAGTTCACGGAATACGCGTTGCTTACCTTAGTATCTGTGCTCGTAATTAATGTAGTTCTTCTTCCACTTAAAATGAGGTGGCTTTTTAAATCTTGGTGATGGATTCGTTAGCAGAGCGCATACTCTTTGAAGACAACCATCTTCTGGTCGTAAATAAGTTGCCATCTGAAATCGTACAAGGCGACAAAACAGGAGACGAGCCACTGCCTGAAAGAATCAAATCTTTTTTAAAAGAAAAATATCAGAAACCAGGAAATGTTTTTTGTGGTGTCGTTCATCGCTTGGATCGACCGACGAGTGGAGTTGTAGTTTTTGCTAAAACAAGCAAGGCCTTGGAACGTTTAAATGCGCAATTTCGCGAAAAAGAAACCAACAAGACCTATTGGGCAATCGTTGAAAACAAACCAAAGGAATTGAAAGGTTCATTGAGAGATTATTTAAAAAAAAACGAGTCTCAAAATAAAAGTTATGCTGTAAATGAATCAACTCCAGGTGCTAAATTAGCCTTGCTTCACTATCAACTTTTAGCCTCTTCTGATCGATATCACTTGCTTGAAGTCACCATAGAAACGGGAAGGCATCACCAAATTAGGGCACAATTGAGTAATATAGGATGTATCATTAAAGGTGATCTTAAATATGGCGCAAAAAGAGCGAACAAAGACGCCTCCATTGGATTGCATGCACGTTCTCTTCGTTTTTTGCACCCTACCACCAAAGAGGAAATCACGCTAATTGCGAACCCTCCTGCAGACGCTGTGTGGGATTTTTTTATGAATGAGATAGGATGAAAGAGCGTGTTACACAACTTTCTATGTCGGCATTCAACTACGAGCTTCCCGATGATAGAATAGCGTTTTACCCAGCAGAACCTCGAGACTCTAGTAAACTTTTAATTTATAAAAATGGCGTAATTGAGGATCACATCTACACGGAATTACCTCAACATTTGCCTGAAAACACATTTTTAATTGCGAACGACACAAAAGTTGTAGAGGCCAGGTTGCTATTTGAAAAACCATCGGGAGCGAAAATCGAAATTTTCTGTTTGGAACCCGACGAACGTTATGCGGATGTTGTGAGTGGTATGCAACAAAAAGGTGACGTGTACTGGAAGTGCTTGATTGGCGGTGCAAAAAAATGGAAAGATGAGCTTCTTACGCTGAAAAACAATCATACCGACCTTCACGTTAAAAAAACTTCGCACTCAGGAAGTCCGGCCGTTTTGCATTTTACTTGGAATGACCACAAAATGACCTTTGCAGAAATATTGCACCTCTTTGGTAACATCCCGCTGCCGCCCTATATTAAACGAAAGGCGGAGAAACAAGACCAAACGGACTACCAAACTGTTTACGCACAACACAAAGGGTCCGTGGCGGCGCCCACAGCGGGACTACATTTCACGGAGAATTTACTCGAACGATTGCAGCAAAAAGGTATCCATTCCCATTTTGTGACGCTTCATGTTGGCGCAGGCACCTTTATGCCGGTGAAATCAGAGACCTTGGGTGGACACGAAATGCATGCTGAATTTTTAGACGTTTCCATCGCTTTTATTCGGGCATTTCTCAAAAACAACGAAAAAAAGGTATGTGTAGGCACCACATCCTTGCGCACCTTGGAATCCCTTTATTGGATGGGAGTTAAAGTATTGACTAATTCCAATATTGGTGTTGAAGAAATTAAAATTTCTCAATGGGATGCGTACGAGCTCCCGCAAGATTTTTCTGTTGAAAGTGCATTTCAAGCGCTGGAGAATTGGATGAAATCTACTCAACTAACGCACTTGGTAGTACCCACTCAATTATTAATTGCTCCAGGCTATACCATCCGAACGGTAGATGCCATTCTCACAAATTTTCACCAGCCGGAATCTACCTTATTGCTTTTGATTTACGCCTTTGTAGGTGAGGACTGGAAAAAAATCTACGCGCATGCCATGGAGAACAACTACCGCTTTCTCAGTTTTGGAGACGGTAGCCTTTTGTGGAGGAAATAGTTAGATAATCTTACTCACAATAAAAATAATAGCTTTCACTCTTGAATAATCAAGGTTGTCAGCATAGTCTCCTGAACCTTGGAACCGGAACTTTTGTAATTGATTTGTAAATTTAACTTTTCACCCAGCTTTCTATCGCGGAGGTGCTTCGCTTTTATAATATCTCCCTTATACTTTTTTCCGAGATAAGAAATACTTATTACGTCACACCACGGATCATAACAAAATGGATTTGGAAATTTAACACGGACCCTACTATTCAATTTCTGCGAACAAGTGGTTGTCGCACATACCGGCAAAGGAAAATTTTCAACTTTAATTTTTTTAATTTCTAAAGTGGATGAATTCCATTTTCCTTTTTTCACGACAAATAATTCAACTTCTCCGACGGTAGTTAGCCTTACGTTAAAGACCATTCCGTCGTCATAAATTTTATCCCCAAGCCATTTGGTTTTTTCTACAACACCAGAATTGGTAAGTAGCTCAAGGTCCTTATCTGTTGAATTTATAATTACTTGATTTCTGATGGAAGTATAGAATACATCGCATCTCGTCTCGATCAAATTTTGTGAGTAGCAATTTAAAAAGCCTATGTTTAATAGTATCAAAAAGAGTATTTTAGCTGATTTCATTGAAAGAATATGAATAACACCATCTAAAATTAAACTTAATTTGAACTACACGTCTATATTTTTGATTTTCCTTTTACTTTCCTTTCCATTGTTTTCACAAAATGAGGACAGTACTGATCGCGACTTGTTTGCGTCTTTTGGGGAAGAATTTCTTTGGTTAATGCCGTATATTCAAGTAACGTTGGTTAAATTTTATGACGAAATAAAAAACACACAGGAAGAATTGAATTTTGACCTAAACAAGTAATTACTTTCCTCCTTGCGAACTTGTCAATTGTATAAACTTACCACCCGACATCTTGAAATTTAAATTTCCAATAGAAAAGTTTTTTCCTTCCCCTATTTTGGCAATATCCAATAAATCTGCTTCCATGGTATGTATTGAACCTCCCGTTTGATAGGCAATTTCGAGTAAGTTAAGATTTAAGCGCTCCGTGACACCACATACCACTACCTTTATCGGAATTTTCTGATTTTTCAAGTGTTCCAGCAACTGCATGTCGCAAGGATTTTCCCAGTTATCGGCAATCAAAACGATATTCTTTTTATTCTCAGGGTATTTTTTTATCGCATAACAAATGGCTTCAAGATCATTTTCTTCGTGTCCACCCTTTTCCATAGCTTCAAAAGCCACATCAAGCAAAGGCTCCAATTTTGTTTCGTTGGTAGCCCAAATCCCATGATCATCAAGTCTTTGTTCTTGATTCGTACTCTTGGAATCGTTGTCATTAAAAAATACGATTTGCTTGAAGGTTTTCATTTTGTTATTAGCCGCAATCCAAAGTAATAATTGTGCGGTGTACGGTGACATGCTTCCTGTAACGTCGCAGACTACCAACATGTCTTTCCATGCCTTATTTCTTTCGAAAACTTTCAATAAGGTGGAATCTTCTGGTTTTGCCTTACCTTTTACTACATCCAAAATCGTTTTATTTTCTTGCTGAAAGGTTGGCATTTTCCGGTAGTAAATAACAAATCCATGAAAGTAACGCTGCATATCCGCTTCGCTTTTCACATCTAATTGTTTGATAAGATTCCATTCCACTAAACCATTGTTGAAGGCCATGGGAAGAAACTTATAAAGCTCAATAATTCTATCGCGGTTCAGTCCAGAAAGATCAGCTCCTTTAGGGTAATCTGAGTATACTAGATCAACACCTATAATGGTTTGTGTTTTTAACTTTCGCAATTCATCCGGATTGAGGACAGTACTTTCTCCTGGATTCATTTTTAACTTCAATGAACTAAAACCGTTTTCTTCTGGTTTGTATTTTTTAACTTTTACCGTATCCTTAAATCGGATGCGTTCATTAATTGAAATTTGAGCTTTCGTGGAAATTATCCCAACAAGTACAGTGGAAATAAGAACTAAAACTTTCATGGAGAGAATATTTGGAGAATGTTAAACAACATCTAACAAACGACAAGTATTCAAAAAGTAACAAGTTCAAAAAAATAACCAATTTTTATTGCTCAATAAAGGCTGCTATTCTATCAATGTATGCTTGGTAACCCATTACGAAGGGTGTGGTTTCATGTTCTCCTCCAGGTACTAAAGCCTTTTCCTTGATTCCCATTTTATTGTCGTATACCAATTGCCCATGATGCGCCACGGTGAGGAAAGAATCGTCTTCACCATGAATCCATAAAAGCGGAACGTTAACTTTCTTTATTTCAGTAGCGTTATCGATTTTAAGGTCAACTAAAAAACTACCCGGCATAGACAACAAGCCTCCATCTTGAATCAAAATTTCTGCAGAGGCAAAAGGCGCCTCCAAAATTATTTTTGAGGGATCGAGCGGATATTCGCCCTGATGACCAGCCACCTCACAAACAGGAGCGGAACCAAGCGAAAATCCCATCATCATTAAGCGATCGCTGGTTAACCCCTTATCTTTAAGCCACTGTAAGGCCGCACGAGTAGAGGCATACATATTTTCTTCTGTCGGGGATCCTTTGGTTACACCATATCCTGGATAATCAAACATCAAAACACCATATCTTCCCAAACCTCCCATGTGGGCATATAATTTCTGCCTAGGCCAATAAAAGTCCATGTGATCCTTATTTCCATGACAATACAAAAGAACAGTGTCGCTCGCAATGGAGGATGTATCTCCCACATA
>CAZLHR010000053.1:0-11218 GCA_964559685.1 uncultured Lishizhenia sp.
GACGAATAACTGCTGATACTGCGTTGCGTTTTGCCAAATTTTTCGGAACAAGCGCCAAGTTTTGGTTGGGCCTACAAGATGATTATGATCTTGAACAAGAGAAAAATCAAAAGGAGAAAGAATTAAATGACATAATACCAATGGAAGGAAACGTTGCATAACATAGGCTCATGCCAATACTTTTCGCGTAGGAATAGAAATCATTCATTAGAACAAGACAATATTTCATATATTACCTCATGGCATAAGAATTGAAACTTTAGGCAAACCCCAAACGAAAAGGTATATTTCTCGCTATTGAAATATATTACTGACAATTTGACGCAAAAAACATACTTTATGAGCGAACTTTTTGATGCTGCATTTTTAAACGTACATGCAATGGATTCAGATGCAGAATTTATTCCTTTGATAACTGCCGAGGAAGAGGAAAATATTAACAAGCAAAAATTCCCAACAGAACTGCCAATCTTACCACTTCGCAACAATGTTCTTTTTCCAGGAGTCGTTATTCCGATTACCGTCGGTCGAGACAAGTCTATTAAATTAATTCAAGAAGCAAACAAAGGCAACAAAATAATTGGTGTAGTTTCTCAACGCGACCAAGAACAAGAATCACCAGAATTCAACGACCTTCATGAAATTGGTACTGTTGCTCAAATAATCCGTTTACTAAAAATGCCTGATGGCAGCTCGACTGTCATAATTCAAGGAAAAAGAAGATTTCAAATTACCACTCCTCTTCAAACGGAACCTTACATGAGGGCCAAAGTGGAAATTTTGAAAGAAACTCCAGTTGATAAAAAAGATAAAGAACTTGACGTAATGTTCAAAACAATCAAGGACTTAGCCTTACAAATAATTCGTGATAGCCCAAATATTCCATCAGAAGCTCAATTTGCCATAGGTAATATCGATAGCCCAACATTTTTAGTGAATTTTATTTCGTCTAACATGAATGCTGACGTGTCTAAAAAACAGCAAATGCTCGAAGAAATGGACATGAAAAAAAGGGTACTCATGGTATTGGAGCACCTGACGATGGAAGTGCAACTTTTAGAGATGCGTAATGAAATACAAAATAAGGTCAAAAAAGATTTGGATAAACAACAACGCGAATACTTCCTTCACCAACAAATGCGTACCATCCAAGACGAATTAGGCGATAACCCACAAACGCAAGACGTTCGCGAATTAGAAGATAGAGCAAAAAGCAAAAAATGGTCTGAAACTGTTGAAAAATCATTTAAAAAAGAATTGGAGAAATTGCAACGTATGAATCCGCAAGGCGCTGAATATACAGTTCAATTGAATTACCTTGACTTGCTACTTGATTTACCTTGGTCAGATTTCACGAAGGATAACCTAGACCTAAACAGAGCGAAAAATATTCTAGAACGCGATCACTTTGGATTAGAAAAAGTAAAAGAACGCATTTTGGAATACCTAGCAGTTCTAAAACTTAAAGGCAATATGAAATCTCCAATTTTATGTTTTTACGGGCCTCCCGGTGTTGGAAAAACTTCTCTAGGAAAATCTATCGCAGAAGCACTCGGCAGAAAATATGTTCGCATGTCACTCGGCGGCGTTCACGACGAAGCAGAAATTCGAGGTCATAGAAAAACATATATCGGAGCAATGCCAGGAAGAATTATGCAAAACCTAAAAAAAGCTGGCTCCGCAAATCCCGTTTTTGTCTTAGACGAAATTGATAAATTAGGACGAAGCAATCACGGAGATCCATCCTCTGCCCTTTTGGAAGTGCTAGATCCAGAGCAGAATCATTCATTTTATGATAATTACGTTGAATCGGAATTTGACTTATCTAAAGTAATGTTTATTGCTACAGCCAATAGTCTAAATGAAATTCAAGGACCATTGAGGGATAGAATGGAAATAATAGAAGTGAATGGATATACAATTGAAGAGAAAATTGAAATTGCCAAAAGACATTTACTGCCAAAGCAAATTGAAGAGCACGGAATAAACACAAAGAATATTTCAATCGATAAAAAAACAATTGAATCGATCATAGAAGAATACACCAACGAATCAGGAGTACGTGGACTGGATAAAGTTGTAGCAAAATTAGTTAGAAATCGCGCCAGACAAATTGCGATGGAAGAGTCATATGAAAATAAAATTAGCTCATCTGATTTATTTCCCTTCCTTGGAGCTGGAAGAAAAAGAACTAAATACGATAACAATGAAGTCGCAGGAGTGGTCACAGGTTTGGCATGGACAAGTGTTGGAGGCGATATTCTGTTTATCGAGTCATCACTCACAAAAGGCAAAGGAAAATTAACACTCACTGGAAATCTTGGTGAAGTAATGAAGGAATCAGCAATAATTGCCTTAGAATTTCTAAAAGCAAATTCAGAATTTCTTAACCTAAATCAAGAATTATTCGACACACATAATGTTCATGTCCATGTTCCTGAAGGCGCAACCCCAAAAGATGGCCCGAGTGCCGGAATTACCATGTTGACTGCTTTGGCTTCGTTATTTACGCAGCGTAAGGTGAAGAAAAACATAGCCATGACTGGAGAAATTACCTTACGCGGAGATGTGCTTCCTGTTGGTGGAATAAAGGAAAAGATATTAGCAGCAAAGCGAGCAGGTATTATAGAAATTATAATGTGTTCAAAAAATAAACAAGACGTTGACGACATCAATCCAGATTACTTAAAGGGATTGACAATTCACTTTGTAGAAAAAATGAAAGAAGTATTAAATCTTTCGCTAACGAAGGAATTGGTTAAAAATCCTGTTGCGTTAAAGTGAATCTTTCCTACCTTTGATAGGTGAAGTATAAATCCTACATTCTTGTAAGTCTCGTTTTACTGTATGTCCTTCAAAGTTTTGTGTCAACTCCGAAGGAAGTGCAATGGGGATTTTTTGGACATAAAAGAATAAACAGAATCGCCGTTTTCACCTTGCCTCCAGAAATGTTTGGTTTCTACAAGGAACATATTGAATTTGTTACCGAACATGCCGTAGACCCTGACAAAAGAAGGTACGCCGTTGAAGGTGAAGCACAATGCCATTACATTGATCTAGACCACTACTACAAACCTGGTGAAAATCCGTTCCAAATCATGCCACGTAAATGGAAAGATGCAGTTACGAAATTCACCGAAGACACCCTTCAAACGTATGGTATCGTGCCATGGCATATTTCGGTTATGAAAAGTAAGTTGCAACGCGCATTTGAAACAAAAAACGTTGACTTAATCTTAAAATATTCAGCGGACATAGGTCATTACATTGCAGATGCACATGTACCTCTCCATACAACAGAAAATTACAATGGTCAACTTACGGGACAAAAAGGCATCCACGGATTATGGGAAAGTCGTCTCGTAGAAATTAATGCTGAAAATTACGATTATTTCGTAGGGAAAGCGACTTATGTTAAAAGCGTATTGGACTACACTTGGGAAGCTGTAGAAGCCTCACACAAAGCTCTAGATTCAGTTTTAAGAATTGAAAAAGAAATAACACGCACATTTCCATCAGATAGAAAATACGCGTATGAGCAACGTGGAAACACAACTGTTCAGGTATATTCCAAAGAGTTCTGTAGTGCTTATCATGCACAGTTAAACGGTATGGTAGAGCAAAGACTTCGTGCTGCAGTGATTGCCGTTGGATCCATTTGGTATACCGCATGGGTAGATGCCGGACAACCAGATTTAAGATCTCTGCAAAATAAGCCTCCAACCCAAGAATTATTAAAAGAATTTCAGGCTTTGGAAGAACATTTTCACAACGACCAACATAAAGGAAGAATTTGCGAATAATGCGTATAGATATTTTAACCGTAGTTCCACAACTTTTGTCTTCGCCTTTTTCGGCTTCTATCATGCAGCGTGCACAAGACAAAGGACATGTTGAAATATACGTGCACAATATTCGCGATTATTCAACTTCAAAACATAAAAATGTGGATGATTACCAATACGGCGGAGGAGCAGGTATGGTAATGAGTATTGAACCGATTGCGGCGTGTATCGAACTACTAAAATCACAACGCCATTATGACGAAATCATTTACATGACTCCTGATGGAGAACTACTAGAACAAAAACTTTGTAATTCATTATCACTTTTTGAAAATATCCTAATTTTATGCGGTCATTACAAAGGCATTGATGAACGAATTAGACAACATTATATAACCAAAGAAATTTCCATTGGATCTTATGTGCTATCGGGTGGTGAACTTGCAGCTGCTGTGCTTGTTGATACAATAGTTCGTTTAATTCCAGGAGTATTAAATGATGAATCTTCTGCTCTTTCGGATAGTTTTCAGGATAATCTCCTTTCTCCGCCAGTTTACACGCGACCACCAGAATTCAATGGTTGGAAAGTTCCAAATATTTTAATGTCAGGAAATACCAAAGAAATCGAAAAATGGAGAGAAGAACAAGCGTTTTTAAGAACTAAAGAAAGAAGACCAGATTTATTGGAAGAGTAAAGTTCTCTTTAGATTTTCAATTCAAAACGCTTTGAATTATTAACTTTGTCCAAACTTTTTTTAAATGATTCAACTTTCAGAACGACTTTTAGCTATGGAAGAATCGGCAACGATAGCAATGGCAAAGAAAAGCAGGGAACTAAAAGCACAGGGATTAGATGTAATTTCTCTTTCTTTAGGTGAACCAGACTTTTTCACGCCTAGTTTCATTAAAGATGCCGCCAAAAAAGCTTTGGATGACAATTACACCATGTATACGCCTGTTGCTGGATATGACGATTTAAGAGAAAGTATTTCGTTAAAATTCAAAAGAGACAATAACCTAGACTATTCGAAAGAGCAAATAATCGTTTCGACAGGTGCAAAGCAGTCTATTGCAAATGTTGTGCTGAGCTTAATAAACCCTGGTGACGAAGTAATTATCCCTGCACCCTATTGGGTTTCTTATTTGGAAATTGTAAAAGTTGCAGAAGGTGTACCCGTAGTAATAAATGCAGGAATTGAAAAAGATTTTAAAATCACAGGCGATGATTTAGAAAAAGCAATTACACCAAAGACAAAGATGTTGATGTTTTCTACGCCATGTAATCCGACCGGATCGGTTTACACTAAAGATGAATTGGCAGATTTAGCGAGGGTTTTAAAAAAATACCCACACATAATTGCATTGAGCGATGAAATATACGAACACATCAATTTTATTGGAAAGCATGAAAGTTTAGCTCAATTCTCAGAAATATACAACCAGGTTGTTACTGTCAACGGTGTCTCAAAAGCATGGGCCATGACAGGCTGGAGACTTGGATACATCGGTGCACCCAAAGCCATTGCACAAGCTTGCGACAAGGTTCAAGGTCAATTCACATCGGCAACATGCTCGATCACACAAAAAGCGACCATTGCAGCCATGCAGGCGGATCCTGTCGTTTTGACCGAAATGATTGAGGCATTCAAAAAAAGAAAAGATCTCGTTCTTTCACTTTTAAGTCAGATTCCGGGTATTCGTATAAACAATCCTGGAGGCGCTTTTTACGTTTTCCCAGATTGCTCCTCATTTTTTGGAAAAAGTTTCAATGGAATAATCATTTCAAATTCAGATGAGTTATGCATGTATCTTTTAGAACATGGACTTGTTGCGTTGGTTGGTGGTGAAGCCTTTGGCGATCCTAACTGCTTCAGAATATCCTATGCCGCTTCAGAAGAATCACTCACAAAAGCAATGATTCGAATAAAAGAAGCCTTAGCTAAGTTATCATAATGCAGCTGCAAACTATTTTTGAAAAATTTAAAGGTCAACGTGTTTTAGTTGTCGGAGATTTAATGCTAGATGCATATATTATAGGAAACGTTTCAAGAATAAGTCCTGAAGCCCCCGTACCCGTTTTAGATAAAAAAACTTCAGATTTTCGTCTTGGAGGAGCTGGAAATGTTGCTCTTAACCTTGTAGCCTTAGGCGCAATTCCAATCGTAGCATCGGTTGTAGGGAATGATTCGGCAGGAAAGCAAATTTTAGAATTGCTTGAAAAAGCAAATGCAGATGCGACGTGTATTGTTGTTGACAATCAACGGCAAACAACCGTAAAAACAAGGGTTGTTGCAAATAACCAGCAAGTTATCCGCATTGATGAGGAACAAACAGATGATATTAGTGATCAATTGTCATCTAACCTGATGAATTTGATTGAAAAGGAGATAAACAATGGAATTTCGGCTATTATATTTGAGGATTATAATAAGGGAGTGTTGACTGAAAATCTAATCATTTCTTTGGTGAAATTGGCAAATGAAAAGAATATCATTACGACTGTAGATCCGAAGAAAAAGAACTTTTTAGCCTACAATGGTGTTACATTATTCAAACCTAATTTAAAAGAATTGAAAGAGGGATTGAATATTTCTATCGACCCGAGTAACACAGAATCTATTCGACAAGCTGCAATTCATTTGCAAAATGAATTAAGTAATCGAATTTGTTTTGTGACATTGTCTGAACATGGCGTTTACATTCAAGATGCGACAGAATTCAAACATATTGAGGCACACAGAAGAAATATTGCTGATGTTTCTGGTGCTGGAGACTCCGTAATCGCCACTGCTACTTTATGTTTAGCAGCGGAAGCGAGTATTTCTCAAATAGCTGAAATATCGAATATTGCAGGTGGATTGGCATGTGAAAAGTCAGGAGTGTCCACTGTTTCATTGGAAGAATTACAAAAAGAATGTTATCGACTTCTTACAACTAAAGCATGACCGTAAAACCTTACAATACTGAAAAATCGAAAAAAGAAGAAGTCGCACAGATGTTCAACAACATTTCAGCGCGTTATGACTTTTTAAATCACTTTCTATCATTAGGTATAGATCATCTTTGGAGAAGAAAAGCTGTTAAACAACTGACCAGTCTGAAACCACAATTTATTTTAGATATTGCCACTGGAACTGGAGATTTTGCGATTGCATCGATGAAGTTAAAACCAAAAGAAATTATTGGTTTGGATATTTCTTCTGGCATGTTAGAGGTCGGTAAAGTTAAAATGAAAAAGAAAAAACTTGACGATGTTATAAAAATGCACTTAGGCGATTCGGAACAAATACCTTTCGAAGACAATCATTTTGATGCGATAACCGTTGGTTTTGGTGTGCGAAATTTTGAAAACCTCGAAAAGGGTCTATCGGAAATGTTGCGCGTACTTAGACCAAATGGAAAAGCTGTAATTCTAGAGTTTTCGAAACCAAAAAAATTCCCTGTTAAGCAATCATTTCAACTTTATTCAAAATACTTCATTCCTTTTTTCGGAAAGTGTATTTCCAAAGATGAAAAAGCATACGCTTATTTACCAGAAAGCGTTGCAGCTTTTCCCGAAGGAACAGAATTCGAAAATATTCTAAAAAAAGTTGGTTTTAATCATGTCTCTTCCATTTTGGTTTCTGGCGGAATTGCCACCATTTACATGGGGAGTAAATCTGTGCAACATTCTTCCTAAGGTTTCGTTCTAATAAGTATGAAATTTCGTTTTTTGTTTTGGGTTCTGATAATAGCTGGTCAAGTACAAAGCCAGAAATATTTTCAAGAACGTTACAGAAAATTCGATAAAAGATATTTCCATTTTGGATTCATGCTTGGAGGTAATACGAGTAATTTTAGTCTATTTGCACAAGATTCCAATTACTTGAAATATGGAATTAAATCCTTAGTTGCCAAATCAACTCCCGGTGGTCAATTAGGAATTTTAACAACAGTTAAATTGGGTACCCCCATGTTTAAGTTTCGTTTCTTGCCAACACTTTCATTTCAAGAGCGTGTCTTGCAATATACCCGAATAAACCCAGACACTTCAAAAACGTTCGATCTTGTTGATGAAGAGCGCGTGAACTCAACGAGTTTGGATTTCCCTATGATGTTCTTGTTTCGAACAAAACGACTCAATAACTTTGTAGCATACAGTTTAATCGGTGCTCAATATTCCATTGACTTACAATCTCAAGAAGGTAAAGCACAATCCTTTATTGATCCTTATGTTAAAATTAAAAAAGAAGATTGGCAGGGACAAATTGGAGGTGGACTTGAATTCTTTGCCCATTATTTTAAATTCGCTATAGAATTGAAATATTCACATGGATTTACAAATACTTTTATTTTTGAACCAACAAATTCAGTTTCACAACCAATTCAACGCCTTTACAACAAAGGATGGTGGTTTTCCATAATTTTTGAGGGATGATTACTGAGCTCGCTGTAAAATGCTCTCCAGAGGAAGCGAAAAATGATCTTTTTTTAAGAGATTACATTTCTCAAAGTCTAAAAATATCGCCTGATAATTTTTTCTTTCGATGGAAGAAACGCAGTATTGATGCCCGATCAAAAAATATTAAAATTCAAGGATCCCTTCAAGTGGCAATAAATAAGGAACTACCTCCTCGGGTCAGGGATTTTCAATTTAAAGAAGTATTCGATGCAAAACATACTATACATATTATAGGTGCTGGACCTGCAGGATTATTTGCCGCGCTGGAATGTTTACTTATTGGAGTTAAACCAATACTTTTTGAGCGAGGTAAAAATGTACGAGAAAGAAGAAGAGATCTAGCAAAATTGAATAAAGATGGTGTTCTGAACTCGGAATCCAATTATTGTTTTGGAGAAGGTGGAGCAGGCACATATTCAGACGGAAAATTATATACCCGAAGTAAGAAACGCGGTGAAGTAGATAAAATATTAGAACTGTTGGTTTACTTCGGTGCATCTCAGGATATTTTAGTCGACGCGCACCCTCATGTCGGAACAAATAAACTGCCGCAAATAATAACAGCTATTAGAGAGAAAATAATTTCTTGCGGAGGTGAAATCTATTTTGAATCAAAACTCACTGATCTGTTTATTGACAAAGGAATAATTTCTAAGATTCAGTTAAATAATTCTAGGTGGATTCCTATTCAAACTGTTATTCTTGCAACTGGTCATTCTGCTCGAGACATCTTTTATCTCTTACACAAAAAAGGTATAAAATTAGAACCAAAACCATTTGCCTTGGGCGTTAGAATTGAACATACGCAAGAACTCATCGACCAAATTCAATACCATGGTAGAGTGAACGATGAATTCATTCCTCCTGCGAGCTATAGCCTAGTAACACAAGTAGATGAACGCGGTGTATACTCGTTTTGTATGTGCCCAGGGGGAATTATTGCTCCTTGTGCAACCGAACAAAACGAAGTTGTAACCAATGGTTGGTCGCCATCAAAAAGGAACAATCCCTACTCAAATTCGGGAATTGTGGTGAGTGTTTTTCCTGAAGACTTTCATGGAAAGGAAAAAGACCCGTTTGTATGTCTTGACTTTCAAAAGGGAATTGAACAAATAGCTTGGGAATTAGCCGGCAAAAATCAAAAAGTTCCGGCGCAAAGGATGTTAGATTTTGTTAAGAAAAAAAAATCCATTGATTTTCCGAGATCTTCTTATCATCCTGGAATTGAAAGTATCGAAATGGATGAAATTTTTCCAAAATTTATAGTTGAGAGATTACGAAAAGCGTTTATTGATTTTGAAAAAAAAATGCCCGGATTTTTAACGAATGAGGCGGTTATTCATGCGCCCGAATCGCGTACTTCCTCCCCAATTTCCATTCCAAGAAATCCAAATACTTTGCAACATATTCAAATTGTTAATCTTTACCCGTGTGCCGAAGGTGCTGGCTATGCAGGTGGAATCGTTTCAGCGGCAATTGATGGGATGAAATGTGTTGATGCATTTAAAACAATTTGTTTTTAAAATATTAAAGATTAATTTTAAAGCTTCATTTAATTGAACTAAAAAAATGAAAGAATTTTTCTTCGCATTTTTCTTAATAATGTTAAGTTTTGGAGCGAAAAGTCAACTCGATACAACTTTTTGGTTTGTGGCACCTGAGGTAACGCAAAGTCATGGAGATCGTCCAATTGTTTTGCGTTTTGCTACATTAGCGAATCCAGCAACAATTACTGTTAGCCAGCCTGCTAATCCATTATTCCCTGTCCAAATTTTAAATCTGGCAGCAAATTCAGCTCAAACACTTGACCTAACACCTTGGATTGATATTGTAGAAAACAAGCCAGCGAATACCACCTTGAATTTTGGATTTAAAATTACTGCAACTTCTCAAATTACTGCTTATTATGAGGTTACACCCACATGTAATTGTAATCCAGATATTTTCTCCTTAAAAGGAAAAAATGCTTTAGGCACTGCTTTTCTAACTCCATTCCAGAATTACTTAAACAATGCTTCATACGCACGTTCAGGTTTTAATATCGTTGCTACTGAAAATAACACATCTATAACAATAATACCAAGTCAAAATATGGTTGGGCATGCCGCTGGTATTCCTTTTACAATTACCCTAAATGCAGGCCAAACTTATTGTGCAGAAGCCTCAAGTACTGCAGCCAATTTACATTTATCAGGAAGTTCTGTCGTTGCAAATAAAAAAATTGCGATAACGCTACATGATGATACTGCTGAGGGTACTCCATACGGAGGTTGTGCTGATTTACAGGGAGATCAATTAATTCCTCTTTCAATTTTAGGAATGGAATATATAGCTCTTAAAGGCTACTTAAATGGTCCAGATAAAGTATATATTTTAGGTACGGCAAATGGAACTTCACTTACGATTGACGGTGTAAATGTTGGGACAGTAAATTTAGGTCAAACATATGTGCATACATTATCCAACCCTACAGCATACATTGTCGCTTCTGATTCAATTTATGTGCTTCATCAGTCTGGTTTTGGTTGTGAGGTAGGAGAGGCTATTCTACCTCCATTAGTTTGCACTGGTTCTAATGTTGTTCCATTTACTCGTTCTACAAATGAGTTTTTTGCTGTGAATATTTTGGTTCCAGCAGGTGGTCAAAATACTTTTACCTATAATGGTGCTGGAGGGATAATTAATGGAACCAATTTTAATTTTGTTCCAGGAACTGCGAATGCATGGATGTATGCTCAAATTGATATGAGCGGTATAGTTCCTGTTCAACTAGGATCTAGAATAGAAAACAATTCGGTTAAGTTTCACATGGGAGTCATTCACGGGGGCTCTAGTTCTGGTTGTCGTTTTGGTTACTTTAGCGATTTTGCGACATTACGTTATGAAATTCAATCAACAAATAATACGTATTGTGTTGGTGAAACAATTCAATTAACATCTAATGTTTTACCAGGTGCAACCTACACATGGAATGGTCCAAATAATTTTAATC
>CAZLHR010000054.1:0-10939 GCA_964559685.1 uncultured Lishizhenia sp.
AGCTAAAATGCAGAAAACTAGCAACGGTTTTTCATTGATGATACTATTTTCCATTAGTTTATTTCAGCTAGAAATGGATAGTCAATATAACCTTGATCTTTCCCTCCATACATGGTAGCTCTATCAGGCTCGTTAAGTTCTGCATTTAACTCGAAACGTTTCGGTAAATCCGGGTTGGCCAAAAACAATGTTCCATAAGAAATAAGTTGCGCTATTCCTTTTTCTAGCTCAGCTTCGCCTGTTTCTCGGGTGTAACCGCAATTTGCAATGATTGGATGTTGAGAGATTTTTCCAAATGTTTCGACCGAATTCAATGGATAATGAGGAAATTTATCCGCCGGAAAAGGAACGTTCATAATATGAATGTAAGAAAGGGGCATTTTATTCAACTCATTAATAAGTAAAGTGAATTGTTCCAAAGGATTTTCATGTAAAATGTTATTGTAGGTGCTTGTTGGTGAAATTCGAATTGCTACCCTGTCTGAACCTATAGCATTTACCATTTCTTGCATAACTTTCAATACAAAACGGTTTCTGTTTTCATGACTTCCACCATAGCTATCCTCCCGTTTATTTGAACTTTCAGCTAAAAACTGATTAGGTAAATATCCAAATGCAGCATGAAGTTCAACACCATCAAATCCCGCTTCAATTGCATTTATTGCTGCTTGTTTATAGTCTTGAATAATATCTAAAATTTCCTTTTCCGTAATTGCTTTCGGAATTTCATAATCCTTCATTCCTTCCATCGTGAAATGTTGCTGACCTTCAATTGCAATGGCAGATGGAGCTTCAGGTAAATTACCATTCTTCACCAAACTATGACCAACACGACCAGTATGCCAGAGCTGAGCGTATATAACACCTCCCTGATTGTGAACAGCCTTTGTTACTATTTTCCATGCTTGGATTTGTTCTTCACTATAAATACCTGGCGTAAATGGACTACCTAATGCTTGTTGACTGATATTAATGGCCTCACTAATGATTAATCCCGCACTTGCACGTTGCGTGTAATATGTTATCGTAGAATCGCTAACAATCCCATTAATATCAGCACGAGAACGAGTCATTGGTGCCATTGCCATCCTGTTTTTTAGTTTTTTATTACCAATTTTGGTGAATTCGAGTAATTTCATTTTTTTATTTTTTTAATGTATAATTTGTAAATCTAATCACAATACTTTACTTTTGAAAGTAGTTACACGATTGTATAGTAGTAACCTATTGTAAAGTGATGTTTAAAATCAAACAATTATGTTGGAAGAAAAAATTGATATTTCTCAAAAAAAATGTTCGTTGAAAGATGTTTTGGATATAATTGGCGGAAAATGGGCTATGCCAATCATTTATCATTTATCTAAAGGTAAAATGAGATTTAAGGAATTGGAAAGAAGTATTGAGGGAATAAATACACGAATGTTGGTCAAAGAATTAAAGAACATGGAATTCAATGGCATTATTACTCGCGAAGTTTTTGCAACTGTTCCACCAACTGTTGAGTACACCCTAACAAACAAAGGGGAAAAATTATTGCCGAGTATTGTGTCTTTACATAAATGGGGAGAGGAGTACGCGAGGTGATGTAAATAATCTTTCCAAGAATTGTAATAAATGGAATCATTTAATTTGAATTCAGATTTTTTGGTTGTGTAAATACACCTTTTGTTCTGCACCCTTATACACATATTGATTGAGATCAATATGATCAACCCATAATTGCTTTTCAGTAATATACGAGGCTAATTCCTACTTTTCTTGCTCTTTGAAGTGCTTTAATCCTTTGAGCGTTGTGTTTGTTCTCTGGCTTTTTCTAAGGCGATTGGCGATTACTTGGATAAAACTTTTCCATGCCTAACTTCGCTCTTTCCTAAAAAAATTGCATAAACAGAAAATATGGGAAAATTAAACTTCCTTTTTCTTTCAAGATTCAAACGATTGTTAACGTATTGTTCCTATTTTTTTCTTGCAATGGCAACCAATTTCCACATAAGTTGTTATACCTTTATGTCGAAAATAATCCTTCTTTTTACCGGTATCTTTCTTACCTTAAATTCCTATGTTGCACAGAATGCTGGGATTCTTAGAAAAAACTATTTTTCATCCTATTATGATCCTACGCTGAATGCAACGATCGATGTATTCGATTCTTCAACCATTCGCCTCGGAAGCGTGGAACCCTTGACCGGTGTTGTTAGTCCCATTGGTAATCAGGTATACAACATGGCCATCAACTTGAATGGTGCAACAAATGATTATTACCAAAACAGGTATTACATCGGAAGCGGGTTCAATCTGCTGACCTTTGATATGGGATCGGGTGATCTTATTAATAACGTCCCTATTACCGGCCCATTACCAAGTTCAACGTTTCAAAATTTCAGGTTTAACCCAAGCGATTCCATGATCTATGGTATGGTTCCAAATAATTTCTATTCTACTTACTTTGATAGTTTGAGCATGACCTACATTGATGTATTGGATTCAACACAGATTCGATTTGGATCGATTAATCCTGTTAGCGGGCAATACACGATAATAGGAAATCAGTCTTTTCAAAATTTATATACCCTTGCCGGAAACTCAATAGACCCGTTTCAAATGGTATATTATTACTCAGCAGTTGATACTCTGATTGGAATCGATTTATATGACGGCTCTATTTACAGTGAAGTTCCAATTCAAATGCAACCTTTTGGTATTTTTGAGAATATCGCATATAGTTGCGCTGACACCACTATTTATGGCTTGTCTCGACAGAATTACACTTCTTTGGTATACGATAGTTTGTTTATGGATTACATCGAAGTGATTGATTCGACAACTTTTCGTTTATCTAAAATAGATCCAAATACGGGTGTAGTTACATTCATTTCACCATATAATATTCAAGCTGGTGGTAATTTAACAGGTGGCTCATATATTGACCCAAACTCAATGACTTATTATTTCAATAATGGAAATAAAATTGTTGGTATCTCTTTGATTTCTGGGCTCATAACCTCATCTGTTATTAAAACTTACCCTTCTGGAGAAATTGCAATCGACATGATGCGAAGTAACTCAAATTGTTACGGTGTATCAAAGATGAGAGCTAATCCTTCACTTGGTATGCAAAACATACAATTAGTAAATGATTTTATCCTATTTCCTAATCCAGCACAAACTGAAATTTCTGTCAGTACAAATGGAATTGTAAATAAGATTACCATTGTGGATCTATTAGGAAATCTTGTTTTGACATCATTTGAAAAATCAATAGACATTTCGAATTTACCTCAAGGTATTTATTATTTCACAGCTCACATGCAAAGCGGAAAAAAGTCAACTCAAAAGTTTATTAAAAATTGATAAATAATGAATACTTTGATTAGGAAATCCTTTTTATAATTGAATCAAAACTGCACTCGCGAAATGATTTAACCGATTAATCTTGTCTAATAGAGCCATTTGATTATTCCCCGAAACGAAAAATTTAATTTGGGAGGATAGATAGGAGAAAACAATCCCTAATTGACTATAAATAATTGATTTATATTTTGGTTATGTATTTAATTGACTTAACACCATGCTTTTCAACTATTAGGATATATGCGCCATTTTGAATAGAATCCACACTGCACTCGGTTATAGGAGAATCGATTACTGAAGAGGTAATTTTTCGGCCAAGTTGATCGAATAAGGAAAACCTCGCGCCAATCCAGCTTTCTGATACAACAATATTTATTCTTTGGCTAAATGGATTGGGATAAACTTTAAGTTCAGAATTATCTATTTCTGGTAACTTAACGTTATTAGTTGTTGTATCCACTATGTAATTTATTATACGAAAGCTTGCCGGAACATAAGTTGCAGAGCGAAAGTTCACCAAACTGAGATCTGTGTTGGAGGGATTAAATACCAAATCATTTACTGCACTCATATTCATAAAAGGATCTAATGAAATTGGCTCGTGGATATATGTGCCATTGGTGCCAAAACTAAAATCAGTAAGTCCATTATAAAGAAATCGTTTAAATCCAACTTCTTGTGAACCATTTAATTTCTTGGAGTACCAAGCAAAAATCAATCGTTGGTTTTTGTCAATAGTGGTTCGTATTTGATTACTTGCCACGGAAAATGTTCCCTCACCGTTGTTCCCAAAATTACTGTCGACGCCACCAATAGCATCCATTTTATAGTAACGGATAAAAGTTGAATCAAGGTTTCCGTTTATTCCGTAGTTCACATACTGTGTGGTGAATAAAATACTCTGATCGCTCTGAATGTGCGCATACGAGCCATCATTTGCGGGAAAATAAATATTCGGGTCATGAATTGGGCTTCTTCCATTTAATGCATAACTGGAGTCGTACGAACCGTCCTGCAAAATGCGGGCGGAAAAGTAACCTCGGTCCTGTCCGTTAAAAGCACCTGCAATAAGTATTTTATTGTCTGGAAGTTGCTTGATATCCAAGATACACGCATTATATGTAACTGGTTGAAATACATTCTGAGCAATATCAATGGAAGGTCTTTGCAGGTATCCAGTAGTATTAAAACTCAAATCATATCCGCCATTTAGTAGAAATTTAGCTACGAACCACGAATAATAATTATTTTGAGCAGTGGCACATGAAAAATGCCCATAAGCCGCCGAATAACCGCCAACAAAGATGTCACCATTTTCTGATGTTTCGAGTGTTCTGGAAACGTACTCATAACCTACTTGAGGCCGAGTGATGAGCAATCCATTTCCATTAAAACTTGGATCTGGACTTCCATCGGGCAAGAATCGAGCTAATACAATAGAGGATTGAGAGTAGTCAATATTAGCACTGTAGAACAACAAGGCATCTGCCAAAACCAGTATGCGCCCATCACTCAGAATCTCCAAATCTTTTACTAAAGTCCATATACCTGTTGGCATAGCCAATGCACTTAATCCATTTTGACCAAAAGAGGGGTCTAATTGACCATTTTGTTGATATTTCCAAACTGTAAGTTGATCATTCCATCGTCCAGCAACTATTAAATTGTTATCAGCAGTGTAGGCGATCTTTTGACCATTAACAACATTGCCAGCAAACTGGGTAAATTCAGAAGAGCCTGAATTGTTGAAACTTTGATCAATGCTATATTGTCCAAACAATAGATAGTGACTTAAAATGGTTACGAGGGAAAACAGATTCTTTAGCATAATAGAAGTTTATTTTTTAGACTCTCGCTTTTTGGATAAGTTGCATTTTACCTAAAAAATAAATAGTGATTCAAATGTTTCTCTGAATAATTCTTGAAGATTAAACGAATAGGATGGTCTCCAAATGACCGGATTGATGGAAAAAATTATTCCCAGGATTCGCCGAGTTGGTGCCATTGCAGCCGCAATCTAAATTATCGTTCAGGTCTATCAAACCATCGTTATCGTCGTCTAATCCATTACTGCAATTTTCTTGGGCTGTAGCTCGGAATGAGAATAAAAATACAATAAGTAAGCTAGACAATAAATAATCCTCTACCTTCAATTAAATCAAATTAATTAACCAAATATAATATATTTTACAAATGGTTCTTTGGTTTAAATTAATAGTGTCTATTTTTGTTCATGCACCCCACCTATGAAAAATCTATATCTATTTTTTTTAATCACTTACCTTAATGTATCTCATTTAAATGCACAATGTCCAGCTGGGCAATGGCCGGTATTAATAACTATTGTTCCAGATGGTTATCCCAATGAAACTTCTTGGAATTTATTTGGAGATGGAATCGAAGTTGCTAATGGCAACGTGAATGGGGGTCAATATTGTTTGGATACAAATGCCTGCATTCGCTTTGACATTCATGATAGTTATGGAGACGGCATTTGTTGCGGCTATGGCTCAGGATCTTATACCATTGCCCTAAATGGTACTCAAGTAGCTTCGGGAGGACAATTTGGTGTCCTAGCAACGCATTCTTTCAATTGTGCACCTGGCACTATTTGCGAAAATCCAATACCAACAACTACAGGCGTTACGAATGCGCCAAACGAGAATGTATTTTACAGCTTTACGCCTGATTCAACTGGGATCTATGAAATAAGCACTTGTAATTTAAGTACCTGTGATACACGATTATGGGTATATAATAATTGTGTAAATGTCGACATGAATGGTTCGTCAACGGGCGCTCTTTACTATAACGATGATAATGCCCTTTGTGGTTATCAAGCTGCTCTTAACCCCTTGCTTATGGCAGGTATTCCATATATAATTAAAATTGGTTTAAAGCCCAATTCAAGTTGCTCAACAAGTATTCCGTTTTCCATTTCGTATGAGGGTGCCATGACTTCTGTATTACCAATAGTAAAACTCAAGACAGTCAATAGTCCGATTAATAACGATGTTAAAGTACCTGTGATTATGGAGATTATAGACAATGGTCCGGGACAATTAAACTCCACTGCAGATACCAATTATAGCTACAAGGGAACAATCTTAACGGAATGGCAAGGTTTCACAGGGCCATCTTACCCAAAGAAAAACTACGATTTTGATCTTATCGATGCAGGTGGAAATAAGATTGATACGTCTTTACTCGGGTTGCCATCGGAAAATGATTGGCTCTTTAAGGCTGAATACTTAGATAATAGTTTATTGATTAATACGGTTACCTATGAATTTGCTCGAAGAATGGGTGGTTACGCGCCGAGAACACGACAATGTGAAATCTTTTTAGACGGTTCATATATTGGAGTATATACGCTTACAGAAAAAGTAAAGAGGGACAAAAACCGGGTAGATATTGCCAAACTGAACCCAATCGACACGTCTGGAAGTGAATTAACGGGTGGCTACATCATTGAAATGAATATTAACGGAGATCCTGGTTCATGGAATTCAGTCTATCCCCCAATCAATAGTGCAACTTGTGGCTTACCTGTTGAATTTAAATACGTTTATCCGGAAAATGATGTCATTCTACCTGTTCAAGCAAATTACATTAAAACCTTTGTTGATTCTTTCGAATATACTTTAAACGCTCCAACTTATGCGAATGATTCCCTTGGCTACCGTAAATGGATTGATGTGGGAACATTTATAGACTTTTTAATTGTGAATGAATTTAGCATGAACTACGATAGTTATGGGCGAAGTACCTATATGTATAAAGAAAAAGATGTAGATGGCAATAAGCTGTGTATTGGTCCGCCATGGGATTATGACCGCGCTATGGCAAACGACCCTAATTCGGGATGGGTTTGGGAAAATACACATCCTGGTTGGCCTTACCCATTTTGGTGGTCTAGGATGTATTCAGATTCTGCATACAGGCACGAACTTGCTTGCCGCTGGTTTAGCTTGAGGGAGGATGTCTTCCGTACGTCAGAGTTTATTTCATTTATTGATAGTATTTCAACCTTGTTGTATCAAGGTCCGGCAGAACGTAATTTCGCTGTTTGGCAATCTTTAGGTGCAAGCACTTATTCCGCCCAAGTTGAAAACATGAAAGTGTTTCTAACCAATCGCCTGGCTTGGATCGACAATGAATTATCATCGTTTGGGGCGGTGTTACCCGCAATAAGTATTCCACTTGATACCATCGTATGTAAGGACATAATTTATTCAGCGCCTTTCGACTCGAATTATTTTTACAATTGGATTCCAGGCCCTGAGACGCCATCAATTACTTTAAGCGATTCGGGCGTGTATCACTTAGTTGTTCAAGACAAAGCTGGCTGCACACGTAATCTTGCAATGAACGTTGAATTATCAATACCTGATTCTAATTTTGTTGAGCTTTTTCATGTGTCAGGTGATGTAAACTATTCTTTTATGGGATTAAATGGGGCTAATAGTCAATATAGTTGGTATTTCGGGGATCAAACCACCACTATCCAAGGAGAATATGTCAGTCATATTTACGCAAATCCTGGCGTTTACACTGTACAAATGGTTGTTATTGATACCTTAGGATGCATTGGTAAATCATCAAAGGAAATTGAAATAAAGGACGGACAAATTTTAATCGGTATTCACCCCAACCCATCGTTTTCGAATCCTATGATAACACATAACATTCCTCAAGATGAAGACTTTACTTTTGAGTTATACGATGCTTCAGGAAGGAAACTTTTAGAAAAGCCACATCCTTCTTCTCCCTTTATCTTGGAAACCGTGAACATTGCGAATGGAACTTATTGGCTGCAGTGTTTGTACAAGGGAAATTCTATTGGTAATCGTTTGATGCTGATTAAGTAAGATTAACCCACAATTGATTTTTAGTTTTCTTGCTCTTTGAAATGCTTTGATCCTTTAGGCGTTGTGCTTGTTCTCTGGCTTTTTCTAAGGTGATTGCTTGGATAACTTTTCCATGACTAACTTCGCTCTTTCCTGAAATGATTGCATAAAGGTGATTTTTAAATGAATTTGACATTCAATCAATGTTACGAAAAAAATGGAAAAAGTAACAGATTCAGTTTACGGCATAAAAAAAACCGAATCTTTCGACTCGGGTTTTCCTTGTAGAGAGGAGTATCGAATTATCGAACCTTGACGATATCTGCGATACGTTTAGACAACGCTCGATTTGGGAGGGATTGGAACAAGTTGCAGTTCTTTAATTTGGCTCTTTATATGGACGATTCAAAGCAGTGGATTACTTTCATTTATTGAGGAGCCAGTCTATGGCATTTATTTTTTTTATTCCATTATATGTTCCTGTATCATAGTCCATTGTGATCAATAATTTTTCAAAATGATCTGAAATGGTATTTAGCGGGGTCAATTCTCTTGCTAAGGTTCCTTTGTCTTGAACTGTTTGTGACACTTGAATGTATTGCGTAAATCCATCATTGTTTCGAACAATAAAATCAACTTCTAAATTGTTGACTTTTCCAATCCAAACTTGGTAATTTCGTCGGATGAGTTCCAAATAAATAATATTTTCTAAAAGATGACCTGCATCACTTGCTAGTTCTTTACCAAGCATGGCATTTCGAAAACCTAAATCAACCAAATAGTATTTTTCTTGTGTTGCTAAATGTTGTTTTCCTTTGATATCATAGCGATTAACTTTGTAGAAAAGGTAAGACTCAACCAATGTATTTATGTATTTGGAAACAGTTTTGTTATCAATTTTCTTCTTATTCGCCGTTAACACCTTGGCGATGTTTCCCGCTGATACAGTAGATCCAACAGAATCTATTAGAAAGTTCACAACTTCCATATAAGACTCTTCTCCATAAATGGTATGTCTTATAGAAATATCATTTTCGTAGATATTTCTAAAAACAGTTTGCAAATATTCTGTTGCGTAAAAATTTCCTTCTACGGATAATCTTATTGCCTCAGGGAAACCACCCGTTTGAATGTATTCTGCAAAAGCACGGTCTGAATTCGTTTGTTTTTCTGTAAATTCTAGGTATTCGGAAAAAGAAAAAGGGAGTACATTAATTTCAAATGCCCTTCCTGTTAATAATGTTGCTAATTCACTGGAAAGTAAAAAAGCATTGGACCCCGTAACATACAAATCTATATTAGGATGAACATACAACCCTTCCAACAGTTTTTCAAATTCCAGAACGTTCTGAACTTCATCAATGAATACGTAATTTGTTTCTTTAGGATTTAGATTTTCAAGAATATAATCATAAATTTCTTTCCAGTTTTTCTCAGCTAAAAAACGAAAATTGGGCATATCCATGTTGATGGCCAAAATGGAAACATCGGCATTCTCATTGCGCAACAAATCTTGAAATTGGATCATCAAAGTTGATTTTCCACATCTTCTAACACCAGATGCTACCTTGATGAAATTCTTATCCTTGAGAACAGATAGTTTATCTAAGTAACGCTTCCTAACAATTGTTTCCATTAAACAAAGTTAACAATATTCCTAAAACTCATTAAAAAGAATCGCTTTTAGGAATTGTTTACCGTTTGAATTATCAAAATACGTATCTCAAGTTTACGGCATAAAAAAACCTAAGCCATCCGCTGCGGCGTAGACTCAGGTTTTCTTTGTAGAGAGGAGTATCGAATTATCGAACCTTGACGATATCTATCATATGTCAAGACAAGGCCTGATTTTGGAGGGGTTCGAACAAATTGAATCTTTAGACTAACCTTAATCTTATAGAATATTTTAGATTGTTAAAATCCATCCAAAATTCATCCGTCAAGTAAAATACCGTATCAATGAAATACAGAAGACCATCCTTTGTTAGTACATTTTCATCGTGAAGATCCTCTAGAATTAATCCTAATTCTTGATTATAGTAGTCGTTATTTCTGGTGTTTGTGAATCCATTACTCAGTAGAAATGCTCTAATGTGTTCTAGATTTGTCGTTGATGTTACTTCAACAAAAGCAACAAATTAGGTGAATAGTTCTTTTAAAACCGAACGAATTAGTTCTTTTTCTCAGGAATAAAATAAAGGAAATACAAGAAAAAAAGAAACCATAGTGCCTCAACCCAATTGCCCGTTTTGAAAACTGAAACTCCTTGTAAACCTAAAAATCCTAAAAATCCAAATGCCCATCTAAAATTTTTCATATCAACTATTGTAAAAAGTTATACATTTTTAATACCTCCAGCCTTATTAATACCTCAGAAAAAAAAATAAACTTAATAATAAATTTCAAAATAAATGCTTGTAGACTCGAAATGACCAATTGACTACCCCGATGCTCGATTCACTCGGTCAGGATGGACCTGAAGAGGGGGCTTAACACGGAAAACCGAGTTGCCTCTTCGGGATTCTTTATCACTCCCACACTTGTCCCGATACTTCGGGGCTTCACACTCCCACTAAGAAAAGTGCAATATTATAGAGTGCGAGTTGGAGAGTGGGTCTTGAGGGAAAAAGAAAAAGCGCCATCACTTTCGTAACGGCGCTTTTCTCTTGTAGCGGGGACAGATTATCCTCCATTTCATTTCGGATGGACGTAAAGGGGTGCTTAACAAGGAAAACCGC
>CAZLHR010000055.1:0-10671 GCA_964559685.1 uncultured Lishizhenia sp.
AGAGAATTCAAAGGGTTTTATTCTATAGTTCAACCAGTTGTAGAAGAATTAAAAAATTGCGGTTATGACATCGAATTGCGCACACAATTCTCTGGATCTTTAAATTCATTATCAGATTTTTGGCAAGGCGTTGACTTAGCAATAATTGCCTCAGAAGCGGATGCCGGACCATCTATGTTTATGGAAGCCAGCTTATGCGGAGTACCCAGTATAAGCACAAGAATTGGTATGCCAGCATTTGTCATAGTAGACCGAGAAAACGGTTTATTTTGCGATAGAAATGTTACTGATTTTGTAGAAAAAATAACTTGGCTAATCCAAAACCCGGAACGACTTGTTGAAATGAAGACGAAAATCAGAAAAGATTATATCGAAAAATTGGGAGTTCAAGTACAAATTAAAAATTGGAAGAGTTTATTCGACATGCTGTTGAAAGATGACTAGACATAAGAAAAAAATCTATTTCTTTTTCCCTTTAGCTACCATAGGGGGCACTGAAACTGTGCATGCAGATATACTTGATGCTTTAAAAGATTATCCTTCTGAAACTTATATTCGTTATAGAACTAATGTTTGGAAAGGTATTGAATATGCTCAAAGTAGAGCGGCTTATCAAGAAGGAGTTGATATGCTGCCGAGATTCAAGTTGCACTCCAAAGTGACTTTTGTGTCCAATTGGATTGAAAGTCAGCGTTTTGGCAGGCTAATACGTTATTTTTTCATGAAAAGCCTAATTCGAAAAATCAATAAGAAAAATACGCTTGTCATTTTTTGGCATAGGGAATCTATCGAATTTTTATGGCCTCATATAAAAAACCATGTTCCTGTAATCGATATCATCCACAACAATTCAAACAACTCCTTTCCCGACCCCATCTATTTAATGAAAGATTGGAGTACTCGAATCAACAAACGGGTAATAGTTTCAAAGGGTTTTAAATCGTTGTTGGAAGAACTTTACACTGATCTTGAAAATAAAATAGACCTTCTAGAGAAACTTACTACCATACCTCATTGCGTTGATTTTCCCAAAGAAGGATTCATAGATAAACGCAATGATAAATTGAAGATTCTATTTGTCGGTCGCGACAGCGTGGAGAAAAGGTTTAGTCTGATATTAGAAATTGCGAAAATCGCATCATTTAAAAGCTTACCCTTTGAATTTCACATTGTAGGGCCTGATCCTGCTGTGTTTAAAGAAGAAAATCAAAATAATATTATATGGTATGGAAGCCTGAAAAATAGAGATAAAATCAATGCTATTTATCGCCAAGTTGACGTTATTTTGCTAACCTCATCGAGCGAAGGCTTTCCAAAAGTTTTAGCTGAGGCCATGGCATTTTCTGTCATTCCGGTAGCAACAAAAGTTGGCGACATACCTAAACACATCGAAACAAATGTCAATGGATTTATTACGGCTGTTGATGATTGTATAAATGAAAGTTTAACTCATTTATGCAATTTGCAAAATGATCTCGAATCAAAAAAGCAACTGAGCCAAAAAACTTTCGAGTATGCTTCAGAAAAATTTAGAAAAGAACGATTTCAAAATGACTGGAAACGAATCATACTATCCCTTAGTTAGTGTAATTATCCCTAATTACAATCATGCTTCTTATTTAAAGCATCGTATTGATTCTGTTCTTAATCAAACCTACACCAATATTGAGGTAATTCTTCTTGATGACAAGTCCACTGATAATAGTCGGGAGATAATAGAGGAATATAGAAACCACCCCAAGGTCGTTTACATAGAATATAACGAAATAAACAGTGGCAGTACCTTCAAACAATGGCTAAAGGGATTAAATCTTGCAAAAGGAGAGTGGATCTGGATTGCGGAAAGTGATGATGTAGCAAACCCGGAATTTATAAACACACTTATCTTTAGTGATTCTGAAAATTGTGGAGTAAAATACTGCAGAAGCAATTTGATCGATGAAAATAATCGGGAGATCAGCCTGTATAACTTCAATTCTATGCCTGACCCGGATGTCTATCCGGAATTTAGATCCAATTTTGAGTTGAAAGGAAAAGATTTCATTTTGAAATTCATGCTTGACAGAAATTCAATTCCAAATGCAAGTGCCGTCATTTTTCGAAGAGACCTCGTCGAAAAAAACATTTTCGAAAAGATCGAACACACAAAATTGTTTGGAGACTGGTTATTCTGGTTGCACCTTCTAAAAAATTCAAATGTTTTTTATTCTGCTGATGCGTTGAATGATTTTAGATTTCATCAAAGAACTGTTAGGAATGAAACACATTTCACCGCCACTAGACTTATTGAGTATATGGAATTGGTCAAATACCTTGATTCTGAATTCGATGAGGGCAAGAAGGCGCTTGATAGTTTAGTTTTTCATTACCTGAAAAAAGAAGTACCTGGGAACTCTATTAAATTGAAAGAACATTTCAAGATAAATCTATTTATTTTGAGTCGAAATCCAATTTTACTGCTTAAATCATATCTTAGACAAATTAGAAAGAATCAATGATTCCCAAGATCATACACTACTGCCGTTTTGGAGGAAACCCTTTACAAAAAGCGGATTTGGAATGCATCAATACGTGGAAAAAGTTACACCCTGACTTCACTTTCATGTTGTGGGACGAATCATGTTTTGATCTGCATAATGATTTTCTTGACGACCTGTATGAAATGCGTAAGTGGGCATGCTATACTGAATATGTTAGATATTATGCCCTAAAAAAATTTGGCGGTATCTACTTTGACACGGATATTATATTATTAAAAGATCTTACTCCACTTCTCGAGAATGATTTTTTTATTGGTTTTGAAACTGAAACTACCGTGGGTGTATCTGCCATTGGATCAATACCCGATCATCTGATTTTGGATGAGCTTCTGCATTACTACGACTCGTATAGAAATGGGGATAAATTGCTTTGGAGCATTTATGTCTCAGGTCCGGTTCTTTCAAAATATACTGAGGTAAGAGATATTGGGAAACCATTAGAATTTTTCCCAAATGCATTCATCTATCCACCTGAATATTTTTACCCTCTTCCCTATGAAAATGCTGATGAATTGGACAAATACAAATATGTGACAAAAAATTCATATACACTGCATTTATGGAATGCCTCATGGGTAGATGAATGGAGCTTGTTTTGGGCCGGTAGGTATAAAACAGCTTGGAAAACTGTCCGAAAGACCTTGAAACGTAGACCGTTCCAGCCTTTGGTATATTTCAAAAACCTATTGTACCACTCCTACAGACAAATAAGGGGTAAAAAAAATCAAGAACCATAAAATGAATCATTCTTCTCAAGAAATACAGAGAAAATTCATTCATTCAGCGCTCTGTACTGATGGAAATGCATTACATACAATGGACACTGTTTTAAACTGGACAGCCGAAAAGCTCTCCGTTATCAAGGTCCAAGTAGACCAAACCCGATTGGACAAATTGACCGATTGGGAGATGAAAAGGGGAGGAGTTATCCGACATAAAAGCGGTAAGTTTTTCAGTATAGAAGGAATAAACATCGAAACGAATTTCGGCGTAAAATCTAGCTGGGATCAACCAATCATTAACCAACCGGAAATTGGTTTCCTTGGGCTAATTACTAAAGAAATTAATAGTGTTCTTCATTTTTTAATTCAGGCGAAAATTGAACCGGGTAATATTAACACTGTTCAGCTCTCCCCGACCCTTCAAGCTACAAGAAGTAATTATACACGAATTCATCAGGGAAAATCTCCCCTATACCTTGAATTCTTTAATGGATTGAAGCCTGCAAATGTTCTGATCGACCAATTTCAGTCGGAGCAAGGAGCCCGGTTTTTAAAGAAAAGAAATAGAAATATTGTCATTGAAATACCGGCTCAAACTGAGATTGAAGTATATAATGATTTTATCTGGGTAACACTAAAACAACTAAATGAATTGATGAGAAAGGACAACCTCATCAACATGGATACCAGAACAGTTGTTTCTAGTATTTTCTTTTACCTCTCTACTGGTGAAAATTTCGAATCGATAAATTTTAATCCATTAAAAGATACTGAAAGGGGGCTATCAAAATTATTGGAAAGCAATGATCCATACATAAACATTTCGCAGATAATTTCCTGGATCACTTCATTAAAATTCGAATACGAATTAACAGTAACTTCAAAATCATTGTTTGAACTTAAAGAATGGATCTATGACGGAAATACGATTCACCACGAAGATCTTAAGTATTTTAATGTGATTGGGGTCAATGTAGAGATAGGAAACAGAGAAGTAGTTGCATGGAACCAACCAATGATTCAACCTGCACAAGAGGGAATTTTGGGTTTTTTGATTAAAAAAATAAATAACACTTATCATTTTCTGGTACAGGCAAAAGTGGAAGCCGGTAATTTTGACATTTTAGAACTTGCACCAACTGTTCAATGTCTCACAGGAAACTATCGCACCGGTTTCAACGAATACAGCGTTTCGTACATCAATGATATTCTTTTGGCAAACGAGGAACAGATCTGGCATCGATCCTACCAGTCAGAGGAAGGAGGGCGTTTTTACCATGAGCAGAATTTGAATATGATCGTTGAAGTTGGCGATGATTTTCCAATCGAAGTTCCCAAAAATTATTGTTGGATGACATTAGACCAGTTGAATAATTTTATGCGTTTCAATAATTACCTGAATATAGGCGCCCGGAGTTTGATTTCTCTTATTTCATTGTGACATGGACAAAAAGATCAGAATAGGTGTTATGGGTTGTGCTGCGATAGCTGAACGGTCAATGATCCCTGCTATTCAGTCTTTAAGTGATGATTTTGAACTGATTGCGGTTGCAAGCCGCACTTCCGACAAGGCAAAAGATCTATCTTCAAAATTCAATTGTGAAGCAATAATCGGGTATGAAAACCTATTGAACCGTCAAGACATTGATGCCCTCTATCTTCCCCTTCCAAGTGGTTTGCTTCATGAATGGATCCCCAAATGCCTGAATGCTGGAAAACATATCTATGCAGAAAAATCGATCGCTCTTAAATCGAACAAAGCAATGGAAATGACTCAATTAGCCGGATCCAGAAAACTGGCATTAATGGAAGGGTTCATGTTTCAGTATCATAGCCAACACAACCATGTTAAGGAGCTTCTTTCAAAAGGTGAGATTGGTGAAATACGGTTTTTTAGTGCATCATTTGGGTTTCCTCCGTTAGGAGAAGGGAACTTCAGATATTATGAAAAACTAGGTGGAGGTGCATTGTTTGATGCGGGTGCTTATCCTGTTCGTGCAACATTTTTTATGTTAGGGGATCAAATAGAAGTTGCTGGTGCCTCGATCAAACGGCTTAATTCAAGTAATGCGGCTTTATACGGTAGTGCATATTTTCAGGGACCCAATGGAATTGGTGCCTCAATATCTTTTGGTTTTGACAATTTTTACCAATGCAATTATATCATTTGGGGATCGACTGGAAAATTGACCGTTGAACGAGCATTTACACCTGGGCCGAATGTGAAACCGAGAATCATTATTGAAAAGGATCAGAATAGACATGTGATCGAAGCGGAGGCTGATAACCATTTTGAAAAGGCATTAATTGAATTTAAATTAGCTATATTGAATGATGGGATAAAAGAAAAACACTTCAACGAAATTACCCAGCAAAGTTTTACATTAAGTCGTATCAATGAACTAGGCTGATGGATCAAAAGAAACTTTCCTGTCTTGTTCTTGGGGCAAACGGATACATAGGACGGCATCTTTGCTTTTATTTGGATCAAATGGGTTGGAATGTAAAAGCCTATGGGAAGAACGATTCCAGGCATCCTTCACTTCCTATAACCATTCCTTATTTTCAACTCGATATTACGGATAAAAAGAATGTTCAGTCAATTGATTGGAAAGCGGATTTTATCTTTCATTTTAGTGGAATCACTGGTACAAAAGTAAGTTTTGACCGATTCGATGAATTTACAAGTGTCAATGAACTCGGTTTATTGAACGTACTGAATGCCATAAAGGATATGAAATCAAAACCAAGGGTGATCTTCCCATCTTCTAGACTTGTGTATAAAGGATCAACCAGTCCATTGAAGGAAGAGGACGAAAAAGAAGCAAAAACAATTTATGCTGCCAACAAACTTAATTGTGAGCGTTTTTTGCAGACCTATAACTCACAATTCAATATTCCGTATACAGTTTTCAGGATCTCCGTACCGTATGGGAATTTATTAGACGAAAGTTTTTCATTCGGAACAATTGGTTTCTTCTTAGACCGAGCCAGATCAGGAAAAACGATCAGGTTATACGGTGATGGGCAATTAAAAAGGACCTTTACTCCTATTGAATCATTAAGTCGTCAGATTGAGGAGGTTTCCAAAAATGAGATTTCCAAAAATGAAATATATAATATAGGTGGTGAAACTATGAGTCTTGCCGAAGCAGCAAAATTAATCGCAGAGAAATACAACGTTGAAATTGAGTGCGTCCCTTGGCCCGAAGACGACCTGAAATTCGAATCCGGGGATACTGTATTTAATGATTTGAAAATTTCATCAATGATAACATTAAACAGCAGTTCATCACTTAGGGAGTGGATTTCAACCATTTCTTTGAAACATTAACAGCGAAACATGAAATTTTTAAAGAAACTTATTAAGAATGAAGGATTATATAGATTGGCTTTTGCACCGGGACATTACGCTAGTCCAATACCTAATTTGACTGAAGCTCTGGAAGAATTAGAGAGGGAAAAAGGATTGACTGAAATTCCAGGTATTGATCTTAATTTTAATGGTCAATCCGAGGTTGTTAAGAAATTGGCACCCATTGTGCAAACAATACCCTATGAAGATAAACGATCAGATCAATTTAGGTATTTCTTCGAAAACTCAATGTTCCAGCATTCTGATGGCTCTATTCTTTACGCAATTATAAATTTAGTCGAACCTAAAAGAATAATTGAGGTAGGTTCTGGTTTCAGTTCTGCAATCATGCTTGACATAAATGAAAGAAAGGAAAAAGAAAGAATGAAATTAACTTTTACCGAACCTTATCCGGAAAGACTAAACTCGCTTATTAGTTCTAATGACAAACAAAACGTAATTATCATTGAAAAAAAAATACAGGACATTGATTTAAAAATTTTCAATGAACTTGAAGAAAATGACATTTTGTTTTTAGATACAAGCCACATTGCAAAAACCGGCAGCGATGTCACATATTGGACGTTTAATATACTACCACGATTAAAAAAAGGGGTACTAATTCATATTCATGATATTTTTTGGCCTTTCAACTATTCAGAACAATGGATTAAAAATGAAAAATGCTATAATGAAGCTTACCTTATTCGAGCTTTCTTACAATTCAATGAAACTTTTGAGATCTTTTTATTCAATTCATACCTTAAAAGTGTTCATACAGAATTCTTTAATTCCTCCTTCCCAAGATTAAAAGAACATCATGGAGGAGGTAGTTTATGGCTAAGAAAAATAAAATGAAACCGTTCTTCTCAGTCATTGTTCCTGCATACAATCGCGCAGTCCTAATTGATAGAACCGTAAAAAGTATATTATCACAATGTCATGATAATTGGGAATTAATAATTATTGATGATGGCTCAACGGACAACACACAAGAGGTTGTAAAATCATTCAATGACTCCAGAATAAAATACTTCTATCAAAATAATGCTGAACGTAGTGCAGCACGTAATAATGGAATCTCCAAAGCAAATGGAGAATGGATTTGTTTTTTGGATAGTGATGATGAATATAAATCCGATCATTTATTCTCGATTAATGAGTTCATTGAAAAAGAAAAACCTGCTCCAGGATTGATTGCTACTGGCATGACGATTCATAATAGAGAAACACTTAAAAAGAAAGATTTTCTTGCCCTAAAGGATAACGTCCTTTGCGAAATTGGAGAAAAATTCCTGATCCCGACCCAAGTGTGCGTGCACCGTTCCATTCTAGAAAAAGAAATGTTCGACATACGATTCAGACTTTGGGAGGACACCCATTTATGGCTAAGGATCGCGGCACAATTTCCAGTATATCAAATTGAAGAATATACAACCATTCAGAATATCCATGAGGAAGGAACCGTAGTTAAAGGAATGAAAACTGTTCGATTTGCAGAAATGCAGCAATATATAGCGGCAATCAATGATATTCAATATAATTATCGTGATCTCTTTATAAATAAATTGCCTGAAAACTATTTTTTAGATTACATAGCAAACAAATACAAAATGTATCTCTATCAGGCAAGGCAAAACAAACAATTTTACGTCGCTTTAAAGATCTGGTGGGAAGGATTTCTTCATAAGCCTACAATTTATCTTGTCTCTGAATTTCCAAAGATTATTCTCAACCAATTAAACATTGGAGTTTATGATAACTAAACCATTAAATATACTGATTGTCGCATCGTGGTATCCAAACGAACAGCACCCAACCAATGGTTCTTTCATAGAAGAACAAGCACAAATGTTCAAAGATGCAGGTCATCGGGTAATAGTTTTACATCCATTTTTAACTGGAACATTTTTTTCTTCAATTTTTAAGAAAAATTTAAAATTTATGGCTCTTTGGAATAATATTTCTGTTATAAGAGTGGGAATTAAGCCAGTATTTCCTAAACAGCGAAAAATTTCATATGAAAAACTATATCAGGAATGTAAGAAGGCATTAAAAAAATTTAATATTTCAGTTGAACATTTCGACTTAATTCATAGTCATACAATGTTTATGGGGGGAGTTGTCGCTATGAATTTGGCTAAGGAATTCAAAAAAAACCATTTTCACACGGAACATAGCTCTGGTTTAATCTTCCGACCTGAACAATACAATAAAGAAGACGGAAATATAATTAAAAATGTATTTGAGTCGTCAAAAAATGTATTTTTCGTGAGTCAATTTGCCCTTGAAATGACCTTAGCACAGTGGAGAATAGTTAAAAAAGATACCCATGTTGTTTTACCGAATATGGTAAATAAAATTTTTTTTCAGCATAGTAATTCAGAATTAATGGACAAACCTTTTTCCTACATAATTATTTGTGGTTTAATTCCTATAAAAAGGGTTGATTTAATATTGAAAGGATGGTCAGAATTACTTATTCATTATCCAGATTCTCAGTTAACAATTGCAGGTGAGGGACCCGAAAAAAACAAATTAGAGTCTATAGTAAATCAATTAAACCTTTCAAAATCAGTACGTTTCTTACCCAAATTACATCGCCAAGAAGTCCTTCAGCAAATTTCAATTCATCATGTGCTGATTAGTTCAAGTAAATTAGAAACATTTGGATTAACAATCGCAGAAGCTCAAGCTTTAGGAAAACCTGTTGTAGCAACAGATTCAGGTGGCGTTAGAGATATTGTAGATGAGGAAACAGGAATCATTACAGGACAATCAATTGAAGAATTAACAATAGGATTAATCGAAATTCAAAAAAATTACAAAAAATATAATCCGCAGAAAATAAGAGAAAAAATCAAACAAAAATTTGCAAGTGAAATCATCTTGGATAGATTAATGGGGTTTATGAGTTATTGATATAAAAAATAAAATGGGTTACTTTTACTAATAAACTTATCCAAAATAGCAGAATAACTAAAACTTTAATACAGCAGGCTTAATAGTAGAGGGTCTAAATTATAGAAAAACTAAATAATCAATAACGAATAAATGAAACTATTATTGACATGCAGAATACTAATTGAATCAAAACATAGCTTAGACAATTAGGAGATTAGCAGACTTTACATCAGCAATTGTTGTTTGATGTAAAGCCAAAATGATTAGCTTCAATAAATAGGTTTAAACTTGTTTGAAGCCCAATACATACAAATGTGTAAAATTGTATGATCTTTTTAAATGTAGAAAATTATCAAACGTACGAATTATCAAGATAATTTAGTGTTTTGTAACATCAAATTAATAAATAGTTTTTGAAATTTGTTGAGCAAGTACCTCTTAAGTAGGTGTTTAAAGTCTAATTAAATTAAAGTGATTTATGAATATAACTGAAAAAAAAATACTTGTACTTGCTCCTCATACTGACGATTTAGAGTTTGGATGTGCTGGTACCGTGTCTAAATTGATAGAAAACGGAAATGAAGTTTTTTGTGCCGCGTTTTCAGCTTGCCAGCAATCGGTGCGCAAAGAGTTTCCAACAGACATTTTGATAACAGAAATCAGAGCAGCGAGTAAAATTTTGGGTATAAATTCTAAAAATTTAATCTTATTTAATTATAGCGTAAGAACTTTTAATTATCATCGTCAAGATCTTTTGGATGATATCTTGAAACTCAAAGCGCAAATTCAACCAGACATTGTGTTTATACCAGCACTTACGGATGTGCACCAAGACCATTATACCATTGCACAAGAAGGATTCCGTGCATTCAAGTTTTCGAGTTTACTTTCATATGAATTGCCATGGAATAATTTAAGCTTTAACACGGCATGCTTTATGAAATTAGAAGAAAGACATATTCTCAAGAAGATTGAAGCTGTTCAGCAGTACAAATCGCAAGCCCATAGGCCATATGCTAATGAGGAGTTTATTCGCTCTTTAGCGCGTACGCGAGGTGTCCAAATCAATTCGCACTACGCTGAGTGTTTTGAAGTTATTAGATGGATTTTATAAATTAAATAGTATAAAAATGAAATTTGTATCAGAAAA
>CAZLHR010000056.1:0-10356 GCA_964559685.1 uncultured Lishizhenia sp.
GTTTGTGTTTATTCAGGTGAAAGAAAAGTGTTTAACGATCCTTTTGATTGGACAGCAACTGGTTACTCACGTGAGCATACGTATTCTCATTCATGGATGCCGACTTTCCCTGCCGATAATCCTGAGCAAAAAGAATACAATGACCAACATAATTTATACCCAACAAATCTTCAAAATGCCAATACACCAAGAAGTAACTTGCCTTTAGATATTATCACTGGAAACACTGTATTTAGCTATTTGGGTTGTGCCGTTGGATATAATAGTTCAAATCAATTGTGTTTCACTCCTCGACCAGAACAGAGAGGTAACGCCGCAAGAGCAATTTTCTACATGGCAACATGCTATAATGGTCAATTAGGGAACAATTGGCAAATTCCAACAAATCAAAATCAAGATATATTGAAACAATGGCATTATGCTGACTTACCAGATAATTATGAGATTGCTCGTCACGAATATATCTATTCACTTCAGAACAATAGAAATCCATACATCGATTCAACGGATTTTGTTTGTCATGTAAATTTTTCAAACATGACTTATGATGCCTGTCAAGTTGGATTACAAGACAAGCTAGAGGCTAATTTTTCAGTATTTCCTGTTCCTTCAAATAAAACCGTATACGCTCAAGTTAATGGATTGAACATAGTATCATATTCGGTAATTGACGCACAAGGAAGAGAGATCACTTCGGCTTCTAATTTAAACATACCTGTTTTGGAATTATCAGCAGATAAATTTAAGACTGGTGTTTACATTTTAAAAGTTGGAACAGAATTAGGAACAGTTCAATCGTCTTTTATCATTGAATAATGTTTAAACTTTCTATAATTGTATGTGTTGGAGCAAGTCTTTTGGCTTGCTCTTCGCATTTAGTAATAGAATCGTCACGCGCTCCAATCACTCCTCAGATTGAATCTTCTTCTAATACAGAAGAGATTATAAAACCTTATCGAGATTCAATGAGTGGGATAATGAATGAAGTTATTGCCCATGCCGATACAAATTTTATCGCTCAACGCCCTTCCTCCAATTTAATGAATTGGGTAGCGGATGCTGTGTTTATTCAACAAACACAAACGGTTCGATTAGCAACTCCTGCTATTTGTTTATTGAATACCGGTGGAATTCGTTCCAGTCTTGGAAAAGGTGAACTAACACTCGGTGATTTCTATAAACTTATGCCATTTGACAATACCATTGTATGGATTGAAATGCCCATTGAAGCGATGAATGATATGGCGGAATTTATTTCAAGAACAGGCGGTGAACCTATCTCCAATTGCAGGGTAGAAAAGGGCAAGTTGAAATTAAATTCCATGCGCGAAGGAGTGAAATCCTTTATTGTTATTACTAGTGATTATCTCGCAAATGCAGGTGATAAAATGGACTTCTTGAAAAAAGGCAAAATTGTCAATCAAACCGGAAAGTTGATGAGAGAGGTGCTGATAGATCATGCCAAACAAGAAGGTATTTTAGTTTCTAATAACGAAGTTCGTTTTATTCCATGAACCGTAGGAAATTTCTTCGAAATATTACCTTAGGTTCAGGAGCCGCATTGCTAAGTTTTAATGGTTTTGGTCAATTACTTTCGAATAGAAAATCAACTAAACTCACTATTCTTCATACCAACGACACGCATTCCAATATTGATCCTTTTCCGAGAAATCATGCGAAATTTCCAGGAATGGGCGGGGTTTCTAGGAGACATGCGTTAATTCAGAAAATAAGGCAAAACGAAGAACATGTTTTACTATTAGACTGTGGAGATATTTTTCAAGGATCACCTTATTTCAATATGTTTAATGGTGAATTGGAAATGAAACTAATGAGCGAAATGGGTTATGATGCCGCCACGATGGGAAATCATGATTTTGACATCGGATTAGATGGATTTAAAAAAGCCAAACGACATGCAAAATTCCCTTTTTTATGTGCCAATTACGATTTCTCAGAAACTATTTTGAATGGTGAAACTAAGCGATATGAGATTTTTCAAAAAGGCGACTTGAAAATTGGAGTTTTTGGTGTTGGTATTGAATTAAATGGCTTGGTATCCTCAACTAATTTCGAAAAAACTAAGTATATTAATCCTGTTGAATCAGCAAATTTAGTCTCAAAAGAACTTAAACAAAAAGGTTGTGATTTAATTATTTGTCTTTCACACTTAGGATATGATTATCCGGACTCAACAAGAATTTCTGATCGAAAATTAGCGAAAGATTCTCGTAATATTGATATAATTCTCGGTGGACATACCCATACATTTTTAGAAAAACCAACCATTGAGAAAAATAAAAAAGGAAAAGGCGTTTTAATTAACCAAGTCGGATATGCTGGTTTGTATTTAGGTAGGATCGATATCGACATTACATCAGGGGTCATCTGCAAAAACATGGAAATCGTATAATTTCGATTATAATATGAAAACATTTTCATTGTTTACCTTTCTTTTTTTTATGTGTCAACATGCACGTTTACAACATACTACAGATCGAATTCTGTTCAATGGAAGGAACGATGATGGGTCATCCTATAGGATCTACATGAAAGGACCAAGTTCCAGTAATCTTAAAGTTGTGAAAAACACGAATATCAAGCATTTGGAGGAATTACCTAACAAATGGGTTCCACTCTACTTGTATCATGACACTCTCTGTACCTACAAACCCTGCGATGGTATTTTTGATTTTCATATAATTCGAAAGAAAAATGAGTTGTTTTGGGTAAATTTTGAAGAGAATAATTCTTTGGGTATTGGAAAATTAAACAAATTGAGTACAAATCACTGGGAAATCGTTGCAATAAAAGGTTTAGAAAATCGACTAATTGCTAAAATAAAAAAAACGAAAGTAGGTTTAATTATGTGTCACGAAAATATGCTTTACATTGATATAAATTCATTAATTAGTCTGCCAAGAATAATTAATGATTGTACCACACAAAAACATATAGAATTTCAAGAAGTGAATAAAGTAGACCCTATTTTTTTTGATAACAAATTGAAAAGTGAATGACTTTTCGGAAACCGAAACAAAGGTTTAATCGTCTTTACAAAATTTATTACGAAACTACAAATTAATCACCTTAAATTCTACTCGTCTATTTTTAGCTTCTTTAACGTCAGCTTCATCGTCCTCCACAATATCACTACTCACTTGCAAACTGCTTTTGTGGGAAGCTTTCAATCGAGAAGCATCAATCCCATTCTTTACAAGATAATTAATCACAGCTTTCACACGTTCTTTATCCATGTCCTTGTATTGCTCATCTTGAGCACCAGCTTCGTCTTCTTTAATATCTGTATGACCAATAACTTCGATATTCATTTTAGGATCTTTTTTCATGGCATCCAAAATAAAAGCAAGTACTTCAGTAGCATTAGAGGTAAATTTTGACTGACCGCCTCTAAAGTGAATCTGATGCGCTTCTAACTTCTGAGACAAGGTCATTTTTTCATCTAATTCAATTAGTTTATTATAAATAACTGGAGAAAAAGTTTCTTCTAAATTAACTACAACCGGCTTGAAACACTCGCATTCTTCCTCCTTATCGATAAGGCGAACAACAATATTATCTACATAATAATAGGCATGATTCATAGCTTCAGCCTCTGACTCCTTAGGTTTTTTTACCGCTTCAAATTTCCAAGGCGTATCGGTTGAACCATATGCTTGATTTGATTGAAAATTACCAATACTGATATATTTTTCATCTCCCTTGGCAATGTAAACATTTCCAACCTTTTCCCAACCGAAAAATCCTTTAATAATTTTTCTTGGAACGCGATCTTTGGTTGGATTTAATACTAAATGATCATCTGTGTCACCAACCTTTGGAGGTTCAGCACCAAAAGTACTTTTCGAAAAATATAATCCAAGATTATTAATCGCATATTTGGAACTTTCCGCTAGGGAAACATCATAAGAAACGCAATATTTTAATCCTTTTTTTAATGTTACGATTTCTTTTCCTTTTTTAAGGGCAATGGTAATATAACTTCTTTCTAGATTTCCATTTTTTCCGGGCTTATAAGCGATTAATCCAGCATAGGATTCTCCACCTTGTCCTTCTTTAGGATTCTCAGAACCAAATAAATTATTGGGAATACCAACATCACCTGATGCATCCTTCATAAAAAGGTCTGCCTTTACTTCCATTGGGGAATAAACTTCTCCTTCAACCATTTCAACAGCACCAATTTCCGTAACTGTTTCTTTATCTTTTGTATTTTCGAATGTCATTTTGAAAACTTCTTTTTCATTACCTTTTCCTTTTTGAGCAAATGAAACATTCGAAACTCCAGAGGCGATAACCACTGAAAACAACGCGATTGATACTTTCTTACAATTCATAATTTTTAACAGTTTTAATGAATACTTTCACCTTTTCAGGGTCAATATCCGGATATACTCCGTGACCCAAATTTACAATATGTCTTTGACTTTTAAAGGATTTCAACATATTTATTGTTTCTTTCTCAATTAATTCATTGGAACCGTACAACACGCAAGGATCTAAATTTCCTTGTAAAGTCATTGTTTCACCAACTAAATTTCTTGCGAAATGAACATCCATATTCCAATCTAACCCTAATGCGGTACAAGTTAATTTAGAAATATCATCTAAACTCGCCACGGCACCTTTGGAAAAAACTGTTATCGGAACGCCTTCAAATGCCTTTACAATTTTATTTATATAGGCAATACCGAATGTTGCGTACTGTTCACGTCCCAAAATTCCCGCCCAAGAATCAAATATCTGTAGCGCGTCCGCTCCAGCTCCCAACTGTCCTTTTAAATAGTCAATTGTCACATCCGAAATGCGGTTTAGCAATTCATGTGCCAAATCGGGTTTTGTGTACAATAGTTTCCTTGATTCAGAAAAAGTTTTCGATCCTCTACCTTCCACCATGTAACACAAAATTGTCCATGGAGCACCAGCAAAACCAATTAACGGCACGCGTCCATTGAGCTCTTTTTTAGTAAGCTTCAAAGCTTCAAACACATATGAAAGGCGATCGTAAACATCAATTTTTTTATCGAGCAATGCAAATTGTTCTTCCGTTCGAATCGTATTCTCGAACCAAGGTCCTTTTTGCTCAATCATTTGATAAGGTAATCCCATAGCTTCAGGAACCACCAAAATATCTGAAAAAATAATGGCTGCATCAACTTCTAAAATATCTACCGGTTGAATAGTTACTTCAGCAGCAAATTCAGGTGTTTCCACTAATTCCTTGAATCCTCCCATTTTAGAACGAACAGCTCTGTATTCCGGTAAAATTCTTCCGGCTTGGCGCATTAACCATACAGGAAAACGTTCTAATTTTTCCCCTCTGTGGGCGCGCAGGTATAAATCATTTTTTAAAGACATGTTCGCAAAGATAAGGAATCATCATTTAAAGTCTTATTCTACATCGAACTGAATCACCATTCAATTTCTTTTTTTCCAATCATTCGTAAAAACTCATTCGTTTTTGAAAAATGTTTGCATCCAAAAAAGCCTCTATGACTCGATAATGGGGAGGGATGCACACTCGTTAGCACTAAGTGTTTTCTTTTATCAATAAAATCAGCTTTTGTGATCGCTTTAGATCCCCAAAGTAAGAAAACAACTCCCTCTTTCTTATCGTTTAATGTACGAATTACCGCATCGGTAAACAACTCCCAACCAATTCCTTTGTGACTATCCGGTTTGCCTTCCTCCACTGTCAAAACACTGTTCAAAAGAAAAACACCTTGTTTCGCCCAACGAACTAAATTTCCATTTTCGGGAATTGCAGAACCGCAATCATCCGCAATTTCTTTAAAAATATTGAGTAGGCTTTTCGGAAATGGTTTTACATTGGTTTCAACTGAAAAACACAATCCATGAGCGTGACCTTTGGTTGGATATGGATCTTGACCAAGGATTACCACATTGACTTGTTCAAATGGACACGCATCAAATGCCGCAAAAATCTCGTTACCTTTTGGGAAAATTCTATTCGGAAATTCTTGATAAAGAAGTTTTACTTTTTGAACTAATTCTTGAAATGATTTTTTTTCAAATTCCTCTTTCAGAACATATTTCCAAGACTCATTTATCTTAACATTCATTTTAATCAGCCAAATTAATTAAAGCTGTCCATAAGGTTATTCTACCTTGATCCATTCGTGGCCAAATTGGCCTAACCGTTCCGTTATGTGCAGCTATTCCGAGGTAGTCTCCAAAAAACTTTGTACCATTTGGTTGGAATGGACTAGCTGAAATCGTAGTTTCTTTGAAAGTTATCCCTCCATCTTTACTAACGGTCCAAATTACATCAGTTTTCAAAGACTCTGGTGCGTATTTACTTCTATCGTAATACACAAAATGCAGGTCGCCATTTGATTGGTCTACTGTTAAACAGGTAAGAAATTGATGCGTCTCCCTCGTTTCTTTATTCACTTGGATAGGACCTTGCCAATGTTCTCCATTATCCGTTGAAAAAATGAGAAAAATATCCGTGTCGTTTTCTCCATTTCCTTGATCGGCCCAATTCAGGTAAAGCGTACCATTTCGAGTACCTCCCGATTGATCGGAAACCAAAAACGGAAGACCATTTGCACGATAAAAACCAGGGACTTTTATATCCCAACCACCCGGATGATCAATGATTTTTCGTTCTTCTGGCAGCCATGTTTTTCCTTCATCTATAGAGCGTTGCATCATCAATCCTCTAGGACCTGTCCATGTAACAACGAGCGCATTGTCTTTTCCAAATGCTGGAACTGCTCCTTCAACGGTGTTGTCTCCATCCAAACAATCACCGCCATATTTAGATATTCTCTTTGGTTCAGACCAAGTTACACCTTGATCCGTAGATTTTGAAAACATAATAAATGAACTGTCTTTTGGATTGGAGGAATCGTATACATCAAATTGAGTCCAAGTCATAAACAAATGATTGGTTTCTGGATGAATGGTAATCCAATGTTTATCTTGAACTTTTGAGCCATTTGGTTTTGGAAAAGACCCTTTGGAAAAAGCACCATTAATCTTATCTGAAAATTGACAAACAATACGATCTAAATGTGATGTCTTTTTATAACTGGCTAAATGGAAATAATAAATTCGTCCCTTGCTGTCGATTTTCATTACAGGATCTCCAAAAACACCGAACTTACTTTTCAATCGTTTACTTTTCCATGAATTTCCCCCGTCAGTGGAATAGTGATAACCGTCAAGAATAGAGCCAGCTACCAAACGCTCGGGATTCAATTCATCAATAGCAATTGAGGGCTCACAACCTGAATACGTGTAATTTGACTTTGCCAAAGGTATTCTTATATTCTCATAAGACTCTTGAGCACTTAACTTTTCATTTAAGAAAATAAAATAACTAACGAAGCCAATAATTATAAAGTGACGCATTTGAAGAGGTTGAATTTGCACTGAATTGAAATTGAGGTTTTACAAATAGGGTATTATTTATAGATATAGAAAATAATTTCTGATCTCTTGACACCAACAATTCCGCTTTTCCTGTTGCTCCCATTTCTGAAATAATATCCTCTAAAAAATATTGATCAGCTCTAAAACCATTGCAACCTAAAATTTCGTCACCAACAGATAACCCACTCACTTCAGCAGCTGAGTTAGCTCGAATTGACTTTACCGTGACATTTCCACCATTTGTTGTGAAGGCGGCACCAAATGAAAAGGACTCGGTAGTTGCATCCTTGACAGTTACACCAACTTTTTCAAAAATACTGGCATACGGTATAATCTCTGTTCCGTTAATGTACTTTTCAAAAAAACTTGTCAAGTCTCTACCCGTAAATTGCTCCAAAGTTAATTTCAGTTCATTTTCTGTAAACCCACGCTTTTCTTGCACAAAGTAAACCATGTATAAGTATTGTAAGGCATGATCTAGACATTGCTTACCCTTAGAATTCTCAATAATCATAGCATCAAAAACCGAGGCAAGCAAGGCGCCTCTTGAATAATATGTCATGGTGGTGTTTGCACTGTTTTCATTTGGTCGGTATGCCTTTATCCATGCATCAAAACTAGCATGAGCTACAGGTTGAACACGTGCACCTACAGATCCTTCTACATAATTCGCTAACCCTTGTATTTTTGAGAGCATCGTTTCTTTAGAGTAAAATCCTGATCTGCGCATAATAAGTTCATCGTAATAAGAAGTAAAACCCTCCATTACCCATAGTAAACTGGTATAATTTTCCTCACCATAATTAAAAGGCCCTAATTCAATTGGACGAATTCGTTTTACATTCCATAAGTGAAAATACTCGTGGGCGACTAAGTTTAAAAATCCAAAATAGTCGTTTCCATATTGCCAGCGATTAACACTCAAAACCGTGGAATTTGTATGTTCTAAACCTCCTTGTCCATCGGAAACATTATGTATGATAAATACATATTCTTTGTTTGGATTGAACCCAAAAACGTCGGTACATTTTTGAACCACTTTAGCCATATCAACTTTTAGTTTTTCAACTGAATAATTACCTTCTCCGTAAATAGCTACAGTATGTTTAATTCCTGCAGCTTCAAAAGTAAATTCCTCTTGATTTCCAATTTCTATGGGACAATCTACCAATTGATCGTAATGTTGAAATTCAAAAGATTTTTGACCATCGGACGCTTTAGAAATATTCGTAGATTCCAAGGCAGTTGATACCTTTTTAAACGAACTATGCGGATATATTGTCAAGTTACCCTTTTTATTCATCAATTCCTCCACATACATGAATACACCTGAACCACTTATAAACCCATGAGTTAAGTCAAGAAAAGAGGTGCGAACTGAAAGTTCAAACGCATACACTTCATATTTAATTTTTACAAATGAAACATTGTTTGAATGTATGGTCCATTCATTCTTTTTCTTCTTTTCAACGCGGATTTCTTTTCCTTTAGAATCGAAAGCTTTTACCAAATTGATGTTCTTCGAAAACTCCCGAACCAAGTACGAACCCGGAGCCCAAACAGGTAATTTAACATCAAATGAAGTTGTTTTAAAATCCTCCACATCCATCTCCACTTGGTAATAATGATTTTGTGGTTGAATCATTCTAATATGATAGTTGACTTTTTGAGAAAAAATGCCACTTTTGGATAATAGCAAAATTATTAATATTAAATGTCTCATTGCACCTTTATTTTTTCAGCCACAGATTTGGCTATTGTAACTAATTCGCTGACTTCTTTGCTCCCGTATGCAAGAGCTACACCCATTCTTCGATAAGGTCTTGCACTTGGTTTTCCAAATATTTTAAAATCGGTATTTGGAACCTCGGCAGCCTCAATCATTCCATTATAACTAGGAAACTCGTCAGACTCATGACGGGCGAGGACCACGGCACTTGCCCCGTTGCGTTCTAAACTAATCGAAGTTATTGGAATTCCAAGAACGGCGCGAGCATGAAGTTCAAATTCAGAAAAATTTTGCGTTCCCGCTAAGGTAACCATCCCTGTATCATGTGGTCGAGGGGATAATTCAGAAAAATAAGCACCTTCTTTAGTTATAAAAAATTCAACTCCCCAAATTCCATTTCCTCCTAATGCAGACGTAACTCTTTTAGCCATTTCTTGAGCTTCTTTCAAATGTTCTAGATCCATTGGCATCGGTTGCCAACTTTCTTGATAATCTCCACGCTCTTGACGATGACCGATTGGTGGGCAAAACAATGTGTTTCCATTCGCTTGTGTTACAGTAAGTAATGTTATTTCATAATTAAAATCAATAAATCCTTCCACAATGACTTCTCTCAAATCTCCTCTTGAACCTTCCATCGCATATTGCCATGCCTTTTCTATATCTGATTCCGTTCTGATCACGCTTTGTCCTTTGCCAGAACTCGACATTAAGGGTTTTACCACGCAAGGCATACCAGTGAATTCAATTCCTTTTTTCAATTCTTCTGATGTTGTGGCGTATCGGTAAGGAGCAGTTCTAACGCCGAGTTCAACAGCAGCTAAATCCCTAATTGCTTTTCGATTCATCGTGAAATTTGCAGCTTTGGCACTTGGGACTACTTGAATACCGGCTTGCTCATAGGCATAAAACTGCTCAGTTCTAATAGCTTCTATTTCAGGCACAATAATATCTGGCGAGTGTTTATTTACAATGGTATCCAGCGCATGAGCATCTAGCATATTGATCACCTCATTTTCGTGCGCCACTTGCATGGCTGGAGCACCTTCGTAACTATCTACGGCAATCACATATTGACCTAATCTCTGACATGCTATAACAAACTCTTTTCCTAATTCACCGGAGCCAAGAAGTAAAATTTTTTTCCTCATAAAACAAATATAGTTATTCAGACAAAGAAGAAAGATGCAAGTTTGCAATAAAAG
>CAZLHR010000057.1:0-9619 GCA_964559685.1 uncultured Lishizhenia sp.
AATGTTTACGATACCTTGACTACCAATATCACGGTTTTTGACACAGTAACTGTTAATGAAACAATTTACGATACCATTACAACAAATATTAATGTTTACGATACCTTGACTACCAATATCACGGTTTTTGACACAGTAACCATTACAACGAACGAAACAATTTACGATACCTTAACAACGAACATTACGGTTTACGACACAATCACAACCAACATTACGATTTATGATACGCTTACAACTAATGTTTACGATACAACCTACGTTACAGTAAGTGATACGCTTCTTACCACCGTAACCGACACACTCATTATCAATACCACTCTGAGTTTGCCAGCACCAAACAATGAAAATACAATTTTAATATACCCTAACCCGGCGAATGACCACATTACCATTGATAATGGAAACTTTGCAGCGATGGCAGGCTATAGTATTAAGATTGAAAACAATGCTGGTCAACAAGTGTTTCAAAGTGCTATCAACCAAGCGCAATTTTATGTTGATTTAAGCACGTGGACAGGAAATGGATTGTATTTCGTGCATTTGATTGATCCGCAAAATAACACTGTGACCGTGAGGAAGATTGTGTTGCAGTGATAAATGGTTGAAACCATTATTGATGTGTTAATTCTCAATTAGGGTCGGAAATAATTCCGGCCCTTTTTTTATAATGAATGTCACCTCCCTTAATCCCTCCTCAAGGAGGGAAACCAAACCTCCTCCCTTGAGGGAGGATTGAGGTCTGACGACTCTGACGAGTATCAGACTCCGTCAGAGAGGGTGACTAAACAAAGATTAATATTTTTAACAGACGTTACTTCACCTCCCTTTATCCCTCCTCAAGGAGGGAAACCAAACATCCTCCCTTGAGAAGAAATAGCATCGCTTTTGAAGACCAAACGATAGTGCCGGGAAATCAAGGTGGGTGACTAAAAAATGATTTAAGTTTTAGTTGAAATTACTTTCACCTCCCTTTATCCCTCCTCAAGGAGGGAAACCAAACCTCCTCCCTTGAGGGAGGATTGAGGTCTGACGACTCTGACGAGTTTCAGACTCCGTCAGAGAGGGTGACAATTTTATATTTGAAACAAAAAATAAATTCCGTAAATTCAAGTATGCATTCAAACAATCACTACAACAAAAATCTCAAAGAATTTGCAAGAGCGTTAAGAACAAAAACGGTTTCAAAAGCAGAAAAATATCTATGGAAAGGTCTACTATCCAGAAAACAAACGGGTGAACGATTTTTAAGACAAAGACCAATTGATAATTACATTGTAGATTTTTTCGCTCCAGAGCTAAGATTGATTATTGAAATAGATGGTTCATCACATTTGAATAAAGGAGATTATGATTTCTATCGACAAAAGAAATTAGAAAATTTAGGATATGTATTTTTAAGGTTTTCCGAAGGAGAAGTCATACAAAACATCAACTTGGTTAAAGAACGCATTGATTACGCTATTTTTTGTTTGAAAAATAATCACCTCCCTTTATCCCTCTTCAAGGAGGGAAAACTAAACACCCTCCCTAGTCGAGGGAGGATTGAGGTCTGACGACTCTGACGAGTATCAGACTCCGTCAGAGAGGGTGACTAAACAAAGATAAATATTTTTAACCGACGTTACTTCACCTCCCTTAATCCCTCCTCAAGGAGGGAAAACTAAACCTCCTCCCTACTCGAGGGAAGATTGTTTTGCAGTAAGCTGAGCGTTGGGCAGAATTAAATCTTGCCAGATGCTAAATGCTACCTCACAAATCGATTCATGTAGAAATTGGCTTCTAGCACCGACTTCTGATTTTTCGCTTGGGTTTCGATTTTCTTGATTACCGCTTGTAAATAAGCCACCTCTCGAGCATTGATAAGAAACAATGAACTTTCGCCATTGTCGAACATGGTGCGTTCGGCTTCAAGTAGTTGTTTGCTATCTAGCGCCATTTGAGCCATAATTGAAGACTGCAAAGCGCTGTTTTCCCAATCGTTTAGACTAGCGGTAATTTTCATTCCTAATTGTATCTTATTTTGCTCGTAACCCAACTCCGCTTCTTGTAATTTTAGGTTGCTCAATTTTAAATCTCCACGCTCCTTTCGCAATAACAAAGGCATTGAAAATTCCAGTCCCCACTTGTAATTCTCAATCGATAAGTTTGCCGCTGGATTTTGGTTAATGGGCTCACTCAACAAGTTGTAGTGGACGTTCAATTCGGGCTTTAAATACTCGCGTTTCAACTGTCGGTCAACTTTCAACTGCTCAATCTTTAAGGCTGAAACTTGTAAGTACGGATGGTTTAACAAACTAGAATCTTTCCAAATTCGTTCGCTAGTAGAAGTGTTATTGACCAATAAAGATTCATGTGCCAAGGAAACCAAGCTATCTGAAAGTTCCAAAGGCACCAAGTATTCATTCCATAAAAAGCTTGACACTACTAACTGCGCATTTTTACGTTCTAAGCGAAATTGCTCGTACATAGATTTTCGATTTTGCACCTGAATACTTGCCTCTACGGTATCTATTCCGGCTCGATCACCTAGCTCCACTGTTCTTTTTACTGCCTGTAAGCGTTGATTAGCAACAACCAATGCTTCCTTCATTATTTTTTCTGCATTTGCGTAATAAAACCAATCCCAGTATGCTTTTCCTGATTCAAGCAGTAAGTTGTTTAATTGCAAGCGTTGTTCGGCAATCGTTAAGGTTTGGTATAATTTTGCTTTTCTCAAATCCGCACGACGTTGATCGATTAAAAGCCCTTTTCCCAAGGTTAGTGACGCTCCTGCATAAGCCAAGCCATTTTCGGGTGTGTCCCATTGTGCATCTAAATTCGCTCCACGACCTTCTTGTAGGCCTGCTTTAACTTCCAATCCATACCATGTAGGAATTTTTAGCCCTGAATTTAGTAAGCTGAAATATTGTGAGGAATTGTAATATTTCTGACTTGTTTCTTGAAAAACTTTTGGATCAAAACTTCCTCTTGCTTTTAATATTGTTGCATTACCCATTTCCGGAAGTAAGGCAGCCTGCTTGGCAATAGGATGGTTCAATAATATCAGGTTAAAATATTCCTGTGGATTCAACACCTTTTGCGCCAAAGACGTTTGGGCAAGTAGCAATATGAAAATTACTATTCTCATTTTGTAGTCTTTTTATCGCTAGAAACAGTCTCTGTTAGTCCTTTATAATAATCTGGCGGGAAGCCATTGATGTTTCGCCACAATTCATACCAAATAGGGACGTCGTTAAGTAAAAGAATGGCATTGACACCACCACCTACACGAAGTGCCTCCGGCCATTTATTGTCGTTAGCATCAGGGGTAATTAATAATCTGAAAGTGCCGTCTGCCGTCGCAAATTTATCCATGGCAAAAACAATTCCTCCATAGGTTCCGTAGCTTGTATTTGGCCACCCTGAAAATACAATCGCAGGCCACCCATCAAATTGCAAACGAACTTTTTGACCAATTTTCACCAAGGGCACATCCATTGGTCTTATGAACATTTCTACCGCAAGCTCTGTGTTTGCCGGCATTATCGTAGCTACTTCTTGCCCTGGCTTAATTGTTTCGCCAATACCGGAAGATAATATTTTGGTAACGTACCCATCTTGAGGAGCAAGAATATAATACATGCCGTTTCGAATGTCGTATGTCGCTGCTTGACTTTGCATTTTAGTAACGTCAACTTCTGCATCGTAAAGGTTCGTTAAAGCACTCATTTTGTCTGACTCTGCTTTTGCAATTTCGTCACGGTACTGCGCTTGTATGGAGTTCAATTCTACACGCGCATCAATTAAATCATTTCTACTTTGCAGTAATTTCTGTTGGCTCGAAACTAATGCTGCCTGAGCACGTTGCATCGCTACCTCGCGCGTTTCAAGTTCGGTAAGAGACTTCAACTTGTCTTGGTATAATTTTTCGAACCGTTTGTATTGTTCTACTGTTATTTCGTAATTTTTCTTTGCCGCAAGATTCTCAATGCTGTCGCTTTTAATTTTCAAAAGGACTTGTTGGTATTTAATCTTTACCTGGTTATTTTTTAGTTCGGCAGTTTCAATTAACGCATCTATTCGCGCGTCCAAAGCACTTACTTTATCACCATAGGATCGAACGGATTGCTCTTTGTTTTTTATTTGGTTACGTGTTCGGTCTATCAGCATTGTGTCCATGTATTCCTCTTTTACTTCAGAAAGGAATAAAATGGTATCTCCTTTTTTCACGAAATCTCCATCTTTCACAAACCACTGCTCAATTCTACCTCCAATAATGGTATTTATTGTTTGTGGGCGTTGCTCAGGACGAAGTGTCGTTAATTTCCCTTTGGATCTGATGTTTTGTGTCCAAGGCAAAAACAAAGAGACTAACAGTAATATGAAAAAAACTGTGACCCACTTCATCAACCGGTATGAGGACTTTTCTTTTTTTACTTCATGTATGGAATCGTACTTGGATTCGTCAACATGCGTTTTATTTTCGGGTGAAATGTTCAACATAATTAAGCTATTAATTGTCCATTTTTAATTTCGATAATCCTGTCGCACATGTCAAGAATGTTTTTGTCCTGAGTAGCAATCAACATAGTACAATTCGGTTGGGCTTTGAGCGTATTGATTACCGTTTGAATTTGCTCAGGGTTAAGTGAAGCGGCAGGACTTTCAATCATAACCAATCGTGGATGACCCACGAGTGCTCTGGCCAGTAAAATCTTTCGAACAACATCTGCTGGTATAAAATGAGCTTCTGGATTGACGATGGTGCTATATCCCTCTGTGAAATTTGCAATGTAAGCCGTTAAGCCAAGCTTCTCTGCCACAGATTGAATTTCTTCAAAACTAACATACGTTCTTCCCAACGAAATATTTTCTTCCAGGGTACCGTTAATTAGACGGTCTTGCATCAACATGTTTCCAATGGTATTTCTTAAATCTTGCACATTTAAATTTCCAAGTGACAATTTGTCCAATGTAATTGTTCCTTTTTGCAATTCGTAAATACCACCAATCAAATTAAAGAGAACATTGTAGGAGATGCTCGAATCTGCAACAATTCCTATTTTCTCGTTAGGATTAACATGAAAATTCAGCTCGTTTAAAATTGGTGCTTTATAAAGTTCAGAGTCAAAGGAAACTCCCTTTATTTCTAATTGAAATCCGGAGGTAGAATTTTTTGGTATCGAATGGCCTTCATATTTTTCAAGGGATAGATCCGTTACCTGTCCGATTTTCTCAAGAGCTGTCAACACGTCATATATTATCTCCAAACTTAAAATGAGTTTTTCAACCGAATTTAGAACAAGCAAGATGATAATTTCTGCCGCAATAAATTGACCTATATTCATGGTTTGATTTAAAACCAGCATCCCGCCAATTACCAACAGGGCAAGAGCTATCAAGGCTTTGAACACAATAAGAATAGTATATTGTTGCATCAAGACACGAAAATGGTCGTTACGTGATTTAATGTATTCTTTCAGATAACTATTTGTTCTTACTAAGGTATGTTCCGGATTTCCTGCCATTTTAAAGCTGAACCTCGCATAGGCCATTTCCTCCAACCAATGTGCTATTTTGTATTTGTAATTTGATTCCCTAAGGCTAGATTTAAATCCTTTCTCTGCCGTAAGTCTGAAAATAACCAATAAAATGAAAACGAGAATAATTCCAAAGAAGATGAAAAAAGGATGGTAAAAGGATAGTAACACAAGCCCAAACAAAATTTGTAACGTTGCCGCTGTAAAATCAATTAATAGTTTGGATAGTCCTTTTTGGATTGTAATGGTATCGAAAAAGCGATTTGTTAGCTCAGGCGCGTACCTTTTTATCAATTCCACCATTTTAATTTTTGGAATTCGGTCCGCGAATTCAAAGGCAGAGCGAACAAATATGCGTTGTTGTAGATTCTCCGTAATTCTCATTTGCGCAATATTCATTATCCCCGAAAAAACAATTGCTGCGACTACTAAAAACACCAACACTATCCATGAGGTGCTTACTTGGCCGATTTGAATGAAATTGATGATTGCTTGAATTCCCAGTGGAAGCCCAAGGCTCAATAGCCCACCAAAAATTGCAAAAATGTAGATATTGCGGATGTCTTTTCTATCTGGATTCAAAAGCGACCAGAACCGCTGAAGGGCCGTTATTTTATTATTGCTGTTCATGAATAGCTAATGATTTAAAGACAAGATCTAAGGCAAATTGTTCATAGGTGTCTTTTTGCGGACTTGTATTTGTTAATCGGGGTAAATGTTCTCCAAAAAAACGTTGCTGATTACTGGACTCAATAATCGTGGTTACGAGCATCGCACCATATGGATAGTTTGGATTTATTTCTTCTAAAATCTCAACCACTTTTGAGACAATTGACTTGTATACAGCATAAGCTCCATGTTCATTTTCTTTGTCCACCTCTTTTGTAAAATACACTTTGGAAGCTTCGTTAATTACTACTCTTTTTAATGTAACCTCAGCGTCAAATACAATCTCCACTTCGGGATCGGGAATCGAGGTAAGTAAATGGATTGCTTTTTTCAATTTAACCTTCGCATCGGAAATATTTGCTGTCTCAAAAGCTAATCGGTATTCAATCATTCCCCAGTACCAGTTGATTAAGTAAAGAAGAAATTGGTGCTTGCTTTCAAAATATCTATATACGGATGCTTCAGTAGTTTCTATTTTTAGGGCTAGTTTTTTAAATGTAAACTGTTCAAACCCAATTTCATCTAGGATCGAAATTCCCTCTATTACGATCTTATTACCAAGTAATGACGAATTCGGATCCTTTACATACAACGATGGATTAATGGAAAGAGCGACTCTCGATAATAGTGACTGCATATTTATTTTTCACAAATATAATAGTATTACTATTCTTTTTGTTAGTTATAACATTATTTAAGAAATGAGTATTTTTACCGTAACATGAAAATAGCCCTTATCGGAGCCTCAGGATTAGTTGGTAATCTTGTGCTCAGACGATTAATAGAAAGTTCATTTGCTACCGAAGTCAGAAGCTTTGGCCGGCAAGAACTTGCCTTGAATCACTCTAAATTAATGCAAATAAAAACAGACTTTTCTGATGTCGAGGAGTGGGCCACAGACTGGAATTTTGACGTATTAGTTTGTTGTATCGGAACAACAAGAAAGAAGACTCCGGATTTAGCTGTTTACAAAACCATTGACTATGGAATTACCGTTCGCGTGGCTCAATGGGCAAAAAAATCAGGCTGTTCCTCGGTTCATTTGATCTCGTCCGTTTCGGCAAATGCCTCTTCACGAAACTTTTACCTGAAAATAAAGGGAGAAACAGAAGAAGCCCTATTTTCGCTCGGATTCAATTCGTGTCAAATTTATCGTCCTGGAATGCTCATAGGCAAGCGACAAGAATCGCGACCTGCGGAATGGGTGGGTCAAAAACTTTCACCCCTATTTGATTTATTTACTTTTGGTAGGAATTACCATAGTATTTCTGCACAGAAATTAGCAGAAGCGATAAGAAATAATATTGAGAAAAACGCCTTGGGAAATCAGGTCTTACATTACCGAGATTTTCTTTTATGATACATTGAAATTTATAAATTACAAAATCAATGCAACCCTTACTAAAGGTTATTTGAGGAATATCTTCTACTTCAGCTGAATCCCCAATTCTTTCAATTGCTTTTCATCCAACGGCGATGGCGCATCAATCATGGTGTCGCGACCGCTATTGTTTTTTGGGAAGGCGATGTAATCACGAATAGATTCTGAACCGCCCATAGTTGCCACCAAACGATCCAAACCGAAAGCCAAACCTCCGTGTGGCGGCGCTCCATATTCGAAAGCATTCATCAAAAAACCAAACTGTGCTTGCGCTTCTTCTTTTGTGAAACCCAATAAATCAAACATTTGCGCTTGCAAGGCTCTATCGTGAATACGAATTGACCCACCTCCCAATTCGACGCCGTTCATCGCTAAATCGTAAGCATTCGCGCGTACTTTTCCGGGTTCGGTATAAATTAAATGAAAATCCTCCGGTTTTGGAGAAGTAAATGGGTGGTGCATGGCGTGGTAACGTTCATTTTCCTCGTCCCATTCTAATAATGGAAAATCCAATACCCATAAAGGTTTGAAAACTTCTGGTTTACGCAAACCTAATTGAGTTCCTAAATGCAAACGCAATTCGTTTAATTGTTTTCGCGTTTTATCGGTTTCGCCTGAAAGCAACAAAAGAAGGTCGCCAGGTTGCATATTTGCTTTCTCTGCCCACACTTTCAAATCAGCTTCTGAGTAGAATTTATCTACCGACGATTTGTAGGTTCCGTCGGCATTATAGCGCAAATAAACCATGCCTTTAGCGCCGATTTGCGGACGTTTTACCCATTCGGTTAATTCGTCTATTTGTTTTCTAGTGAATTCTGCACATAGGCTTGCGTTAATTCCCAAAACGATTTCAGAGCTGTCAAAAACCACGAAATCTTTACCTTGCGCTTCTTTTGTAAGATCCACGAATTCCATTCCGAAACGAATGTCCGGTTTATCCGAACCGTATTTTTCCATTGCTTCCGCGTAAGTCATCCTTGGAAAAGCGCCTTCAAACTCAACACCGCGAACAGTTTTGAATAAATGTTTGATTAATCCTTCAAAGGTGTTTAACACGTCTTCTTGCTCTACAAACGCCATTTCACAATCGATTTGTGTAAACTCGGGCTGTCTGTCGGCACGTAAATCTTCGTCTCGGAAACACTTCACGATTTGGTAGTAACGATCAAAACCAGAAACCATCAATAATTGCTTGAATGTTTGCGGTGATTGCGGCAAGGCATAAAATTGTCCTTCGTTCATGCGACTTGGCACCACGAAATCGCGTGCTCCTTCGGGAGTGGATTTTATCAAAACAGGTGTTTCAACATCCATAAAGTTTTGAGAATCCAAGTATTTGCGTGTTTCCAAGGCCACTTTGTTGCGCAAAATCAATTTCTGTTGCACTGGCGTTCTACGCAAATCCAAATAGCGGTATTGCATACGTAATTCGTCGCCACCATCAGTTTCGTCTTCAATCGTAAAAGGAGGCAATTTCGCGGCGTTCAGAATTTTTAATTCCGTCACATTGATTTCAATTTCTCCTGTGGGAATATTTTTGTTTTTGCTACTGCGCTCAATCACAATACCTGTAACTTGAATGACAAATTCACGCCCTAATTTTCTCGCTTGTTCGCACAAATCGGCATTAACTTCCATGTTGAAGGCTAATTGGGTAATGCCATATCGGTCGCGTAAATCGGTAAACGTCATTCCACCTAAATCACGTGAACGTTGCACCCAACCTGCTAAAGTTACGGTAGTTCCAACGTGTTCCATTCTTAATTCACCACAAGTGTGCGAGCGATACATAAGCTAAAATTTTGAGGTGCAAAAGTAAGAAATTTAGGGTGGAGTTTCAAGTGAATTTTAAGCTTATCAAATCAATGCGCTTCCAGCCAGTTCTTTGCTAATTTCAATTCTACTTCCATCGGAACAGCTAATTGAACGGCGTTTTCCATCGCTTCTTTCACGAGAACCTGGATCAGCATTTCTTCTGAAACATGCACATCAAAAACCAATTCATCATGCACCTGCAAAATCATTTTTGATTTCACGTTTTCTTTAT
>CAZLHR010000058.1:0-9039 GCA_964559685.1 uncultured Lishizhenia sp.
AAAAGATCCAGTAGATTGATTTGGAGTAATTAATAAATCTATTTCGGAAGTATTACTGGAATTTACAGAACCAATAGATACCGTTCCGTCGATTGTTCCATTACAACCAAAATTTGACGATGTTGAAGCTATTGAAAGTGATGAGAAATTCTGACTGTAAATTGAGTTAATGGTTATTAAACCCAAAAGAAAAAATAATGTTTTCATAATTAATTTTTTTTTAGACGCTCTAATTTTGAAATAGTTGCATCTTAAATATTTTTCTATTTCTTAATAAAATGATACAAAATTAACTTGATTATGTATCGTTGGATAGTCGAGGCAACGGCTATTGGCATGTGCTGAATGGATTGAAAAGAGATTGTCAAGGCCAACATTCCATTAAAACCTCGAATGGTTAACCACTTCTTATTAGTTCCGAAAAAAGGCAATTCACAAAAAACAATAATACTGGAACTAATGGAAAAAAAAATGATGGATCTCGCTAAAACCAATTCATGTGCGAGAATTTTTTGAAACCCAGGAATAACATTATACTCTGGACCCAAACAAATAATTTCACAAAAAATTAACGACCAAAAACAAAAGCCCAGAAAGCACGATATAGAAAATCCCTTTTTTCAAATTTCAACAAAAGTACTCGTATTTTTTCGTTCTTTTGCATTGATGGTATCTAGGAATAAACTAGCATTGCGCACGGCATTATTAAGTGCGATCACGAATGCTGTGATGGCTGTTGTAAAAGGAATTGCAGGAGTACTTGGTCATTCGGATGCTTTATTAGCCGATGCCATTGAATCTGTTTCTGACGTATTTTCTAGCATTTTAGTGATCTTTGGAATTCGCTATGCTCAGAAACCTGCTGATGATGATCATCCATATGGTCACGGAAGAGCTGAGTCCTTATCTACCTTTGCTGTTGTTGCTTTTTTAATCGTTTCAGCAACCTATATTCTTAACGAAGGCATAAGAAATCTTTTCGAAGAGCAGGTAATGCCGGAATCATTCACACTCGTTGTTTTGGTGGCAATCGTGTTAATTAAAGAAATTTCATTTCAATATGTTTTTCGGAAAGGGAAACAAACCAATTCAAGTACTTTAATGGCAGATGCGTGGCACCACAGAAGCGATGCTATTTCATCTATAATTGCGCTTGCTGGTGTGGGTATTTCATTATTTTTAGGGCCGGAATTTGTGCATGCGGACGATTGGGCTGCAATTGCAGCATCTCTTTTTATATACTACAATGCTTATAAAATTTTCCGACCCACATTGGGTGAAATTATGGATGAACACATGCATCATGAACTAATTGATGAAATTAGAGCTATAGCATTTGAAGTGAAAGGTGTTAAAGCCACAGAGAAATGTTGGGTGCGAAAATCAGGCATGTTCTATCAGGTAGATCTGCACATTGAAGTTGAACCAGATTTGCCCGTTGAGAAAGGTCATGAAATTTCGCACTTAGCGAAGGATTTAATTATGTCGCGAATAGAGAGTATTTCAAACGTACACATTCACATTGAACCTCACTATTATTTGAAATAGAAACCTCTTATTTTAATTTCCGCCTTTCTTTTTAGTTTGTGTGAATCCTTCCCTGATAAGTATATCGAAGATTTTATCTTTAAAATTACCTTGAATAAGAATCTCATTTTCCTTTACAGTACCGCCTACTCCACATTTTGTTTTTATGAGTTTACCAAGTTCTTTTAAATCATCTTCTACTCCAACAAAACCTTCAATTAAGGTGACTTCTTTTCCCGCACGTTGTTTTCGATCAATGCTTACATAAAGTTTTTGCTGATTTTTTTCCAACGTATCCAATTGCTCTTCCGGCTCCTGTTCGTATTGAAAATCCGGGTTGGTTGAATAAACAACATTAACCCACTTCTTATTTTTTTTTGACATGATGTGAGAAAATAAATTTTGAAATCGAATCAAAATTAATTAATTTCAAGTGATGTTGGATGAGCGGGGAGAAAGTTTAGTTGGTTATGCAAATGCTGCATTTCCGTATGATGAATCTAAATCAGAGGATTTGGTTTTGCTAGCAAAATGGCTCGAACCTAATAATCCAAGCATTGCATTTTCAGTTGCCGAACTAATATTATCAAAAATAAATTTTGATTGGTCAAAACTTTCTGATTTTACTGAACTTGAAATGTCAATTATATTCAAAATTCCAACTGTTTATGCCCGAAGACTATCGGTGATAAAAGAAATTACCCATCGCATCCAGCGAGAGAAAACTAGTCATATAACTCATCTCCATTCACCTTCATGTGTTTTTGAAATAATGAAACCTTATTTGTCGAAACTCAAACATGAAGAATTCTATGCCTTGTACGTTGACAACGCAAAAAAACTACTTGCAATTTCATTAATATCAAAAGGCGGATTGACAGCTACATTGGCAGATGGTAGGATCATTTTTAATAAGGCTTTATTGTTTCAAGCGACGGGAATAATTTTATGTCATAACCATCCTTCTGGGATTAAAAAGGAAAGTAAAGCGGATGTAATTTTAACTAAAAACTTATACGAATTCGGTAAATTCATTGAGGTATCCATTTTGGATCATGTCATTTTCACGGATAATGGTTATCTTAGCTTTCAAGTAGAAGGACTCTTATCATGACCAAAAAACGCATTGTAACTATTATTGGGGCTAGGCCTCAAATCATTAAATCTTCAGCAATAAGCCGTGCCATTCGCGAACATTTTTCTCAAGAAGTAGAGGAAATCATTGTGCATACCGGTCAACATTACGATGCGAATATGTCTGATGTGTTTTTCAATGAAATGCAGATACCACGTCCAAAATATAATTTAGAAGTTGGAAGTGGCAGTCATGGCGCTATGACAGCGAAAATGATAGATGGTCTTGAAAAACTTTTTACAGAAGAAAATCCGGACGCTGTTGTAATCTATGGCGATACCAATTCAACTTTAGCTGGTGCCGTAGCTGCAGCTAAAATTCATATACCAGTTGTACATATTGAGGCAGGTCTTCGGTCGTTTAACAAAGCAATGCCAGAAGAAATAAACAGAATTGCCAGTGATCATATGTCGACTTTATTGTTCACTCCAACTAAAACTGGGTTAGAAAATCTTAAGAGAGAAGGATTTGATTCATCCATTCATAAAAAAGCAGATGTTGATCATCCCAATATATATTTGTGTGGAGATGTTATGTATGATAACAGTATGTATTTTTCGACTATTTCACAACAAAAATCGAATATTCTTGAGGATTTGAAGATTGCTCCAAATTCATATGTTCTGTGCACTATTCATAGGGACTCAAACACGGACAATTCCGTAAATTTAACTTCAATTTTCAATGCCTTAATTGAAATTTCAAAGCAGCATCACTTATCTATAGTATTGCCGATTCACCCGAGAACGCGACATAAAATGAAGGATCAATTAAAGCATGACCTTTACGAAGATATAATGAATAATGACGCAATTAAAATCATTCATCCCGCTGGATTTTTAGATATTATCGCTCTTGAAAAAAACTCAAGAATTATCATAACAGATAGTGGAGGATTACAAAAAGAAGCCTTTTTCTTTGAAAAACCATGTGTGATTATGCGTGAACAAACAGAATGGATTGAAATCGTAGAAAATGGGAACGCAATACTAGCAGGTGCGAGTCAGAACGAAATTATCAATAGTTCAGATGCACTCTTGAAAAAAAATGATTACACCTACCCCCAATTTTATGGAGACGGAAAAGCAGCAGAATTCATAGTCAGTAAAATAATATCGGACTTATAGACGATGATTCACATTTTTGTTTCGGATCTAAACGAGCGAATGAAATATACATTCGAATTCATCTTTAAAGAAAGAGGTATTCGCTATAAGTTATGGTACAATTACAATGAATTCATTCACATTTCAGAACCTCGGTTAAATTATTCCCATACAGAGATTGAAGGAGTTTTAAACATCGAACCTTCATCAGTGTTATATGATACCGACATTGGAAATTACGCCATCGATAAAAATTTATTTTATCAAGAAAACTGTTTGAGTTTTAACGGAAAAACCGATCCAATTGCAAGTATTTTCTACATTCTGAGTAGAATGGAAGAGTATAGCTCAATTCAACGTGATAAATGGGGAAGATTTGAAGGGAAGAATAGTGTCTTGTATCGCTTTGAATGGCATGAGCTTGCAATTTGCGATAGATGGGCATTAGATATTATTTATTGGTTAAAAAAGAATGAAATTCTTAAACCGCACCTAAAAAAATCCACATTGCAATTCACTCCGACCTTTGACATTGACAATGCTTACGCTTTTAAGCATAAAGGTATTTGGAGAACGATTTTGTCTAACTCTAAGGATTTTCTACTCGGAAGACAAAAAAGACTTTTTGAGAGACAAAAAGTACAAACCGGAAGTTATAGAGATCCTTACGATACCTATGACAAAATTTACGCATTGAAAGATAAAGGAATAAACTTTAAAATGTTCTGGCTACTTGGTGATTTTGCTAAATTCGATCGTAACATTTCTTTTCGTCACAAGCGACACCGAAGACTAATTCAGCGGATGAGAACAGCCTGTGAAATTGGAATTCATCCGAGTGTAAAATCCAATAATTACGAATTCTTTTTGCACAATGAAATTGAGAGACTTGAAAAAATTATAGATAACCGGGTTCATTTTGCTAGGCAACATTACCTTATGCTGAAGCTCCCACAAACTTATGAAACATATATAGAACAAGAAATTAAAGACGACTACACCATGGGATTTGCTGATATTTGCGGTTTTAGGTTAGGTACAGCAAAACCAATTAAGTGGTTTAATTTAAGAAACAATAAACAAACCGAATTAACACTTCACCCATTTGCATTTATGGATGGCACGTTGAACGAATACCTTAAAATAAGTCCTTTGGAAGCCATTGGTAAAATTGCTGACCTTTATCACGAGGTGAAGGAATTTGGTGGTGAATTCTCATTTATTTGGCACAATGAAACCATCGGAGATTATGGGATTTGGAAAGGATGGTCAGAGGTATTTGAATTTTCGATTAATATACACGAGCAATGATTTCAATAAAAAATGATATCATTGAAGCCTCCATACATCCGTATGGCGCAGAGCTACAAACGCTGAAAAAAATTAACGGAGAAAATGTAATTTGGAATAAAAACGAATTCTATTGGAATAGATATGCACCGTTATTATTTCCAATAGTTGGGCGATTAATCAACGATAGTTATCATCACAAGGGCGAAAATTATGTAATGAAACAACACGGATTCGCCAGAGATTGCACCTTTGAGGTTGTTAGTTGCGCAGCAGAAAAAGTTACATTTCGTCTTATAACTAATGAGTTTACCCTAAAACAATACCCATTTTCTTTTGAGTTATTGCAATGTTTCGAATTAGTTGACGCTACCCTTAACATTACGTCAAAAGTTAAAAATACAGGTGACGAAATTTTATTCTATAATTTAGGCGGACATCCAGGTTTTCATTTAATTGGAAATCTAGGTGAATATTCCTTAGATTTTGGGGGAAACTTTCACACAATGCACCATCTCATTGTAGGAAATTATTATTCAAATGAATCTAAACCAATTGAACTCTCAAACTCGTTTCAATTGCAAGACTCCTTCTTTGAGAAAGATGCTCTGGTAATTAAAGATGTCCCTTTTAACAAAGTAAGTCTCGTTCATCAGGAAAAAGGTAAATTAGTAAGTATGCAATGTAAAGATTGGACTGCTATTGGGTTTTGGACTAAAATTGGCGCTCCATTTTTTTGCATAGAACCATGGTGGGGATGGGCTGATCACCTAAATTCTAGCGGAATATTATATGAAAAAACGGGTATTTTGTCACTGAATTCAAATGAGGACCGAACGCATCAATATTCCATAATTTTACATTGATAAATAACCTAGTAAAAAGGGATTTTGGAATTGATAAATAATTGGAAAGTTAGGACTGAATATAACTGAAAAACTCCATTTTTAACTCCTAAAAGTTAAACTTTATAAAGAATGTTTTATCAAACGAATATACTTTCTGATTTTTACACCAAACATATATTTCAATTTATGAAAAAAATTGTCAAATTAAACGAAAATTTACCTTTGTACATAATTCGTTTTGAATGGACTATTTAGATCGATTAGAGTCGGAGGCAATTTACATATTACGAGAAGTAGCTGGTCAATTTGACAAACCGGCACTACTTTTTAGTGGAGGAAAAGACAGTATTTGCCTTGTGCATTTGGCAATAAAAGCATTTCGGCCGGGTAAATTTCCTTTTCCTTTGGTTCATATCGACACAGGGCACAATTTTCAGGAAACACTTGAATTTCGGGATGCTCTTGCTGAAGAATTGAAAGAAACACTTATCATTCGAAAAGTTGAGGATACAATTAAGTCGAAAGGAATAACAGATGCAAAAGGAAAATTTCCAAGTAGAAATATTCTTCAAACGTATACGTTACTTGACACGATACAAGAATTTGAATTTGATGCCTGTATTGGTGGTGCCCGCCGTGATGAGGAGAAAGCGCGAGCAAAAGAACGAATCTTTTCTGTTAGAAATGAATTTGGCGAATGGGACCCTAAAAAACAACGTCCCGAACCTTGGAATTTGTATAATGGAAGAATTGATAAAGGAGAAAACGTTCGTGTTTTTCCCATTTCGAATTGGACTGAATTGGATGTTTGGAACTACATTAAAAGAGAAAACATTGCCCTCCCCTCCATTTATTTCGCTCACGATAGGTTGTGTGTGTGCACGGAAAACGGACAACTGATGAATGTAAATCCATTTTTAGAATTGGATGAACTCGATGAAATCAAAACGAAGCGCGTGCGTTATAGAACTGTAGGCGACATGACATGTACGGCAGCGGTTGAAAGTGATGCCTCAAATGTGGATCAGATAATTGAAGAAATTATGTCGACAAAGATATCCGAACGCGGGGCTACAAGAATGGATGACCGTATTAGCGAAGCAGGAATGGAAGACAGGAAAAAAAGTGGTTATTTTTAACAAACTGAATGGATCTATTACGTTTTTTTACAGCTGGAAATGTTGACGATGGCAAAAGCACATTAATCGGTCGACTACTTTTAGACAGTCATTCTATTTCTACGGATATTATCGAAATTCTTACCAAACAAAGTAAAAATAAAAATTCGAATACACCCATAGATTTAGCATTGCTCACTGATGGGCTTAGGGCAGAACGTGAACAAGGCATTACAATAGATGTTGCTTACAAGTACTTTTCCTCGTTGAAGAGAAAATTTATTATTGCAGATACACCTGGTCATGCTGAGTATACGCGTAATATGTTCACTGGAGCATCTACTTGCGAACTTTCATTAATTTTAATTGATGCCAGGCTAGGTGTAACAGAACAAACTAAACGTCATACGATTATCGCTTCGATTTTAGGTATTCCAAATCTTATTATTTGTATCAATAAAATGGACCTTGTAGAGTATAAAGAGATCATTTTCAATCAAATAAAACAAGATTACCTAGCATTTTATGCTTCATTAAATGTGTCTTCCGTTGATTTCGTTCCTTTGAGTGCCTTACTCGGCGAAAATGTAGTAAAGAGAAGCGAAAAAATGAACTGGTATCAAGGTCATACACTTTTCGAATTCTTGGAAAACACAAAATTAGACGATTCAACTACCCAAAATCCTTCTCGATTTCAAGTTCAATACATTATTCGTCCTCAAACTGAAGAATTACACGATTACCGAGGATATGCCGGTACAGTCTTAAGTGGTAATTTTTCAATTGAAGATGAAGTTTATATTTATCCTTCTGAACAGAAATCCAGAATTAAGAAAATTGAAAAAAATCAACAAGAAGTGTCAAATGTAGGTGAGGGAGATCCTATCATTATATATTTACAAGATAATTTTGATATTAGCAGAGGATTTACTATTGTTAAAAGCACAGATTTACCTAACTTCAGTGACTCGGTGGATGCGCTTATCTGTTGGATGGATAATAAACCTTTTGTAAAAGGACAGAGATTACTCTTACAACACAATAGTCATCTTGTAAAAGCTTCTATTAAAGAAATAGTAGCCTCTATTGATGTCCATTCTGCAATGGAGCTCGACGCCAAAGAATTTATCGAGCTTAATGAAATCTGTAGGGTTAAACTTAAATTATCCATCGGAATTGCTTGCGATACTTATAAATCCAATCGGAAAAATGGGTTATTCATACTCATAAATGAAAATACTAATAAAACGGTTGCATCAGGTATAGTAATATAAATCCATCTAAAAAAAATAACTCGTTGATGGGAATTAATTTTCAGAATGTCATTACTAAAGATTTAAGGTAAATTTTACAAATCAAAATCCTCATTCTGAAAACTCGGTACTGGATATTTATTGAAATATGAAACGACTTAGAATGATTTGCGTTAAGTTGTAAAAAATATTTCACCATGAAAAAGTCTCTTTTATTTTTATTTTTTGGCAGTATTGCATCCGTCTCCAATGCATCGGCCTCAGCAACGGAAAGAAACGTCACATTAGGCAAAGTTACGTTGATGGAAACTAGTTTATTTAAACTCGAAAAGTTTACTGCGAAAACAGAAGAATCTCTTTATCCTCCCGGAAAAAAAAGACGTGGAAGTCCATATAGATCAGGTACGGGTGGAAAAAAATGGGGAGGAAAAGTTGGTGCTTGTGCCAAAAAAAGAAGGCGTTAGATGTTGATTGATACTATGCTTTAAAAAGAATTTATACCTTAGCGAGATGCTGAGGTATTATTTTTTTATCGTAATATTCGTTATTCTGTCTTGTGGTGAAAAGGAAAAAGAAATTCATACTAAAAATCTCAAGAAACAGAATGTTGAAATTTCAGACTCAATAAAGGTAAAACCAATTAGTTGGAAAAATCCAATGATGATGCCAATTGGTAGTGATTTGGTTCGAATGATTCGTGCCTATTACTATAATTCCCCCCTTATTTAGGACAGGGATAATTCAAATTTAGGTTTATTTTTA
>CAZLHR010000059.1:0-8188 GCA_964559685.1 uncultured Lishizhenia sp.
AAAGAATAGTTTTTATCTTCGACCCCGCTCTTTAGCGGGGTTTTTTTATGCTTGATTTTGAAATCGGTTATGCAGGGTTATTCGTTACGTGCTTTTTAGCAGCAACGATTTTACCCATCACATCGGAATTGTTTTTAGGTTCCATGTTAGCATTCGGCTACGACCCTGTAACGTGTTTAATAGTAGCTACCGTAGGAAATACTCTTGGGGGATGGCTCAATTATTTTATTGGACTTATAGGTAATCCGAACTGGCTAAAGAAAATTGGAGTTAAGCAAGAACAAATTTCGAGGTGGGAGGATAAAATTAAACGATACGGGAGTTTGCTAGCTCTCTTGTCTTGGTTGCCAATTATAGGCGATGTAATTGGTGTTGCATTAGGATTTTTTAGGGTGAATTGGCTCGTTTCTTTTATTTTTATCCTAATTGGAAAATTCCTTCGCTACCTATTTTTGGTTATGTTTTTCTTATGAAATCCAAGCATTATTTTAATCGGATCAACTCCTTCTTTGAGTTGAACAACATTCGTTTTAACGGGAACATCGGGTAAAACACCATCGGTTGAAATATGAGCAGTAGCTAAAGGAGTAATTTTAACCGTTGAAAGGTTTATCGGAATTCTTGTGTGTTTCAGTTTCATTTGAACAGCATCACCAAAAGTGCCTGTATGTCCTCCCATACACATTTCTCCATAAAGCACACCCCTTTTTGAGGTCTGTATCCAAGAGCTTAACATAACCGATGCCGACATCGACAATCCATTCATGGCAACACTCACTTTCCCGCGAAAAGTTCTTGGTGAAACTCTAGGATTGTTGTCATAAAAAAGCTGACAATGCGTTCCATTCGGACTTTCAATATAGCGCCATTCTTTGGCAACTAAAGTATCGCTTGGGAAACGCTTCAGGTAATTTCGGTAGCGGTATTTTGTCCACCAACCGATAGATGAAAATCGATCTTTTTCTGAACGAATGAAATCGTAGCGTTCTCTTTTGTCGCTGGAAGCTGTGTCCAAATAATTAATCAAATAGTTCTTTACAGATACATAACCGCCCGAATTTCCACGCAAATCAATGAAAATATGTGGAGATTTTTGTTCTCTTACCTCACTAAAAAATTCATCTAGGAAACGCCTCATTCCATTATTGTTTTTTGCCGAAAATGAACCAAGTTGTAAACACGCTGTGCCAGAGGAATCAAACCAATATGAAACAGATTCTCTTTGATTCCACTCTTTGTCAAAAAGTATAGTGCGTAAAGGAGCACTTTGAAGTCTCTTCTGAATGGTGTCGCCAGAAAAATCAACAAGCTGCATGGTAAAGGAATCCTTGTTTTGTAAATTGTACGCGCTGAAAATGCGAGAAATTAGTTTTAGGGCCATTTGATGGTGTGCCTCTAACGCCTTTCCTTCTTGAAAAGCAAACAATTTCGCTTTTTCATGTAAAATGGTCAAAGGAATACCTTCGACACCCAAGCATTCCATTCCGCGAGGAACGATATCTCGATAACATTTTTGCATGTAGTACCTTCCATTAATTTGTTCAAGGAAAAAAGGAAAAACTTTTTTTATATCAGAGAATTGTGTCAACACGAGAGGGCTGATGTTTGTGTGCGAATCTTGAATACCTTGTAACAATTGACTTAAAATTTCAACAAAATCAATTGTTTTTAGTGGTTTTTTACATTTAACAAGAGCAACTTCAAAAAGGCTATCTACTTGTTCTTTTCGGGTGTAATAAGAAGCGTTTGGATGAATAGAAACTAATTTCTCTTTAATTTCTTTGATATCTTCTTGCATGCAATGAACATCGAGCAATTCAACACTGGAACGCATATAAATAGGTTTATGTGTACCGCATAATTTTTGACTGTGCAACACTCTACATAAGCAAATTGCTTGAATCAAAAGAAACCAATTAGTCACATGTTTAAGAATCATTACCTTTGTCTATGTTCAAAAGTAACTTATTCATTTTGATTTCTGCAGGCTTCCTTTTTTTTTCGTGTGAAGAAAATAAGAATGACCCTCAGTTTTGCGAGTGCTTAGCTATTAGTAAATCGTTAAATGAGCAAAATCAAAAACTTGTTAAATATCCAGCGAAAAGAAAGGAAATTTTTCAAGAGTTAAAAAAAATAGTTTCAGAAAAAAGAAGTGTTTGTGAGCCATATAAAAATAGGATGGGTGATGAGTTAATTGAATTGGAAAAATACTGCCAAAATTGAACATCAATTTTTAAGAATTTCGTCAATTAGCGACATATGTTTGTTCGTTAATCCTTCGAAAAGTTCAATACTTTTAATGTTCTCTATTAACTGTTTTGAATTACTTGCACCTAGAATTACAGTACTAACATTGTTATTTTTTAAACACCAAGAAATTCCTAATTGTGCTAATGTAATTCCCATATCTTCAGCAACTTGTTGTAGTAATTTTGATTTTTCAAGTCTATGCAAGGTGTGATTTTTTTCTTTAAGCCATTCCAATCCTTCCATTCCTAATCTTGTGCCATCTGGGAATTTATTCAAATATTTATTCGTTAATACACCACTCGCCAATGGCGACCAAATAGTTGTTCCTAAACCAACTGTTTTGTACAATTGAGAAAACTCAACTTCCACTTTATCTCTGCAAAACATATTGTATTCAGGTTGCTCAACCACTGGGCCGATAAGATGATTCTGCTTGGCAAACATGTGCGCCTCCATTATTTCTTGGGCGCTCCACTCGCTTGTTCCCCAGTAAAGAATTTTACCTTGCATGATGAGTTGGTGCATTGACCATACTGTTTCCTCTATGGGTGTTTTTTTATCGGGACGGTGGCAAAGAAATAAATCTAAATACTCCAATTGAAATCTCTCCAAAGCCTGATTACACGCCTCTGTTATATGTTTTCTATTCAGTCCTTTTTGAGTTGGCAATTGACCACCAGCACCAAAGAAAACTTTAGAACTAGCAAGATAGGTGTCCCTTGACCATTTTTTTTTCTTTAAAATTCTACCCATAACACGTTCACTTTCTCCCCGTGCGTATATTTCAGCATTATCAAAGAAATTAACCCCATGATCATAAGCCACATCCATTAATTCCTCTGCTGTGTTATCTCCAATTTGTTTCCCAAACGTTAACCAAGAGCCTAAAGACAACCTTGAAATTTGCAATCCTGTTTTCCCTAAATTTGTATATTCCATTTTATTTATTTTTATTGTCTTGAAGGTGTTTTAGCACTCCATTGGCCAAGACCACCACTATAATAACAGCTGCTCCGATGTAAAAGTTTTTATTGAGCAGTTGGTGTTCGTTTAATATGACGATTGCCAGTAAAATGGTGTATATCGGTTCTAAGTTAATACTCAAGGAAACAGTAAACGCTCCAAGTCTTTTAACTATGTTAATTGTTACTAAAAAAGCAAATGATGTACAAACGATTCCCAAAAATAACAACCAAGAAAAATCACTTCCGCTGAGAGCTAATTGATCATAGGAAAACTGACCAGTAAAAAGTAAAAACAAGGACAAAACGACAAATCCTATACTTAGTTCATAAAAAGTTATTTGCGCAGAAGGAATATCTTGCGCTAGCTTGGCATTAAAAACGGCAAAGGTAGCTGCGCACAACGCTGAAATCAATCCGATATAAAGTGCAGTCAACTCTTTCGGTGTAAAATCCCCAGAAACGAAATAAATACCATAAATAACAAGACCGCCCATCAGAAACTCTGTCCAAGAAAATTTTCTCTTCATGACTAAAGGTTCAAGCCAAGTCACATGTAGTGTTGCCGTTGATAAGCAAAGAATACCTAGAGACGCTGTCGAAAGTTGAATAGCATAGTAAAAGGTCAACCAGTGGGCAACAACCACTAGTCCAACAAGTGTAACCTTCCAAAGGTGCTTTTTTTCTAAATGAAATGATTTTTTCCTAACAAGAAAATAACCTGCTAAAAATAAAGCAGCAATCAATACGCGATACCAAACAATAAATACAGCCTCGAGATCAATTAACTTTCCGAGAATTCCAGTGAATCCCCAAAGAAAGATAATAAAATGCATGAGTACATGATACTTGTACCTTGCTAGCATGCACCTACTTCTTTTTACTCCATTCTTCTATGGAAGTTTTGTTCATTTTAACGTAAGCTGCGTCTCCGTCTTTTTCTGCCAATTCAATGGATTTCTTTGCCGTTGCAATAGCACCTTTAAAATCCCCGTTTTCCGCTTGTAACAAGGCTTTTGTACGCAACATCCAATATGCCTCTGGGCGCATTTCGCATGCTTTTGTAGACCATTCAAGTGCTTTTTTTACATCAATTTTTTCTTGATAATAAAACGCCGCAGATCGGTGGTAATCATTAGCGGATGGGCCTTCCATCGTTTTCTTTATACTTGCTAACACTTTATCCTTCGTGTTAACTGTAAACGGAAGTGCAATTTTAGATTTATCCCACATAATCACTAAACTCGCTCCGTTATTCTCAATCTTTTCAATTGATATCGTAAACGTCTCTACGACATCATTTAGCTGAACGACTGGCAACTTTGTTTCATACACCACTTTTTTGCTATCCCACGGGTCTGGAACGCCCCAGTTTGTGGTTTCGCTGTAAAGAAAAAGAGTCCAACTTTCTTTTTCAGGCTTCGCATAAATAGCGTAAGTGCCAGCTTTAACCGTATCTTTTCCAAAAATAATGGCATCTGATGAAGTTATTTTGGTGTTTTCATTTGCACCTAATCGCCATATTTCACCAAAAGGGACAACGTCTCCAAAAACAAGTCTATCTCTTTTTCCTGGACGAGAATATTGAATTGTAATATCGGTTAGGCCAACTTTCTGTTCAAATTTTGAAACAGGACTTAGCGCTGGTGTTTGCACTTGTGCATTCATCGAAAAAGATATAACAGTGAATATCCCTACAAGTAATTTCTTCATTGCTCTTAATTTTAGACAAAAGTAAAATTTAAAACAAAACCTTTCCAAATTAGTTCTCAACCATTGATTACAATTACATAGACAATTTTTCAAATTTGCTTACTCGCCCGAATATTAGTAATTTCAACACGTGAATAAAATTATTTTTTTAAGTCTGTTATGTTTTTTCTCAAGCACTGGAAACGCTCAAGTCTACGACGGAACTTATAAAATCAAAACTCCTCATCCAAAAGGAGCTAATTGTGCGCCTCCGACAGCAACCACTTATTTAGAATTGAATAATGTTCGGGCTATGGTACACACAGCTGGAAATCTATGGCAAATTCCAAATCAAAACCTCAACATGTATGAGGTTCCGAAAAATTCTGGGATAATGGCCTTATTTACTGCTGCACTTTGGTTAGGTGGTACAGATGTTAATAATCAATTGAAACTTGCGGCATTACGCTATCGAAATGGACAGGATTATTGGACGGGGCCTTTAACAAAAATTACTGCTGAAACGAATTACGATGTCTGTAGTAAATACGATAAACATTTTGTGACCACTCAAGACATGATTCGAGAGTTTAATGCTTGGTTTGAGGCAGGAGAATACGATCAACTCAATGGAACACAAACTCAAGCTGATTTGTTTCCAAATTATAAGGTTCCTGAAATTGTAAAAGAATGGCCAGCTCACGGAGATGTTTCAATAGGTCAAGATTATTACCTGGCACCTTTTTACGATTATAATGGTGATGGAAGTTACAATTGGCAAGATGGAGACTTCCCATGGTACGACATTAAAAAAGACAAAGAATGCAACACAGAACGCCGCGTATCACTTTATGGTGACATGAATTTTTGGTGGGTCATGAACGACAAAGGCAACATTCATACAGAAACCGGAGCAGACCCTATCGGTATGGAAATTCGAGCACAAGCTTTTGCTTTCGCTTCGAACGATGAAATTAATAACATGACTTTTTATAATTATGAATTAATCAACAGAGGAACCCAAACCTTATATAATACCTATTTTGGTTTTTTTACAGACGGAGCTCTTGGCGATCCATTTGATGATTATGTAGGTTGTGATGTAATGCGTGGTTTAGGTTATTACTATAACGGCGACAACTATGACGGGAATAATTCGGGATGGAAGGGTTATGGCTATTCTCCTCCAGCCGTTGGTGTAGATTTTTTCGAGGGCCCATATCAAGACGATGATGGTATTGATAATGCTTACGGGATAGGTACTGATGAGGCGCTTAACGGCATCGGTTATGGAGACGGAATTATTGATAACGAACGCTACGGTATGCGTCGATTTTTATATTATTCGAATACTACAAACGGTGCTAATCCCAATCAAACAGATCCAATTTATGCAGCAGACTATTACAATTATTTGCGAGGTTTTTGGAAAGACGGGACAAAGTTTATTTACGGAGGAAGTGGGCACATTTCGGATCCAGATGCAAATCCATTAATGCCTTGTGATTTTATGTTTCCGGGAACCACAGATCCTCTCGGCTGGGGGACGAGTGGTGTGCCGCAGCCAAACTGGACAGAACAGACAGCCAACAACACGCCAAATGACAGAAGATTTGTTCAATCAGCTGGGCCATTCATACTCAAGCCCGGTGCCGTTAATAATATTACAGTTGGGGTAGTTTGGGCAAGGTCTTCCGGCGGAGACCCTTTTGAATCTGTAGAAGCATTAAGAAGAGCTGATGATAAAGCACAAGCACTTTTTGAAAACTGCTTTAAAGTTTTAGAAGGCCCACATGCACCTGATTTAAGTATTCAAGAATTGGAAAATGAGTTAATTTTATTTTTATCCAATGCTCCAAATTCGAACAACTACAACGAGACCTACACTGAATTTGATCCATTTATTGTATCGAGCGATTCTCTAGCAGATAAGTTTTATCGCTTTCAAGGTTATCAAATTTTTCAATTAAAAGATAATAAAGTTTCCTCCTCTGATTTATTGGATGCAACAAAAGCAAGATTAGTAGCTCAATGTGACATCAAAGATGGAATTTCAAAAATTATCAACTTTGAATTTAATGATGAGCTCAACGCCAGTATTCCGGTGCAAAGAGTTAATGGCGAAAACAAGGGAATCCGTCACAGTTTTAGAGTAACCGAAGATGCCTTTGCGCAAGGAGATCGCAGGTTGGTGAATTTTAAAAAATACTATTTCATTGCCATCGCTTATGCCCACAATAATTATGAACAGTATAATCCGAATGACCCCCAATCGTTGGGAGGACAAAAGAAACGCTACATCGCGAGTAGAAAGGCGGCAGTTGGTGAAATTAAAGTAATGGAAGCCATTCCCCACAGTCCGATTCCGGAAGCTGGCGGCACACTCCAGTTGATTGAATACGGTTCTTCACCTCAGATTACGCGTATGGATGGTTATGGAAATGGGAACCGGGAGTTGGAGTTTACATCACCAACGTTGAATACCATTTTGTCAGAAGGTTATATGGAAAACCCTACATACGATTATGGTCAAGGCCCGATAAATGTGAAAGTAGTGGATCCATTAAACTTACAGCCCGGTTATTTTGAGTGCAAATTCAGGGATTATACTGCTCCATCAAATGGTAACAGTGCAGATACGGCAAGCTGGGTAATTTATCGCTACGATACCAAGGGTGGTACGATTCAGGACTCTGTAACAAGTGAACAAACGATTGCTGTAGATAACGAACAAATCATTCCTGAATGGGGTGTTTCAGTGCAGATTTACCAAGAGAAATATTATTTCCCTGATGGAACAGGAAATATCGCTGCAAAGACTACGGATATGATTTCTTCGTCCATCACATTTGCGGATTCTTCGAAGCGTTGGTTAACGGGTGTTCAAGATAACGATGCGTATTACCCGACGAACTGGATACGTTCTGGGGATTATGCACCAGAAACAGATGTAAATGCCGCTGGTTACGAATGTCAGCCAGATGGGCCTACGTATTTAGATCCATGTAATTACCGCGATGAAGTTGGGTCAGATTCAGATCAAGACTACGAAGGGATCTTGGAAGGCACCATCGCGCCACATCGTTTGGTAGGTTATCAGGGAGATTACATGCCGCTTGCGTATTTTGGATCGTTTAATGGGTCAAGTAAGACAAATGCATCGATAAGTTTTGCTCCAAGTGTGAATATTGTCATCACGGAAGATAGAAGTAAATGGACACGTTGTCCGGTGATTGAAATGGGAAGAACTTCGGCACTAAACGTAGGTCAAGCGGCTGCAGGAG
>CAZLHR010000060.1:0-7750 GCA_964559685.1 uncultured Lishizhenia sp.
CTTGTTAACGCGCATGTATCCCAATGGCGCAGCTGATGTAAACCATTTTCATGCTTGCGGTGGAATGGGCTTTGTAATGCATACATTACTTGAAAATGGATTGTTGCATGAGGATGTTATGACAATTATTGGAAATGGCCTAAGCGCATACACAAAAGAACCTTTTTTACAAAATGGAGAACTCGTTTGGAGAGAAGGAGCGAAAGAAAGCCTCAATACTTCAATTATTCGTCCAGTATCGGATCCATTTTCCAAAGATGGTGGTATTAAAATTTTAAAAGGAAACATAGGAAGATCGGTAATAAAAACTGCTGCGGTATCAGATGAACATTTAATCGTAGAAGCTCCAGCCATAGTATTCAACGAGCAAGAAGATTTGCTAATTGCATTCAAGAAAGGTGAACTAAATAAAGATTTCATTGCTGTGCTTCCTTTTCAAGGTCCAAAACAAAATGGAATGCCAGAACTTCATCAATTAACCCCAACACTTACTGTGCTGCAGAAAAAAGGGTTTAACGTTGCTCTTGTTACCGACGGTAGAATGTCCGGAGCTTCAGGAAAGGTTCCTGCAGCAATTCACCTGACTCCAGAAGCCCATGATGGAGGCGCCATTGCAAAAATTCAAACCGGAGATTTACTAAGACTTGACGCCAAAAAAGGAGAATTAATTTGTTTAACAACTAATTTAGACCTTAGAACTCCAAGCACTAAGTCAAATTACGCTATCCATTACGGACGAGAATTATTTGCAAACGCTAGAAAATTAGTTTCCTCAAGTGAAGAAGGAGCTAGTTTTATACTTTAGGAGCGGTAAGTAACGAAATTAGCACTGAAGTCGCCAATACCCCTAACACAATTAAGAGCGAAAGTGTTGAACCAACATGATAAATTGGTGCGAATACCATCTTACAACCTATAAACGTCAAAATAATGGCTAAGCCGTATTTTAGCTTAGAGAATTTATCAATGGAATTAGCCAGTAAAAAATACATTGATCTCAAACCAAGAATTGCAAAAATATTGGACATGTATAAAATAAAAGGATCGTCAGGTGCAATTGCAAAGATGGCAGGTATTGAGTCTATTGCAAAAATTAAATCGGTAGATTCTACAACGGCCAAAACCAACAACAATCGCGTACCAAACCTATAGTTTTTGTGTTTAACGATAAACTTGTCATCGTAATAATGATTGGAAATAGGAATGAATTTTCTGATGATACGAGCCCCAAAAGATTTACCAAAATCATCGTTAGTATGTTCTTCTTTTGGTAAGGCAGACTTTACGCCAGCCCAAATTAAAAAGAACCCGAAAATTGTTAAAATTAGGTTTATTTCCAACCACTTGCCACCAACATTTATCGGCGGCAAATAAGAAAGTTTTATGAGTTCGACGCCAGAAAAGATAAAAAGCGCTCTAAACACTATTGCACCAATGATTCCCCAAAATAATACCTTGTGCTGAAGTTCGTCTTTGAGTTTAAAAAAATTAAACACTAAAATAAAAACAAACAGATTATCTATCGACAATGCTTCTTCAATCCAATAGGCTGATTGAAATTGGGCAAATTTTTCAAATCCTTCTTGAACATAAATAAATCCGCTAAAAAACATGGCTAAGGAAATCCAAACAATAGTCCAAGTTAAAGCTTCCTTATTTGAAATAGAATGAGATTTTTTGTTAAAAACACCCAAATCAAGAAAGAGCATCAGCAGAATAACCGCGACAAAAACAGCAATTAATAAAGGATGATCAAATCCTGACATTCAAAGAGTTATTTATTTCTTTAGCAAGTAGGTTACCGCATTGGCAGCATTAACAAAAGAACCGGTAATACATACCTGACTCATATTTCCTTTGGCTTCACTCTTTTTCTTACCCGGAATAGAAATTGACTTACTATAAGGCTCTGCCGTTTTCATGATTACAGAAGCAACCTCTTCCGCACTAAGCTCAGGGAAATAACCTCTTATTAGTGCAGCAACCCCTGCAGTGGCAGGACATGCCATACTCGTACCGGATGCATCTTCATATTTCCCATCAGGTACAGTAGAATGGATATCAACACCCGGAGCAAAAACGTCGACAGTAGTTGCACCGTAATTTGAAAAGTCAGCAAGTAATTTGGCACCAGACTTTGAACTACTCGCGCCAATTTCTAACCAATTTTTTGCTTTTGTTCCATTGTTTAATATTCTGGTTGGATAAGAATCTTCAATATCTTTATTTTTGGCATCATTTCCGGCAGCATGAACCAATAATACGTCTTTTGAAGCGGCGTATTGAATAGCCTCATCCACTATTGATTTATTTGGAGTGTAATATTTTCCGAAAGACATATTTATAACCTTTGCTCCATTATCTGCTGCGTAACGTATGGAATTGGCAATGTCTTTATCGCGCTCATCTCCATTTGGAACGGCTCTTAGCACCATAATTTTGGCATTGGAAGCAATACCATCAATTCCAATTCCGTTTCCTCTTTTCGCGGCAATAATTCCGGAAACATGAGTGCCATGCATTGCGTCCGGACCCTCGTAACGATTGCAACCATAAAAACGCTCAGACATGTCATAAGGGTTATCACCTACGATTGCTTTTCTCACGGAATCGGCATCAATTGAATTCATTTTAATCTGACCAGCCATACTTTTTACCGCTCCTGTAATTTGATTGTCCAATTCACTTGCAGGATAAATCAATAGAATCCCCCCTACCCTTTTCTTAATTCTTTTCTCATTGTCATCTTTCGGAACGTATGCTTTATTTGTTTTTTTGGAGAAAACCCCTTTCGAAACAGCTTTGACATTTTCCATGTAATTCGATAAAACACTTAATTGAGCAAATTGCTGTTCAGTTTTGGCTTTCTCTTTTTCAAAATCTTGTTTAATTTTTTGGTATTTAGCAAATCGTTGCTTGTCTGAGGAAGAAATCTCGTTTTCTTTTTTATCACCAAAATAGCGTTTTTCTACTCTGTACATTCTCGCTAATTCCAAGGACTCGGCATCTATATCACCGCCAGGTCCTCCCAAAAAAGACCAACCGTGTACATCGTCAACATATCCATTTTTATCGTCGTCGATGCCGTTGTTAGGAATTTCACCTGGATTAGTCCAAATAACATCTTTCAAATCTGGATGATCCGTTTCTACTCCGCTATCAATAACCGCAACTATCACTTCTTTCGCAATTTTTCCCTCTAAAAACTTGTATGCTTTATCAGCACCAACTCCGTAAATTTTCGAATCTTTTGGATCGTTTAAGTACCAATTTATTGGAGCTTTTGGTTTCGCTTGAGAGAAGGCAAATCCGCAATATACGAATTGAGCTAATAGTAATAACTTAAATTTCATGTGTTTCTTTTATTGAGTCACGAATTTACTCATTTCTTGAGTATAATTTCCTAATTTTCGTCAATAACTTTTTAATTGTAATCGCTAACAAAAAGCTATTTTTGTTGTTCATTCAAACAAAACACTCACACATGGAAAAAGTACAATGTTTAATCATAGGATCAGGACCCGCTGGATATACAGCTGCGATATATGCTGCCAGAGCGGATATGAAACCTGTTCTTTATCAAGGTATGCAACCTGGAGGTCAATTGACAACAACAAACGAGGTGGAAAATTTCCCTGGTTATCCTAACGGAATTACAGGTCCGGAAATGATGATGGAGCTTGAAGCCCAAGCCAAAAGATTTGAAGCTGACATACGCTTTGGTTTCATTACTAAAGTAGATTTTTCAGGTGAAATTCACAAATGCTGGAATGAGGACGGTCATGAAATTCACGCAGAAACAGTTATCATATCAACTGGAGCAAGTGCAAAATACCTTGGACTCGAAAGTGAACAAAAGTATTTATCGAACGGAGGTGGCGTTTCGGCTTGTGCAGTCTGTGACGGATTTTTTTACCGAGGACAAGAAGTGGTTATCGTAGGTGCCGGAGACTCTGCTTGTGAAGAGGCTCATTATCTCTCTAAGTTATGTACGAAAGTGACTATGTTAGTCAGAAGAGACGAGTTTCGAGCTTCGAAAATCATGGCAGATAGAGTTAAAAACACTTCGAATATTAACATACTTTTCAATACAGAAACGCTAGAAGTATTAGGAGATGGCAATGTGGTAACTGGAGCGAAAGTAATAAATCGCGCAAGCAACGAAGAGCAAACGATTCCTTGCACAGGATTTTTTGTAGCAATCGGACACCAACCAAATACTGAAATCTTTAAAGACTTTATTAATTTAGATGAAACTGGGTACATAAAATACGAACAACCTGGATCTAGTAAGACAAATGTTCCTGGAGTATTTGTAGCGGGTGACGCTGCCGACAGAACATATAGACAAGCAATTACAGCTGCAGGAACTGGTTGCATGGCTGCGTTAGATGCAGAACGCTATTTAGCTGGAAAACATTAACAACTAATATTCCTTAACTTTACAGTCGGGTGCGTAGCCCGACTTTTTTATTATGAAGGTTTTCCATCTATCCAAAAAAGAAATTATTGCATTCAGTCCACAGCAAATTTTGCTTTCGGAAGAACAACATAAATTATCTAAATTTCTAGGAAACCAGGATAAACTTTCAAATTTTGAAAATCAAATACAGCTCAAGAAATCTCAATTTACAGATCAACAACGACTTGAATTGCATCATGTTTTAAAAAGAGATTACAGCAAAAAACAACTTCCAAAAGCACAATCGTCCATTGATTTACTAACTAAATCAACTACATTCACCGTTACCACTGGTCACCAATTGTGTTTATTCTCAGGTCCTAGTTATTTTGTATACAAAATCCTACACACCATTCAATTAGCTCGTAAACTAAAAGAATCGTATCCCTATTATGATTTTGTTCCAGTTTACTGGATGGCAAGTGAAGATCACGACATAGATGAAATTCGTTCCTTAAACCTTTTTAATCAAACTATTCATTGGAATACTAGCGCGGAAGGTGCAGTTGGTGATTTGCCAATAGATGGATTAAGCGAAGCAGCAGAAAAGTTAATCCAATTGTTTAGAGCTGAAACATCTGGTGAAATGAAGGAGATCATTCAGCTGAAAAATCAAAAAAAATACGCTGATTTTGTTTTCGAATTTGTTACTCAATTGTTTCATGAATTTGAATTAGTTGTGTTAAATGCACAAGTCAGTACATTAAAAAAACAATTTATCCCTGTTGCCGAAAGAGAGTTGAAAACACAATTTTCTTTTCAAGCGGTTAATGAAACAAATAAAGTGCTTCAAGAGGAAGGATTCCACCAACAAATTCATCCGCGTGAGGTTAATTTATTTCACCTCAGTAAAGGAAAACGCCATCGAATTATTCCTAAAAATAATGGTTTTACCGTCGGAGATAAATTTTACACATTTCAGGAACTCATTTTTGAGTTTAGCGAGAATCCCGAATATTGTTCTCCTAATGTTGTGTTGAGACCCGTCTACCAAGAACTTATTTTGCCCAATATCGCATATGTTGGCGGTGTAGGCGAACTTTCTTATTGGATGCAACTAAAAAAAGTATTTGATGCGTGTAATGTGACCTTTCCAATTCTTCAGATGCGCAAGAGCTTTCAGGTTATTGACGAAAAAACTGAAGTAAAATGGAATGAACTAGGGTTTACATTAAGTGATTTTTTCAAGCCTTCTGATCAGCTAATTCGCATGTATACTGAACAAAAAATGAAAGAAGAAATTTCTTTTCAATCGGTAAGCGAAACGTTCTCTAAAATGCAAGAAGAATTAATAACAATCGGAAAGGAAGCGGGGAAAGAATTAGAAAAATGGATTGTTTCTGAAGTGGTAAAAATTGAAAAACAAGTCGTACAAATTGAGCAAAAGTTAAAACGATCGGTAAAACAGAAACATGAAGACCAACTAAAATGGATTGAAAAACAAAAAGAACGTTTTTTTCCAAATGGTAATCTTCAAGAACGAGAACTTAATTTCTTTCATTTTTGCGCTGATGGTAAAGTCTACGAAAAACTTCAGTTGTTTCTCAACGAGTTAGATCCTTTCGATCCTACTGTTGTTGTTTTAGTAATTTAATATAACTTTGTGTCATAAATACACTAAGAAATGAATCAAAACGGAATTCGAGACATATTAGCAAAAAATAATGTAATACCTGTGGTAACTTTCAACAATGCAACTGAGGTTGATCGTACTGTTGATAAACTTACGCAATTGGAAATTAACTGCATGGAAATTACGCTTCGAACTTCTTTTGCGCTCGATGCCATAGCATATGCTAAAAAAAACTATGGTTCAACATTTAAAATTGGCGTAGGAACCATTACCACTCGAAATCAAGTACAGCAAGTTTCAGATGTAGGAGTTGACTTTATGGTGAGTCCTGGCATTTGCAAAGAATTAGCTCCCTACCTTGAACAAAGTTTAATTCCATTTATTCCAGGGGTTGCGACACCTTCGGATATAATTCAAGGCTTACAATTTGGGTGGGATACATTTAAGTTTTTTCCAGCCAATCTATACGGCGGCATTCCCGCATTGAAAACTTTCGGACAAGTATTTCCAAATTTACGATTTTGTCCAACTGGAGGCATCAAACAAAACGACTATCTCGATTATTTAGCGTTGGAAAATGTAATCGCGGTTGGTGGCTCTTGGATGAATTAAATATCTATTGAAGAACAATTGTTCCTTTTAGAAATTCAATCTTTTGAAATAGGTTGCTGCTAGTTTCATTCTGCTGCCGTACCAAGAACACATTTCTCCATCCACTAATTTAATGTGCGCATTCGGGAATAAGCGAGCAAAATGTTCCATATGACTTTCTTTAAATGGGAAAGGTTCAGAGCTTAAAAAAACAACATCTGGAAGTTGACCTTTCCATTCTGGATAACGTTCCTCTTCACAGGCATTATTAAATCCGATTTTTTCTAACATAGAATGAATAAAGGTACCTCTTCCGGCGAGGTACATGGGGTCGTTCCAAATAAAATAGAGGAAGCTCTTTCCTTGACCAATATTCAGATTACTGAAGGATGATTCAATATCAAAAATCAATTGCTCAACTTCTATTTTTTTGTGTGTAATTTCTCCGAGAACACGCATCATGTCAATAGCTTCATTGAACGTATTGCAATCACTCATCCAAACAGGGAATTCGCTTGCCAGCTCTTCAATCTGTTCTTTAACGTTTTCTTCTTTATTCCCTATAATTAAATCGGGTTTTAACAAACGAATGTTACTCAGATTCAAGTTTTTTGTGCCACCTACTTTTGTTTTTTGATCTATATCTTCTTTAGGATAAATACAAAACTTCGTAATACCAACTAATTGATCACCTAACCCAATATCAATGATTAATTCACTAATTGATGGTACAAGTGAAATAATTCTCTTTGGAGGAGCCGAAAAGTATAATTCACGACCCATTTGATCCAAGACTTTCATGTTACGACATTGCCGAAATTACGTCGTAACGAGAAACAATATGATACTTTCCTTCAGCTAATTCTACGAGAACCGCCGGTGTGTTTTTATTGATAAGCTTACTCAGCTGCTCAACTGAAGTATTTGCGTTCACCACTGGAAATGCAGGACGCATTACCGATGAAATAGCGGCATCCCGTAATTCAGGCGCATCTACCAATAATTCATATAAATGACTATCGTCGATAGAACCAACAAAAGTCCCATCCTTCATTACAGGTATTTGTGAAATACTAAAATTTCTCATTTTGGCAATGGCGTGTGAAACCAGTTCTTCTGCGTAC
>CAZLHR010000060.1:7760-7992 GCA_964559685.1 uncultured Lishizhenia sp.
GGCATGTTTCGCAACTAAATCTCCTGCTGTCAAAATTTCTTCCTCTAAAAAACCGCGTTCCTTCATCCATTCGTCGTTGAAAATCTTACCAACATAACGACTACCATGGTCGTGAAACAACACCACTACCACATCATTTTCTGTTAATTGATCAGCCAATTGAAGTACTCCTTTGATCGCTGCTCCTGCAGAGTTTCCAACAAAAATTCCTTCTTCACGGGCTAACCTTCTC
>CAZLHR010000061.1:0-7728 GCA_964559685.1 uncultured Lishizhenia sp.
TTTCCCGATGATTAAGGCACAAGGCACTTGGAAATCACCTGCAGGAAAAGTTTTAAGTCTTTTTTGGTATGGCATGTTGCCAGATGTTTTGCAGCTTTGCTATCGTTGTAATGTCGCTTAGGAACTTTGATGTGCATCTAATCAAACTTTAGAATCTCTCCATTCGTCTGACTAATACTTTTGAGACTAAGAAAAATATAACCATCATTTCGATTTAAAGGAAGACTATTCTCTTTGTAATGATAGAATGTTGGAAGCCACATATTCCAGGTTGGATCAACCCCATACCATTTGCCATTAATCTCTACTTCATTCCAAGCATGACCAACGAGAAGGCCACTATTTTGATCGAGCGCATATCCGCCTACGGTTTTGCAAGGTATACCAATTGATCTTGCTAATGTGGTAAATAATTCAGCGTAGTCTTGGCACACTCCATTTTGTGTTTTAATTATGTTATAAACGCTTATGTGCCATTGAGAATAATCGTCTTTCGAATATTTTATGTAGTTGTGGACAAAGTTCATCAATTTCTCTATTTTCTTTCTTTTTGAGTGAATTCCTTTAGTAGCATTTTTCGCCATTTGAATAATGTCAGGATCACTAATGGGATAAAATTCTGTTTCTTTTTTATTCTCGATAATTTCCAATTCGCTTGCTTCGGAAATGTAATCTGGTTTAGCCATAATTTTCATGTAATTCTTTCCGTTTTGAGTGAAAAATAATTGCTGTGATGTGGTGTCAAATGGATTTTGATTTCCCACGATTTCAAAAATTACAATAGAAATTTCCTTATTCTCACCCGGTTCGGCTAATCTCTCTGCAAATCTAACGCTTAAACCTATATTAAAAAACAAACTTAAATCTGGTTGTGACTCAAAGTCTATTGCTTTTTCTTTGTATTCGATTACATGCAAATAATCATCTCCAATTCTTTGCTCTACTATAGTTAAAAATTCATCTGTAATAGCGGTGTTAACCCCCGTTTCATCCGTAAACTGTGTAGTCGTCAATTTTTTACGAACACCATTTATCAGCTTGTCCTCCCTTGAAATTAGTGTTGTGTAATTTGGTTCAAATTCAAATGTTTTATAATTCAAATTATTTTTTGTCTCCAATACACTATTAATAGGCGCTACAGTATCAATCTGAAACCAATATTTTGCCCAATCATCATTCATGGAATATTTAAAATCAAAAAGGGTGTCTGACTTTACGAACTTACCGTTGTCAAAGCTAGATATGTAGAAATCATCCTTTTTTTCAAGTTTTGTCTTTATTGTATATCCGTCCTTATTTACTGATGATTCAAACAAGATTAATTCATAAGGAGGTACTAGCTGATAAATCTCTTTAATAAAATAGTTTGTTTCTGATTTAGTCCCATAATCTGTCCTTTTTACAGAATTATATATGTCATATAAAAGAACAGGTCCATAATCTCTGTTGTTGCTATCCAGAAAATGAGCATACCTTGAAAAACTTAATTTTATTCCATCAAAATATTCACCATAATAAATAGTATCTTTTACTGTTGGCCAGCATCTCGTAATCATTTCCTTAACTTCTTGGTCACTTAATCGGTCAATTCTAATGGTGTCAGAAAGAGCCTCCTGGCCAAACAAAAAACCGGCAGAAAGGAAGCACAAAAAGACAATTATTTTCATTTTCTTATTTTTTAGATTAATCCTTTTTATTCGTAATCGTATCGAGCATTTTTTGAAAACCTGGGTTTAGATGATTTTCACTCTTTACTAACGGAATTTTAAAAGTGGGATTTTTATATTTAAGGTTCGGATTGTAGATAGTTGGATTTTTTGAAAAATCGGACCTTTTGAACTTAGAATTTTCTGGCAAACCATTTGGTAAAGATAATTCTTCAGACATATTTATCTTGTCCTGCGTATTATAATCTTGCAGGTATTTCTGATTAATCTTCATTTGATTTGAGTCTGTTCTTGGCAATTTGATTATCGAAATTTTTCCAGTATTTGATTCGGGCATATTTAAATTTAGATTTTCCGGAGTATAGTAATGATATGAATCAAAGGTATTGTACGATGGTGTATCTTGCGGAAGACCAAATGTTGGATTAACTGTAGGTACTGTTATTTTATCATTAAAGTTCTGCGTCGGTTTAATTTCATTACATTTTCTCATAAGAAAAGAGCCAAGTAACGCAATGCCAATTAAGGAACTATATGTTCCGTAGTTTGATGTTTTATTTTCAGTTTTTGTATATTTTTGTTGGCTTTTTGTTCTCTCCGAACCCCTAATTTCCAATTCATGTTTAATAAGGCTTAAATATTTTGACGTCGAAATAGATTCAAGTTTATTTTTAAGGGTAATCAAATCCTTTTCATTGAGCAATTTTTTCATATCCCATAACATTCTTCTTATATCTAATTCAGTAAGAAAATCGTCAATGTATTCTCCCGTATACGTTGTAATGGAATAAAAAATTTCAATCAATTCCTCATCTGTTTTTTCACGAAGCTTTTTAGTGTATTTTCCCATTCTAATCCAATCTTTAAGTTTCCAATAACTTTTTGACTTTAAGCGCAACTAATATACGCATATACAACATACGTTGGTAAGATAAGCGCAATAAAGATATGTATTCAGTAGAGTGAAGACAAGTGTAACTGAAAGGTCTTAACGGATTTTGATTGTGTCTGCTAAACAGCTACGTTGTGTTCGCGTAAGGCGTCGTTCAACGAAGTTTTAAGATCGGTCGAAGCTTTGCGTTTCCCGATGATTAAGGCACAAGGCACTTGGAAATCACCTGCAGGAAAAGTTTTGGTGAAGGAGCCTGGAATTACAACACTTCGTTCCGGCACGTATCCACGAAATTCTTGTGGTGAAGAACCTGTTACATCTATGATTTTGGTAGATTTCGTTAAAACTACATTGGCACCGAGTACGGCTTCCTTTCCTACTCGAACTCCTTCAACAACAATGCAACGTGAACCTATAAAAGCATCATTTTCTATAATAACCGGCGCAGCTTGTAAGGGCTCTAAGACGCCGCCAATTCCCACGCCACCGCTTAAGTGTACGTTTTTTCCTATTTGAGCACAACTCCCCACGGTTGCCCAAGTATCTACCATGGTTCCGGAATCTACATAGGCGCCAATGTTCACATAGGAGGGCATCATGATGACACCAGAAGCCACATAGGCCCCGTATCGCGCTATGGCATGTGGAACCACACGTACGCCCAATTCTTTGTAATTTCGTTTCAAGGCCATCTTATCGTGAAACTCAAATGGACCTACCTCAATTGTTTCCATTTGACGAATTGGGAAATACATTACAACTGCTTTTTTAACCCACTCATTCACTTGCCATTCACCATTTTCGAGGGGCTCAGCAACACGTAATCTACCTTTGTCAATTTCTTCAATTACCTCTTCAATTGCTTTTACGGTGTTAGGATTTTGTAGCAAGGCTCGGTTTTCCCAAGCTTCCTCTATAAGTGCTTTCATGAATGTTGATTTTTTGTCAATGAAACGATGGTATTTTCCTCTTTTGGAACAAATAATAGAAAAATAAACCCAAGAATAAAGAACAAAGCCACAGAAAAGACAGAGTAACGGATGTCTTGAAAGATGAGTTCTGTTAATCCAAAAAAGGCCGTTCCGAGGATCATTCCGATTTTTTCCGTAGCGTCATAGAATGAAAAATAACTAGCATGATCGGTGGTTTCAGGTAAGTATTTCGAATAGGTTGACCGAGCAACTGCTTGAACTCCTCCCATTACCAATCCAACAAATGCAGCTAAAATGTAAAATTCAACTGGTTGTGTAATAATATATGCAAAAACACAAATTATTATCCAAATGACCACATTGAGAATAATCACGTTGATGTTTCCAATTTTTTTTGCGAGCATTGCCGATAATTTAGCTCCTACGGCACCTAATAATTGAATTAATAAGATGGCTATAATCAGCCCTGTTTTTGCACCTTTATCCGGCCATTCAATTTCTTTACTGGCAAAAACTGTGGCCATCAACATGACGGTTTGAACACCTGTGTTGAAGAAGAAAAATGCATACAAAAACTTTTTGAGCCTTCTGGTTTGAACAAATTCTTTAAATACCAATTTAAGTTCACGAAATCCTTTCCAGATGTAATCTTTCTCCGGTTTTTTACCGTAAACATTTTTCGGAAGAACGCGGTAGGTCATCTGTGCAAAACCAATCCACCAAACGGCTACGAGTAAAAAACTAACTTTCGTCAAACTGGCATCAACACCCATAATGAGTGCCAAGCAAATGATAAGTAAAACCATACTACCCAAATATCCCATAATGTATCCTTGAGCAGAAATGCGATCTTGGTCTTTTGTTTCTGCAATTTCGGGTAAAAAGGCATTGTAGAAAACAAGGCTGTTCCAAAAGCCAATAGTTCCTAAAAAAATGGATAGCATTCCTAATTCCACTTGCGCAGGATTAAAGAAGTACAGCGAAGCGCACGATAGCGAGCCCAAATAACAGAAGAATTTCAAGAATTTCTTTTTGCTACCGGTGTAGTCTGCAATTCCAGATAACATGGGCGAAAGAAAACTTACGCAAATAAACCCTAATGACAATACCAAAGAGTAAATCACACTCGGTGAAACTTGGTATCCGAAAAAATCTACCGTCACACTTCCTGGATCTACATCATCTGGATCTAATCCGTTTTCTTTTGCATATAAATTACGGGTGCTTGTTTCGTAAAACAATGGGAAAATAGCGGAGGAGACAACGAGATTATAGACGGAATTGGCCCAATCGTAAGCAATCCATCCGCGAATAATTCGTTTGTTTCCTTTCTCTAACACGGTGGATAAAGTTAATAGAAAAAATCAAGCGCGTAATTATGGATGTACCCTTTATTTTTTCAAGACGAACACAGGTATTTTTTTACCCATTATTTTTTCAATATCCTTGACATAAGGCTTTTCACTCTCTTCGCACAAGGAAATTGCTAATCCTGAATTTCCTGCACGACCAGTTCTACCAATTCTATGAACGTAAGTCTCTGAAATATTTGGAATCTCGTAATTAATAACCAACTCCAATTCGTTGATGTCAATGCCTCGCGCCACTATGTCGGTAGCTACCAATACCCTTAGTTTTCCGTCTTTGAAATCATTCAACGCTTTTTGTCTCGCATTTTGTGTTTTATTTCCATGTATGGCCGCAGCTGAAATTTTTCCTTTGTTTAAAAACTTCGCAACTTTATCTGCCCCGTGTTTTGTTCGTGTGAAAACGAGTATGGAATTACAATTACTTTCCGTTATTAATTGCGTAAGAACGTTTCTTTTTTCTTCTTTCTCGGCAAAATAAAGTCGTTGTTCTACTTTTTCGGTTGCGGAAGATACCGGTGCAACGGTTACGGTTACAGGATTTTGAAGAATAGAATTCGCCAGTTGCTGAATGGTTTTTGGCATCGTTGCTGAGAAAAACAACGTTTGTCGATTTTTTGGAATCAATTGAATCACGCGTTTCACGTCGTGAATGAAACCCATATCCAACATTCTGTCAGCCTCGTCCAAAACAAATTGTTTTATATTTTTTAAATTTATAAAGCCTTGTTGATGTAAATCCAATAATCTACCAGGCGTGGCAATTAAAATATCAACCCCATTTTTAAGTCGTTGAATTTGTTGTTGTTGGCTTACACCACCGAAAATTACACAGTATGTTGAGCGCAATGAGGCACCGTAGTCCACGATGTTTTCCTCAATTTGAATGGCTAGTTCACGTGTTGGCGTGAGAATAAGGGTGCTAATTTCTCTTTTTTCCGAGCGTTCTTGTTTATCGAGGAGCTGCAGAATTGGAATGGCGAATGCTGCTGTTTTTCCAGTTCCTGTTTGTGCGCAGCCGAGTACATCTCGTCCAGAGAGAATAGGTGGTATTGCTTTTTGTTGTATCGGAGTGGGGAGTTTGTATCCTTTTTTATCGAGTGCTTGAAGAATCGGCTCGATTAATTGTAAATCATTAAATGTCATAAGTTGAATCAGAAATACACAAATTCAAACTATTTTGAAATTAATGAAATCTTGAAGCAAAGGTATCACTTTTATTCTAAAGTTCTGTTTTTAGCATTTTTAAAAGGTTTTCTACACTTCATTAGTTAACAAATTTTCCCACTTATATTATGTAAAATAAAAAGATAAAAATCGGAAAATAAACGATTAAATAGTTATTAAATATATTTAAATGTTAAAAAAAAATATTAAAATCGGAAAAAAACCGATAAAATTGTTGTAATTTAGTGGTGTGAATTTAAGAAGACAAATAAAAATGTATGCAGATGTGCCGTTAACTCATAATGTGGTGATGGACGTTTTATCTCCATACGGCAGGCCAAATGATAAAATAAGTGAAATGATTAGAAGCGGGGAGCTTGTTTCATTGAGAAGAGGTTTATATGTTCCTGGTCCCGAGTTGGATTTGCCGATTCCGGATCGTTTTCTAATTGCGAATCACTTGAGGGGGCCCAGTTATATTTCACTAGAATCAGCACTTTCTTATTGGGGATTAATTCCAGAACGAGTGTATGAAATAAGTTCAGTTACTACTAAAACATCAAAAATATACCAAAACTCACTTGGGCGTTTTAGTTTTCAGTATTTGGGAACCCCATATTACTCATTTGGAATTAGGAGTGTTCGTCTAACTGAATTTCAAACTGCCATGATTGCTTCTCCTGAAAAAGCTCTTTGTGACAAAATCATAGTAACCTCAGGAGTTCAACTACGCAGTATTTCTCAAACGATGGATTTTCTGCTCGAAGATTTGCGTATTGATGAAGCGCAATTACGTCAATTAGATGCTACTGCAATTCAAACTTGGGTGATTGATTCGCCAAAAAGAAATAGCCTGCAAATGCTCGTCAACACAATTCAACGCTTATGATGAAGGATTGGATAGCGGAGTATAACCCGCAAAATGAGGAAGAAACATTAGCCGCAATGCGTGAAATCATGCAAGAAATTGCGCTTGCGGCTTTGTCGAGAACAGATTTTTTCAAAAGAGCAGCATTTTACGGCGGAACAGCCTTGCGTATTTTTCATGGATTAGATCGCTACTCGGAAGACTTGGATTTTTCTCTTTTGGATGCGGACCCGAGTTTTTCCTTGACGCCCTATTTTTCAGTTATCACTGATGAATTTGAAGGACTTGGCATTCGAGTAAGTATTAGAGAAAAGGAAAAGCGGGTTAAAACTCCTATCGATTCTGCATTTTTGAAATCAGAAACCTTATGGCAAGAATTGGTATTGGAGGATATCGTTGTTCAACATGGAATTTCTTCAAATAAATCGGTTAAGATCAAAATTGAAATTGATCGAGTTCCCCCATGGGGATTTGAAACAGAAGAGAAACTATTGATCAAACCTTTTTCGTTTTATGTGAATTGTTTTTCTTTACCGAGTCTGTTTGCCGGAAAACTTCATGCATTGTTATTCAGAAAGTGGAAAAATCGTGTAAAAGGTCGAGATTGGTATGACATGGAATGGTATATCCGAAAAGGAATTCCGTTAAATGTTCCCCATTTTCTAGTGCGCGCATCTGAAACAAACAATTGGAGTCAAGCCTCGATTTCAAAAGATCAGATTATAGAATTATTAAAGGACAAAATCAATTCTGTTTCTTTTGATGCTGTAAAAGAAGATGTTAGAAAATTCATTCGGAATGATGAACAACTCAACATCTGGAATGCCAATTATTT
>CAZLHR010000062.1:0-6862 GCA_964559685.1 uncultured Lishizhenia sp.
CCGCGACCCCGACCTTGGCAAGGTCGTGCTCTACCAACTGAGCTATTCTCGCTTAAAATTATTTATTCCCGACGTTTTCGGGGTGACAAAAATAGTTATATTTTTCATTTTAAAAAACTTTTTACTTAAAATTCACCATTAGCAATTCACAATTCCATTTTGGATAAATGTATATTTACACAACAAATAATTATCATGAAAAAACTCATCCTATTTTTCTTTTTTTGTTGCAGCATAGCCATCGGGCAAAAAAACACAAAAGTTGATTCCAAAACTTCTGCCATTACAAGCGAAATACTTAGTGGTTTTAATTTTAGAAGCATCGGACCTGCCTTCATGTCAGGGCGGATTTCCGATATTGTGATAGACCCTAGCAATGAAAACAAATGGTATGTTTCTGCAGGTTCTGGAGGTGTTTGGAAAACTGAAAATGCAGGTGCTACCTGGCAAGCCATTTTTGAAGGAAAAGGATCTTATTCCATCGGGTGCCTAGCCATAAACCCAAATAATAATAACGAAATTTGGGTTGGAACAGGAGAAAATGTTGGGGGCAGACATGTAGGTTATGGTGACGGAATCTACAAAAGTGCAGACGGTGGAAAATCATGGCAACACATGGGACTTAAATCAAGTGAGCATATTTCAAAAATCATCATTCATCCAAAAAATAGTCAAATCATCTGGGTCGCATCTCAAGGACCATTATGGTCTTCAGGAGGTGATCGAGGAGTTTACAAATCTATTGACGGAGGAAAAACTTGGAAAAAGACCTTAGGAGAAGGAGAATGGGTAGGTGCTACCGATTTAGTAGTAGATCCACGAAATCCTGATGTGATATATGCTGCTACGTGGCAACGACATCGTACCATTGCTGGTTACATGGGTGGTGGACCGGGAACGGCTATTTATAAATCAACTGACGGCGGAGAAAACTGGAGCAAATTGAGCAGTGGATTACCCTCTTCGAACCTTGGAAAAATTGGACTGGCTATTTCACCTCAGCAACCTGACATTGTATATGCTGCTATTGAATTAGACAGAAGAAAAGGTGGCGTTTTTAAAAGTGTCGATCAAGGGGCCTCCTGGAATAAAATGTCGGATGCTGTCTCTGGCGGTACTGGTCCACATTATTATCAAGAACTGTATACTGATCCTCATCAATTTGACAGAATTTATTTGGTCAGCTATATGATGTTTATTTCTGATAATGGTGGAAAAGACTTTTACACCATGAACGAAAACAACAAACACGTTGATAATCATGCAATTGCATTCAAGAAAAATGATCCAAACTATTTACTTGTTGGAACAGATGGTGGCGTTTACGAAAGTTTTGATAAGACAAAATCATGGAAATATGTCTCCAACTTACCGCTTACCCAATTTTACAAAGTTGCTGTAGACGACCAATTGCCATATTATAATGTTTACGGAGGAACTCAAGACAACAGCTCGCAAATGGGGCCATCAAGAACGACAAATATTAACGGAATTCGCAATGCAGATTGGAGCATACTCCTAGGTGGAGATGGTCACCAACCAGCAACCGAACCTGGTAATCCAAATATTATTTATGCTCAGTGGCAACAGGGAAATTTGGTGCGTCATGATCGTGCAACTGGAGAAAATGTTTACATCCAACCACAACCGGAATTAGGTGAAAAAACGGAACGATTCAATTGGGATGCGCCAATTCTTGTGAGTCCGCATAAGTCGTCTCGGATATATTTCGCTTCTCAAAGACTTTGGAAATCTGATAACCGTGGTGATTCATGGGAAGTTATTTCACCGGATTTAACTACCAACACACCAAGGACCCAAACACCATTTTTTGGTAAAAAACAAGCGTGGGATAATCCATGGGATGTCTATGCTATGTCAAATTACAGCAGTATTACTAACATTACTGAATCACCAAAAAAAGAAGGATTACTTTATGTTGGAACTGATGATGGTAATCTCCATGTTACAGAAGATGGTGGAAAAAATTGGAGGAGAATTCCTTTCTCTTCACTTCCCGGTTTACCGGCACAAGCATTTGTAAATGATGTAAAGGCTGATTTACACGACGAAAACACGGTATATGCTGTTTTTGACAACCACAAAAGCGGGGATTTTAAAGCTTATGTCTATAAAAGTAATGATAAAGGAAAATCGTGGGTATTGATTACAAAAGGAATTGCTGAACGAACAATCACTTGGCGCATCGTACAAGATCACGTGAAAAAGAATTTGTTGTTTTTAGGAACTGAATTTGGGGTTTATGTTTCGATTTCCAACGGAGATAATTGGTTAAAATTCAGTGCCGGATTACCCACAATTTCAGTGCGCGACATAGCCATTCAGAAACGTGAAAACGATCTAGTTCTAGCAACTTTTGGAAGAGGGATTTACATTCTTGACGATTACAGTGCTTTAAGGAATTTAGACGAGGAGTCTGTTAAAAAAGAAGCATTCATTTCGGCTCCAAGAAAAAGTTATTGGTATCAGCAACGCTCAGTTCTAGGGGAAGGAGGAAAAGCTTCCCAAGGTGATGGTTATTTTGTAGCTCAAAATCCTGAATTTGGCGTTCAATTCACCTATTACATGGCAAATTCTTTGAAATCTTCAAAAGAAAAGCGAAAGGAACAAGAAAGTGATGCAATAAAAGCTCAAAAAGAAGTGTCAATTCCGGACTGGGCAATTCTTGAAAAAGAGGAACTTGAAGGAGATCCAAAGGTAATGCTGGCTATTTATGGCGCATCAGGAGAATTGGTTAGATTAATCGAAGCCTCAAACGGAAAAGGATTTCAACGTGTAAATTGGAATTTACGTAGAAAAGCAGTAGGTACTATTACTCCTGAAAATAAAGATTGGAAAAATGAAGGTCCCATGGTAGCCCCAGGTAAATATCAAGTTCAACTTCTGAAAATTGAAAATCAGAAATGTTTCGAATTAGGAGAGAAAGTTCCCTTTGAAATCGCGCCTCTTCCAGGATTAACACCTACATTTAAAGGTATGACGGCTGAGGAGGTTACAGCATTTTGGGTAAAACTAGACCAAGCGTATAGTGCCGTTCAGTTATTTAACGAGCAAGTGAAAAAAGAGAAAAGAAAAGTCGAAACAATGCTAAAAGCGTTAACCCTTTCTAGTAAAATTTTAGCGGATGAATTTTCTGTGCTTTCAGCTTTTAATAGTAATTTTCTAACAATTGAAAACCTCATTAGCGGAAGTAATATCAAACAACAAATAGGTGAAGAGAACGAGTACCCTACTGTTTATCATTACCTAGGTGTAGTGAGCACAGGAGTTGGAGGATCAACCTATGGTCCTACACCTACTCACCTAAAATGCATGAATGCCGCGCTTTCTCTTTTAGAAAAAGCAAAAAAGGAATTAGAAAATGTTAGTGCCAAACTTCCTGAAATTGAGAAAAAAATCAGAGCGGCTGGGGTTGAAATAAAATTAGACTAAGATTTCTTTTCGAGATGCCCGTTAGAATGCTTGGCAAATCGGCCCATCTTACGATCGTGCACATGGTCGTAGGATGGCCATGGCCATCCTCCAAATTGGGTTTGTTGGTAATCTTGAAAAGCCTGATAAATTTCTTCGCGGGTGTTCATCACGAATGGGCCATGTTGTACAACAGGTTCGTTTAAAGGTTTCCCTTGAAGAACTAACACTTTACAAACTTCTGCTCCGCTTTTTAATTGAATAGTCGTATTCGGATCTACATCCACCGCATGATAATGAGGAATGTCCGTATTTCCAAGTGTCAATGAATTGCCTTCGTAGAAATAAAGGGAACGATTCACACCGAGCGCCGTTGCTTCAAGCGTGAAAGAACTATTTGGGTCAAGCTGGATGTTGTATATACCAACATGATTTTCGTCCGGAGCTGCCCAAGAATCCGGTGGTGCCGATTCAGCACGATGAGCACCTAATTTTCCAACCAAAACCTCTACATGAACACTACTTCCTTCTTCTTCTAAAGTAAATTTAGGAACATTTTCAGACCAAAGCATTTTGAAATGTGGAGCAACCATTTTGCTTTTCCTTGGTAGGTTTAACCAAATTTGGAATAACTCCAATGGATTATCCTCTTCACTGTTTAATAGTGGAAACATTTCAGCATGTTGAACCCCTTTTCCCGCTGTCATCCATTGTACGTCGCCATTACCATACCTTCCTGCTGCACCTGTAGAATCAGTATGATCTACCAATCCTTTTCTAACCACCGTAATCGTCTCAAATCCTCGATGAGGATGGCCAGGAAAACCAGGAACTTTCATCCCGTGATACATTCTAAATCCATCTTTTACAATGAAATCTTGACCCATGTGTCTTCCGCTGAAAAACGCAGGATCTGGAGCAAGTTGATCATTTCCTTTTGGAAAAAAATCTTCGTGGTGAACGCAAAATAAAAAGGGATCTAAGGTCTCCCACTGAAATCCTAAGGGTCTAATTTTTTTTATCATGGTTGGTGTATTATTTACTTGTTTGTCATTTTTGAACCACGCAATAAATGGAGCAGATATAGCCGCGCTTAAACCTAAGGTTAATTTACCAACAAAACTTCTTCTTTCCATAAATCTATTATGCTGTTTTTCCAAAAGTAAACATTCTCTTAAATTCTGCGAATTAACGTAAGTTATGAAAATCAAAAAGCCCCGTTACGGGGCCCATTGACGAAAAAAGTATATGTGATTTAATTATGCTTTACACTTAAACAAGGTTTTTATGTTCAAGTAGTATGTTTTAGCGTTCACATATTACCAAATACTGTGCCATAAAAACAAAAAAGTTCAACAAAGTTGAACCTAATCTAAATTGGTAAAAATCACTTAGAACTCCGACAAATAATCTTTATTTATCGTTAAATGTGTACCCTACACCTTTAATAGTTCTTATGTATTGATCTCCTAACTTCTCTCTTAATTTTCGGATGTGAACATCAATTGTTCTTTCGCCTACAATGGTTTCGTTTCCCCAAACAATAGCAAGAATCTGATCCCTATTGTATACTTTTCCTGGTCTACTAGCCAAAAGTTCTAAAAGCTCGAATTCTTTTTTAGGAAGCACCAACTGATTCCCTTCGATTTCGACCATGTACTTTTCCCGGTCTATTTTTACGGAGCTCTCTCCTACTTCAACCCCTTTTCCCTTGGATTTATCTAATCTTCGTAATAAACTTTCAATTTTTGTAATCAACAAACGTGGTCGAATTGGTTTTGTAATGTAATCATCTGCGCCAGCTTCAAAACCCGCAATTTGAGCATAGTCCTCTGCTCTTGAAGTAAGGAAAGCAATAATTGGTTTGGATAAATTCAAATCTTTTCTAATCACTTGGCACGTTTCAATACCATCCATTTTCGGCATCATCACATCTAAAAGTATTAAAGATGGACTGATTTGTTGTGTCATTTTAATCGCTTCTTCACCGTTGGAAGCTGTAAAGACTCTATACCCTTCTTTTCGAATGTTATAGGATAAAAATTCCAAGATATCCACTTCGTCATCGACTAACAAGATTGTATGGCCTTTAAGATTTTCCATGTTGGAAGAGGTTAAAAAACCGGGTCAGTATCCCAACCCGGTCTTTATTTAGATTATTTATTAACGATTAATTTTAAAACAACACTATCGTATGCATTCGTCAGTACCACTTGATAAAGACCCGCACTTAGCATTGAAGTATTTACAGAAACTTCATTCAATCCAATGTTTGAAGTCGGGTTGCTATCCAAAATTCTTCCAAACTGATCTTGAAGTACGATTACTGTTTCAGTTCCTAAATTATTAACAAACTGAAGTGTCGCATTTGCGTTGGTTGGATTAGGATATAATTTCACTTGTTCAACACCTGTCATTTCATTCAATGAAGATGTATTGATGACAACATTAAATGTTATTGTATCTGTACAGTCTCCGTTAATAGCAGTTAAAACAACTTGGTATATACCATCAACAGCATATGCATGTACCGGAGCTGTTGCCGATGAATTTGTGAAATCTCCAAAATCCCACGAGTAAGAAGACGCGCCTGTAGACGTATTACTAAACGTTACTATGTTACCATTTGAAGTATATGAGCCAGCCGCAGCTGGAGTAGTTGTGAACGTTATGTTCACTGTGTTTGATGTTCCAACACCTGCGCAAGCATCAGCATTTGTTGTTACAACTGAATAATTTCCTGAAGCAGAAACCTGAATAGATTGCGTTGTATCTCCATTCGACCAACTATAAGAATCTGCAGTTGAAGAAGTTAAAGTAACAACATCTCCTGAACAAGCTTGAGTTGTTGAGGCTGTTACGGTAGGAACTGGTGCGTTACTAACATTTACAGTTGTTGCTGATGAAGTTGCTGAACATCCATTGTTATCCGTAACCGTAACGATATAAGAACCAGAAGTTGTAACGGTAATCGCTTGAGTAGTTGCGTTTGTTGACCATGTATTTCCTGTTGAAGCAGATGATGTTAACTCAACACTTCCACCTGTACAAAAAGAAGTTGCTCCTCCTGCTGTAATCGAAGGTGTTGAAGGAAGCGCATTAACTGTTATAGTTATTGCAACTCTAGGACTTTCGTCGCCAGCTGCATTTTTTTGACTTACATAATAGGTAAATGACCCTGGAGCAGCTGTACTTGGTGTAGGAGCGCCAGATAGAGCAGTCCCACCAATAGCGACATCATACCAAGCCAGTGTATTTCCTGTTGAAGCCGCAGCTGACAATTGAGTTGCGATAGCACCTTGACAATAAGTAAAAGAAATAGTAGAAACAGTAGGTGCAATTAAACTGTAAAATTTTAGATTTGTAAAAGAAGCTCCAGATGCAGCAACTGAGCCACCCACTAATCTTGCATCCGGTGTTGAACCTAAAG
>CAZLHR010000063.1:0-6099 GCA_964559685.1 uncultured Lishizhenia sp.
TTCGAGTTCCATAAGTTTTTCTGCGAGTTCTTGATAAGTTAAAGCAAATTGTCGCATCATCACGGAGGCGCGCATAATTGCGATATTGACATCGATCGCGATTTCTGAATTTAAGATACTTGATAACATGGCCACACCTTGTTCTGTAAACGCAAAAGGTAAATATCGTTTGCCTCCCCAACTTGAGGTCGCAAATTGCGTCCTCAAGTTTCCCCATTCTTCTGCTGTTAATTCAAACATAAAATCAGCAGGAAATCTTCTTAGATTCCTTCTCACTGATTCTTTCAATCGCTTTGTCTCTGTCTGATACATTTTTGCCAACTCAAAATCGAGAATGACCTTCTTACCTCTAATTTCAAGAATGCGATTTTTAATTTGTTCTAGTTCCATAATGTTATTTTATTTGAATATACGAAAAAATAATCAAAAAAATGATTAAAATATAATCAAAATGTATATCTTTGAAAACCGAACGATTTGCATACAGCTCACTTTTATTATTTTTTTATACGACATTACGATGGCTGTTTTGCGCTCTATTGTACACATGGATTTGGATACCTTTTTCGTTTCCTGCGAACGAAAGTTGGACAGTCGCCTTGAGGGAAAGCCTATTCTTATCGGTGGCACAAGCGATCGGGGAGTAGTTGCTTCCTGTAGTTATGAGGCGAGGCGTTTTGGCATTCATTCCGCGATGCCAATGAAAATGGCAAAAGAACGTTGTCCGGAAGCAATTGTAATTAAAGGGAATTCACAAATTTACAGCGATCAATCGCGCATGGTAACGGATATTATTCGCGAAGCAGTTCCTGTTTTTGAAAAGACCTCCATTGATGAATTCTACATGGATTTAAGCGGTATGGATCGCTTCTTTGGTACATTTAAGTATGCAAAAGAATTGCGCCAGCGGATTATTCGAGAAACGGGTCTTCCGATTTCTTTTGGTCAATCACAAAACAAAACGGTTTCAAAAATCGCAACAGGTGAAGCAAAACCGAACAACCAATTGCGAGTGGATTATGGAGAAGAGAAAGTTTTTCTAGCGCCTTTGTCGGTGAAGAAGATACCGATGGTTGGCTTGAAAACCTATCAAACACTTTGTAATCTCGGTGTTAGAAAAATTCACACCATACAAGAAATGCCTGTAGAGATGATGGAAAGCGCCCTCGGAGAGAATGGTGTTTCCATCTGGAAAAAAGCGAACGCACTGGATTTTTCCCCTGTGGAGCCCTACAGCGAACGTAAATCGATTTCTACCGAAAGAACCTTTGATTACGACACTATTGATGTTATAAAACTGAAAGGTATCATGTTGGCCATGGCGGAAAATTTAGCGTTTCAACTAAGAAGGGGAAACAAGTTAACAGGCTGCGTAACGGTGAAAATCCGTTATGCTGATTTTCAGACCCAAACCTTACAAAAACAAATTCCTTACACGGCTGCTGATCACGAGTTACTTCCTTTGGTTTCGGAATTGTTTGCACGCATCTACAACCGCAGAATGCTTGTACGTTTGATAGGTGTGCGCTACAGTGCGCTTGTGAATGGCCATTTTCAGCTCAATTTATTTGACGATTCCAATCAATACGCATCCTTATACAGCGCCCTTGACCGTATTCGAAATCGCTATGGCGATAGGGCGGTGATACGTGCTATTGGATTAGAAGCAAGAACCATCGGAAGGTGGAATCCATTTTCAGGCGAACCACCACCCTTATTAGCCAACAGAAGAGTTTAATACCGTTTCGAAAAAGAAGTGAAAACACATTCTCATTTTAGTTTACACTACGGGATTCTTTCTCCGGAGGAAATTGTTCAATGGGCGAAAAGTGCCGGTTATTCTTATGTTGTTTTAACCGATATCAACGCTACAGGTGCGGTATTGGCCTTTGTAAGAGAAGCGCAGCGTTTGGGAATAAAACCAATTGTGGGGGTTGAACTTCGTAATGGAATGGAACATATTGCTACCCTCATTGCGCGCAACAACAGAGGCTTTCATGAAATGAATCATTTTTTGAGTCGCTACTTGCAAACTAATACACCATTTCCCCGACGATTGCCTCATTTTACCAGTTGCTACACGTGCTATCCAATAGAAAGGGTAGATTTTAAGTTAAATCAAAACGAATATATTGAAATTCAAGGAGAAAACACAGGTAACTTAATGTATAAGTATACTAGTTTTTCACGCGAAAAAATGCTGTTTTTACAGCCGATGACCTTTCGCAACAAACGCGATTTCAATACCCACCGTCTCTTGCGTGCTATTCACCTAAACACCTTGTTGTCAAAATTGCCAACGACGCAACAAGCACCTTCTACGGAGCTTTTTTGCCCGCTCTCTTTGCTAGAGGAAAATGTAAAAAATCATGCAGATATCTACGAGCGAACACTGCGTTTATTCGATACCTGTCACGTCTCTTTTGCTTTTGGAGACGAAGCTATGCCGCAAAACCCAAGCAGTTACACCGGTAGTAAGGAAGAAGACGAGCTTCTACTTCGTGAATTGTGCGCAGAGGGGCTTGATTACCGTTATCCGACGGTTACGGATGAAATTGTGGCACGTATTGAGAAAGAAATTGCGATTATCTCTGAAAAGCATTATTTGTCTTATTTCTTAATCACCTGGGATTTTTGCTCTTATGCTCGATCAAAAGGTTATTTTTATGTGGGAAGAGGGAGTGGTGCCAACAGTATTGTGGCATATTTACTCCGCATCACCGACGTGGATCCCTTAGAACTTGATTTATATTTTGAGCGATTCATCAACCTTTATCGTAAAAACCCTCCTGATTTTGACATCGACTTTTCTTGGAAAGATCGAGACGATGTGGTGAATTACCTTTTTGAAAAATATCCAAATGCTGCTTGGTTGTGCACGTATAATACGTTCCAGTTCCGAGCTACAATAAGAGAGTTGGGAAAAGTTTTTGGATTGCCAAAATCAGAAATTGACGTACTCTGTAGTGGGAAGTTTAGAATCGAATACTTAGATGAAATATCAAAATTGGTAATTAAATACAGTGAACAAATAAAAGGATTACCCTCTCATCTTAGTGTGCATTCCGGCGGAATAGTCATCAGTGAGCGCCCTATGACGTGGTATTCGGGACTTTTTTTACCGCCCAAAGGATTTCCAACTACACAATTTTCTATGCTTGAAGCGGAAGATGTTGGTTTGTATAAATTCGATATTCTTAGTCAGCGTGGCCTCGGGAAAATACACGACACCTTGGATGTTATAGCGTATAACCAACCTGAAAATCCGCCACACGATATTCACGACATTCACTATTTCAAACAAGATAAAAAGATAGAACAGCTATTAGTTGAGGCGAAGGCTTTAGGTTGCTTTTATGTCGAATCTCCTGCCATGCGCATGTTGATGACAAAGCTGCAAGTAAAGACATACTTAGAGCTTGTTGCTGCAAGTTCGATTATTCGTCCTGGAGTTTCGCAATCGGGAATGATGCGAGAATATATTGTACGGCATCGAAATCCTTCCCGAAGAGCAGAAGCCAATCCGATATTAGTTAGTATCATGCCTGAAACTTACGGTGTGATGGTATATCAAGAGGATGTTATTAAAGTAGCGCATCTATTTGCCGATTTATCACTTGCCGAAGCAGATGTGCTGCGACGTGGAATGTCAGGGAAATTTCGCTCACGGGAAGAATTTCAACGGGTGCGTGATGCTTTTTTTGAAAATTGCCTTCGGAAAGGTTATTCGCTAGAGCTTACTGCAGATGTGTGGCGCCAAATCGAAAGTTTTGCTGGGTATGCATTTTCCAAAGGACACTCTGCTTCGTATGCGGTAGAAAGTTACCAGAGCCTTTACCTAAAAGCGTATTACCCCTTGGAATATATGACAGCGACTATAAATAATTTTGGAGGGTATTACCGAACGGAAATTTATGTGCATGAAGCCAGAAGGTTTGGCGCAAAAATAGAAGCGCCATCTATAAATTTTGGAGCTTTTGAGTGTACCTTAATTGGCCAACGGCTTATCATCGGATTTAACCTCGTTGCGGGTATTGAAGTTCGCTTAATACAACAACTAATGGAAGAACGAGGTAGGCGAGGAGTGTTTTTAGGTTTTGATGATTTGAAGAGGCGATTGGTAATCCCCTTAGAACAGCTGTCGCTGATGATTCGTATTGGAGCACTACGCGATTTTCCGGAATCACGAAAGGAATTACTTTGGAAGGCACATTTCTATCATCATAGCCTCGGAAAGAAACCAAAACTTCCAGAATTGTTTGCGGTTCCGGAGAAACGATTTAAACTTCCTGAGTTGGATGAGCAGCTTCATGAGCAAGCATTTGAACAAATGGAACTCCTGGGATTTCCTTTATGTAATCCGTTTGATTTACTTGCTTATCCGCTTCCGAGTCATACACTTGCCGCTGAGATGCCGAGTAAATTTAGTGCTGTAGTGGAAATGTATGGTTATTTAGTTAGCATCAAAAACTCTAAAACGGCTAGTGGTACAGTGATGAATTTTGGCACCTTGATCGATAAAAATGGTGACACTATCGATACGGTACATTTTCCTGAGTCGGTAAGGAAATACCCGTTCTTTGGCAAAGGCGTTTATTTTCTAAAGGGACGAATTACCGAAGAGTTCGGCTACTATTGCTTGGAAGTAGGTGAAATGCGAAAGATTCCTTTCAAAGAGGACGTTAGGTTTGAAGAGCTCAATACTCAACGAATACCATCTTAAAATTGAAAGTTATTCCTTTAGATAAGATAGAATCGTTTCAGCACCGTTTTCAACTTTAATACGAACGAAAAATAAACCCTTCGAAGCGGTTAAAATCGTAATTGAATTTCCTTTCAAAAGAATTTCTTGCTTCCGACCTGTTACATCAAAGACGGAAATCTCAAATGAATTAGATAGTTCAGAATCAAATGAAAATGTTCCATTTCCTGGATTTGGAAATAAGCCTAAAGAACTGACTTGCTCTTGAATTCCTAAATCGCTAATCACAATACAATCTGAAGTATCAGAGCATCCATTCGCTAGCGTCACTATCACGGCATATTCACCGTTGATCGGAGGAGTGTATTCTACTGATGTTGCACCAGGGATGATTGTTAATGATGGACATAAAAGCCATTGATAAAGCGCATTTGGTTGCAAGGACGTAATTTGACCGTTCAAAAATTCAAGACCTGTAAAAGGAGATTGAAGCACCGTCACGTTTTGTGTTGTAGTATCACACCCTTGATTATTACACGCAATTAGAGTTATTACATATTGCCCAGGTAAATTAAAACAAAGTGGTTGAGGATTTTCTAGATTGGAAGAATTTCCATTACCAAAATCCCAAAAATAGTTCGTGGCATCCGAACTTGTATTTGCGAATGTAAGACAATAATTTTGACAGATTTGATTGTCATTTACAGTGAAACTAGCCACTGGAATTGGAGGGATATTAGTAGTGATTTTAACATTATTAATAGCAAGCGAAGGATCGGTTCCTGCTCCATCGTTACTGTTTTTCCAGTCAAATCCAATTCTCAAGGTAGCACTATTTTCGCAGCTTGCAGGTAACGGAATTGACACATGCGTCCACAAACCTTGACCATTTGCACATGTTGTGGCTGGAGTTATAGTTTGTAGATTAGTCCATGTTGCACCAGCATCAGTACTGTAAACTACAGTTCCGAAATCATCATTGACTTGTCCAATACCAATGTAATCAAACTCAATACTCAAATTTTGAGTGTTTAAAGTGCTAATATTTGAGGCAATAACAGCGCGTTTGTTGGTTGTTGCGTAGATAAATCCTAAACCACCATCACCTGCATTATAAGTTGCACCGGTTCCAACACACCAAGCCCCTTGACAACCAACATGTAAGGTTTTGTTTCCATTTCCAGCTACTCCACATCCTCCGGCGGCAACACCTCCCTCGGCATCAGAAATAACCCAAAGATTAGCATCAATATCATTTAGACCAGTTGAAACATTCAGCGTCCATTCAGCAGGATTTTCAAAATCATTTTGCCAACTAGTAGTTTGTGATATGCCGTAAAAATCTAAGGCAACTAAAAGAATGGCGATGAGGCAACGGTAATTCATGATTATTTTTT
>CAZLHR010000064.1:0-5617 GCA_964559685.1 uncultured Lishizhenia sp.
CATGTCCACACCCATATCGTTGTGTGATGAAATCCAATTCCAATCTTTTTCAATGTTTGACGCGTTTACTACTAAAAAGTATTCTTCGGCATTTATTCTGTATATGATAAGATCGTCAACAATTCCTCCTTTTCCGTTTGGCATACAAGAATATTGAGCTTTTCCATCGAAAAGAACCGAAGCATCATTCGTTGTAACTTTTTGAATCAAAGCCAATGCATTTGGTCCAGATAATAAAAATTCTCCCATATGTGAAACATCGAAAACACCTACGCCATTTCTAACGGTTTCGTGTTCTGCATTCACGCCTTCGTATTGAACCGGCATGTTATACCCTGCAAACGGAACCATTTTAGCTCCTAGTTCAATGTGTTTATTGGTTAATGCCGTATTTTTCATAATTATAAATTTGGAATTTAGAATTCAGAATTCAGAATTCAGAATTTTTAACTTTAGTTTATTCTAAGTAAATCATAAATCTACCTTTACACTAGTAATTTATTAATTCTTAACTCTTTCAACGTATACTCCTGTTCGCGTATCTATCTTAATCACCTCTCCATTATCTATGAAAAGTGGAACTTTCACTTCAGCCCCTGTAGCGATTGTTGCAGGTTTCATCGAATTAGTTGCAGTATCTCCTTTTACTCCAGGTTCCGTATAAGTAACTTCTGAAATGATGTACATCGGCAGATCTACAACAAGCGGAGTCTCTTCCTCGGCGTGAAATAAAATGTTTACCACCATTCCTTCTTGCAAAAATCCAGGTTTTTCAACCATCTTTATTGGAATGTTTACTTGCTCGAATGTTTCATTATTCATGAATACATAAGATTCGGCCTCTTGATACAAATATTGATATTCACGGTTTTCAATGCGCACAGGTTCAATTTTATGTCCTGCCGAAAAAGTATTGTCGATTACTTTACCCGATTCAATTTGACGCATTTTTGTCCTAACAAAAGCTGGTCCTTTTCCTGGTTTTACATGTTGGAATTCAATGATTTGAAATAATTTGTCGTTGTGTTTGATACACAAGCCATTTCGAATATCTGCAGTTGTTGCCATACAATTAATTTTGAAGGCGCAAAGATAGGTAAAATACAATTATAATTTAAAGTAATACTTTTGCTTATCTTCCTGATAAAAATTGATTTATTTTTGTTTTCTAATTTTAATACAATCGTTTTAAAATAAATCGTAATATTGCAATATAATAATTAATATGGGAATTTCAAAGACTGGTTTTTTCACAAAAGAACAAAATGAATTAGCCAATAAATTCAAGGCACTTGGGCATCCAGCAAGAATTGCAATCCTTCAATTTATTGTAAAGCAAGGGAAATGCATTTGTTCAACCATTGTCGATGAGCTTCCTTTGGCGCAACCAACAATTTCTCAACATTTAAAAGAATTGAAGGCTGTTGGAATAATTAAGGGATCAATTGAGGGAAAAGGTATATGCTATTGTGTTGATAATAATATTCTAGCTGATTTAACCTTAAGAATTCAAGAATTGAACCTTGACATGAGTAATTCTAACGATACATGTTGTAATTAAATTGACATCATATGAGATTATCAGAATTTAAAAATTTACTTGTAAAACAAGAGCTTTTATCTTTTAAATTACCCAATGGAAGCAAAATTCCTTCACATTTCCATGTGACAGAAGTTGGATTGATTACTAGAGAATTTATTGATTGTGGTGGAAAATTAAGAGCAGAAAAAAAAGTGAACCTTCAACTTTGGTATTCTGAAGATTTTGAGCACCGATTGACTTCTTCAAAATTGCTAGGAATTATCGAGAAATCTCAATCCTTAATGGATATTTCTGATGAATTAGAAGTGGAGGTAGAATATCAAGGAGAAACAATTGGGAAATATTCGCTTGATACTAGAAATGATGAGTTTTTATTGTGTGCAACACTTACAGCTTGTTTGGCAGAGGATGCTTGTGGAATTCCTAATCAAAAAGAAATAAAATCCTTGAGAGACCTAACCGCTGTTGCGAACAATAATTCATGTAGCCCCGGAGGATCTTGTTGTTAAATTAAAACTAAATAGTAAATGAAAGTTTCAATCAAAGATTATTGCGAGAAATTAATTGGAAATTTCGATTCAATTTCATCAGAAAGAAAACAAATTCTCCAAAAGATCGCTAGTGTAGTTCAGGTGAAAGTAGAAAAGAATGAGGAGATCAAGCTCATGTATGTGTGTACGCACAATGCGCGAAGAAGTCATTTTGGTCAGCTTTGGTCAGCAGTCGCAGCATCTTACTACCAAATACCAAATGTGAAAACGTTTTCGGGTGGGATGGAAGTAACAAGGTTACATACAAATGCGATAAAAGCATTAGAATCAATTGGTTTCGATATAAAAACAAGTAGCAATGGTGAAAATCCGAGGCATGAGGTTTATTTCAATGATGCTGCTCCGATCCTTTGTTTTTCAAAAGAAGTTACACATGAAGAGAATCCACAAGATGAATTTATTGCCATTATGGTTTGTGGTGAAGCTGAACAAAATTGCCCTTTTATTCCTTCAGCGAGTATGCGAATTTCTACCACATACGAAGATCCAAAAAAATATGACAATACACCTCAAGAACTTTCAGAATATGTGAAGACCAGCCTATTGATTGGAACAGAATGTTTGTATATTTATTCATTGATTAATAAATAGTTAACTTATATTAATTAAATAAATAGTGTAAATGTCAAATTCAACTTGCGCACCTGCTGCACCTCGTAAAAAACTTAGTTTTTTAGACAATTACCTAACGCTTTGGATATTCTTAGCGATGATTTTTGGTGTAACTATTGGAAATTTTTTTCCTAAAGTTTCAGACTGGTCAGAACGAGTTTCTTATGGAACCACAAATATTCCACTGGCCATCGGTTTAATTTTAATGATGTATCCGCCATTAGTTAAGGTTCAGTTTTCAAAAGTCCCGCGCGTATTCGCTAAAACCAAATTGATGTTGGTTTCTTTTTTTGTTACGTGGATTGTTGGTCCGTTTTTGATGTTTTTGTTCGCGATTCTGTTTTTGTCAGATTATCCAGAATACATGACGGGATTGATTATCATTGGTTTGGCGCCCTGTATCGCCATGGTGATCGTTTGGAATGAATTGGCAAATGGTAACCGAGAATTAGTGGCAGGATTGGTAGGGATCAACAGTTTACTCCAAGTTTTTTTCTTTAGTCTTTACGCTTGGTTCTACTTAGAAATCGTCCTTCCAGCCTTCGGTTATAATGCACTGGCGATGGATATTTCATTAAAAGAAATAGCGTTTACTGTATTTATTTACCTTGGAATACCTTTTATTGCTGCCGTTCTTACCCGATTAATTATAATTAATCTGAAAGGGGAGGAGTGGTTGAATCAAAAATTCATTCCTCGAATTGCGCCGCTTACTTTAATTTCTTTGCTACTTACAATTGTCTTTATGTTTAGTTTGAAAGGAGCAATGATTACAGCAATTCCATTTGATGTACTTAGAATTGCTTTACCCTTGATTTGTTTTTTTGGAGTCATGTTTTTTTTAATGTTTCTCCTCGGAAAATGGGCCGGTGCAAACTATGAGGACAACGCTGCCTTGTCGTTTACAGCATCTGGAAACAACTTCGAATTGGCCATTGCTGTTTCAATTGGAGTATTCGGAATTAATAGTGGTCAAGCATTTGCAGGGGTAATCGGTCCTTTGGTTGAGGTTCCCGCTTTAGTTGTAATGGTGCGCGTTGCTTATTGGTTAAAGGAAAAGTGGTATAGTTGACAATAACTGAAAGTAGAAACAACGATTTCTTGATTTCAAAATAGAACTTTAAATTGTCTACATTTATACAATGATTGGATATTTTAAATACATTTATTTAATACTATTCATTAAATAATCAACAATCATCATCATTCGTTTTTACAATTTAATTTTTTATAATTTACTAAGATATTTTTTTATTTAATTAAATCTATTTTGAATTTTGAAAAGTAAATTGTCATTAGAACTTTTATTGGAAGCTTATAAGCAAGGTATTTTTCCTATGTCGGATAGAAAAGGAGAAATTGAATGGTATTGTCCAAATCCCCGCGCAATAATTCCAATTGAAACTTATAGACCTTCTAAATCACTTAGAAATATTCTAAACCGTGGTATTTTTCAGGTAAAGATTAATACGCAATTTGAGGAAGTTATGCGTCAATGTTCAAAGCCTCGATTTAAGGGCGATGGTTGTTGGATATCAGAAGAAATGATAACTGCTTATTGCGAACTTCAACAATTGGGATTTGCTCATTCTGTAGAAGTTTATTGGGGCGAGCAATTGGCTGGGGGATTGTATGGTGTTCACCTAGGTGGCGTGTTCTATGGCGAATCTATGTTCACACTGGTTTCAAATGCTTCCAAAGTTGCTTTTCATTATCTTGTGGAAATATTAAAGAAAGAGGAATTCGAGCTGCTCGATACTCAGTTTATCAATGATAATGTAGAGCGTTATGGTGCAATTGAAATTCCAAGAAAATTATTTCTTCAAAAACTTGAAGAAGCACTAAAAGTGAGACGCGAATTTAAGTTGTCGTAAGTTATTTATTGTCTAACATATTAAACACATTGCCTTTTCCATCTGTAATTATAGTTTTTGTATTTGGAGAATTTGAAAGTTTAATAAAGGCTTGTATTTGATTCATTTTTAAAATATTAGGCGTGATACTTGAATTCAGTAAATCATTAGCAGCTTTATTGGCTTTTGCTTCAATTTCTATACTTTTTGCTTTACCCTCGGATTCGATAATCGCTGATTCGGCTCGAGCTTCTGATTGTATTACGTTTGTTCTCTTTGCACCCTCGGCTTCAATTACTTGACGTTCAACTTCTTTCTTTTGTCTGTCTAAAACGAATTCCATTCGTAGAGCCTCTTGTTCTGCCTCAAGTTTCGTTTCGATTGAACGAGTTAATCCTGATGGCAAAGTGATACTTTTTAGCAATACAGCTTCAATTACAAAACCCTTAGGTTCGCATACATCCGACAATCGTTTCTGAATCTCTTTTTCTATTTCGCTTCGTTTTGCACTGTGCATATCCTTAGCAAAGTATTTTGAACAAACATCAGACGCTGCAGATCTAAATACAGGTAAAATTAAATTATCTTCATAGGACAATCCCGTTTCTTTTACGAGTTTTGGTACATCTTCAGATTTAATGTGGTAAAGAATTGAACTTTCAGAAAGTATGGTTAGTCCTTCTTTTGAAGGTAAATTCTCTTTTATCGACAAATTTGCTGTACGAATATTGACTTTGATCACACGTGTCAAAAAAGGGTTAAAAAAAACAGGTCCGGGTTTTTTTACTCGTTCGCCGATTTTCCCCAAATTACTTTTAATTCCAACTTGATGCGGTTTAATTATGGAACAACTCACAAAGGATAAACTTAATCCAATATAAATAATGTATTTTGTCATGACTCTTGTTTTAACAAAGAAACCAACCAAAACGATACAAGTTCAAATAACTAGATTAAACCTTTTTATCAATTGAATAAATAAAAGTATTGTATTTGATAAAGGCATAAAAAAAAAGCACCTTATTTTTTAAGGTGCTTTTTCGGTGATTCCGCTGGGA
>CAZLHR010000065.1:0-5207 GCA_964559685.1 uncultured Lishizhenia sp.
CTCGCCGTTCATCAACGCTCGATACCATTGTGCCATTTCGCCCGAGGTAGAATACATGGCTCCTGCCGACCATGCCGCACTATTAATTGATGTGCGTGGCGTGGAAGAAAAATCCATCCCTCCTTGCCAAGGATGAGCCGCAACTACGGGACTGCTTTCATATACAGCCAAATAGGTGCTGTCCAATTGAAGAGGAGTTAAAATACTATCTCGCAATAGTTGACTAAAACTCTGTCCGGTAACACTTTCAGCAATCAATCCGGCTAGTAAATAATTTGTATTGCAATAATACCAATCCGTTCCTGGCGCAGACAATGGAGGACCAACCCAAGAAATGATTTCTGTTGGCGTAAAAACGCGATTTGGATCTGCCAACATCGAGTCAGCATAACCAGGAATATTCACATCACTCAATCCGCTTGTATGATTGAGAAGTTGGCGAACTGTAATTGTAGAATCTACGTTATTGAAATTAGGTAAATGTTGATGCAATGAATCATCCAGCGAAAGCAGTCCATTTTCAGCTAATTTGAGAAGCAGCACGCCTGCAAATAACTTTGTATTACTGGCAATGCCAAATCCGGTTTGAGGCGTAATCGGGACTCCGGAATGTGATTCTCCCGTAACTCCTTGCCATGTTCCTTGATTAGGAACATACACACTGGCAGAAATCCCTTTGAGGTTGTATGCAGTTCGAAAACTATCGATTGTGTATTGTAGATCTGTGGATAGGTTTGAATCAAAAGATTGAGCAAAAAGCCTAAATTGAGCAAATACTACCAGTAAAAAGTTGATAATGAAATATTTCATTTAAATTTAGTTACTCTAAATTACAAAAACCACGAAATTAAGTCGTGGTTTTTTTTTGGTTTGTGAATTTTTGAATTAGTGAATAATTCTTCTCGTATCTAAGTCAATTTGATAGGTTTTGTTTCTTCTTTTTGTAATAGCTTCTGCGATATTGTCGCAAGATCCATTACCAAAATTAAGAATTACTCCTCGTGATTCATCACCTATGTCTACTCTTCCTGATAACGGATAATTACATTCGCCCGGTTTCAATACTATTTTTTCGATTATGGTATGAGGTATTTCGATGCCTCTTCTTCCAATTGCAGTTCCTGAGCCGGTTACATGAAATTCATCGTCGCTAATATCACAGGTTGCAATTCCGGAAATCCACTCACGATAGCGTGTAAAACTTCTATTTCTTGAAAATTCACCGTTTGTTGCTGTAATATCTCCTGTTATTTTCACCACCATGTTCCCTGCTGTATTTGGCCCCGTATTTTCTGAGTTTCTTGAACCCTCAATTTTTACGTCATTGATATAGAAATTTTCAAATGTTACGGTTCTTGTATTACCAGCAACACGCATATCGCCCGAAACATTGATAATGATTTTCCCTTTTTTTGTCAATCCATCTTGCCCAACACAGCCCGTTCCATAATCAATAGTAACGGTTTTTGGAAAAGTATTAGAAGATTCTGTAACTACTGCGCACGGAGCCAAAAGAGAAGCATAATCAAAAGAGCAAGGATTGGAAGCAATTTCCTCTTCTTTCAAGAAATCATTCTCATCCATTTCCATTTTTAATACATCTTCCGAATCGGATTGTGTTTCTTCGTTAAACTTATTACATGATGCAAAAATGAACAAGGCACTTGTTGCAAATACTAAATAAAAGAATTTTTTCATTGTTTAAATTTTAATGTTGTAGTTACAAGAGAATCATTGTTTTTAAAAGGTTGGTTGGACTGATAATTATTTTTTTATATCATACCTCAAACCTCCTAAAATACTAGAACCAGCAACCCTTACAGAATATTCATTTGAATTCACAAATTGATTGAGCGGAACAAAATATCCGGCTTCAGTAAATAAGCTCCAGTTGTTATTTATGCGCATATCAATACCTAGGGCTACCATCGCTTGCAGATTCAATCGGTTGTTTGGTCTGTTCAAATTGAGTTCGATATTTCTCTCTGTACCATTTTCCTTCACATCAACAGAAAGTGATCGTCTACCAAAAAATTCTAGATTTAACCCTGATCTAAAATAGGGAGAAAAGCGTTGATTTGTAAAACGATACGATACACCGAAAGGAATTGAGTACAGGGAAAAAGCATGATTGATTCTCAGTTGATAAATCCCTGAAGTCCCGTTGGTAATACTTTGTATTAAGGTAGGGTCTGTAGTACTTGCTTCACCAGATGTAGTTTTCAAACGGACATCATTCGTTGTTGGATCAATTTGTAAGTTCTTAAAAAACCAACGCGATTGAAAATCTCCTCCAGCCCATTGAAAACCAGCATTGAGACAAAATCGCTCGTTTATATGGTAACTTAAAGCAGTTTGAAATCCATATTTTGGCAATGGCGATCGCCTCTCGCCTATTGCATTCGAGTTCGTATTATTGCTATTAAATGATCCTGAAATTATTCGAATGTTTCTGCCGATCAATGGTGATACTTGCCAAGAAAAGAAGGGTTTAAAAACACTTTCTTCTTTCTTCACTTGTTCTTGAATCGGTAAAGAATGTTTCATTAAAATTAAGTGAATTGGAAGTCGATTTAATTGTATAAAAGTTTTTTTATCTCTTTGTATTTCTTCTGATTTTTCATTTTTTTCAATGGATTCAACAATACTATTCTGGATTTCAATAGATTCTTCTTCAATTTTGCTTAAAATTTTATTTGTAAAACCTTGATCTCCTACTAAAAGAAGTTTTTCTCTTTGAATTACCTTGTTTTTAGGGGATTTACCTGTTTTATTTTTTGTTAGAGCACTATTACTGACATTGGAAGCGTATTCAGAAGTTTTCTTGTTTATTACATTTACCCGACTTAATGGATCGTCTACTTTTAATTCTCGTTTGCTGAGGATTTCTTTTTGATTATTTTTACTTGAATCGACCTTTGGCTTAGAATTACTCCATGATCTTTTTTCCAAAGAATTAGATTTAATTTTTCCCTTAGGGACTTGATATTGTGCATTAACTTTCTTATCCGAATAAGTTGATTTTTGAATAAAAATAATTCCCGCTCCCCCCAGCAGTAATATTAACATAGAAATCCAACGTACAAAAAACCTCCTCTTTTTCTTAGGAAATAATTCGTTTTGAATGGCATCCCATTGTTTATTTGGTGGCACCTGAATATCATCTTCAAATTGAGAAGTCAATAAGCCTTTCCAATCGTCATTGGAATTTAGATTATCTTTATTCATGATCTATTTTTTTTGCAATTACAATTTCTTTTTCAAGTGCTTCTCTCAGTTCTCTTCGGGCATGAAAGAATTGTGATTTGGATGTTCCTTCAGAAATATCCAGCATTTCAGCAATTTCTTTATGTGAAAAACCATCAATAGCGTGCGCCACAAAAATTTGCTTTCTTCCAGCAGGCAGTCGATCAACAAGAAAAGTTAATTCCTCTTTATCCAAGGAATAGAGCATAGAAATATCAACAGGTTCTGTCGATGTTTCTGCGATGTTTTCTGTTAATTTATTCTTCATTCGAAAACTAAATAATATACAACGAACTGTTATTATTCGCATCCAACCTTTGAAACTACCTTGTGCTTTAAATGAATGAAGATTTCGGTAAATTGCGATGAAACTTTCTTGCAGACTGTCTTGAGCGTCGACCACATTTTTGTGATAACGCAAACAAATGGCATATAGCCAGCCTTTGTTTTGTTCATACAATTCCTTGCACGCTCGTTGGTTTCCCTCGATACAGGCACTTATCAACTCTTCCTCTGTCAATTAATCGCGAATTAATTTTAGTTTACTGATGCAAAAAAAAGGTAAAAGGTTGGTTAAGTACCAAAAATTTAAGAAAGTACTTTTTTTATTTCTTTTCATGAAAGAGATTGACCTCAGCTATCATGCTGTGGTAATAGCTATACCATTTTTGAATACCCAACTCCTTTGCTTCTTGATGAACAGGGTGAGTCGCCCAATTTTTTATAGATTCAATATCTTTCCAATAACTAATAAATGTGCCACGACCTTCGTGCTTCATACTTTCATACCCCAAATAACCGGGCATTTCTTGAACGAGTTTTAATGTGAGATCATCGTATTCAGCATAGCCCTCTAAATCATCTGAAAGGTAATAATTGAAAATAGATGCAACGAATGGTGCTTGAGGTTTTAGGTTTTTTTTCCAATGAATCATAAACGAAGGCAATAAAAGAAATTGCTTAATTATTAATTCCTTTTTAACAATTTGAAAAAATAAATTATTTAAATTCAGTTGTCAAAATCTTGTGATAACTTTAAAAAATCAATAAATGTTAATTTTTTGTTGAATCATTCCTGTGGTCAATTTCGCTAGAATAATATAATTTCCTCTAGCAAATTGACTCATATCAATCTGTGCCTGTTTAGAACTTGAATTCAACCTTATTAGTTTTTTTCCATATAAATCGAAAACTTCTAATTCTTCAATTAACTCATTGGAATTAAGATTAACAATTCCTGAACTTGGATTTGGATAAATATCCAAGGTGTTGTTAATTAATTCATTCAATCCCCAAGTTTCAATATTAATGTTATATGTTGTATTCGTAATGATCGGATCATTCCAATCAAAATAAATATAGGCTGTATTTTCAATTTCAGATCCTACCGAACAATTCCCATTTTCTGAAATTCGATATGTTAAATATCCTTGACTTAATTCTTGGCTAACAGAAGAATCAACTAACCAAATATTATCAAATTCAAAGCGTAAAATACCGTTTCCTAAATGATTAACAAACATTGGATGCGAGCTAGAAAGAAGCTCAAACGTAGACCAATCCAAGTTTGAGCTTAAAGAATCTTGAATATAAATATTTTGAGCCGGAGCGGTTCCTGTATTTTGAAAACGAATTGTATATAACAACTTATCTACCATTACTACCTCGAGTTCAGGCAATTCATACATATTATTGTTAGAATAAAATGAATCCTTGAAAACATTTTTATCATTAGGATCATAGCTGTTTCCTAGAATTTGCAAAAAGTTTCCTGTATTATTCATTGTATTACAATCAGTGATAGTGGCTGTTGAAATGGATGAAGTAAAATAATGTTGTGCACCGTTAATTAACCCCCCAGGTATGGAAAAGTTAATATAATCTGTAAAATTAAAATTTATTGAGGTAGAATTTAAAGTCCAACTAATTGTATTACCGGAAATTGAATAGCCAGAATTTAA
>CAZLHR010000066.1:0-4254 GCA_964559685.1 uncultured Lishizhenia sp.
GAAATCGATACGGTTATGAAATTGGGAATGGCTCATCCGATGGGACCACTTCAATTAGCTGATTTTATTGGCTTGGACGTTTGCTTGGCAATTTTGCAAGTTCTACATGATGGTTTTGGAAATCCAAAATATGCGCCTTGTCCACTTTTAGTAAATATGGTAACTGCCGGCAAAAAAGGTGTTAAATCAGGTGAAGGTTTCTACTCCTGGACCCACGGAACAAAAGATTTAATCGTAGCTAGGAATTTTAAGAAGTCTTAAATTATTTTAAAGGCTAGCCTTTAAAATTTTAAGTTTCTCAAGGACAACTTTATCTACAGGAAAAGTAAGTTTATCTTCAGTCAGCACAGAAAGAGTAACCCAACGCTGCCTCTCACCTTCCACTTCAAACGGAATTTCATACGGAAGAGTTGAAAATTTATCCTTCTTTAGATGAATTAAATAATAAAATGAAATCAGCTGATCTTGAGGGTTAAAAGCGGACTTTTGAAGAAAATCATTTACATAGAAAAAAGTTGCCTCTTCAACTGATAAATTTAGCTCTTCACATAATTCTCTTTTCAAAGCATCGATAATACCTTCACCATATTCGACACCTCCACCGGGAAACTTGGTATAAAAATACCCATTTCTGTATTCGTCTGACAACAATAACTCATCAAACTCGTTGACAATTAATGCGTAAACTCTTAAATTAAAGCGATTTATTGACAAACTTTAAATGGAAATGGTCTAATTAAATCTTGTCGAACGACTCCGATATATGGACAGAACAATTTATCAGCATGGACTCCAAATAGTGCTTTAAACTCCTCTATTGTAAAATAAGGTGCCTCGGTGGTATAAATCAAAACGTTTCCATTGAAATCATCAATTCTGACCATCCAAATCCCTGGTTGCTCACTGATTTCATTTTGTAATTGATTAAGGAGACTTTTATCTTCTATTTTCAAATGGCCCTGTGCAAAAAATTGTTTGGCTTGCCCAAAACAAGTTGTACTTACCAACACAAAAAGCATGAGCAAAAAGCGCATATTATCTGATAAATCTAAAATCCTTTCCTAAATATACAGCAGAATCACCTAATTCTTCTTCAATTCTTAACAATTGATTGTATTTAGCCATTCGATCACTTCGAGAAGCAGAACCTGTTTTAATTTGACCTGTATTTAATGCCACTGCTAAATCAGCAATAGTACTGTCCTCTGTTTCACCACTTCTATGACTCATTACAGAAGAATAGGCATTGCGCGTAGCAAGGTTAACTGCTTCAATAGTTTCAGTTAAGGATCCGATTTGATTCACTTTAACCAAAATAGAATTCGCTACACCCTCTTTTATTCCACGTGCTAATCTCTCGGAGTTAGTCACAAACAAATCATCACCAACCAATTGAACCTTATCTCCAAGTGAATCAGTTGCTAATTTCCAACCTTTCCAGTCGTCTTCAGCTAAACCATCTTCAATTGAAATAATTGGATACTTTTTACACCAATCCGACCAATATGCAACCATTTGTTCAGAGGTCAATTTATCACCTGTTGATTCAAAATGATAAATTCCTTGATCGGCTTTATAAAATTCAGAAGAAGCTGCATCAAGTGCAATATACATATCATGGCCTGGTTTAAAGCCTGCTTTTTCAACTGCTTCAATTACGACTTGAATCGCTTCCTCATTGGAACCAAGGCTTGGTGCAAAACCTCCCTCGTCACCAACATTGGTTGACATTCCTTTAGATTTTAGAACAGATTTTAATTGGTGAAACACCTCTGTACCCCAACGTAATCCTTCAGAGAAACTATCGGCACCAAATGGCATAACCATAAACTCCTGAATATCTATTAAATTATCAGCATGTGAACCACCATTTAGAATGTTCATCATAGGTACGGGCATAGTAACGGCTCCAACACCACCAACATATTGATACAAGCTTAGACCTGACTCTTGCGACGCTGCTCTAGCAACAGCCAATGATGTTCCTAAAATAGCATTTGCTCCAAGCTTGGATTTATTAGAGGTTCCATCTAGTGAAAGCATGAGTCTGTCAATTTTCTTTTGTTCGAAAATATCCATTCCATGAAGAGCTTCATTTATAATTGTGTTGACATGATGAACCGCCTTTAATACGCCTTTACCCAAGTATATACCTTTATCACCATCACGTAATTCAACGGCCTCGTGTATTCCGGTAGAGGCACCTGATGGAACTGCAGCTCTTCCAAGTATTCCATTTGTTGTCACTACATCAACTTCAATAGTTGGATTCCCTCGAGAATCTAAAATTTGTCTGGCATGAACTTTTGCAATTAAACTCATATTTTATGATTTAAATTGGTTTATGTTTTCAATAAATTGATCAAATAAATAACGGGAATCATGTGGGCCTGCTGACGCTTCCGGGTGATACTGAACAGAAAAAACAGGTCTATTTTTTAATGCAATTCCTGCAATTGTGTTATCATTTAGATGGATATGCGTAACTTCTATTTCGTTTTGACTGGCCACACTGTCCATAGAAATTACGAAACCGTGATTCTGTGAGGTGATTTCACCTTTTCCAGTTTTTAAATTTTTTATTGGGTGATTTATTCCTCGATGCCCATTAAACATTTTCTCTGTGCTTAACCCTTGACTCAATCCTAATATTTGATGTCCTAAACAAATACCGAACACTGGTTTATTCAATGATATAATATTCTTAACTAATTCAATTGAATCGAACATAACAGATGGATCTCCGGGGCCATTTGACAACATATATCCGTTTGGCTGAAAAGACTCCATCTCTTCAATTGAAGTATTCATTGGAAATATACGAACGTGACAACCTCTATCAACAAGACAGCGAATTATATTCATTTTCACTCCAAAATCAATTAATGCAACTCGGATTTTTCCATCACCATCGTTTACATCATAAACAGTCTTTGTTGACACGCGAGAAGATAATTCCAGACCTTCCATTGAAGGAATTTCTAATACCATTCGTTTGAGTAAGTCAATGTCTTCAATTTCAGAGGAGATTATTGCATTCATAGCTCCTTTATTTCGAATGTGCCTCACAAGTGCACGAGTATCTATATCTGAAATGCCAACTGTTTCATTTCTCTCCATAAGGTCCTGTAAAGATTGATTACCGGACGGTCTTGAATACCCATTCGAGAATTTTTTAGTAACCAAACCAGCAATTTTAATTGAATCAGACTCGATTTCCTCTAAGTGGGTTCCATAATTGCCTATATGAGAAGTATTCATTATTAGAATTTGACCAAGATAGGAGGGGTCTGTAAAAACTTCTTGATAGCCAGTCATACCTGTATTAAAGGCAATTTCGCCACCTGTTGTACCTATTTTTCCAATTGATAATCCTTGAAATATGGTACCATCTTCAAGTACTAATAATGCGGATTTTTGCTCTTGCATGAATTTTATTTGCGCAAAATTAGAAACTTACGCTTAATAAGCACTATTTCAAAAATAAAAAAGGCATCCACTTGGATGCCTTTTTATTAACATGTTTTCAATACAACCTACGAAGCAGACTCTTCTTTATTCTCATTTTCGTCGGATGGAGTTTCACTTTCAGTATTTTCAGCTGCTGCAGTTTCCTCTTCACTCGCTACAACCTCAGCTACATTCGAGCTTTCATTTGTCGTTTCAACCTCTGCTTCTGTATTTTGGTCAATTACAGTTGCTTCCTCGCTAACTTCCACTTGTGCATCAACAGTGCTATTATCATCTGATTTTTTCGCTCCTGCTCTTCTTGAACGTCTTGTGGTTTTCTTAGCCGCATCCTTCGTGTAAATTTCATTGAAATCTACCAACTCAATTAGACACATTTCTGCGTTATCTCCTAGACGATTACCCGTTCTGATTATGCGAGTATAACCACCATTTCTATTTGAAATTTTTGGAGCTACATCTCGAAATAATTCTGCAACAACTTCCTTGTTTTGAAGGTATGAAAAAACTACACGTCGAGAATGTGTTGAATCGTCCTTAGACTTTGTAAGGATTGGCTCAACAAATACACGCAACGTTTTCGCTTTAGCAAGAGTTGTAGTAATTCGTTTGTGCTCAATTAATGAACACGCCATGTTTGAAAGCATAGCCTTTCTGTGACCAGTCTTTCTACCTAAATGATTTACTTTATTTCCGTGTCTCATGACTACTAGTCTTTATCTAATTTATATTTTGCAACATTCATTCCAAATGTTAAGCCTTTATTATCTACTAAATCTTCTAACT
>CAZLHR010000067.1:0-3960 GCA_964559685.1 uncultured Lishizhenia sp.
TGTTATTTTTCCTAACGGTTGCATTAGCCTTGATTTACACCCGAGATGATCTTCCTCTTGTACTTTATTTCTTAGGTGTTTTTTTGCTTTTCTTAGTAATTCAAACGTTTGTGTTAATTCGTTCTCGACGCTAACGTATAGCTGAAAAAAAAGCTTTCAAAAGATTAGAACATTCGGCTTCCATTATTCCATTTTGAACAAGTGTGGTAGGATGATAAAGTGATTTACCAACTGTACCTGCCCCTCTTTTTTCATCGCGCGCTCCAAAAACAATTCTATCAATTTGAGACCAATAGAGCGCGCCTGCACACATGCAACAAGGCTCCAGCGTAACATAGAGTGTACAACCTTTCAAGTATTTCGCTCCTAAATATTGTGCGGCGGCAGTTATCGCTTGTACTTCGGCATGCGCTGTAACATCGTTCAAGGTCTCTGTGAGGTTATGACCCCTTGCAATTATTTGATTTTTTGCTACTATTACTGCTCCCACAGGAACTTCCTTCGCATCAAAAGCCTTTTTCGCCTCCTCTAAGGCTTGCTTCATAAAATAATCATCGTTGTAGGGCGTGAGCATAATTATTTACTTATTTCAACAAAGGTAATTCTCACAACGCTATGTTCAGAAGATTTGAAGATAAGATATTAAACCATTTATCATTTTTAGTTCATTTGTGAAGTGAATTTTTTAGACATAATAATCGCCATACCCCTTGTTTATGGAGCATATAAAGGCTTCAGAAATGGTTTCATTATGGAAATTTTTACAATCCTAGCATTGTTTGTTGGCCTTTATGCAGCATTCACATTTTCTGATCAGCTCACCGCGGTGTTTGTTGATACACAACAGGAAGAGCCTGAATTCTTGCCGCCGCTTATTTTTATCGTATTACTTATTTGTGTCGGTGTTGGTGTTTACTTTGCGGGAAAAGCGCTTGAAAAAGTAATCAAGGCTGCCATGCTTTCCACACCCAATAGAATAGCAGGTGGCATCATTGGTACAGCAAAATTCTTATACTTTACTGGGAGTATGCTGATGTTCATGACCTCGATGGATAAAGAAGAAAAATTTATTTCTTATGACACCAAAGAAAACTCTTTGCTTTATAGATTTTCCACTGAATTTGTATCTAAAACAATCCCCGGTGCAACCGAAACCTATTTGTACAAATTTCAATCGGGAAAGGAAAATGAAAAGAAAGATGAGGAAATTGAGAGCAATCCTGATATATCCAAAGAAGATCTCATAAAAGCAAGAGAACTAGCTGAGCAATACAATATTTCCGAAAAAGAAGCCATTGAAATCATTAAAAAAAGCAAATGAAAGTAGTCTTAGCATTCTTTTTATTGATTACCTCAAGTTCTTATGGTCAATTCTGGAAAAAACCTGAACCTAAAACAGTTATTCGAACGGGACCTTATATTGGAATACAAGCTGGTCGCTATTATACGCTTGAAGCGGGAATGGAACGGCAATGGAAAAAGGGAAAGTGGAAAAACTCCACCATAATGGCTATTCATGGTGGTGCAAATGCCGCTATAGGACAAGAACAACAATCCTTAAAAACCATAATTGGATTCGACATGGGGACATGGTATAAATCAGGCACCTTTGGACTTACTTATGGAATAGCTGGAAATCTACGTGCAGATCTTCATGAAAATTACATGGCAGGAATTACTCCTTCGATTGGTTTCAAAGTGCTTCAATTGCACTTATCAACGGGATATCAAATTCTAACCCCGATCTCGGGAGTTCGTTTTCCAGTAACAACACTCTTTCTTGGAGCAAGGTATGTTTTCGTGACGGATAAGGAGGTAAAGTCTAAGAAAAAAGACAAATAAGCACTTTTAAATAAAGGTTTTCAATTCCTCATTTTCTTCCTTAACTTTGTGAAAAATATTTGTGTATGAGTGCTTACGATGTTGTTATTATAGGTTCAGGACCTGGAGGATATGTTTCGGCAATCCGATGTGCCCAATTGGGTTTGAAAACAGCGATTATTGAAAAATATTCCACACTCGGTGGTACTTGTTTGAATGTTGGATGTATTCCATCAAAAGCGTTATTAGATTCTTCCGAGCACTTCCACAATGCCACTCATAATTTTGCTGAGCATGGTATAGAAGTCAAGGGACTCAAAGCTAATATTACACAAATGATTCAGCGTAAAAACGAAGTGGTGAGTCAAACGTGCGCGGGAGTGAAGTTTTTAATGGATAAGAACAAAATTGATGTACACACTGGCATTGGTTCTTTTGTAGATCAACATACTATCAAAATTACTACGACTGAAGGAAATGCTAACCAGATAACTGGAAAGAATATTATCATTGCTACAGGCTCTAAACCTAATTTTTTTCCAGGAATGGAACCTGATAAAAAGCGCATCATTACCTCAACAGAGGCACTGAATTTAAAGGAAATTCCAAAGAAAATGATTGTGATTGGTGCAGGGGTAATCGGCCTAGAATTAGGCTCCGTTTATGGTCGTTTGGGAACAGAAATTGAAGTTGTCGAATTTGCACCTACCCTATTGCCAACTATGGACGGATCCATCGGCAAGGAAATGATGAAAATCTTGAAAAAAGAAGGATTCAAGTTCCAAATGGAACATCGCGTACAGAGAGTAGAAAACAAGGGAAAATCAGTCGTTTTAACAGCTCTAAACAAAAAGAACGAGGAAGTGACTTTTGAGGCTGATTATTGCTTGGTTGCTGTGGGACGAAAAGCCTTTACGGAAGGTTTGGCACTTGAGAATGCAGGTCTTGCTGCGAATGCACGTGGACAAGTTGAGGTAAATGACCATTTACAAACAGCTATTTCACACATCTACGCCATTGGTGATGTGGTGCGTGGTGCTATGTTAGCTCACAAAGCAGAAGAGGAAGGTGTCTATGTAGCAGAATTAATAGCGGGTCAAAAACCTCATTTGAATTACAACCTAATTCCTGGCGTGGTTTATACTTGGCCGGAGGTAGCCGCTGTAGGCAAAACTGAAGAAGAATTAAAAACTGCAGGAATAGAATATAAAGTGGGGAATTTTCCTATTAAAGCACTTGGTCGCGCTCGTGCTAGCATGGACACTGCAGGATTTATTAAAATATTAGCAGATAAAACCACGGATGAAGTACTTGGCGTTCACATGATTGGTCCACGCGTTGCTGATTTAATAATGGAAGCTGTTACCGCAATGGAATACCGTGCATCAGCCGAAGACATGGCACGTATTTGCCACCCTCACCCAACGTATTCAGAAGGCGTTAAGGAAGCCGCACTCGCAGCAACAGAGAATAGAGCGTTGCATATTTAAATTTCCGTTTTGAGTAGTTCGTGAAACAAGGAATTCAAGTTAGCTGATGTTGATCCATTAGCATTAAAGATGGTTTTTGTTACTAAATGAATCTATATTTTTCGTATCTTAATGATATGACCTGCGTTAAACAACACCATTAAAAAAGAATGTATGCCATATTCATTTGCTATCGATTATTTAGGAGGAAAGTCCTTGCTTAGTAAAGTTCATTTGTTGTAAGTTGTGTTAGTTGCGCAACAACCACAGAAACTATCAAACCTTTTCCAAAAACCTATTTCAAATTCGTCCGATGGAATAAGTTGGTTTTTATAAATTATTTTTTTTGCACTATTCGATAAGCATTTTTAAATTATATTGTTAAATTAATTATGCTTTTGTATATTTGTTTGGAAATTACAATTCGAATATGAAAGTACTTTACCAAAAATTTGAAACACTGTTAGAGCATACAACCACAGATTTCAAGCGCTATTTGTATGAAAAAATAGTTTGGGATAATCGTATGATAGGCATTGTAGGGCCAAGAGGAGTTGGAAAGACAACTCTTATTCTGCAATACATTAAAGAAAATTTAGACAGTAGAAAAGCGTTGTATGTTTCTGCTGATGATTTATTTTTTGGAGAGAATAGATTAGTTGATTTAGTT
>CAZLHR010000068.1:0-3158 GCA_964559685.1 uncultured Lishizhenia sp.
CTGTTGTTACGGTTCCTGCATATTTTAATGATGCACAACGTCAAGCAACAAAAGAAGCTGGAGAAATTGCAGGGCTTACCATAAAAAGAATTATTAACGAGCCAACGGCCGCGGCCCTCGCTTATGGATTAGACAAAAAAGGAATTGACCAGAAAATCGTAGTTTTCGACTTTGGTGGCGGAACACATGACGTTTCTATATTGGAGTTAGGAGATGGAGTTTTTGAGGTCTTGTCAACAGATGGAGATACACATTTAGGTGGAGATGATGTTGATGAGGCTATCATTGCTTGGTTGGCTGACGAGTTTAAAGCGGATGAAGGTCTCGACTTAAGAAAAGATCCAATGGCTTTACAACGATTGAAAGAAGCAGCTGAAAAAGCAAAAATTGAATTATCATCAACAACTTCGACGGAAATAAACTTACCGTATATCATGCCGGTGAATGGAATTCCAAAACACTTGGTACGTACGCTACAACGTTCAAAATTTGAACAGTTAATTTCTGAGATTGTGGAAAGAACTATTGCTCCTTGTCGTTCTGCTTTGAAAAATGCAGGATTACAACCAAGTGATATTGATGAAGTAATATTGGTTGGTGGTTCAACTAGAATTCCAGTGATTCAAGATGCTGTACAACGATTTTTTGGCAAAGCTCCTTCTAAAGGTGTGAATCCAGACGAAGTAGTTGCGATTGGTGCCGCTATCCAAGGTGGAGTTCTAACAGGTGAAGTAAAAGACGTATTACTTCTGGATGTTATTCCACTTTCTCTTGGAATAGAAACTATGGGTGGGGTAATGACTAAATTAATTGAGGCAAATACAACCATTCCAACGAAAAAATCTGAAGTTTTTTCAACAGCCTCTGACAATCAACCGTCGGTGGATATACATGTTTTGCAAGGAGAACGTCCTATGTCTAACGACAATAAAACGCTTGGACGTTTTCAATTGACTGATATCCCACCAGCGCCAAGAGGAGTTCCTCAAATTGAAGTGACGTTTGATATCGACGCTAATGGTATCATGAATATTTCCGCGAAAGATAAAGGAACTGGAAAACAACAATCTATTAAAATAGAGGCTTCTTCTGGTCTTTCAGACGAGGAAATCCAACGCATGAAGGCAGAAGCTGAGGCAAATGCAGATGCAGATAAAAAGAAGAGAGAAGAGGTAGAGTTATTTAATAAGGCTGATTCTACGATTTTTCAAACGGAAAGACAATTAAAAGAGTACGGAGATAAATTGCCGGAAGATAAAAAACAACAAATTGAAGAAGCCTTGGCGGAATTGAAAAAAGAGTATGACTTAAGAAATGCCGTCAATCTGCAACCAGCAATGGACAAGTTAAATGAGGTGTTTCAATCGGCCTCTCAAGATATGTACAACGCTGCAAATGCACAAGGTGGTGCAAGTGATAGTCAATCCGCAGGTAACGATTCCGGTTCGGCGACGGATGAAGTAACAGATGTTGATTTTGAAGAAGTTAAGGATAAATAATCAAAGCTTATAATCGTTAAAAGGCTGTTCCAATGGGCAGCCTTTTTTATTTTATAATGAGTAAATTTCGCAATGTCTCTAAATTCTTCTCATTAAAGAAATCGTGTCCGCAATCTAATTCTATGAGAGAATTAGGCTGCTCAATTCTTCTTAAAAACGAAATCGCTTGTTTAGTTCTAATTACCTGATCATATTTTCCCATGATTACTACAAAAATTACTTTATTTACACGTAAAGCTGATTTTATTTGATGTTCAATAGGTTGAATGTTCCTAAATCCTCTCCAAGTTTTAGAAGCACGAGCAAAACTCTCATGATCAGCGGCAAATTTTTTCACGAACGCATGTACTTTTGGTCTAACAAACCCTAGATTTCTTCCTAAGCCCGCAAATGTTATAAGTTTTCGAGGTTTCTTCTCCCATCGAATGAATAAATTCCTTGCCAATCGTAATCGAGACATTCGGTTATAAAAACTATTGTTATCCATTCCATCTGGAGAAATTAATTGAATAGATAGACAATTTGAAATTTCTTGAGGTAAAAGGGATAAGGCAAATCGTCCTCCTTGAGAAAATGCCACTAAATGATATTTTTTTACACCTTCATTTTTTAAAATCAATTTAAAAAGATCATGAAATTCCTTTGATGTAAGGGGATTTTTTTCAATCCTTTCCTCGGGAAATTTTGATTGACCATGAAAGAATAAATCAATTGATATAACAATTCCCTGGTTTTTCAAAAATAAATAATCTTCTGCGACTCGCCCATGTCCATGCAGTGCGACAATAAATGGTCCACCTTCACCAAATTTGATATAGCTCAAACTAATTTCATTTTGAGTGACAGTTAATCTTGGTAAAGTTGATTCCATTCAAGTATAAAATTACGTGCTTTTTGCTGATAAAGGTAATTAACAACTATTTTTAAATTGTTCAAAAAGAGTTTGATTTTATTAAGGAATTTCAAATACCATAAGTTAAATTTGCACTCAATTTGCAGCGAACGATCGCTTCGAAGAAAATGTAAATTGAAATCTCTATGCCAAAAGATTCATCCATCAAATCCATTCTGATTATCGGAAGTGGACCGATTGTTATTGGTCAAGCCTGTGAGTTTGATTATTCCGGTTCTCAAGCCGCACGATCATTAAGAGAAGAAGGAATAGAAGTAACGTTAATCAATTCCAATCCTGCTACCATAATGACGGACAAGGTTGTTGCTGACAATGTTTACTTACAACCGTTGGAGCCGGAGAGTATTGTTGAAATTCTTAAGAATCACAAAATTGATGCAGTGTTACCAACAATGGGCGGACAAACTGCCTTGAATCTATGCATCAAGTGTGATGAAATGGGTATATGGGAAGAGCACGGCGTAAGGATTATTGGTGTAGATATAAACGCAATTGAAATTACAGAAAACCGTGAAGCTTTCCGAGAATTGATGATGGAAATTGGTGTTCCGATGGCGCCACAAAAAACAGCAAAATCATTTTTAGAAGGAAAAGAAATCGCACAGGAATTTGGATTTCCGCTTTGTATTCGACCTTCCTATACGTTAGGAGGTTCTGGTGCATCTATTTTGTATGAGCCAAAGGAATTCGATAATTTATTGGAAAGAGGGTTGCAATTATCACCTATTCATGAGGTAATGATTGAC
>CAZLHR010000069.1:0-1871 GCA_964559685.1 uncultured Lishizhenia sp.
AAAGGCAAAACCTCTTTCTCCAGATCCATGATTGTCTAAAGTAAATACGATATAACCCTGATTTGCCATCCAATGCATCCATAAATTGGCTCCATACAACCAAGAATTCGTGACCATTTGCGCATGAGGTCCACCATACACATAAACCATCACCGGATATTTTTTAGAAGGGTCAAAATTTGCTGGTTTAATCATGCGGTAGTATAAATCAGCGCCATCTTTGGCTTTGATAGTTCCAATTTCTGTTTGCCCAATCACGTAATCATCCAATTTTTCTTTTGAGGTAATTAAGGGCTTTGCCATTTTCCCATTCGTTGTCCACAACATTGCCTTGTGGGGCATCGTTCCGCTTGAAAACGCATCGTAATAATACGCTCCATCGGCAGATAAGGAAAAAGTATGTGTTCCCTCTTCGCGAGTTACCAACGATGAATTTCCATCCAAATCAACAGAATATACAAGTGTATTCATAGGATTTGGTCCGGTAGAAGTGTAATAGATTTTCTTTCCATCTTCGCTGGTGGTCAAAATGTCTTTTACCACAAATTCATGATTTGTTAATTGTTTGATAAGTTTTCCTTCAAAATCGTAGTAATATAAGTTGTCGAAGCCACTTTTTTCTGAAATCCAAATGAAATTAGTCGATGCTTTACTTGGAAAATAAGCCGGATGCTCAGGCTCAACCCATTTGTCGTTTGTTTCTTCGAAAAGTGTTTTTACAAATTTTCCAGACTTAGCATCATACACATTCAACCACATGTGATTTTGGTCGCGATTTACTTCAGCAACAACAAGGTATTTCTCATTTGGCGTGAATGTTAAATTGGTAAAATAATCGTCTTTAGCACCTCTTGGATTAATATACACGGTTTTATTTTTCTTGATATTATAAATTCCTACACGAGGTTCCTCGGATTTTTGTCCAGTCATTGGGTATTTAATAGAAACTAGTTCTCCAGGGGTAGGATTTATATCCAAGAGCGGATAATTGTGGACATTCGTTTCATTTTTCTGATAAAAAGCTAAATAAGTGCCGTTTTCAGACCAAAAAATCCCATTTGAAATACCAAATTCATTGCGCGCAATGGATTGTCCGGATACAATGTTCTTGTTTTTATTTTTGGTGATAGCTTTTCCGTTGAGGTATAAGTCGTTTTCAATGGTGTAAGCGATGCTATTGCTAGCATGATGGGGTGTGGCGTTTTCAGCTGCCTCAGGAAGTTGTTGAAGAATCACACCTGTTTTTGAACTCAGCGTATATTTCACATAGACTTTTCCATCGGTTAAAATAAATTGATCTTTATTCAACCAATTTAAATCCATGAAACCATTAAATTGCAATTTCATAGTTTCGTTGAATTGTTGAATGGTAAGTGCTTCCAATTCTTTTTCACTATTAACTGACGAGAGGTATAAAGTTTGCCAATTTTTACTGAGGTAAGAATAACCATCCGTTCCGGGAATCCATTGAAAATTATTGACGTAATCTGGACGAAAACTTCTCCATTGTTGCATGACAGCGTCCTTCAGAGTAAGTTCCTTTTTTTGGGAAAAAGAGGAGAAAACACCAAGTACAAAGGAAAATAAGAAAATTTTTTTCATGGGTAAATTATTTTTCTCGAAAGTATTAAAAATTGAATAAAGAAAGACTTGTACAGTTATTTTTAATTCTGTCAAAGGAATGTTATTTAACTCTAAGCAAAGAAAATCACTGATTATTGGTTCTAAATCAAATTTATTCTTTTATTTTCTAAAGGAAATATGTATCTTTGCACCCCAAATTTTTAATTAATTTAATTTTAACACTATGAATTCTTACGAAACTGTTTTCATTTTAACTCCCGTTTTGTCTGATGATCAGGCAAAGGAAG